>NZ_FNJP01000005.1:0-423909 GCF_900104165.1 Phyllobacterium sp. YR620
AAATAAGCCATATGGCAATAAGCCTGTTTTATCAATCTGATTTTGTGCTTATTTATCAATAACTTAAGTGGTTTTTGAATGGTACGGTCGGGTGGGCTCGAACCACCGACCTCAGGAGCCACAATCCTGCGCTCTAACCAACTGAGCTACGACCGCGTACCGTCATGATTTTTGACAGGCGTCACATACGGAGGATTGACGCTTTTTGCAAGCGCTCGATGCAACAAAGGCAAAAACTCACAGAAAAAAGAAAAGGCCGGAGTTTAATCCGGCCTTTTCCATCAATGCGAGACCCCGAGGGAGGGAGGGACCGGGTCTCGCGTCTCCGATGGCTGGGAGGAGGAGTGCCAACGGAGCTTTTTGATTGTCAGTAGCCTGTTAGGCGACCTTGACGTCCTTGAAGGCCTTCTCGACAGCCGACTTGACCGGCGCTGCGATTTCTTCAGCGGCCTTGGTGGCGACAGCCTGGAATTCCTTGGCCTGGCCGGTAAAGGCTTCTGCCTGCTTGCGAACGAATGCGCTCTGCAGTTCGATCACTTCACCAAAGGACTTCACGCCGATCAGCGCTTCGATATGAGCGAAGCTGGCTTCGGTGTTGGCACGCAGGGCAGCCAGTGCCTTCAGCGAAAGAGCAGCAGTGTTCGACTGTGCGGTTTCGAAAGTGGATTCGAGCGTCTTCTGAGCAGCTTCGGCCTGATCCTTGATCTTGGCATAAGCTTCCTTGGACTGGGCAACGCCCTTCTCGGTGAATTCGCGAACCTGGTCGGTTACAGCGGTGGCATCGAAAGCAGGGATCGAGAACGCATCAGCAGTCTGTTTGGTGGTCTTGCTCATTACAGTGGATCCTTCCTTGTGCAGATGGTTCTTCCGTCTGCATCTGATTTGATGACCCCGGTATAATCCATTTTTTTGTGCATTGCAACATTTCTTTTGCAGCGCACAATTAAATGCCTGTTTTCTCAATCGAAATTATTATGTGGATGGCTGCCCGGCCCGGCCCGAAGTTAACTAAACCAAGAGAAAGGCATGTAAGATAAGGGGCTGCGAGTGGACGGGCGGCGGCCGCACCATTATTAACAAAGTATTAAGACGGCCGCATGAATGCGATCGTTCGCTCTGGGAGTAGCTGGTCGGCACATGGCGTTTGGTACCTATCCTTTCATCGACATTGCAGTTCTCGACGATATTCGCGAGCACTTTGCCAATGGCGATGCGCTGGTGGTCGTCGCGCCTGACCTCGGCTCGATCATCTGGGCGAACGGTCCCGGGGCTGCGATGCTGGGATATGGCTCCATCGACGACATCCTCGGCAGCGATCAGGTTTTTGATGTGCGCGCACGGCGCCAGTTGATGGCGCTCGAAGGTTTTCCGGCGATCGGCCATGGCCGTATCGTTTCCCTGCGCGTCGCGCATGGTCTCGCCAGCCGCATCCTCACCTTTCAGGCAAGCGACATCGCCCTGCCGCGCGGGGAACGCGCCATTTTGTTGACCATCAACGATGGCGATCGCAAGGGTTCGGATCAACAGGCTGCTGCCCGGGCGATCCAGGGCTTCGGCGACCAGGCGACCCACGCCGCCATACTCGACGCCGCCGGCAAGGTCATGGCCGCCTCGGAGTATTTCGTGAGGCTTGGCCTCGGTGAACGCGTACTCGGGGATCTGGTGCGTGATGTGCGCCACGAACGCAATCGTCTCGTGAAGCGTCCCGTCAAGACCGCGAGCGGTGTCGTTCCGACCGGAATTGCGCGGCTGACGGACAGCCCTGCCCTGCACCTGCTTTTTGCCGTCGAGGCGGAGGCTGCTTCGATCGATGAGGAAAAACCTGGCGGGCAACGCCAACCCGTGGAGCAAAAGTCGCTGCCCCTGATCGAGGCTGGCCCAGTTGCAGCAACAAAGCCGGCCGGGCCTGCGCCCGATCAGCCGCAGACAGACGCTTCCAGTGCGTCACGCGATGAGGATCCAGTTGATTCCGACAATGCGGAACGCTTCCGCCATGCGCCTTCCGATGCGCCGGTGCGTTTCGTGTGGAAGGTCGACGCCGATGCGCGCTTCAATGAAATCTCGCCCGAACTCGCAAGGGCCGTCGGCCCTGCCTCTGCCGCCATCGTCGGCCGGTCGTTCCGCGAGGTTGCCTCCGACTACGCCTTTGCCGAGAGCGAAGAGATCGCTTCATTGCTCGAACGCCGCGACACCTGGTCCGGCCGTACCGTATTCTGGCCGATCGAGGGAACAGACCTGCGCGCGCCGATCGAGCTCGCAGCACTTCCGATCTATTCGCGCGATCGAACCTTCATGGGTTTTCGCGGGTTTGGCGTCGCCCGGATGAGCGAAACCGAAACGGACCCGAGAGCAACGGGCCTTGCGCTCGGCAATCGCGCCGGTCCGGCGGAAACGCAAGCCGTCGAGGTCTCTCCCTCTGAGGATTTTGGCCCCGAGACTCCCGTGCTCGATATTGCGCCGACCGCAGGCGATAATGTCATATCCTTGAATACGCAGCGCCCGCCCCGCAATGAGGGCCGCCTCAACGATGCGGAACGCAATGCATTCCGTGAGATCGCCGAGCGGCTGCGCCGCGAGGTACTGGCTGAATCGCCCCGGCCGAAGGACGAAACCCACGAACCAGCCGCTCCAGTCGATGTGGCGCCTCGGCAGACCGAATCCTTCGCTGCTGCCGATATGGTGCCCGACGCCGAACTCGTCGGGCCGGGATTTGCCATCTCGTCGCGCGGGGATGATGCAGTCGAGGTTGCGGGGCATGGCGGTACATTTGCCGGGCGGATCAGCGAACAGGCCCGCAAGGGTGTCGATACCTCCATCCTGGCAGCCCTGCCCCTGCCGGTTCTCATCCACCGCAACGGGCAAATCCTCTATGCCAATCAGGCGCTTCTCGATGCGCTGGCCTACGGGACGCTGGAGGCGATCAACGACGCCGGCGGCCTCGGCGCACTCTTTGCCGATGCGGACGGCGACGAGGCGGGTACATCCCTGCACCGCAGCGATGGTACGATCTTGCGCGTTGCGGCGCACCTTCAGGCCGTGCGCTGGGACGACGACGGCGAGCGCGCACTGCTCCTTGCGCTCTCGCCGCAGCCGGCCGCTGCGCCGGGCATCATCGGCGAGGAAGAGCGGCTCGAACTTCAGACCCGCATCGATGAACTCGATGCCATTCTCGACACTGCCACCGATGGCGTGGTCCTGCTCGACGCGGCGGGTTCGATTCGATCGATCAACCATTCCGCGGCAGCGCTTTTCGGCTATGAGCCGGAGGATGTGTCGGGAAAACCCTTCTCGCTGCTCTTTGCGATCGAGAGCCAGCGCGCCGCCATGGATTATCTGAACAGCCTCTCGGAGAACGGCGTCGCGAGCCTCCTCAATGACGGCCGCGAGGTTATCGGCCGCGAAAGCCAGGGCCGGTTCATTCCGCTGTTCATGACCATCGGCAAGCTCGATGTCTCAAAGGGCTATTGCGCGGTCCTGCGTGACATCACCCATTGGAAGCGGGCAGAAGAAGAGCTTGTCAGCGCCAGACGCGAAGCCGAGCGCACGTCGAGCCAGAAGAGCGAGTTTCTTGCCCGCATCAGCCATGAAATCCGCACGCCGCTCAATGCTATCATCGGCTTTTCAGAGCTGATGGCCGACGAAAAATTCGGGCCCATCGGCAGCGAGCGTTACCGCGATTACCTGAAGGATATCAGCCGTTCGGGCAACCATGTGCTCTCGCTTGTCAACGATCTCCTCGATATTTCGAAGATAGAGGCCGGGGCTGTCGAGATGGACTTCGAGGCCGTCTCGCTCAACGATGCGCTGACCGAAGCCGTCGCCATCATGCAGCCCCAGGCAAACCGCGAGCGCGTCATCATCCGCTCGAGCCTGACGTCGCGCCTTCCTGATATCGTGGCCGACCATCGGTCCATCACGCAGATCGCACTCAACCTCTTGTCGAACGCCGTCCGTTTTACCGGACCGGGGGGGCAAGTCATCGTTTCAACGAGCTATGAGGCCAGCGGAGACGTATTGCTGCGGGTTCGCGACACTGGCATAGGCATGACGCGGCAGGAGGTCGAGCAGGCGCTGCGGCCCTACAAGCAGATTACCACGCCGCGCCATGCACGCACCGACGGTACCGGGCTCGGCCTGCCATTGACCAAGGCCATGGCCGAGGCAAACCGCGCCAATTTCAGCATCGAATCGACGCCCGGGCGCGGCACGATGGTCGAGATCACCTTCCCCTCGACACGCGTGCTGGCCGAATAACGCCGGGCCGGCTTTGTCGGCCTTGGCAACGAAGAGTGCGGCAGGTGACTCTTTGATTCTTAACCTCTCCACCGTCACGCCGGTAATTCCCCGAGGGTAACGGCAGTTGGGGGGGGGTGGCGGCGGCGATGAGCGGGCACGCGGCACTTAACGTCGCGTAACGCACGCAATTATTACAATATGCAACAATTTGACGCGGAAATGCCTGTACCGGCTTGAATTGCCATGCATGATCGCTAAACCGTCGTTAAGCAGAAAGTTTGCGCGGCCAACACACGCAAAGGCAAATTCGGAAACGCTCATGTCCTGGTACAGGCCAAGGAACCTTCTCGCAACGGTTGTGGTGATGGCTCTCGTTGCCGGCGGCGTTCTCGTTGCCCTGCCCTATCTGGTGAGCACGGAGCTGATCCGGGCGCGCCTCATCCAGGAAATCAGCAACTGGACCGGCTACAGTGTCGAGTCCCGCCAGTCGCCGCAAATCGCGTTCTTCCCGGTCTTCAGCGCCTCACTCGGCGATATCACCATACGCAATCCATGGCAGCGTGGCGGCGCCGCCTTCATGGAGGCCGAGCGTATCGAAGTCGACCTGTCGCTGCTTTCGGCATTGATGGGGAATATCGAATTCACCGAAACCAAAATCGTGCGGCCGCGCTTTGTCATCGATGAGCCGATAAAGAGCCTTTCCGAAATTGGCGAAGCGCTGGCGAAAAGCGACGGGCGCATCGGCGATGTCGTGCGCGAGGCGCGTTCCGCCGTTGAGGCGAACCCGTCCAAGCCGGACATGAGCACGGTCTCGTCGCAACCATTCGGCCGCGTGCGTCTCGAAGATGCAAGGGTTACCTTCAAGCGGCCGATCAATGGCGTCGAGGAAGAGATATCGAGCATCAGCGGGGTATTCGACTGGCCTCAGACATCCGGCGTTGCAAGCTTCCGGGGCACGGCCATCTGGCACGACGAGGAAACCGAGATCGACAGTTCCGCTACCAAGGCCCTGTTGCTTTTGGCCGGGGGGACCAGCCCGCTGCAGATGAACCTCAGTTCGACACCGTTGACCCTCTCCTTCAACGGATCGGCCAACATATCGAAGGACCAGTTCTTCGAGGGCACCCTGTCACTGACCTCGCCTTCGCTGCGCCGAACGCTCGAATGGTCGAGAATGGTCTCGATCCCGGGCGCGCCGGTCGGCAGTTTCGCACTCGACGCATCCGTCTCGGGTTCCGCGTCGCGCATGAAGCTCGACGGCCTGACGGCGACGCTGAACGACAATCCGGCCAAGGGTGTCATCGAGGTTGTGCTTGACGATGGTACGCCGAGTGTCACAGGGACGCTTGCGTTCGAGACTCTCGACCTGCGCTCCGTCTTTTCCGGTTTCATGCCTCTACCGGACAGCCCGGAAAATTCCAACGCCGTGATCGACACGGCCTTTCTTAAAAAACTCAATCTCGATCTGCGCCTCTCCACGCAGAAGGCGACGCTTGGATCGGTCAACCTCGCCAAAGTGGCCGCAACTGCGCAAATTCGCAACGGCCGGGCAATATTCGACATTGGCGAGGCATCTGCCTTTGACGGTTCGGTGGCGGCAAGCTTCCAGCTTGCCGATGAAGGCGATGGCGCTACGCTCGGCGAACTGCGCCTCAATGGGACCGACGTCAACAGCGCTTCCATCGCCTCGCTGCTCAGCCTTGGCGATCGCTTCGAACTCGGCAAAGGGACGATTTCGCTGGTGCTCAAGGGTCCGATTTCGCGTTGGTCATCGGCGCTCGCCAATGCCAAGGGAACATTGAGCATGCGCTTTGGCGCCGGCCAAATCCGCAGCCTTGACTTCAACAGCCTGCTCGGCAAGGCCAAGACCGACCGCTTTTTCAGCCTCAACGAACAAACCAATGCTTGGCTGGCATTTGACCGGCTCGAGATCAAGGCCAACATCATGGATGGGGTCGCCGCCATCGACACAGCCCAGATACAGAACAAATCCGGCACCTTGAACTTTGCCGGGATCGTGACTCTGGCCGGCAAGAGCCTTGCGCTGACCGGCGACTACGCCGCGCCAATACCCGCGCCGAAGGCAGCGGAAGGAACCGAGCAGCCAACGCCGGCGGCGGAGCCCGCCGTCAACCATACACGGTTCTTCATCGGTGGATCGTGGGACAATCCCTTCATCTCGCCGATCATCTCGCCGCAGAACTGACTGGATATTGAATAATGCGCATCATCGGTATGGACCATGTTCAATTGGCAATGCCGGTCAACGGCGAAGCGGCCGCACGCGCCTTCTATGATGGGCACCTTGGCCTGCGTGAGGTCGCAAAGCCCGCACAGCTCATCTCGCGTGGCGGGTGCTGGTTCCAAGCCGAAATGGTCAAGGTCCATCTCGGTGTAGACCCGAACTTCATCCCGGCAGGCAAGGCCCATCCGGCCTTCGTGGTCGATGATCTGGCATTGCTGCAGCAGAAACTGGAAGCCGCCGGCATTACCCTTAGCGATGAAGCGCCGCTGGATGGGATCGAACGTCGCTTCGTCCACGATCCATTCGGGAATCGCATCGAGCTAATGCAGTATCGATAAAGCTATGGCTTGAACGTTCTAGTTTCTGGCTGCCGCCTGCTCATCGCGCGCCCGCTGCACCTCGCGCTGCTTGTTGGCAATCGACGCGATGATGACGCCGACGGTCACAATGGCGATGAGGATGGTGCAGGCCGCGTTGATCTCGGGCGTCACACCGAGGCGAACCTGCGAATAGATGCGCATCGGCAGCGTCGTTGCGCCCGGCCCCGATGTGAAGCTCGATATGACGAGATCATCGAGCGACAGGGTGAATGCCAGCATCCAGCCGGACACGACGGCAGGCAGGATGACCGGCAGCGTCACCTTGAAGAAGGTCGTTACCGGTGTCGCCCCAAGGTCCATCGCGGCTTCCTCGAGGGAGCGGTCGAAAGTCACAAGGCGCGATTGAACGACGACCGCGACGAAGCACATGGAAAAGGTGATATGCGCAAGCGTGATCGTCCAGATGCCGCGATCCATGCCAACGGCAACGAAGAGCAAAAGCATCGAAAGGCCGGTGATGACTTCAGGCATGACCAGCGGCGCATAGATCATTGCTGAAAACAGCAGGCGTCCGCGAAACCGCGTGTACCGGGTCATTGCGAGAGCGCCGAGCGTCCCGAGAATGGTGGCGACGGTCGCCGAAAGCAGACCGACGCGGATCGTCACCCATGCTGCGTCAATGAAGCTCTGGTTGTGAAAAAGCGAGACGTACCATTTGACCGAAAAGCCGGCCCAGACCGTGACGAGGCGCGATTCGTTGAAGGAGTAAATGACCAGGAGGACGATAGGCAGATAGAGGAAGGCGAAGCCGACGACCAGCGAAGCGATGTTGAAGCGGGACCAGGTCGTGTTCATTTCATGTGCCTCATTTCTCGCTTTCCTGGGCTCGCGCCTCTGCGCGCTGGAAGAGCACGATCGGAACGACGAGCAGCAGCAGCAATATGACCGCAACGGCTGAAGAGACAGGCCAGTCGCGGTTGGAGAAGAACTCGTTCCACAGCGTCTTGCCGATCATGAGCGTCTGCGAACCGCCGAGAAGGTCGGGAATGACGAACTCGCCCACGGCTGGAATGAAGACCAGGAAGCATCCGGCAATGACGCCGGGAAGCGATAGCGGGAAGGTGATCTTCCAGAAGGCGGCAATCGGCGGGCAGCCAAGATCTTCGGCCGCTTCAACCAGCGAATAGTCCATCTTCTCCAGCGCCGAGTAGATCGGCAGGACGAGGAACGGCAGGTAGGAATAGACGATGCCGATGAAGACGGCGGTGTTGGTGTTGAGAATGTTCAGCGGCGTGTCGATGACATGCGCCCACATCAGGAACTGGTTGAGCAGGCCCTCGGGCTTGAGAATGCCGATCCAGGCATAGACGCGGATGAGGAAGCTCGTCCAGAACGGCAGGATGACCAGCATCAGCAGCGTCGGCCTTACCGTGGCAGGCGCGCGCGCCATGCCGTAGGCGATGGGGTAGCCGACGAGCAGTGTGAGGACGGTCGAAACGCCGGCGATGAAGAGGCTGGAGAGATACGCCCTATAGTAGAGTGGGTCCTGCGTCAGCCAGATATAGTTATCCCAAGAGAACTTCGAAACGCTGTCCTTGAAAGCTGTCCAGCCGGCGGAAAGGTCGAATACCGGCGAATAAGGCGGAATCGCCATCGCAACTTCCGACAGGGAAATCTTGAAGACGATGAAGAACGGAACAAGGAAGAAAATCAGCAGCCAGATATAGGGCACGACAATGACGAGCCGGCTCGCGATCGACGATATCAGTCTTTGCATGACATCGCCCCTTCTCACGCAGTGAGCACGATACCCGCATCGGTATCGAAATTGATCCACACCTTGTCATCGTACCCGAACGGGTCTTCGACCGTCCGCATCGCATTGAGGCTTGCCGCCTTGATGATGCGCCCGCTGTCGAGCTTCACGTGGAAAACCGTCATGTCGCCGAAATAGGCGATATCCCACATTTCGCCATAGGCGGAGTTGAACGTGGCGTCGGCAGGCTGCTTGCGGCTGATACGGATTTTCTCCGGCCGGATCGCAAATCCAACCGGCTGCCCAACCGAGCAAGTCTTGGTCGCATCGGTGCGAATGAGCATGTTGTCGGGCGCGACGGCAATTTCGATCTTTCCTTTCGCCACGTTCTCGGTCATGCCTTCGAACATGTTCACATTGCCGATAAAATCCGCGACGAATTTCGAATTCGGCGCCTCGTATACCTCGGCGGGCGTCGCCACCTGCATGACCTTGCCCTTGTCCATGACCGCAATGCGGTCGGCCATGGTCATCGCCTCTTCCTGATCGTGCGTGACGACCACGAATGTCAGGCCGAGCTTCATCTGCAGGTCCATCAGTTCGAACTGGGTTTCTTCGCGCAGCTTCTTGTCAAGCGCGCCGAGCGGCTCGTCGAGCAACAGGACTTTCGGGCGCTTGGCGACGGCACGCGCGAGGGCGACGCGCTGGCGCTGGCCACCCGATAGTTGGTGCGGCTTGCGCTTGACGAACCGTTCGAGTTTGACGAGCTTGATCATCTCCGCGACGCGCGTGTCGATATCGGCCTTGTTCATGCCGTCCTGCTTCAGGCCGAAGGCGATGTTCGCTTCCACCGTCATATGCGGGAAAAGCGCGTAGGACTGGAACATCATGTTGACGGGCCGCTTGTAGGGCGGGATGCCGCGCATATCCTGGCCGTCAAGAAGAATGCGGCCGGCGGTCGGCTCCTCGAATCCGGCGAGCATGCGCAGCAAGGTAGATTTGCCGCAACCGGAAGCCCCGAGAAGGGCGAAGAATTCCCGGTTGTAGATATTGAGGGACAGGTCATCGACCGCGGTGAAATCGGCAAACTTCTTCGTGACGTTCTCGATGGCGATGAAAGGCTTGGCCTCCGGATCGTTCCAAGGTGCGAATTTACGGCGAAAGCTTCCCAGTGATTTCATGTCCTGCCCCGGTCTCTATTCATAACGTGAAAAACCCCGGCAGGGATGCCGGGGTTTTTTGGAGTTACTGGCCTGTGACCACTTTCGTCCACAGGCGCGTGACGATCCGCTGGGTCTTGGTGTCGTAGGGTGTGACAGTGAAGAGTTTCTTCAAGGTCGCTTCATCCGGATAGACCTCCGGATTTTCGAACACGGCCTTGTCCATCAACGCCTGAGAAGCCTTGTTGCCGTTGGCATAGGAAACGTAGTTGGAGGCCTTGGCGGCGACTTCGGGCTTGAGCATGTAATTGATGAATTCGTGAGCCTCAGCGACGTGCGGCGCATCGGCCGGGACCGCCATCAGGTCGAACCACATCTGCGCACCCTGTGACGGGATCGTATAGGCAACGTTTACGCCGGCCTTTGCCTCGTCAGCGCGGGTCTTCGCCTGCAGAATGTCGCCGGAATAACCCAGCGCAAGGCAGATATCGCCGTTGGCGAGCGCATTGATATATTCCGAAGAGTGGAACTTGCGCACGTAGGGGCGGATGGTTTCAAGCAAGGCGCCGGCCTTTGCAAGTTCATCCGGGTCCTTGCTGTCAGGATTGAGCCCGAGATAGTTGAGAGCAGATGGCATGACATCGGAAGCAGAGTCGAGGATGTGAATGCCGCAATCCTTGAACTTGGCCGCAAGTTCAGGTTTGAACAGGACGTCCCAGCTCGGTTTCTCATCGGAGCCGAGGATTTCCTTCATCTTGTCGGCATTGTAGCCGATGCCGGTCGTGCCCCACATATAGTCGACGGAGTATTCGTTGCCGGGATCATAGGTGGAGATGCGCTGGGTGATCTCGTCCCAGGCGTTGGAAAGGTTGGGCAGTTTCGACTTGTCGAGCTTCTGGAACACGCCAGCAGCGATCTGGCGTTGCAGGAAGTTGGCGGTTGGTACCACGACGTCGTAGCCGGTTCCACCGGCGAGCAGCTTCGTTTCAAGAATCTCGTTGGAGTCGAACGTGTCATAGACGACCTTAATCCCAGTCTCCTTGGTGAATTCTTCAAGGATCGTGGGATCGATATAGTCCGACCAGTTATAGACGTTGACGACGCGGTCCGCGGCCAATGCCGAACTCGCAAGGCCGAGCGCGAGTGTCGCCGTCAACAGTACAGTTTTCATTCCCATTTAGGTCTCCATGCTGCCGGCACGCCATTCCCGCGGCGCGCCGTGTTCCCTTGCTGGACCTACCTTTTTAGATTGCAACTGCTTCGTCAACCGTGTTGCGAAGACTTCGCTGCTTAATTTTGCGCGAGCGTGATTTTTGTGCACGCGCAGGGCGGCAGTACGACGCGTCAGGCTGTCCGAAGATGGCGCTGGCGGCGGTATTCCCAGCCGAGATGCAGCAGCAGCGCCACGAGAATAATAGTGCCGCCGATGATTGTGCGCGGCGAAGGCACTTCATTATGGAGGAGCCAGACCCACACCGGACCAAGGACCGGCTCGAGCGTTCCGATCAGCGCGGCCAGCGCCGACGGGATGAGGCGCGCACCGCTGACGAAGAGTGCGAGCCCAAGGCCAAGATTGATGGCGCCAAGCGCGAAAAGCAGTCCGAAATCGTGGGCGCTGACACGAAACTCGCCTGCCATGGTCGAAGCCACACCTGCAGCGATGACGACGCCGAGGAAAACGGCGGGGGTCATGCGCAGGTGCGCCTTGCGCCGGGTGATCACTGTCGCAGTGGCGAAGGATATGGCGATCAGCAATGCCAGCATGTCGCCGTTGGGCGAAACTTCACCGTCGAGCGAATCCGATACCATGATCGCCACCCCGGCAATGACGGTGCCGATGGCGATCCAGGTTGCAACGCTCACGCGTTCGCGAAACAGCACCCAGGAGATCAGCGCGGCGAACAGAGGAACGCCAGCTTGCAGCAGGAGCACATTGGCAACCGTCGTATAGGAGAGCGCGATGATGAAGCACGACGAGGCAATGGCAAAGCATATGGCGACGCCCACCCCGGCCAAACCCATGTGCCGGAAAAGCCGCAACGTGCCGCGTGGACCGTCGCGCACCAGCATGAAGCACAGGAGAAACAGCGCCGCAAAAACAGATCGCCAGAAAACGACTGTCCAATTGTCGGACACATCGAGGAACCGCGCAAACGCGCCGCCGGTGCTCCAGGCGATCGCCGAGCCTGCAACGAGCAAACAGCCGATCGCGGTCTCCGCCGAACTCTTGACGGGATCGGGCCCAATGACGGGAGGCATAGGAATTGCAGTGGCGCTCATGCGCGGAGAATGCCTAAGCTTTGCGCGCGGTAAAGCTACCAGAGCGACCAGCTATTATCGGTTTTGCGCCATCGCCACATTCATTGAAAATCAAATGCGCTCAGACCCGTCACCATCTCGTCGAGGCCGAGCGGCCGCGTCACCGGCGGTTCGGCGCGCGAGAGGCACGCCACCCGCTCGCACAGCCGGCATGCGGGGCCAACCTGTGTCATGCCGATGAACTTGCCAAGCGGAGCAGCACTGATGCTGCGATTGCCGAGTGCGCTGCCATAGACCGTATCATCGGCAAACGCGATATCGCAGCCAACGAGAATCGCTGTGCGGCGTGGACGCTCGTTGAAAGCGCCTTGCGGACCCTCCAGCGTGCGGGCAATCGTCAGGAACTCCGCGCCGCCCGGCATCTCGACCGCCTCGACAAGGATTTGGCCGGGCTGGGCGAAGGCGGAATGCACCGGAAGTTTCGGGCAATCCCCGCCGAAGCGCGATTGCGGAAAGCCCTGTGATCCGGCCCGGCGGAAACGATTGCCCGCATGGTCGACTTCGAGCATGAAGAAGCCGATGCCGTTTTGGTTCTGCAGCGTCGTCAAGCGGTTGGCCGCATGTTCGAACGACACGTTGAAACGCGAGCGCAGGACGTCGATATCATAACGCGCCCGGGTCGCGGCCGTCTGGAAGAGCTGGTAGGGCATCATCAGCGCATGGGCCGCATAGCGCCCGAGTTCGAAGCGCGCGATGCGCTTGGCCTCGGCCGAGGAGAGTTTCAGTTCCTGGATCTCCGCTGCGATCACCACTTGCATGCGCATAAGCACCGCTTCCATCGCCACTTCGCGCAGCTGGTCGAAGGGAGATAGCCGTTCGGAAATGAACAGGCGCTGCGAGTGGCGGTCATAGCGGCGGCGCCAGTTGGGCATGGTTGCGACCGGAAGCACGCGCACGGAAATGCCATGCTCGCTCTTCAGCCAGCCTTTCAATGCGGCAAGCAGTTCGTCACCGGGTTTGATGAGGCTGACAAAACTGTCGACCTCGCCTTCAATGCGCGGGAAATGGTTGGCGCGCCGCTCCAGAACTTCGCGCACCTCGTTTAGCGGAAGGCGCGTCGCCGAAAGCGACGGCGCGCGGCCGTCCTGAGCCAATAGATCGGAAAGATCGGAAAGCCGCTCCACCTGCTCCTTATAGGCGCGGTAGAGTTTGATGATCCCGGCAGCCGCATTGGGCGCCGCATCGCTGATCTCGATAAGCTCCTGGTCGCCGGGCAATTCCCCGTTGAGCAGTGAATCGGAAAAGACCTCCTTTAGCGCCGCCATGGAGGAACCGGTCTCCATCTGCAGCGTGTCGAGTTCAATCTTGTACGTCGCGGAAAGCTTCAGCAGCAGCTGCACAGTCAGCGGTCGCTGATTGCGCTCGATCAGGTTAAGATAGGATGGCGATATGCCGAGCGCCTCGGCCATGGACGTCTGCGTCAGGCCGCGCTCGTTGCGGATGCGACGGATACGGGGCCCCGCAAAGATTTTTCCCTCAGCCATTGAGGCACCCCCGGCTTGGTGTATTTGCAGAGTGATCGTTGTGCATACCGCCTCGTTGACAACAATTTACATCGGCAAGCCTATTACAAGATTTACAACTTTACAATCTCCTACTGTCAAATCCACCACAGCCTAACTCGAAATGCAGCCCAAATATCGCGATATTTCTGGATCGTACCGCGCTGCAATGTAAATTTAGTCACATCAACGCAGCGCAAATGCATTCGGCTGTGGGACGTAAACTCTTTGTGGAGACTAGAATGACCGATTTTTACAACCTCGTACCAAACGCTCCGGAGGGCCGCTATGATGGTATCGAACGCCCCTATACGCCTGACGATGTCTTGCGCCTGCGAGGCTCGGTTCAGATCAAACATACTCTTGCTGAAAACGGCGCCAACCGGCTCTGGAAGCTCATCCACGAAGAAGGTTTCGTCAATGCGCTGGGTGCTCTCTCGGGCAATCAGGCAATGCAGATGGTTCGCGCAGGCCTCAAGGCAATTTATCTTTCCGGATGGCAGGTTGCAGCCGATGCAAATACAGCTTCAGCCATGTACCCAGACCAGTCGCTCTATCCGGCCAATGCAGCGCCGGAACTGGCCAAGCGCATAAACAAGACGCTCCAGCGCGCCGACCAGATCGAGACGGCGGAGGGCAAGGGTCTTTCGGTGGAAACCTGGTTTGCACCGATCGTCGCTGACGCAGAGGCCGGCTTCGGTGGTCCGCTCAATGCCTTCGAAATCATGAAGGCGTTCATCGAGGCGGGTGCTGCCGGCGTCCACTACGAGGATCAGCTCGCTTCGGAGAAGAAGTGCGGCCATCTCGGCGGCAAGGTGCTGATCCCGACGGCGGCGCATATCCGCAATCTCAATGCCGCGCGACTTGCCGCCGACGTCATGGGCACGCCGACGCTGGTCATTGCCCGCACCGATGCGGAAGCCGCGAAGCTTCTGACATCCGATATCGACGAGCGTGATCGTCCGTTCGTGGATTATGATGCGGGGCGGACAGCGGAAGGCTTCTATCAGGTCAAGAATGGCATTGAACCCTGTATCGCCCGGGCGATCGCCTATGCACCGCATGCCGATCTCATCTGGTGCGAGACGTCGAAGCCAGACCTTGAACAGGCAAGGCGCTTTGCCGAAGGCGTGCGCAAGGAGCATCCAGACAAGCTTCTTGCCTATAATTGCTCGCCTTCGTTCAACTGGAAGAAGCATCTCGACGAGGCAACGATCGCAAAGTTCCAGAGGGAACTCGGCGCCATGGGCTACAAGTTCCAGTTCATCACGCTCGCCGGGTTCCACCAGCTCAATTTCGGCATGTTCGAACTCGCCCGTGGCTACAAGGACCGGCAGATGTCGGCCTATTCGGAATTGCAGGAAGCGGAATTTGCCGCCGAGGCCAATGGCTACACCGCCACAAAGCACCAGCGCGAGGTCGGCACCGGCTATTTCGATGCGGTCTCGATGGCAATTACCGGCGGCCAGTCCTCGACGACGGCCATGAAGGAATCGACCGAGACGGCGCAGTTCCGTCCGGCCGCGGAGTAACAACCGACGAGGCGGCCTGGCCCATATATGCCGCCTCGCCCATCCGGCGATCACAAGACCGCCGCTGCAACGCCAAACAAGGAGAAAATCATGGCACCGCAGACACGCGTAAAGGAACGGGCCGAGGAGCAATCATCGGCCATGAATGCAGACCAGCAGGCTGTCATTCGCATGGTCGCAAACGACCTGCACCGCCTCAACCAGTCAGTGATGAAGGCGGTCGATGCCGGCGTATCGGTGGAACTCGTCCGCTCGGCCCGCCATCACGGCGGCGACGGTAACTGGGGCGATCTCCTGATCCCGGTCGTAGTCACGCGTCAATAACTGCAGCCGTGGCCTTCTCGGGCTTCGGTCTGGAGCCCGCACGGCGCAAAGACCGCCCGCAAGCAATTGCGGGCGGTTTTAGCTTTTCCGCCTTGCAGTGTGCGAGCGAAGGGTGGATCGCCGGGTCAAGAGCCAGGATGACGGCGAGGGTGGTGCGAGGACGACGGGACGCTCCTTCTTCGACCATCGTTCAATTTACACGTCCACGGCGAGTGGCCAGACTCAGGGGCGCAACCTCGGGGTCCAGAATGAGCGGCTACGTTTACATCGTCACCAATTCCAGAAGGGGCACGCTCTATATTGGCGTGACGGCGGATTTACCCGGCCGCGTCTATCAACACAGAGAAGGCCTGACGCCGGGATTTGCGTGGAAGTATGGCTGCAAGCGGCTTGTCTGGTACGAACAGCATGAACTCATCGTCGATGCCATCCAGAGGGAGAAATCGATGAAGAGGTGGTACCGGGAATGGAAGATACACTTGATCGAAGGCTTGAACCCGCAGTGGGATGATCTCTACCACACGCTGCGATAACCGGCACTTCGCAGACCATTCCTCTGCCATCACGTCGGTTTTTCCCGTTCAGCTTCCCATTGCTGCGTTCGACTCCCAACTGCCGCGCTGTTCAACCGCTGTTCGCTGCGTTGACACCCCGCAGCTCTCACCCGTTTAACACCCCACGCCCCAACCGCCGTCATCCTCGGGCTCTTGTCCCGAGGATCCACCTTTGGACTCTCGACCCGCAAACGGAAGAATGGGTCCTCGGGACAAGAGCCCGAGGATGACGGCGATGAGAATGGCGCGATAACGGCGCAAAGGGAGGTCGTGCGAGAAGGAGGGCGTGCGGTCTAGAGGAAGCCGCAAGGGAAATGCGAGGAACCGTCGCCAGTCGTATCGTGTGCCCTTCCTTCTACCCCATTTGGCAAACGTCGTCGCCCGGCGCCACGGCCCAACGCCGCCACCGGTCGTGTGGCGTTCCTGCTACTACAGCCAGACCCGACCCTCCACAAATATATCCGGGGCCTGCCTCCCATCGGCAAGTATTTTGCTCTATCATTTTGGCATCGAAACGAAATCTGGTGATTGATGCCTTCCGAAACCCCTGAGAAGAAGCCCGCACGGACAACAACACGGCGGCGAACGCCAGCCTATGTCAAATCCAAGCGCGGAGTGAAAAACTGGCGCGAAGCTTCAGAATGGCTGGCCTGGCGGGATATCGAAGACATCGAATGCATTACGCCGGACCAGGCAGGCGTCGCCCGCGGCAAGATGATGCCGTCGAAGAAATTCACCTCCAATACCTCGCTCGCCCTGCCCTCCGCCGTGTTCATGGCGACGATCTCCGGCTCCTATCCCGAAGACGGCCACGGTTTTTCCTATCCGGAGGACGACGGCGATCTCAAGCTGATGCCGGACCTTTCGACCCTTTCCGAGGTTCCCTGGGAAAGCGACCCGACGGCGCAGGTCATCTGCGATCTCGTCAACAAGGAGGGCGAGGCGGTCGAGTTCACGCCGCGCAACGTCCTGAAGCGCGTCATGGCCGCCTATAGCAAGAAAGGCCTGAAGCCGGTCGTCGCCCCGGAAATCGAGTTCTATCTCGTCCGCAAGAACCCCGATCCCGACTACCCGCTGACCCCACCGGTCGGCCGGTCCGGCCGCGCCATCGGCGGCGGCCAGGGCTATTCTATCGCCGGCGTCAACGAGTTCGACGAGCTCATCGACGATATCTACCATTTCTCCGAAGGCCAGGGCCTCGAGATTGACACGCTGATCCACGAAGAAGGCGCGGCGCAGCTCGAAATCAACCTGCGCCACGGCGATCCCGTGGAGCTTGCCGACCAGGTGTTCATGTTCAAGCGCACCATCCGCGAGGCCGCGCTTAAGCACGACATGTACGCGACCTTCATGGCCAAGCCGATCCAGGGCCAGCCGGGCTCGGCTATGCACATCCACCAGTCGATTATCGACAAGAAGACGGGCCGCAATGTCTTCACCAATCCGGATGGCACCGAAAGCGAAGCGTTCCGGCATTTCATTGGCGGCATGCAAAAGCACGTGCCGGCGTCGCTGGTCATGTTCGCGCCTTATGTGAATTCCTACCGGCGTCTTACGCCGGCGGCGTCGGCTCCTGTCAACGTCAAATGGGGTTATGACAACCGCACGACCGCGTTTCGCGTGCCGCGTTCGGACCCCTCGGCGCGCCGCGTCGAAAACCGCATCCCATCATCCGACGCCAACCCCTATCTCGCGCTTGCGGCGTCGCTCGCCTGCGGTCTGATCGGCATGAACAACAGGCTCGAGCCCGACGCACCCGCCTCGACCACGGTCAATGACAGCCTGATCGAACTGCCGCGCGGTCTCATCGAAGCGACAATCCTGTTCGAGCAGGACAAGGACCTGATCGGCATGCTTGGCGAAGCCTTCGTCATAACCTACGCCGCCATCAAGCGCGCCGAGTTCGAGACCTTCATGGAGGTGATCAGCCCGTGGGAGCGCGAATATTTGCTGCTCAACGTTTGACACGAAAATTGCCTTACGACATGCCCTATCAATCGCCCATTTCACCTGGCATCTCCTGGTACGAAACCACCATTCCTGACCGGACCGAATATCCGGCACTCGACGGATCACGCCAGGCGGACGTCGTCATCATCGGCGGCGGTTTCACCGGCCTTTCAGCCGCCGTCCACCTGGCGTCGGCAGGGGCCGACGTGGTGCTGCTCGAAGCCTATCGCTTCGGCGACGGCGCATCGGGACGCAACGGCGGCCAGCTTGGCACCGGCCAGCGCACCTGGGCCGAGGACCTCGAAGCGCAATATGGTTTCACGCGCGCCAAGGCACTGTTCGATCTTGCCGAAGAGGCAAAAGCCTACCTCCTGCAATTTGCCGAAACCCATGGCATCGACATCGAATATGTGCCGGGGCAAATGTCGGTGGTGCACAAGAAGCGCTATCTGAAACATTACCAAAAGCATGCGGAGCTTATGGCTTCACGTTTCGGCTATCCGCATATTCATTTCATGGATGCGGCGGAGACTGCCGAGCGGCTCGGCTCTACCCGTTTCCTTGGGGGAAACTACGACAAGGGGACGGGCCACATCCAGCCGATGAAGCTCGTCGTCGGAACCGCCCGGGCAGCAGCAAAAGCCGGCGCGCATCTCTTCGAAAACACCAAGGTCACGGGGATCAGTTCCGAAAATGGACGCGTTGCTGTCACGACCGGTTCGGGGACCGTGACGGCGGCCAAGGCCCTGATCGCGGTCAACGCCTATGGCGGCAATCTCGAGCCCGTCAGCGCGGCGCATGTGATGCCGATCCGTTCCTTCATCGGCGCCACGGTTCCGCTCGGCAAGGACAGCCCCGTCCTCCCAGGCGGGGAAAGTGTCGACGATTCCCGCTTTGTCGTGCGCTATTTCCGCCGCTCACGCGACGGCCGCCTGCTCTTTGGCGGGCGCGAGGCCTATACGGCCGATAATCCGGAGGACATCAGCACCCATATCCGGCGGCAGATCGCCGAAATCTATCCGGCACTGGCGGATGTCGAGATAACACAGGCTTGGGGCGGTTCGGTCGGTATCACGCTTCCGCGCCAACCCTTCGTGCGCGAGGTGATGCCGAATGTGATCTCGGCCGGCGGCTATTCCGGCCATGGGGTGATGCTGGCCAACTATGTGGGCAAGCTCTATGCGGAGACCGTAGCCGGCAATCGCGACCGGCTAAAGCTTCTGGAAGAGCTAAAGGTCCCGGCATTTCCCGGCGGGCGCACATTACGGGCGCCGCTGCTGTTTCTGGCGCTCAGCTGGTACGCGCTGATGGACCGGGTCTAGCAGCTATACCTTCCTGACGATCACGCTGCCGACAGAATAACCGGCGCCGAAGGAACAGATGACGCCTAGGCTGCCGGGTGCGAGATCGTCGGAGAATTTCGAGAAGGCGATGATCGATCCGGCCGACGACGTGTTGGCATAGTCCTGCAGGATGTTCGGCTGTTCGCCTGGCTGCGGCTCGCGCCCCAGCACCTTGACGCCGATCAGATCATTCATGCCCTTATTGGCCTGATGCAGCCAGAGGCGGGACAGGTGCGCGGGTGCAATGTTCTCGTCGGCAAGGTGGGTGAGGATAAGGTCGGCGACGATCGGCACGACCTGCTTGAACACCTTGCGGCCCTCCTGGCGGAACAGCATGTCGCGCCGGTCGCTCATATGGCCTTCGCGGGTCCGCCGCAGGAACCCGTTATTGTTGCGGATATTGTTGGAAAACTGGGTGAGGCAGCGGGTCGACACGATTTCGAAACGATCGGGCGCCGTCGCAAGATCGGCACGCTCGAGCAAGACCGCCGTACAGACGTCCCCGAAGATGAAGTGGCAATCCCGGTCGCGCCATTCGAGATGGGCCGAACAGATTTCGGGATTGACCATGAGGATAGCGCGGGCCGAGCCTGAACGGATCATGTCTGCCGCCGCCTGAATGCCGAAGGTCGCCGACGAACAGGCGACGTTCATGTCGAAGCCGAAACCCTCGATGCCGAGCGCCTGCTGCACCTCGATGGCGATGGCAGGGTAAGGCCGCTCGTGGTTGGAGGCGGCGCAAATGACCACATCGATTTCCGAGGCGGTGCGTCCGGCCTTGGCGAGCGCGTCCGTTGCGGCTTGCACCGCCATTTCCGCCATGACCGAGAGTTCGTCGTCGCGGCGTTCCGGCAAGACCGGATGCATGATTTCGGGATCGAGCACCCCCGATTTGTTGAGGACGTGGCGACGCTCGATGCCCGATGCACGCACGATGAAATCTTCGGCCGACATGGCGATTGGCTCGCGCGTTCCCGCCGCGATCTCGTCGGCATGAAGTTCATTCTGCCGCGTCGCAAAGGTGTTGAACGCCTCGACCAATTCGGCGTTGCTGATGGACTGTTCAGGCGTGAAAACGCCCGTACCGCTGATGACGACCTTATGCATGGCGCTTCCAGTGTTTCTTTCCAAAAACCGATAGAGACTCCCGGCGCCCGGCGCAAGTAATCCCGTATTGTCATAAGAGGTTCATCGACGGGCCATAGGCTTTCCCCATATTTCGATGATGGATTGGTAGGGGAACTGGCTATGACGGCGGAGAATTTGGCGGCAACGAGCCTCAGCGAACACCCTCTCGAAAAACCCAGAAGCCTCGGCAATCTGCCCAACTATGCGGTCGTCGCGATCCTGATCGCCGGCCTTATCTATGTCGGCTGGTCGCTAACGCAGGATTTGACCAGTGCCGTCGCGGTGCCGTGGATCCTGCTCGGTCTTGCCCTCGTGACGGCGCTGGGCTTTGAGTTCGTGAACGGTTTCCACGATACCGCCAATGCGGTCGCGACGGTCATCTACACCAATTCGATGCCGGCGGAATTCGCCGTGATCTGGTCGGGCTTTTTCAATTTCCTCGGTGTGATGACCGCAAGCGGTGCGGTTGCCTTCGGCATCATTTCATTGCTTCCGGTCGAACTGATCATGCAGGTGGGTTCGAGCGCCGGCCTCGCCATGGTTTTCTCGCTGCTGGCGGCCGCGATCATCTGGAACCTCGGCACCTGGTATTTCGGTCTGCCCGCCTCAAGCTCGCATACGCTCATCGGCTCGATCGTCGGCGTCGGCCTTGCCAACCAGTTCGTCGCGCCGACAGGCACGGCAACCAGCGGCGTCGACTGGTCGAAAGCGACCGAAGTCGGCATGTCGCTGCTGATTTCTCCGCTTGTCGGCTTCGGCGCGGCGGCGCTCCTGCTTCTCACCATGAAGCTATTCATCAGGAACAAGGCGCTTTACGAGGCGCCCAAGGGCAATACGCCGCCGCCGCTGTGGATTCGTGCAATGCTGATTTTCACCTGCACCGGCGTCAGTTTCGCCCACGGTTCGAACGACGGCCAGAAGGGCATGGGCTTGATCATGCTCATCCTGATCGGCGTTGTTCCGACCGCCTTTGCACTCAACAGGACCCCCGACATCAACTATCTCGACGCCTACAAGGCCGCTGCGACGCAGGCCGGCGCCGTTCTCCAGAAATACGAAAAGCCCGGGGTCGTCGTGGCGGATGCGCACGCCGTCGTCAGCGAGGCCGTGCGAACCAAAACCTGGAGCGATGCCACGACTGTCGCGCTACAGCAGTTCATCGTCGATACCAATGCGAGCATTTCGCCCTACGGTTCGGCCGCCAATGTGCCGACCGGCATGGTCAGCAACACGCGCAACGACATGTATCTTGCGGGTGAAGCGCTCAAGCTGATCGACAAGAAGAAGCTGCTGCCGATGGAAGCGGCGGACCTTGCCGTCATCAAGACCTATCACCAGGCGATCGACAATGCGACGAAGTTCATCCCAACCTGGGTCAAGGTGGCCGTGGCGCTGGCGCTCGGGCTTGGAACCATGGTCGGCTGGAGGCGCATCGTCGTGACCGTCGGCGAAAAGATCGGCAAGACCCACCTGACCTACGGCCAGGGCGCTTCTGCCGAACTGGTGGCCATGGGGACCATTTTCACTGCCGATACGCTCGGCCTTCCGGTGAGCACGACGCACATATTATCGTCGGGCGTGGCTGGAACGATGGTTGCGAACGGATCGGGACTGCAGATGTCGACCGTGCGTAATCTGCTGATGGCCTGGGTGCTGACGTTGCCCGTTTCGATCGCCCTGTCGTTCACGCTGTTCGTGATCCTGCGTCATCTGATCTGATAAAACTGGCCTCAAACGAGAAATTATGGCCGGCCATGCCGGCCATCGTCGTGGTCAATCAGGCTTTCGGCGCGTCCGCGCCGACGGTCACCTCGGCCCAGGCGTCGAAATCGCGCGCCAGTTCGCCGATCTTCTTGCGGGCATTTTCTAGCGCTTCCTTGCCGAGGAGAAGACGCAGCGGTGGATTTTCCGCCTCCACAGCCTGGACGATCGCCTTTGCCGCCCGCACCGGATCGCCTGGCTGGTTGCCGCTGACCTTGCGCAGCATATCGAGCCGCGCGCCTGCGGTGGTCCGGTAGTCCTCCATCGTTTCCGGTACTTCATTGGCCGAGCGCCCCGCCCAGTCGGTGCGGAAGCCGCTGGGCTCGACGATCAGGACCTTGATGCCGAGCGGCGCCACCTCCTTCGACAGCGATTCCGAAAGAGCCTCGACGCTGAACTTGGTTGCTGCATAGAAGCTGACGGCGACATTGGCGATGAGACCGCCCTGCGAGGAAATATTGACGATCGTCCCGGAGCGCTGCTTGCGCATGACAGGCAGGACCGCGCGCGTCATGTTGGCGAGACCCCAGACGTTGATGTCGAACATCTTGCGCACTTCATCCATGTCGCTCTCTTCGAGCGAGCCGAAATAGCCGATGCCGGCATTGTTCACGAGCACATCGATCCGACCGAAATGCTCGTGCGCCGCCTTGACTGCGCTGGCAATCTCTTCGGCCTTAGTCACATCGAGCTTCAGGACGAGGGCATTGTTCTTGTGGTCTTTGGCAAGTTCTTCGACATGCGCCGGGTTGCGCGCGGTGACGACGGTCGGATAGCCGAGTTCAAGCGTGTGCCGCGCGAGTTCGCGGCCAAAACCGGTTGAACAGCCAGTGATGAACCAGACAGGTTTGGATGTCATGATGATGTCCTTGATGATGAGGCGCCGCAGGGTCCAAACGGATCAGAGGAGCGCCGTGGGAAAAGCTGGACTACGCGTGCAATGTAGACCACCCGGCAACTGATTCAAGTTTTGATGCAACCTGAGTTCATCGTTCAGATGCAACGTCCCCCATCCACCTCAAGCGCAACCCCGGTTATGAACTCCGCTTCGTCCGAGGCAAGCCACAGCGCAGCATTGGCAACATCGAGCGGCGTCGACAGGCGTCCGAGAGGCACGGTCGCCTTGAACTGCGCGCGCTTCTCCGGCGTGTCCTCGCCCATGAACAACCCGAGCATCGGCGTTTCGCCTGCCACAGGGCAGAGGCAATTCACCCTGATCTTTTTGGGTGCAAGCTCGATGGCCATGGACTTGGTAGCGCTGATTGCCCATCCCTTGGAAGCGTTGTACCAGGTCAAGCCCGGCCGCGGCCGCAATCCCGCCGTCGACGCCGTGGTGATAATCGTGCCGCCGCCCTGCGCCTCCATGATCGGAACGACGGCGAGCGCTGCATAGTAGATCGATTTCATGTTGACGCCGGTGATAAGATCGAATGTGCTCTCGTCGACGTCGAGCATCGACCCGTTGCGGTAGGTGAAGCCGGCATTATTGACCATGATGTCGATGCGGCCGAACTGGTCGGCTGCCGCCTGGACCATGCTCTCTACTTCGTCCTTGCGCGTCACGTCGGCATGAACGGCAATAGCCTTCGCGCCGATAGCTGCGGCAACCTTTTGCGCACCCTTGAGATTGAGGTCGGCCACGACGACATTGGCGCCCTCCTCGGCAAAGCGCTTTGCCATCCCTTCGCCGAACCCTGACGCTGCGCCGGTGATGATTGCTGTCTTGCCTGCCAAACGGGTCATTTCATCTCCTGGATATGCTCATTGCTGGAATTGCTTGATATTTGCGGTCAATCGTGGCGGAAAACGATCGTCTTGGTCGCCGACATATCGTAAAGCGCCTCGAAACCCTTCTCGCGGCCATGGCCGGATCGTTTGAAACCGCCGAAGGGCAGTTCGATGCCGCCCCCAGCGCCATAGGCGTTAACGAAGACCTGCCCGGCGCGGACCCGCTTGGCGACGCGATGCTGACGCGCGCCGTCCCGCGTCCAAACCCCGGCGACAAGGCCGTATTCAGTATTATTGGCAATGCTAATCGCGTCGCTCTCATCGTCAAAGGCAAGGAGCGATAGGACAGGACCGAACACTTCCTCCTGTGCGATCACCGCCAAGGGATCGACCGAACCGAAGAGCACGGGCGCCACGTAATAACCGGCCGCCGGCGCGGCAGCAGCAATTGACCCGCGCGCAACGATTTCGATGCCGGCCTCCACGGCCCCGGCAACATAGGAATCGATGCGGCGCTTCTGCGCCGGATTGATCACGGCCCCAAGGTCAAGATCGGCATCGTGCGGGCCGGCGACAAGTTTGCTAAAGCGTTCGGCGAGCGCGCCCTCAACCTCACGATAGATGCTGCGCTCGATAAGCACTCGGCTGCCGGCGGAACAGCTCTGGCCGCCATTCTGGATGATCGCATTGACAATGACCGGCAAGGCCTTGTCGATATCGGCGTCGGCAAAGACGATTTGCGGCGACTTGCCGCCAAGTTCCATGGTGACGCCGCGATTGTTGAACGCGGCTGCCTGCTGGATGGCGGTGCCGGTGGCTGGCGACCCGGTGAATGTGACGTAGTCGATGCCCGGATGCGCGGATAGCGCCGCCCCCGCCTCGCGTCCATAACCAGTGATGATATTGAGCACACCCTCCGGAAAACCGGCTTCGATGGCAAGTTCACCGATACGGATGGTCGAAAGCGATGCATCTTCGGCAGGCTTGACCACCAAGGTATTGCCCATGGCAAGCGCTGCCCCCACGACCCTTGCGAGGATCTGCAGCGGATAGTTCCAGGGAATTATCCCGGCAACGACCCCATGCGGCTCACGCAAAGTGAGCGCCGTGTAGCCATCATTGAACGGAATGGTATCGCCGTGGATCTTGTCGGCGGCGCCACCATAGAACTCATAATAGCGCATCGCAGCGGCAACATCGGCCTTTCCCTGGCGGAGCGGCTTGCCCGTGTCGCGCGATTCGAGCGCAGCGAGTTCGTCGCCGTGGCGCTCGATCAATTGCCCGAGCTTGGTCAAAAGCCTGCCGCGTTCCGCAGCGGACATCCGAGACCAGGGTCCATGATCAAAGGCGTCACGCGCTGCGCTAACGGCGCGGTCGACATCCTCCGCCTTGCTTGCCGGGATGCGTGCAAAGGCAAGGCCATCCGATGGACACAAAACAGTGATCGTTTCTTGCGAAAGTGCCGCGACCTGCCGACCGTTGATGATGTTCAGGAACTTCTGATCCTGCGCGACAACTTTGGAGAGATTCTGTACCATGACTACTTCCTGTTCGTTGCAATCGTAAGTGAACCGACACGAATTGGGAATGCATTTTGACGCAGTTCGTGCGCTGGGACTGGTCATTTTAAATCGATTAGATTATACAACGCTGCGCCCTTCGACGCATTCAGGCGTAATGAGAGCATCCGTATGACAAGCCAGATAATCCCGGTTGAACCCTTTGATTGTATCGTTTTCGGTGGCACAGGCGATCTTGCAGAGCGCAAACTGATACCGGCTCTCTACCAGCGTCAGCGTGACGGGCAGTTCTCCGAGCCGACCCGCATCATCGGTGCCTCGCGTTCGGCCATGACCGACCAGGGCTACCGCGATTTTGCGGCGGCGGCGATCAAGGAATTCGTCAAGGCCGACGAGATCGATCCAAAGCAGCTCGACCAATTTCTTTCACGGATCTTCTATGTCGCCGTGGACGCCACGTCCGATAATGGCTGGGAGGAACTCAAGGCGGCGATCGGCAACGACACCAAGCGAATCCGAGCTTTTTATCTTGCGGTCAGCCCGTCATTGTTTGGCGATATCACGAGCCGGCTCAAGAGCCACAAGCTCGTGCACGATCATACCCGCATCATAGTCGAGAAGCCGATCGGCCGCGACCTCGCCTCGGCGATCGCCCTCAACGACACGATCGGTCACGTCTTCCACGAGCAGCAGATATTCCGCATCGACCACTATCTCGGCAAGGAAACCGTGCAGAACCTGATGGCCCTGCGCTTTGCCAATGCCCTCTACGAGCCCTTGTGGAACTCCGCTCATATCGACCATGTCCAAATCACCGTTGCTGAAGCCGTCGGGCTCGAGAACCGTGCCGGCTATTACGATACGGCCGGTGCGCTGCGCGACATGGTGCAAAACCATATGCTGCAGCTGCTCTGCCTCGTCGCCATGGAACCGCCGTCGTCGATGGACGCCGATGCGGTGCGCGACGAGAAGCTGAAGGTGCTGCGCTCGCTCAGCCCGATCAACAACAAGAATTACGAGGAATTGACTGTGCGCGGCCAATACCGCGCCGGGGCATCAGCCGGTGGCGCGGTCAAGGGATATCTGGACGAACTCGGCAAGCCGAGCAGCACCGAGACGTTCGTTGCCATCAAGGCCGAGATCGCCAACTGGCGCTGGGCCGGCGTGCCGTTCTATCTGCGGACCGGGAAGCGCCTCGCCACGCGCGCATCCGAGATCGTCGTTTCGTTCAAGCCGATCCCGCACTCGATCTTCGGCGACAGCGCCGGCCGCGTGGTCGCCAACCAGCTCGTGATCCGCCTGCAGCCCGACGAGGGGGTCAAACAGTGGATGATGATCAAGGATCCGGGTCCGGGCGGTATGCGGCTTCGCCATGTTCCGCTCGACATGAGCTTTGCCGAGTCCTTCCAGGCACGCAATCCCGATGCCTATGAACGCTTGATCATGGATGTCGTGCGCGGCAACCAGACGCTGTTCATGCGCCGCGACGAGGTGGTTGCGGCCTGGCAGTGGGTCGACCCCATTCTCAAGGCCTGGGCCGAGGACGGACAGCCGCCCTACGGCTATACGGCCGGCACCTGGGGACCATCGGCTGCGATCGCCCTGATCGAGCGCGACGGTCGGACCTGGCACGAAGCGGAAGCATAGGAAGGTCGCACGTGTCATGGTGATCGATCATAAGCTGAACATTTTCGCTGACGGTGATGCGCTCGCCGCGGCACTCGCATCCGCCGTCGCCGAACGGCTTGGCACCGCATGCAAGGAACGCGGAAGTGCCGTGCTTGCGGTCTCCGGCGGCACGACCCCTACCCGCTTCTTCAAAGCTCTTTCTCATAAGCGGCTACCCTGGACGAACATTACGATTACCCTCATCGACGAGCGGTATGTACCGCCGACGAGCGACCGGTCCAACGAGAAGCTCGTACGCGAGCTGCTCCTGCAAAACGAAGCGGCGGATGCCAATTTCGTCGGCCTCTACAATCCTGCGCCCAATGTCGAACAAGGTGCTAAACTGGCGTCCGAGGCAATCGGCCGGCTTGGACGCTCGTTTGACGTTTCCGTGCTTGGCATGGGGAACGACGGGCACACGGCATCGTTCTTTCCGGGCGGCGACCATCTTGCTGCGGCGATTGCGCCGGACCAGATGGCGCCGGTTTTGCCCATGCAGGCGGAAGGCGCGGGCGAACCGAGGCTGACGCTGACGCTTCCGATGATTGCCGGATCGCGATTCGTGGCACTGCATATTGAAGGCGCGGCGAAGAAGGACGTGCTCGATGCTGCGCTTGGCGAAGGCAGCGCGCTCGACATGCCGATCCGTGCGGTTCTGCGCTATAAGCCGATAGAGCTTGAGATTTTCTGGGCGCCGTGAGCGGCCCGACTGCGTCGCTGCATCGGGAAGCTCCCAACTTCCGGGCAGCCGCCAAGAGGAGATAGAAGATGACCGTCCTGCAACGGGTAAAAAGCATTACCAATCGCATTTGCGAACAATCAAGACCAACGCGCGATGTCTATCTCGATCACCTGCGGGAGGCGGCCTCACGCAAGCCGAAACGTTCCGCGCTCGCCTGCGCCAATCTTGCCCACGGCTTTGCCGCGTGCAGTCCATCCGACAAGGCGGCGCTTGCCGGCGACGTGGTGCCCAATCTCGGCATCATAACCTCCTACAACGACATGCTCTCGGCGCATCAACCGTTTGAAACCTACCCGCAGCTCATCAAGGCAGCGGCCAAGGAAGCTGGCGGCGTGGCGCAAGTCGCCGGCGGTGTCCCTGCCATGTGCGACGGTGTCACCCAGGGCCAGCCGGGCATGGAGCTTTCCCTGTTTTCGCGCGATGTCATCGCCATTGCAACGGCGATCGGCCTATCGCACGATATGTTCGACGCCGCGGTATATCTTGGCGTTTGCGACAAGATCGTGCCCGGGCTCGTCATCGGCGCGCTCACCTTCGGTCATCTTCCAGCGGTATTTGTTCCAGCCGGACCGATGACGACGGGCCTGCCCAACGACGAAAAGGCAAAGACGCGCCAGCTCTATGCCGAGGGCAAGGTCGGGCGTGATGCACTGCTCGAATCGGAATCAAAGTCCTATCACGGCCCGGGCACCTGCACCTTCTACGGCACCGCCAATTCGAACCAGATGCTGATGGAGATCATGGGCCTGCACATGCCGGGCGCTTCCTTCATCAATCCGGGCACCCCCTTGCGCGAAGCGCTGACCCGCGAAGCCGCGAAACGCGCGCTCGCCATTACCGCTCTCGGCAACGAATATACGCCGGTCGGCGAGATGATCGACGAGAAGACGATCGTCAACGGCGTCGTCGGACTGCATGCGACAGGCGGTTCCACCAACCATACGATGCACCTCGTCGCCATGGCGGCTGCAGCCGGTATCAAATTGACCTGGCAGGATATTTCCGACCTGTCAGACATCGTGCCGCTGCTCGCCCGTGTCTATCCGAACGGTCTTGCCGACGTGAACCATTTCCATGCCGCCGGCGGCATGGGCTATATCATCCGCGAACTTCTCGATGCCGGGCTCCTGCACGAGGACGTCAAGACCGTCTGGGGCGGCAGCGAGGGACTGCGCGCCTATACGATCGAGCCGAAGCTCGGCGAAAACGGCGCTGTCGTGCGCGAGCCGATCGCTGCGGAGAGCGGCGACAAGAAGGTCCTGTCCACCTATAAGGAGCCGTTCCAGGTGACCGGCGGACTGAAGATGCTCAAGGGCAATCTCGGCACCGCCGTTATCAAAACTTCTGCCGTGAAGGCCGACCGCCATATTATCGAGGCGCCGGCCATCGTTTTCGACAGCCAGGCCGAACTGCAGGATGCGTTCAAGGCGGGCAAGCTCGATCGCGATTTCGTGGCTGTGGTGCGTTTCCAGGGCCCGCGCGCCAACGGCATGCCCGAATTGCACAAGCTGACCCCGGCGTTGGGGGTCCTGCAGGATCGGGGTTATAAGGTGGCACTCGTTACCGACGGGCGCATGTCCGGCGCTTCGGGCAAGGTTCCGGCCGCGATCCATGTGACGCCCGAGGCACTCGACGGCGGCCTCATCGGCAAAATCCGGGATGGCGATGTCGTCCGCCTCGACGCGGAAATTGGCGCGCTGGATGTGCTCGAGGATCCGGACGTTCTGGCGGGCCGTCCCGCCCCCGAAGTCGATATCAGCCACAACAGCTATGGCATGGGCCGCGAACTCTTCGCGACATTCCGCCAGGCAGTGGGCCGGGCCGACCACGGAGCTTCTGTGTTCGGCTAGAACATGAAGCGCTAATACGTCGTGCGGCGCTCGTCCGAAGGCGAGCGCCCGAATTGCGCGCGGTAGCTCTGTGCGAAATAGGAATGCGACGTGAATCCCGTTGCGAGCGCGACGTCGAGAATCGGCGAATGGGTTTGCCGCAGCAATTCGCGTGCCCGCTCCAGCCGCAGGCTCATATAGTAACGGCCCGGAGTCATATTGAGGTGACGCAGAAACAGCCGTTCGACCTGCCGCACCGACAGGCCCACCGCCTTGGCAAGCCGGACCGCCGATTTCGGCTGTTCGAGATTGTCGGCCATCAATTCCACGATCTTGCGCAGCTTTTCCGACTTGCCGGTCAGGTCCCGCTCCGGCCCGATGCGCTGGCGATCGGTCTGCGAGCGAATGCGCTCGTGGTGAAACTGGTTGGCGACCTCGTTGGCGAGCGCCGGGCTGAAATCCTGCCGGATGATTTCAAGCATCAGGTCGATCGAGGTGGTGCCGCCGGCGCAGGTATAGCGCTTGCGGTCGATCTCGAAGACATTGCCCGTGCATTCGATCTGCGGGAACTTCTCCTGGAAGCCGGCGCGGTTCTCCCAATGGATAGTGCAGCGATGACCTTCGAGCTGGCCGGCTTCGGCAAGGATATAACTGCCGATATTGAGCCCGCCCAGCGCTGCGCCGCGCCGTCCAAGATTGCGCAAGGCGGCAATGACCTTCTGCTTGTCGTCGAAGTCGGTCTTGAGGCCGGCGCAGACAAAGAAGATATCGGACGACGGAAGGTCGGCAAGTGCATAATCCACATTGATCTGCAGGCCGTTAGAAGCGGTCACTGCCTCGCCATTGGCCGACACGATGATCCACGAATAATAGGGCTGCTCGGCCATGCGGTTGGCCGTACGCATCGTATCGATGGCAGCGGCAAGGCTGAACATCGGGAATTTGTCGACGAGCAGAAAGGCAAAGGTTCTGCTGACCTTGAGGGCTTGGGCCATGTGCTCTTTTAGCGAGATTCCCTGTTAGAGCAAATCGATCAGAAGCGCGGCGGCACCTTCCCAACCGAGCGGTAGGCCGCAACGAGCGTATTGGCCATCAACATGGCGATCGTCATCGGACCGACGCCGCCGGGGACCGGTGTGATGGCAGCCGCGACCGTCGCCGCATCCGCGAAATCGACATCGCCGACAAGGCGCGACTTGCCTTCGCCCTTTTCCGGAGCCGGGATGCGATTGATGCCGACATCGATCACGGTTGCGCCGGGCTTGACCCAATCGGCCTTGACCATTTGCGGCCTGCCGACGGCGGCAACGAGAATATCTGCGTTGCGGCAGATGCCCGCCAGATCCTTGGTCCTGCTATGGGCAATCGTCACCGTCGCATTGTGAGCAAGGAGCAGATTGAACATCGGCTTGCCGACAATGTTCGAGCGGCCGATCACCACCGCGTTGAGCCCGGAGAGGTCCCGGCCCAGAACGCGCTCGATCAGCAGCATGGAGCCTGCCGGCGTGCACGGAACGAAAGCCGTATCGAGTTCGCCGGTGCCGAGCTTGCCGACATTGATGAAATGGAAGCCGTCGACGTCCTTGTCCGGCGAAATCGTCTGGATAATGCGGCCGGAATCGATGTGCTTGGGCAGCGGAAGCTGCACGAGGATGCCGTGGATACACGGGTCGGCATTGAGGCTCTCGACAAGAGCAACAAGTTCTTCCTCGCTGGTATCCTCGGCGAGGGTGTGTTGTACGGATTTGAAGCCGCATTCACGGGCCTTCTTGCCCTTTGAGGCGACGTAGACCTGGCTTGCGGGATCTTCACCGACGATAACGACGGCGATACCGGGCGTGATCCCGGTTGACTCTATCAGTTCGGCGGCCGACGCCTTGACCTTCGAAACCACGTCCTCGGCAATTTCCTTGCCATTGATCGTCACTGCCATGTGCTGCTCCCGGGCGTCGAACTGGTGGATCGGCCACCATAGTGTTGATTTTGCGGCCGAATAATACCGTCAAAGCGGCGTTCGCTGACGCAATAGCGAAAGCGGTCGGGAACAGCAATGCGATGATGTGCCCCAGAGGCGCGTCAGGCTTTCAATCGTTGCTTGGCGAGCGCGCCAAATCCATGCATGATCCCAGAATCTCTCCCGAATCCGGAATTTTCGATGCGCTATTCAGCTTTCAGCCTGCTCAAGAACGCCCTCAACGGCAATAAGGACTGGAAGCCCGCCTGGCGCAAACCCGACCCGAAACCGGCCTACGACGTCGTCATCATCGGCGGCGGCCATGGTCTTGCGACAGCCTATTATCTCGCCAAGGAGCATGGCATTCGCAATATTGCGGTCGTCGAAAAGGGCTGGCTCGGCTCCGGCAATATCGGCCGCAACACCACCGCGATCCGCTCGAACTATCTCCTCACCGAAAACCAGCACTTCTACGAAGCATCGATGAAGCTCTGGGAAACGCTGTCGCAGGACCTCAACTACAATGTGATGTTTTCCCAGCGCGGCGTCATCAACCTCGCCCATACGCTGCCGCAGCTCGACGTTTACGCCCGCCGCGGCAACCAGATGCGTCTTAATGGCATCGATTGCGAGTTGATGAACCCGCAGCAAATCAAGAAACTGATCCCCGGCCTCGACATCAGCAACAATGCGCGTTTTCCGATTCTCGGCGGGCTCATGCAGCGCAGTGCCGGAACGGCGCGCCATGACGCAGTCGTCTGGGGCTATGCCCGCGCCGCCGACCAGCTTGGCGTCGATATCATCGAGAACTGCGAGGTCACAAGCTTCCTCAAGGACGGCGATACCATTACCGGCGTCATGACGACGCGCGGTCCGATCAAGGCCAAGAAGGTCGGCTGCGCGGTGGCCGGCCATACCAGCGAACTCATGCGCCGCGCCGGCGTCGACCGCCTCCCGCTTGAATCGCACGTGCTGCAGGCCTTTGTCTCGGAGGCCCTGAAGCCCGTTGTCGACACGGTCGCGACCTTCGGCGGCGGACATCTCTATTTCAGCCAGTCGGACAAGGGCGGCCTTGTGTTCGGCGGCGATATCGACGGCTATAATTCCTATGCGCAGCGCGGCAACCTTCCGGTCGTCGAAGATGTAATGAGCGAATTCGTCGCTGTCATCCCGGCACTGGCACGCGTCAAGCTGCTTCGCTCCTGGGGCGGCATCATGGACATGACCATGGACGGCTCCCCCATCATCACCACGGGGCCGCTGCCTGGCATGTATCTGAACACCGGCTGGTGCTATGGCGGGTTCAAGGCGACGCCGATTTCGGGAAAATGCTTCGCCTGGACCATCGCCAAGGACGAGCCGCACCCGCTTTCCGCGCCGTTCACGCTCGACCGGTTCTATCGCGGCTATGTCATTGACGACAAGGGACAGGGTCCCACCCCGAGACTGCACTAGCGCGTCGTCCGTTCCTTCACCTGCTTGATCGCAGTATCGAGCCGCGAGGCTGCAATATCCGAGGGCCGAACGGCGTCCGTTTCCGCCACGAGCGAGGTCGATCCCAAAGGCATTTTTGATAATGCTGATGCCTTGCGCCTCCGTACCTGGGATGCCTCGATCATTCCGATCATCAAGGCAATGCCCAAGGCGACGCCTACCGGAAGGATAATGCCCTTATCGACACTAAATAGCGTTCCGATGATGACCACGGCAACGATAAGCCACCGCAGCGGCCGGATGCCATGTGCTTTCTCTTCGGGGGCGGTGTCTGTATCGACAGGCAATTCCGAAACTGGCGCGACATCTTCCGGCAAAGACCGATCTTCGGCTGCGCCGCCGATCGGTTGCGAAGGTTGAGTGGCTTGTGCCAGATCCTCTACCGGCAAGGGCTGTGTGTCGCTATCGGCTGGGAAGACGCTGCGCGCTTCTTCGTCGCCACGCCGGTTGAGCTCGGCCTTGATCGCGGCCATCTCGGCGCGCAAGCGATCAACTGCCTCCTGTTCGGCTTCCTCGGGGGTGAGACTGCGGGCCGTTTCGGGCCATGATCGCTGCAGATCGTCGCTCGCTGCGGCCAGGCGCAAAGCGCGCATGCGATGATAGCGTTCGAGTTCGCTTTCGTGACGAAACGATGGCCCTGAACCTTCAGCGGGCTCTTCCGGCTGGCCCGCAAACGAGAGCAGCGACCGTGGCCGCTTCTTCGTCTCGTTATCGCGATTACTCATCCGCAACCTAACTCCAGCACTGCCGCAACCTGTGTCTTTCGTTCATAGACGAAGGTTAATTCAATCTAAAGTCACGTCAAAAATAAATGGTTAATCAGAACCTGCTCAGGTCAGTGGCGATCGGCGTTGACCCGAAGCACCGGAGCGGATCAAAGTGCGCAAAAATCAGGGAGAATAAAATGGCTGAGAATGTGGTTTTGGTCGGGTGCGGCAATATGGGTTTTGCCATGCTCAAGGGCTGGCTCGATGCCGGCGTGCTGAAGCCGGGCCAGGTGCATGTCGTGGAACCGACCGACGCGTTACGGGAACGGGCGGCAGGATTGGGGGTGGAAGCCGTTGCCAATGCAAGCCGCCTGCCCGCCGACCTTGCACCGCGCGTCATTCTCGTCGCGGTCAAACCGCAGGTCATGGGCGACGTGCTTCCAGCCTATGAGCGTTTCGCCAGGACGGCGACATTTGTCAGCGTCGCTGCCGGCATCACCGTCGCATTCTTTGAAAAAAGCCTCGGCAGGGACGCCGCCATTATTCGCACGATTCCCAACACCCCGGCGGCGATCGGAAAAGGCATGATCGTCACCTACCGCAACAGCAATGTGGAAGACGAGGATGCGCGTTTCGTCAATACACTGCTCAAGACGAGCGGCGCTGTCGCTTCGGTCGCCGACGAGAGCCTGATCGACGCGGTGACGGCAGTTTCAGGTTCGGGCCCGGCTTACGTGTTTCATTTCATCGAGTGCCTGACCGAGGCAGCAGTCACCGCAGGGATCGAACGCAGCACCGCGGAACTATTGGCGATGCAGACCGTCTATGGCGCGGGTGCGCTTGCTGCTTCGAGCAAGGACACGCCAACGACGCTACGCGAACAGGTCACAAGCCCCAACGGAACAACCGCGGCAGCGCTCAACGTGTTGATGGGGGAGAACCGAATGCAAAAGCTTGTCACCGAAGCTGTCGATGCGGCGCACCAGCGCGCCATTGAACTTGGCAAAGTTTGAGCTTTCACCCCTGCAAGGCTTGCTCTAGCCTGCGTGCATGAACGTTCATTCGTCCCCTGATATTGTCGCGGCGACGGCACAACGCGCTTACGGCGCCGCGCGGCTTTCCGTCAAACATGTGAACGGCCGAACCCGCATCGCCTCGCTCTATCAGGAGGGTTGCGCCAAGATTCGCCTGCCCGAGCGCGACGACCACGGTCTTGAGGCGGTGATGATCAACACGTCCGGCGGCCTGACCGGCGGCGACAGGATGCGCTGGGAGTTCGATGTAGCGGAGAACTGCAGGGCGCAGATCACGACGCAGGCTTGCGAGCGCATTTATCGCGCGTCCGCCGATACCGCCGAAGTCGAAACGAAGCTTCACGTCGGCGAAGAGGCTTCACTGGCGTGGCTGCCACAGGAAACCATTGTCTTCGAGAAATCGGCGTTGCGCCGCAGCCTGAATATCAGTCTTGCCGGGGCAAGCCGCGCACTGATCATCGAGCCGATCGTTTTCGGGCGCAAGGCAATGGGCGAAAACATTGAGACCGCAACGTTCCACGATCGCTGGCGCATCTGGCGCGACAACAGGCTCGTCCATGCCGAGGATTTTCGTCTTGGTCCGGATGCCGGTTCAATGCTCCGCCAACCAGCCCTGCTCGGCGGTGCTCGAGCCATGGCAACGGTATTGCTGCTCGGCGCCGATGCGGAGCGTCATCTCGATGCAGCCCGGAAAATAATTGGGGCGAAAGGCGGTGCCTCCTTCTGGTCTGGCAAGCTTCTTGCGAGACTGATCGACGGCGATGCCTATAACCTGCGAAAGCGGCTGGTTCCTTTGATAGAACTGCTGAACGAAGAGGCAGGCGTGCCTAAAGTCTGGGCAATCTAGACGCGAATGTAAGTACAATTTCTAGGGGAAACGATGAACCTCACTCCACGGGAAAAAGACAAGCTTCTCATTTCCATGGCGGCAATGGTCGCGCGCCGGCGGCTCGAGCGCGGCGTCAAGCTCAATCACCCCGAAGCCATTGCCCTGATCAGCGATTTCGTTGTCGAGGGCGCCCGTGACGGACGCTCCGTCGCCGATCTCATGGAAGCGGGCGCCCATGTCATTACGCGTGAGCAGGTCATGGAGGGCATTGCCGAGATGATCCACGACATCCAGGTTGAGGCAACGTTCCCGGACGGTACGAAGCTTGTCACCGTACATGAACCGATCCGCTAGGAGCAGACGATGATCCCAGGAGAAATCATCCCGGCCAAGGGCGACATCGAACTCAACGCCGGCGCGAGCACGGTGACCTTGAAGGTCGCCAACAGGGGCGACCGGCCGGTTCAGGTCGGTTCGCATTACCATTTCTTCGAGACCAATTCCGCCCTCGACTTCGAGCGCGGAAAAGCCCGCGGCATGCGCCTCGATATTGCCGCCGGCACCGCAGTCCGCTTCGAGCCCGGACAGGAGCGCGACGTCACGCTGGTGCCGCTCGGCGGGAACCGGACCGTCTACGGATTCCAGCAAAAGATCATGGGCACGCTTTGAGAATACCGCTTGAATCTTTCATGCCGAAAAGCGACCGGAAGATCTCCGATCGCAACGCGCTTACCGAATTGCCGGGCAGAAGCGGGCGGTCAGCTCGGCTTCTTGGTGACCAGCGTCAGCAGACCCTTGGAATCAAGGCTTGCGATGACGACTGCAGCGGACGTCAGGCCCTTTTCCTTGAGGGCGGCCGAAACCTGGGGCGACTTGTCAATCGAGGTCCGGAGCTTCTGTACGTCCGTATCGCTGCGCTTGGCGATAGCCTCGTTGACCTGGCTCTTCGTCCCTTCGGGCAGTTCGTTGATATCAACAATGTTGATGGTCGTAATCGGCGTCGCGCCGGCCTTCGCTGGCGCCTCGGTCTTGCCGGCCGGCTGTTCAGCCGACGGGGCCTGCGGAGCGGCGGACTGCGCGTAGGCAACGGATGTCGCCAGCGGGAATGCCGCACACAGCGTCAGGACTATCATCTTTCGCATCGTTTTTCCTTTCATGCGATTGGCGAACGATCATCTACTGATGACGGGCGCAGTTCACATGCGGAATTCGATCTGAAGCGGTCAGCAATCGGGTCTTGTCGGGGCAATAACACGGCGAGAATGTGTCGCACTGCACCGGCAATACCGCAGCCTATCCATCGAAGAGGGAATGTTCATGCCCGCTAAAATCAGCCGTTCCGCCTATGCCCGCATGTTCGGCCCAACGACCGGCGACCGTGTGCGCCTTGCCGATACCGAACTCTTCATCGAAGTCGAGAAGGATTTCACGGTCTATGGCGAAGAGGTGAAATTCGGCGGCGGCAAGGTTATTCGCGACGGCATGGGGCAGAGCCAGATCGCACGGGCGGACGGCGCTGTCGATACCGTCATTACCAATGCCTTGATCGTCGATCATACCGGCATCTACAAGGCCGATGTCGGCCTTAAAGACGGTTTGATTGCCTCCATCGGCAAGGCCGGCAATCCCGACACACAGGCCGGCGTTTCGATCATCATCGGGCCGGGCACGGAAATCATCGCCGGCGAAGGCAAGATCCTGACTGCTGGCGGCATGGACGCACATATACATTTCATCTGTCCGCAGCAGATAGAGGAAGCGCTGATGTCGGGCGTGACCACGATGTTCGGAGGCGGCACCGGCCCGGCCCATGGAACCTTGGCCACCACCTGTACCCCCGGGCCATGGCATTTGGCACGAATGATCCAGTCCTTCGACAATATTCCGATGAATATCGGCCTTTCCGGAAAGGGCAACGCCTCGCAGCCAAAGGCGCTTGTGGAAATGATCCTCGGCGGCGCCTGCTCCCTGAAACTGCACGAGGATTGGGGAACGACCCCCGCGGCGATCGATAATTGCCTGACCGTTGCCGATGAATACGACGTCCAGGTGATGATCCACACCGACACGCTCAACGAAAGCGGCTTCGTCGAGGATACGGTCAATGCCTTCAAGGGGCGCACCATCCATGCATTTCACACGGAAGGCGCCGGTGGCGGCCACGCCCCCGACATCATCAAGATCTGCGGGCTGCCGAACGTCATTCCTTCATCGACCAATCCGACCCGGCCCTATACGAAAAACACGATCGCCGAGCACCTCGACATGCTGATGGTCTGCCATCATCTCTCCTCATCGATCCCGGAGGACGTTGCTTTTGCCGAGAGCCGTATCCGCAAGGAGACCATCGCGGCTGAAGACATACTGCACGATATCGGAGCTTTCTCGATCATCTCGTCCGACAGCCAGGCGATGGGCCGTGTCGGCGAGGTGCTGATCAGGACCTGGCAGACGGCCGACAAGATGAAGCGGCAGCGCGGAAGCCTTCCGCAGGAGACCGGCGACAACGACAATTTCAGGGTAAAGCGGTATATAGCGAAATACACGATCAATCCTGCCATCGCGCAAGGCATCTCGCGGCATGTCGGTTCGATCGAAACCGGCAAGCGCGCCGATCTTGTGCTGTGGAACCCGGCCTTCTTCGGCATCAAACCCGATCTTGTGCTGCTTGGCGGCTCGATTGCCGCCGCGCCCATGGGCGATCCCAACGCCTCGATACCAACACCGCAGCCTGTGCACTACCGCTACATGTTCGGGGCCTATGGCCGCAATGTCAGCAATTCGTCGGTGACATTCGTGAGCAAGGCAGCTGAGGAGGCCGGCCTGCGGCAGTCGCTTGGCGTTGACAAGCAGTTCATCGGCGTCGAGAACACCCGCGGCGGCATTTCAAAAGCTTCGATGATCCATAATGACGCGACGCCGCATGTCGAGGTGGATCCGGAGACCTACGAGGTGCGGGCCGACGGCGAATTGCTGACCTGCGAGCCGGCCACTATACTGCCGATGGCGCAGCGCTATTTCTTGTTCTGACGGATGGTAAATTGATGAAAGAGCACTTCAAGCGGCTGGCCTACTACAATAAATGGGCCAATAACCGCATATATGACGCTGCCGCGACGCTCGACAGCGAAGACTATTATGCTGACCGGCGGGCGTTCTTCCGGTCCGTGCACGGCACGCTGAATCATATTCTCGCCATCGACAAATTGTGGTTCGGGCGGATTACGGGCAATCCCTACATTCCCCCGAGCCTCGACGTCATCCTTCACGAGAACCTTGCGGATTTGCGGGCCACCCGCGACGCATTTGACAATCACATCATCGATGTCATCGGCGACCTTGGCGAGGATCGCGTCACCGGCGTGTTCCGCTGGACAACGATGGAGGGCGCGCCCTATGCATCGACGCTCGATCGCTGCCTGACGCAGAATTTCAACCACCAGACACACCATCGCGGGCAAGTACATACCCTGCTCAGCCAGTTAACCGGCAATGCGCCGCCGCTCGACTTCTTCTTGTGCATGAACGACGATTTCAATGAGGAAGACCATTTGCAATGAAACGGGTAACCGATCACGACCACGCCGGGCACTATCATGGCGCACCGTTCGACAGCGTCGTCCTTGCCCATGATGAGCGGCATTTGCGGCGTAAGGTTCTGACCTTGCAGAAAGGCGAACAAATTCTCGTTGACCTGCCCGAGGCGATCGCGTTCACTCATGGCGACGTCCTTGTGCTCGAAGACGGGCGAATTGCCGAAATCGTCGCAGCCGACGAGCAGCTTTACGAGGTCGTGCCGCGCGATCGCCAACATCTTTCAGCGCTTGCCTGGCACCTCGGCAACCGTCACCTGCCGGCGCAGTTGGAAGAACAGCGGATCGTGATCCTGCGCGACCATGTCATCAAGGCGATGCTCGAGGGGCTGGGGGCAAGGGTCAATGAGATTGTCGCCCCCTTTCACCCGTTGCGCGGGGCGTATCATGGCGGGCATGGGGACCATCATCACGGGCACGGCCATGAGCATGAGCACGAGCATGATTGAGGCCGTCGCTTACGTGAGGCCTATGTCGTGAAAACCCCTCACCTCATCCGCCTTATGACCTGGCTGTCGCCGGCCTTCCCCGTCGGGGCGTTTTCGTACAGCCATGGCATCGAGCGGGTGATCCACGACGGCATTATTCGCGACAGGGCGACGCTCGAAGACTGGCTGCGCGACCTCCTCCACCATGGCTCTGTATGGAACGATGCCGTCCTTTTTGCTGCGGGGTGGCGTGAACCTGATGCCGGTGAGGATATCGCCGCGCTTGGCGCGGCGATATCGGGCTCGGCCGAGCGATATATGGAAACGATGCTGCAAGGCAGCGCTTTCATCCAGGCGGCAAGCCATTGGATGAACGTGCGATCCGCAGACGAAATACCCTACCCAGTAGCTGTCGCGAAAGTCGCAGCTGCAAACGGTGTAGAACTCGAACCGGCGCTTGCCGCCTATCTCCATGCTGTCCTGTCCAACCTCATCCAGGGCGCGGTCAGGCTGGTGCCGCTCGGGCAAAGCCAGGGCGTTGCCCTTATGGCTTCGCTTGAGCCGGCGATCCTTGGCGTGGCAAGTGCCGCAGCACGGTCCAGCCTCGATGATCTCGGCTCGGCCGCGATCATGTCGGAAATCGCCGCCATGCAACATGAAACACAATATTCGAGGGTCTTTCGCTCATGATTTCCCAGAATGGACCATTGCGGGTCGGCATTGGCGGCCCCGTCGGCTCGGGCAAAACCACCGTCACGGAAATGCTGTGCAAGGCGATGCGCGGCAGATATTCCGTCGCGGTCGTCACCAACGATATCTATACGAAGGAAGATGCGCTCATTCTCAACCGCTTGCAGGCCCTGCCGGAGGACCGGATCATGGGTGTGGAGACCGGCGGTTGTCCCCATACGGCTATCCGCGAGGATGCGACAATCAATCTGCAGGCCATTGCCGAGATGAACAAGCGGCATCCCGATCTCGAGATCATCTTCATCGAATCGGGCGGCGACAATCTGGCGGCGACGTTCTCGCCCGATCTTGCTGACCTCACCCTCTACGTGATCTCGGTGTGCCAGGGCGAGAAGATCCCGCGCAAGGGTGGCCCCGGCATCACGCGATCCGATCTCCTGATCATCAACAAGAAGGACCTTGCGCCCTATGTTGGAGCTGATCTCGAGGTAATGGATGCAGACACGAAGACCCAGCGCGGCGGCAAGCCCTATGTCTTTACGGATATGCTGCGCCGCGACGGGCTCGATGCCGTCATTGCCTTCATCGAAGCAGCCGGCGGCCTACGCCAGGCGGCTTAGCGCATCGCTGGGCTTGATCATCGCTTCGGCCAGAATCTCATAGGACCTGATCCGCGCCTTGTGATCGAAAATCTGTCCCGTGACCATGACTTCATCGGCGCCGGTGCGTTGAATGAACTCCCCTACACCGGCCTTGACCGTCGCGCGCGAGCCAACAACGCTGCATGACAATGCCTGGCGAAGAATGGCCTTGGAGTGCAGGTCGAGTGTTTCCTCGTAGTTTTCGACCGGCGGCGGCAGCGGGCCGGGCCTGCCGGTGCGCAAGTTTACGAAGGCCTGTTGCTGCGAGCTCTGCAGGAGTTTTGCCTCCGCATCTGTTTCGGCGGCAAAGACATTGAGGCCGAGCATCACGTAGGGCTGATCGATATGTCCCGAAGGCTCGAAGCGGGCACGGTAGATTTCGATGGCCCGCTCCATTTCCGCTGGCGCAAAATGCGACGCGAAGGCGTATGGAAGTCCGAGCGCCGCAGCAAGCTGCGCGCCGAAGAGGCTGGAGCCCAATATCCAGACCGGCACGTTCGTGCCCGCACCCGGTACCGCGATGACCCGCTGGCCGGGTTCCGGGTCGCGCAGATAGCCCATCAACTCGACCACATCCTGCGGAAAACCGTTGACGTCCTGATTGAGATTGCGGCGCAGCGCCTGCGCCGTGATCTGATCGGTCCCGGGGGCGCGTCCGACGCCGAGATCAATGCGACCCGGATGCAGCGAAGCGAGCGTGCCGAAGGCCTCTGCTACCATCAGCGGCGCATGATTGGGCAACATGATGCCGCCAGCGCCCACGCGGATGGTCGAAGTTCCAGCGGCAATATGAGCGATGACGACCGCAGTCGCCGCGCTGGCAATACCGCGCATGCTGTGATGCTCGGCGAGCCACAAGCGGTTATAGCCGAGCCGTTCGGCATTCTGGGCGAGATCGAGTGAATTGCGAAGCGATTGCCCGGCATTGCTGCCTTCGGCGATCGGTGAGAGGTCGAGGACGGATATTGGGGTCATCGGCTTCATATAGGCGCGCCCCTGCGCGGCGCAATGCGCCCCCGCCGTTTCATGATTCACAAATATTGAAGCATCTTCCCCGAAAGGATCGGACGGTTTCATTTATCTGTAGATCGTCGGCTCCCGCATCTCAGGACTCCAAAAAAATTGCACTTCGGTGCCGCTAACGCGAGCGGGGGGGCAATCTGGCTCGAAAGCCATTTCGAGCCTGGCCGTTGATGTTTTCGATAAATTGTGGAAGAACGCGCATACTGGCGTCCAATCTGGTCCAATTGGCGTGCAGGCGCACGCACATGAGTTTACCTCTAAACGTCTGACTGGTCACATCAAATTGCCGCCGTTGTTCTGCGCAGTATCCATTGATCTGTATTGCGTATTTTAACGTGATTATATATGTTTATATACATTTAATGGAGAGCTTTCTAATGGACGTCGCGGCGCTACCAAAAGAACGGCAGAAATTAATCCTCGATCGCCTGCAAAATACGGGAAGAGTCATAGCGGCAGAGATTGCGGCGGAAGTCGGTGCGACAGAGGACACGGTTAGACGAGATTTGCGGCATTTGGCCAAGGAGGGGCTTTGTCAAAGGGTCTATGGGGGCGCGTTGACGATCCATAAGATCTCCACCCCTTTGCACGTGCGAGAGGACGAGAATAGGGATCGAAAAAGGCGGCTTGCGCTACGAGCGGTACAACTGTTGAGGACAGGAGATGTCGTGTTCATTGACGCAGGTTCAACGAACACTGAAATCGCAAGGCTGCTGCCTGACAACTTGAATTTTCGCGTGATCACAAACGCGCCGGCCGTGGCCAACGCCATCTTGGGCAGGTCCGGTATTGAAGTCGATATTATCGGCGGACACCTCGATCGCACCACAGGTGGCTCGCTGGGAGCACGTGCTGTTAGCGAAGTTCGATCGATGAGGCCGAGCATCTGCTTCCCGGGCATCTGTGCGCTGGATTCTGAACTGGGACTAACGGCGTTTGATCCTGAGGACGCGTTTATGAAGGCTAATATCATAGCGTCGAGTGCTCGCGTCGTAGCTGTAGCGACAAGGGAAAAGATCGCCACGTGCGCTCCATATGTTGTCTCAGCCGCCGACAAGATTACAGATCTGGTGGTCGAGGCCGGTATCGAGGAAGACACTCTCACTGCATATGCGAAGATTGGATTGGCAATTCAGGTGGTGGATGGACTGAAAGATGAGTGAAAGCGACGCGAAACACCGATTGATTGGAGCCAGGATTTCAACAACTATCGTTTTTCTGGTAAACGGTATTGGCATCGGCGCGTGGGCCGCGTGCCTGCCAGCTTTGCGCCAATCGCTTTCCCTAACGGATTCGGCCCTGTCTCTATGCCTCCTTGCGTTCTCAGGTGGTGGGCTCGTTGGCATGCCTGTGGCGGCTTGGTTGGTCTCGCGTTTGGGCAGTCAGTACGCAACGATACTCCTAGGCTTGATTTTTCCGATCACAATGGTCCTTCCGGGGTTTGCTGCCACGCTTCCTGTTTTGATTTTCACCGCGCTGATCTTTGGCATGGGAAAGGGCTTCCTAGATGTGGCAATGAACACGTTTGCCGCTGCGCTACAGACCGCCTGGAGATCATCGATAATGTCGTCTTTTCATGCCGCCTTTAGCGTCGGCGGTCTAGTCGGTTCGATTTCGATCGGCCTGATGTTCGTGAATGGATTGAGCGTCTTGACGGCCCTTGCGCTCTTGGCCATTTTTTCAGTTGCAGCGATAGGAGCCTGCATCACACTTGGACTGAAAGTTACGATCGAAGAAAGACGTGAAAGCGATACGCGTGCGTTCGCTATCCCTTCCCCTGCCTTGTTTGGAATTGGATTGCTTTGTTTTCTGGGCCTACTGATGGAGGGCGGCATGGCCGATTGGTCCGGCGTCTACATGACGACCGTTGTCAAAGTGTCCACTGCACAAGCCGCTATGGGATACGCTGCCTTTTCTCTGATGATGGTTGCGGGCCGCGTCCTCGGTGATTGGTTTGTCGGCGTCTTCGGCGAACGGGCCTCATTGCTGATGGGTGCGATCTCAGCCGCTAGCGGCTTTGCCATCTCGTTGGGCAGCCCTACATTTGAACTTTCTGTGTTCGGCTTCGCATTGGTAGGACTGGGGGCATCAAATCTTGTGCCTCTGCTCTTTAGCGCCGCTTCTCGAACTGTGGGCCTACCTCCAGCAACAGCCATTGCGATGACGGCTTCGATCGGCTACGCCGGGTTTCTGATCGGCCCTCCGCTGATAGGCTTCGCGTCTGATCATATCGGCCTCCGGCTTGCGCTTGTTTCACTATTTCTCTCGGCCGTCCTTATCGGCACCTTTGGACCGAGGCTGCTTGCCGTCCAAGCTGCGATCAAGCCGTTCAAGCTTAACGCATAGCGAGGTTCATGGATGCGATGAAACTATTTCGTGGTTGTAGTCGCTAAATCCACGGCATTGTTGTTAAAACAATCGACGAGCCTGCCGCGAGGCGAACGCGGCCGCCCAATGGCCGGTCTCAAAGCGAACGGGAGTGAAGACGCAGTTCCGGCCCCTTGAGGGCACGCGTCTCCTGCGACAACTGCTCATCGGCCTCACGAATAGCGGTCTCGATGAAATAAGCAATCATCTCAAAACCTTCATCATCTGCCATGGCGCAGAGTCTCGAGAGTTCGTCTTTTAATTCTTCAAGTTTATTGGCTCTCTTCGTCATCCCGTTCCATCCATCCAATGAATCCCGGCTCGCCCCATCACATCGGTCCGCCGGCACTAGCCATGCGAGCAACGCCGGGTGCAAGACGTTCACGATACTTCCGCGGAATTTCCCCGTCATAGTTAATGTGCTTGTTGATTCCGACAAGACTTCGCACAAACAATAATCGCAACTTGCTCATATTGAAAAGACCCCATATATCCTCAAATCATTGTGACAACTTGTAATAGTAATATAAACTTTCATTAAAATTTTACATGACGTTGCACAAGCCACTGAAAAGCCTGTTCTATTGCGTCAACCCGCAATTAAAGACTTATCAAAAATGTGAGAGCTGAACTTCGGCCTTGCCGCAGATTTTCTGTGATTTCGTCTTTACGGCCTGATCGATAATTCCAGATGCAAGGTCCGAGACGATCTCGACCGCGATATCCTCCGGAAGGCCGGTCTCTTTCATGCCCTTGCGCATCGCAGTTTCGCTGGCCTCGCTGGTGCCGCAAATATAGGCGCGCGCCTCAAGATAGGCTGCACGTTCAAGCTGCGGGTTGTTGACTTCGTCGCCCTCGCCGCCTTTTGGTACTGAAGACTGCACTTCGCTCTTGATGCTGAAAGCCTGGACAGGTGCATAGCCCGCGGCAACTGATATTATCAGCCCTGCTGCGAGTACGGGGATACATGATTTAGAGAATTGCATTGCCCTGCCCCTTCCAACCAAGTTCAAACGGCGCTCGCAGAATTGCTACTCGCCTCATTCATACGTTGTTAACGGATTGGGGACTGGTTCCGTTCCAATTGTATAGTCAACGCTCCGTGATAGAGGCGTGACGGACTGGCGGCGCAAATTGCTGCAATGCACCAAATGCAATGCTGCTATGCAATATTGTGCATATTAAATCAGATCAGTTGAGTTATTCTCAAATCAGGAATTTTCGGCAGCGTCACCTCCTCCCGGCTCTGTCGAAACGGATGGCCTCTCTCCTCCCAGAAGGCCTTCCATACCCAACGAAACCCACCGCACCTCCTCCCGCGGTGGGTTTTGTCGTTTCAGGGCCACGACCGTCCGGTATCCGGCATGAATAAAGCCGCCTCGCGAAGATCGCCAGGCGGCTGCACTAAGCACGGTCGAATTCGATAAAACTATTGAGGCGCGGCCGGCTTCGCCGACTTTGCCGCATCGGCCACGCTCGGTTCCTTCGACGGCGATGCGCGTGTGGTCAATGATTTCGGCGGCGGCACGTAGTAGGTATCCTTGGCCGGCGACGGCCCTGATGCGGCCGTGCTGCCGCCCTTCATTCCAGTGGTGCAGCCCGCAACGACGAGGAGGCCAAGGGCGATGACGGACAGTGCTGCTCGCATTCGATATTCCTTTGCGTGATGGCGCCAAAGGGGCGCTTGAGAATCGCTACCCCGTTGACCATTCAATCATGGCGATACCGCGTCAAGGCATCAGCGAATGAGAATGGCGCGCAAGTCGTTGACATTCGTCCCGGTCGGGCCCGGCACAAAAAGATCGTCGATCGCTGCAAATGCAGTCCAGGCATCATTGCTGTTGAGGTGTGCCGACGCGTCATTCCCCTTGGCAAGGAGCCGCGCCACTGTCGTGCTGTCGGCAAAGGCCCCGGCATTGTCCTCGGAACCGTCGATACCGTCCGTATCGGCCGCAAAGGCGCTGATACCGTCCACACCGTCGATATCAATGGCGAGCGACAGCAGGAATTCGCTGTTGCGCCCGCCCTTGCCTTTGCCGCGAACGGTTACGGTCGTCTCGCCACCGGAAAGAATGACGACCGGCTTCTTGAACGGCTGGTCCTTCATAAGAACCTGCTTGGCCATCGCTGCGTGGACGTGGGCAACCTCGCGCGCTTCGCCTTCGATCGCATCCGAAAGGATCGCAGCCTGTATATCCATGTCGCGCGCCACCTTGGCAGCCGCTTCGAGCGAGACCGCAGCAGATGCAATCACATGGTGTTCATGCCCCGTAAAGACGCTGTCCGAGGGCTTGGGCGCATCGGCTTTGGCCGAGTTGAGATGAGCGAGCGCGGCCTTGGGCAAATCGAGATTGTAGCGTTCGACAATGCGCAGCGCGTCTTCGCGCGTGGTCTCGTCGGTAACGGTCGGGCCGGAGGCAACAAATGCCGGGTTGTCGCCGGGAATGTCCGACACGATCAGTGAGTAGACGCGGGCCGGATGTGCCGCTGCCGCGAGCCGCCCGCCCTTGATCGTCGAAAGATGCTTGCGCACCGCATTCATCGCCGAAATGGGCGCGCCCGAGGCAAGCAGCATCTTGTTGACGGCAATCTCGTCGTCAAGCGTCATGCCTTCCGGAGGCGAAGGGAGAAGTGCGGACCCGCCGCCTGAAATAAGAGCCACCACCAGATCATCAGCCGACAGGCCAGACACTGTTTCAAGCAGGCGCTTGGACGCGACCAGCCCAGCAGCATCGGGAACCGGATGCGATGCTTCGATGATTTCGATATGTTTGCAGGGCGCGCCAAAGCCGTAGCGGGTGACCACGACACCTTCGAGCGGACCGTCCCAGACCTTCTCGAAGGCGCTGGCCATTTGCGCCGAGCCCTTGCCAGCGCCGATGACAATGGTCCTGCCCCTCGGCTTCGGCGGCAAGTGTGCAGCAATCGTCCGCTCAGGATCAGCGGCATCAACTGCGGCCTGAAACAGCTTTACGAAGAATTCCTTGTCCTCACCCATTTTCACACTTCCAAATCAAAAACCAAAACGCCCGCAACACCGTCTGCCGTGGCGGCAACGATGCGCCCTGCTATGGCCTGGTGTTCGGGATGGACGAGATAGGCGTCGCGCGCCGTAGCGTCGGCAAAATCGAGAATAAACCCCTCGGAATAGCCCTTGTCCATGCCTGCCTCCGGGCTGACATTGCCGCCATAGGAGATTGCCAGCGCACCGGGAAGATTGTCGCAAAGTTTTTGCAGATCGCGATAGATCGATTGGCGCTCCTGCGCGGTGACCTCATCACGAAAGCGGAGAAAGACACAATGGCGGATCAAGACCGGAACCCCTCTAGAATAATGCACGGGCTGGACGTCGTAATGTCCGGCTGCGCATCCTGAACAGATTGCCGGAAATTGCGAGCGCTATTTCCGCCGTAAGCCAAAATAACATCAGCCGAAGCAAGGACTACATCGCTTTCGCAAGAAGCTGTTCAACAGAGAGAGCCATAGCAAGCAGTCGACGGTCCGCGCCGTGACGCCCAATCAGCATCAATCCGCCCGGCAAGGCCATGCCGGGCATAGGCAGGCTGATCGCCGTCAGGTCGAACTGGTTGGCTACCTGCGTGTTGCGCAGAAGCAATCCTTCGATCTCCCGGTACCGCTGCTCGTTGGCGGCGACTTCCTCGATCAGTGGTGCAACGATTGGACAGGTCGGCACCGCAATAAGATCGAAGGCGCTGATCCGCCGATCCATGGCCTCTACAAGCGCACGCCGGCGCTGCATCAACCCGATGTATTCGCTCTCGGGGACAGCAAGGCGGCGAAGCAGAGGACGACGAACACGTTGATCGACATCCAGGCCCTTATCATGCAGCCAGTCGGCGTGGACCCTGCTTCCCTCAATGCCGGCGATCGAGCCGACGGAGGTTGCGACAGCCATTGCATCGATAAGATCGTCAATCGAGCAATCTGCAAGGATAGCACCGGCGGCCTCGAAGGTGCTTAGGCTAGTCTCGAATGCCGTAGCGATCGATGGTTCGGTCAGGTCGAAGAGTTGGCTGCGCGGCACACCGATTCGCAGGCCCTTCAGCGCGATGGGCATGGGCACAGCCGGCAATTCCTCGGCCATGATGGCATCCGCCAGCGCGCAGTCCGCGACGGAGCGCGCCAGTGGCCCGAGAGAATCAAGGCTGGGAGAGAGCGGAAAGGCGCCCTGAAGCGGGATGCGCCTTGCCGTAGGCTTGAAGCCGACGACGCCGTTCAACGCCGCGGGAATGCGGATAGAACCGCCAGTGTCGGAACCGATGGCTATTTCGCTCGTGCCTTCGGCAACTGAAATGCCGGCGCCTATCGAAGAACCGCCCGCGACCCGGTCAGGATCACCTGCATTTCCTGCGACAGGATAGTGCGGATTAAGACCGACCGCTGTAAAGGCAAACTCGGTCATGAGCGTTTTGCCGATGATCACGGCGCCGGCTTTGCGTAATCTTTCCACCACTACGGCGTCGGCTACGGCGGCTGCAGCGGTTCGTCGGATGACGGATCCCGACAGTGTCGGTTCGCCGGCGACATCGAGAAGGTCCTTGATCGAGACGATGCGCCCGTCAAGCGGACCGAGGGAGCCGCCTTCTGCGGTACGTCTGTCCGCGGCCTCGGCGGCGTTGCGCGCCGCATCAGCATAGACCTTGACGAAGACACGTTCGTCGTCTCGGCGGGCATCGAGTTTGGCGAGCGCCAGTCCGAGCCGTTCGCGTGCTGATGGTACGGTTTGCATCTCTACCCGCTGCAGTTGTTTGCACCGAGATATAGCGGCTGGCGATCCAACTTTGGAAGAGGACCTCGTAAACATTCGGCTGCTGCTATGCAGCATCATCAATGCTGCTCTGCAACATTGGCAATTTTCTTGCCCGCCGAAGCAACGCATATTCCGTTCCAGGGAGGCCAACGAAATTAAAAAGGGGTATAAAAAATGAGCCTTCGCAACCGTATTCTTCAGTATCGCCAGTACCGCCAGAATCTTCATGAACTCAGCCGCTGCACCGATCGCAATCTTGCCGATCTTGGTATTGCCCGCGCTGACATCCGCCGCGTTGCCTGGCAGGCCGCACTTTAATTGCCGCACAATTGATTTATGGCGTTCGTGACCGTGTAGTCGCGAGCGCCATGTGCATTTTTGGCTAGCGAATGAGCGTTCCGGCCAGCATGCCTGCCACTGCACCGGCGCTCTTGACCAGGAAATTCCCGAAGTCCGGATGCCGACCCGGGATGAAGTGCTGTGCGTATTCGAGCAATCCGCATGCGAGTACGATTAAGACTGTGTTTGCGACCCGTCGCGTGGGATAGGTCAGGCTGAACAGCCCTCCAACCACGACAAAGGCGGTGAACCGCTCAACATCCGGCCCGAACGGCGTGATCGGGCGCAGGCCGATGGGGCCAACTGTTACGATGACCACCAACGCCAGCACAATCCAGGCAAACAGGTGATAGCGCGCGGGGATACCAGCGAGCGCTTTGTGAAGCCTGCGCCAGTTCATCTTGCCTCTCCCCGCGTTGCAATGGACTCAAACGGCAGCACGCTTGATATTTGAGCCAAATCCTGCGCAGAGGCAATCTGTTGGTGGCCGCTTCTCAATACTCCCTGAAGGCGCGGGACATGCTGTCGATCACGGGCTTGGCCAGATATTCAAAGAATGTGCGCTCATGCGTCTGGATCAGGATATCCGCCGGCATGCCGGGCGTTGGCGTGAAACCGTGCACCCGCGCAAGTTCGTCCGCTGGAATGCTGACGCGGGCGAGATAGACTTCCTGGTGCTGGTTGGTGTCGGTCATCGAGTCGGCCGATACATAGTCGACCCGCCCGTTGATGATCGGCGTGGTACGCTGATTGAGCGCGCTAAGGCGTACATGCGCGACCTGCCCTTCCTTGACCTCATCGATCTGCATGCGCGGAATTTGCGCCTCGATGATGAGCGGCACGCCGGCTGGCAGGATCTCGATGATCGGCTTGCCGGTCTCGATAACGCCGCCCGGCGTGTGATAGTAAAGCCGTATGATCGTGCCGGCGACCGGCGCCTTTACAACGGTGCGCTCGAGGATGTTTTCTGCCTGGCGCGATTGCTCGCGTACAGTGTCGAGTTCGGCTTCGGCGCTTTGTATCTCGTCAAGGGCTGCCTGCTTTTCAGTATCCTTTGTCTGGATCATTTCCTTCTGCAGCTTCTCGATCTGCGCGTTGACTTCCTCGATCTCGGCGTCGAGCCGGGCGATGGTGCCCTCGCCATCGGCAATGGCGCGCTCCAGCACATTGACTTCAGAGCGAGCCATAAGCCCCTGACGGAAGAGAGAATCCTTTGCTACGTACTCGTCCTTCAAGAGGGCCAGCTGTTTTTTGGTGGAGATGATCTGCGCGTTACGGCCAATGCGGCGAAATTCGAGCGCCGAGATATTACGCTGCATCATCTGGTATTCATTGGCATATTTGGAGTGAGCGGCATTGAAGTTGTCGCTCTGGCTGTCATTGACCGCCTTTATTTCGGGATTGGCGATATTATCGAGGATGATTGCCGGCGGCTGATACCGGTCTTCCCCGCGTACGATCGCGTGCAGCCGGGCAAGAATTGCCTCGAGGCGGGCCTGACGCAAGTATAGTTGCTGCGCATTGGCGCGCGGTGCGGTTTCATCGAGCGTCAGCAGGTCGTCGCCCTCCTTGACGCGGTCGCCTTCGCGGACCAGCAGGTCCTTGATAATGCCGCCCTCGAGATGCTGCACTATCTTGTTCTTGCCAGTGGCGACGAAGGTGCCAGGTGCAATCACCGCTGCGGCAAGCGGCGCTGTAGCCGCCCAAGTGCCGAAACCACCGAAACAGACGATGATCAGCATGATGCCGAACCTGGTGTAGGGCTTGATGGAGCGCGGAACCCCATCGTACCATTGAAGATCGTTAACGACGTGCGTGGCCATCTTTTATCCCACCTATTCCGCCGCTTCGATGCTCGGCATGATCCCGGCTTCCTTATTCTTGCGCGCTATCGCTTCAAGCACGGTCGCGCGCGAGCCAAACATCGTCACCGTACCATTGCTGAGCACCATGATCTTGTCGACGCAGCTGAGCAGCGCCGGGCGCTGCGTGATCGTGACAACGGTGATCTTGTGCTTCTTGGCATGCGACAGCGCCTTGGTCAGTGCCGCATCGCCCTGCGAGTCGAGGTTGGAATTGGGCTCGTCGAGGACGACCAATGTCGGGCTGCCGAAGAAGGCACGCGCAAGCGCGATGCGCTGTTTCTGCCCGCCCGAGAGCGGAGCACCGTCCCCTGCCACGACGGTTTCATAGCCTTGCGGGAAGCTTGCGATCAATTCGTGCACATCAGCGAGGATAGCCGCGTCGTAGATCGCCTCGTCAGTGACGTCTTCCCGCATGCGGGCGATGTTGGCCTTGATCGTTCCCGGGAAGAGCTGCACATCCTGCGGCAGGTAGCCGATGTTTTCGCCGAACTGCCGTTGGTCCCAATTGCGCAGGTCCATGAGATCGAGACGGACGCTGCCCGAAGTTGGCAGGATCGATCCAACCAGCATCTTGCCGAGCGTCGTTTTGCCCGCGCCGGAATTGCCGATGATCGCAAGGGATTCGCCCGGCATCAGCGTGAAGGAAATGCCGTTGAGAATGACCTTCTTGTTCGGTGGCGGCACGTAGAGAATACGATCGACGTCCAGCCTGCCCTCCGGGGTCGGCAGGCGAAGCCGCTCGAAATTCAGCGGCGAGGTCTGCAGGAGGTTCTTGATGCGGCCAAAGGCGGAGCGGAACTGGATGAAGCTGTTCCAGCCTTCAATGGCGCCCTCGATCGGCGCGAGCGCACGGCCGGCGATGATCGAAGCCGCGATCACCATGCCGCCGGTCATCTGACCGTCGATGGCAAGGTGGGCACCCCAGCCGAGCATGGTCACTTGCGTCAACAGGCGCGAGCATTTGGAGATGGTCGCGAAAACGATGTTGCGGTCCTGCGCCTTGACCTGCGCACGCAGCGAACCCGCCATATCGCGGCCCCAGATGCGAACAGCTTCGGGGATCATGGCAAGGGCATTGATGATCTGCGAATTGCGCGACATGGAATCGAGATGCAGCATGGCGCGGCTTTGGAAGTTTGTTGCCTCGGCGAACGAGGCGGCGGTTGCGCGCTGGTTGATGAAGGCGATGCAGATCAGGATCAGCGACGATACGACAACGATGTAACCGAGGTGCGGGTGGACGAAGAATACCGCAACGAGAAAAATCGGTGCAATCGGCGCATCGAAGAATGAGAGGAGGGTCCCCGACGTCAAGAAGGAACGCAGCTGCTGCAGGTCGCCAAGCACCTGATAGTCCTTGCCATTGCCGTTCAGCGAGGCGCGCGCGGCGGCGCTGAGGATCGGGGCGCCAAGCTGGACTGCGACCTCGACCGCGGTGCGCATCAGGATGAAGCGGCGTATCGCATCGAGCACCACCTGGATAACGACGGCACCGACAATCACCAGCGTCAGCATTATCAGCGTATCGGTCGAGCGGCTCGTCAGGACGCGGTCGGAGATCTGAAAGAGATAGATCGGTATGGCGAGAACGAGGATGTTCAAGAACAGGGTGAAGCCCATGACAATTATGAGATTCTTGCGAACCGCCGTGACACCGTTGTTGAAACTGTCGCTGAAGCTGGCGGTGGCAACGCGCTTGTGAAAGCTGCCGGCCGCGCCGCGATCGGCCTCGCGCTTCATGACTGGCCCACGATCGCCTTCGATAACTTTCCCGACTTCGCGTGCCAGGGGATTGCCGGCGGCGGAGGTCTCCGTTTTCATATCGGGCGTTTCGCTCAAGGGAATCGCGGCAGCCTTGTCGAGCGGTTCAGCTTCAACCGGTGCCGCGATCGGCATTTCCTCGACCGACGTTTTTTCGGCAGCGGGCGTAGCGGTTGTGGCTTCTTCCGGCTCACGGCGGTAGAGCTTGAGAATCGTTTCCTCCATCTCGGCGAGAAGATTGTCGAAGCGGTTTTGCTCGTTTCCGCGCGCTGCCTGCCGCCCATTTTCCATGGCGACCCGCAAATTTGCCTGCTCTTCATGTTTCATCTATTTCGCGCCCCCCTGGCGCACGTCTTCTTGTTCTTACGAGAGGACCGTCTGCATGACATCGACTGAGTGGCTGGTGTCGGGTACGTGAATGGATGTCGAATGGTCTGCCGGCGTCGAAGCGTCTGCGTCGTGATCGAGGAATGCTACGACCTCGTTGGCCAAAGGCTGTCCCTGACCCGGCCCTGTGCTTGGCGGCTGTGATCCGATGATTTCAGCCTGGATCAGAATGGCATCGGAATAGAGCGCGCCGCCGACATAGGACAGCCCGGTGCCGTGGGTGTCGTGGTCGACGATGGCCGCGATATTCACCAATGCATTGGAACCCGTGCTGATGTCCCATTGCGTGTTCGATGTTGCGGCAAGAAGTGAATCCTCGTAATGCGCGACATAGTCGGAATCGCCGAGAATATTCACCTGCTCGACATAATTGAGATCGTACACGCTCCCGGTGATATAGAGCGCGCGGAGGCCCTCGATGCCGTGAAAGTTCGGGTCGCTGCCAAAACCATCCGGCATTGTGTAGTTGCCGCTGGCAAGTCCTGTGAGTGCGTCCTGATAATGCTGCGGTATCCCCGTAACCCAGTTGGTCGCGTCGCCACTCTGGATACTGGCGGCATTCCACAACAGGTTGTCACTGGTCGAAAGCTTGCCGTTATATGCGCCGGCTGCACCGCCCGTGGTCAGTGTGTCGTTGTCGAACAGTATATTCGTCTGGAAGATGAAATTCCCGTCGTAATAGTGCCCACCGATCATGACGAGATCGTAGGTGTTGCACAGTTCGGCGAAGGTTGCAGTGTTCATCGACATGTTCGCGCCGGTGGTGATCGTCGTATAGGAACCGGTCGCGTTGAGCACATGCATGTCATTGTCGGAGATGAAGCTGTACTGGGAGATCCAGTTCATCTGCAGGAGATCGCCATTGATGATGGTGATTTGCCAGTTCTGCGGAAGGTGCGTCGTATCGCCGGACGATGCGGGCGTTCCGCCGGTACTATCCGCCTGATGCACGAAGTTGGCGATGTTCATCGCGTTGGTGGAGGGCTGGCACAGCGACTGCTGTCCCGCGAAACCATTCTCGAACGTATCGCTGTCGCTATAGGCATTGGTCTGCACGATCGCATCGATGCGATAATGATTGCCCGACACCGCAAAATGCCCGCTTATCGCATCAAGGCTCGTGAGGACAACCTGGTTGACCATGAGGTTCGCGCCGGCCTGAACGGTCACCGATCCGGCAAGGTCCGAACCGTCGGTCAATATGGATTGGCTCGACACAATAGTGGATTGCGCCACGTCATGGTCCGTCGCCTTGATGAAATCCGGGAGCGACTGGCTGATGCCCGGCGCGCTCGTCACCTGCTCGCCATTGACAAACAGGCCGTCGATGGCCGGTCCGGTAATGACCGTGACACCCGGTGTCGCCGCGAGCGGTCCTGTCGCTGCCGCATGGATGAAACCAAGCTGGTCGTTGAAGAACTGCGCGACCTCGGCGCCGTTGCCAGGAACGGCCGCTGATGTGAAGGATTCGGAGACCGCGAATGCCTGCGACGACAGGTGCGCGAAGCCAGCATCATCAGTGAAGTCGAGATTCACCGGCATCTTGTTGCCCATGATGACGACGTCGTTGTCCTGCATGTGGTTGGTCTGCTTTAAGACCATCGACGTCTCGGAGGCACCGGACCCGAAATAGGGTCCCTCTTCCACGACCCCATGCGCGACATCTGAACCCGATCCGTGCGGATGGGTCGGCGTGTGCGGCAGTCGGTGCATCCCGATTTCGATTTCGTCCAGATTGACGTCGACCCAGGGCATCGATGGCAGGCCGACCGGCGACCATGGCACCGGCGTGTAATCAATATGCGTGTCCGAGAACACCGGCGGCAATTGCGGAGTCGCGTGGGTATCGATTGCTAGAATGTCTTTGAAATGCGGATCGGCGTCGGGGGTGATCTTGAATTCGCGGTATTCCAGCCGCGCTCTCGCGGCTTCGATGGATGTGTGGAAATAACCTACGAAATGGGCAATTGACTCTGAAATCTGATCACTGAAACCCAGCATTGCAGTCCCCGCCACATTCACGGCATCTGCCTTTGGACAAAGAGGTCTGCGCAAATTTCGCGCAGACCAATGTCAGGCAGTTTGCCTGCGTGTTACCGTTACTCGCTGTCACCACTGATGGTGGTATGCGTGTAGGTTCCATTGATAACGGTAGCGTCGAATGCGTTTTGCTGCAGGTTAGCGCCTAGAACGATATCCTGCGTGAACGCTGTTGATGTCAGATTGGCTGCGGCACTTGCCGCACTGGAGCCAGCCACATCGTCGCCGGCATGTGCGCCGCCGCCGTGATTGCCGAACCAGCTGTCCCAACCGTCAGCACCACTTCCGATACCATCGCCCGCTGTAGCAGCGCCCCCGGTTGCATCCAGCGTTACGCTGCCCGAGTTGTCTTGGCTGACATGAGAGAGCTGATCGTTGTCTACGAGATCGGCCACCTGATTAATGGCGAATCCGGTGTTTGTTCCCGCACCGTTAAACGCGCCATTGAAGATGTCCGAAAAGTGAACGTCGTTGCCTGGATCGAAGTTGATACTGCCCGAGTCGGTTATGAACATGTTGTCGAAGTTGGTGTGGCTCAGATCGAGATCTGCAAAGTCGTTGTCGGTTGGCAGATATCCATCCAGGTTCACACCGACATCGACATGCACGGCCGTATCCGACGTGTTGGTGTTGGTATTTGCGTTGTGGTTGTCACTTTCATTGAGGTTGGCATTAAGATTGCCATTGGCATTCAGATTGCCATTGCCATTGAGGTTACCATTGCCGTTCAGGTTACCGTTGCCATTCCAGTTCGAATTGTCCGAACTTGAATGTTGATCCTGGCTTTGGCTTTGCCCCTGTCCCTGTCCTTGCCCTTGAGCCTCCAGTTGCCCCTGGGCTTGCCCCTGCAACTGTAAGGCCAGCGCGGCGGCCACAGCGGACGCATCGGCATCTGCAGTCGCTGACGGATCGCCGCCTGGGTGGAAATTGTAGGTGTTGTTCTTACTGTTACTCATAAAAAGCCCTCCGATGTTTTGTTTTCGGAGCTAGCAAGAACCTCTATGCATTTCCAACGAGGTTTTTATGCGAGCTCGCATTGGTCTTTTATTTTAACAGACGTCGGTTATTATGATAACAAACCAGCGTGTTTCTGGATTGCTATTGCCAATGGTATAGATTTTGTTTTTTACACGAGAGTTTTTACTTGCGTTTTCCCCACACACAAACGTCGCGCAAGCCTTGTAAGGTTAGCCCTAAAGCCACGCAAGGTTAAGCTACCAATTCTGTTTAGGGGTGGGATTACCACTTCACACAACCTAAGGTGCTGGCCGGCTCATCAAAAAGTGCAATCTTTTCAGCATCGTCGCGGAGCAGCTTTTTAGAGGTGGAGCGAGCCATGGATTAGGGCGTCCAGCGGGTCTTAGTCCCTATTGTCGAGGTGGCCCTTTGCGCACTAGTTCCGCCTTCCGGCGCCCATCCTGCTAGGCACAACAAACTATTGAGTTTTCGGCGGTCACGGCCGTGTCACGCACGATTTATTAATCCTTCCTTAATCAACAGGGATAGTTGAGGCGCAGGGAGCAGAACGACACTAAATAAACGAACTCACCCGAATAAAAAAACAATAAGAGCAAACAAATCCGGAGGGAAAATACTTCCCTCACTAAAAGGGCGTAGGGACTTATTATGAGCGCAACAATATCGCATACCAGGTCGGACCATGTACATCAGGGGGCGAAGAATGAAGACGGCTCTAAATTCAGAAACGGCATCTTTATCTATGCCGAAGCTGGAGTGGTTTTCCAGGGATTGGTTCAATCACTGGAACGCACCTTCCCTGATCTGAAGATCCGCCTTTCGAGCAAGCTCAACGAAACCGAAGAATCGGATGAGAACACAGGTCTCGTCCTTATTCATGCCGGCTTCGCCTTCGATCTCGCAGATAGCGTCGAACGTTGCAAGCATCGCTTTCCGCATGCTTCGATCACTTTGATGATCGATGAAAACAGCACCGGCATTCACGAATACAATACACTCTTCGACAGCAAGCAGGTTCAGGGATTGCTTCCCTTCAGCCTGAAGCTCGATATCTGGCTTGCAGTCGTATGGCTGCTGCTGAATGGGGGTGAATACTATCCGTCGACCATCGTTCGCTCGATGGAAAAGACAGCGCCTGCCAAGTCGCAAGGTGCGAACGGCCAGGCGAAGAGCGCGGCCGGACCGATGAAGTCGCTGACCATTCGCGAACATCAGATCCTCGAACTGCTTTCCGAAGGACTGCAGAACAAGATCATCGCGGATCGGCTGGCCCTGTCGGAGCACACGGTGAAGGTGCACGTCCATAATCTCATCCGCAAGCTGCGCGTCCATAACCGGACCCAGGCTGCCGCGATCTATCGCGACAGTATCGATCAGGAGGAGGCCCGGCCCCCTTTTAGAGGGTATAGCGCACCACTCCAGCATCCGCAGAGCACATATGTGATGAGCCAGGCCGTCTGAGCTAATCCGAGGCAAGGCAAATGTCCCGCATCAATGACGTACTGATGCTGGTGGGCAAACTGAACTACACGTGGACGAACACCGAAAGCCTGTTCATCTACCTGATTGCCCACCTGCTGGACACCAACAAGGAAGCGGCGACCGTCATCTTCCTGACGTTGAACACCACGCGTGCCCGCATCGATCTGATCGAGCGGCTGGCGAAGATTAGTTCGACGCCGCCTGAAACCAAGGCCGCAGTGCTCGAGATCACCGGGCGTATGTCGCGCGAACAGCGGCTGCGGAACAAATACAACCATTGCATCTATTCGTTCGATGAGGCTGGCGTGCTGACATCGACGCAGCTGATGCGCATCGTCGACATGGACGACAACCTCAAATACGGCAAGGTCGAAGCTCTTGACGACCAGGAGCTTCAGCGCATCCAGGCAACAATCGACGCCATCATTGAAGTTAATCGGGATATATGGGCGTTCATCAAGCTCTACAGGATACCGGTATGAGAAGCGCCCCAGTCCCATCCATCGTGATTCTCGATGCACCGGCCCATGTCGCCGACGCGGCAGGGAACCTCGTTTTGCATCATTTCTAGTAGTTATTGCTATAGCGTTTACGGCACCGTTAATCATTATTAATTATTGACGAAATATCAATATACTATACCCTATTCTTGGTACAATGATTGAGGAAATCGTGAAATATAAAGACTAACCGCCAATATTCAAATATAAATCCGAAAATTCTCCTGATTTGTACACTAAAAAGCCAGAGACGCTTCTTTTTGTGGAAGAAGAAACGCCTAGCCGCTTAAATCTGCGGCTACGAATAAAGCAACGGTCTGCGTCGCCGTGGGGGAGGACGCAGGCAAGAATGAAAAGGGTCATTTTGGGGGGCCTGCAACGTGACACACATGCCAGAACCGCTGAACAAACAGCGGCGGAAAAAGACGACGATACGACGCCAGGATCAAGACGAGACACGGCGCGCTATCGCATCGGTTGCCGGACTCGTTGACGGGTCCTTGGTGGTACTGACCGGAATTTACCCGGCCATGCGTGACAACGCGTTCAGTCGTTGCACTTCCCGTTCCGCGGCGAATGTCGACCGGGCCTAAAGCCCACCGAGTGAACAGAAAATGCAATTTCACGCAACATTATGCCAAGGGTATCATGAGTAACCGCCTGCAAAACTTCTGCCCATCCAAGACAGTGCATTCACGGATCGTCAATGCCTTGTGGATCGAATATGGCGGCACGCCATGGAACATGGCTCCCGACTGGGAGCCGGAACGCGCCTGGGCGCGCCAGCTCGACCTGACGCTCATCCCGAACCTCGGACCTATGTCCGTGGCCATTCTCGTGCAATGGCTTGCAGCCGGCGATGAAGACGAACAGTCGAAATAGGGAAATCTTCAATCACAATCCTCAGCGCACAACATTTGCTGCGTTCACCTGAGGTACGCGCATTTTCCCGCTGTCGGGATTGGAATGGAATCGAAGTGATTATGGTCTGGGACAGGGGTGCTACGCCGAAATTCTGACTGGCATACTATAGAATTCCGGCGTAGGTCCCCCACTGACTGCCCGCTTGCTCCCACACACGCTTGAATGCTTTTTTGTTTTGTTTTCATGCGTTAAACTTGCGACCACGGGTTGAGACTATGAATGCTCCCGTTACGCAAGCGTGACTCAAACCGCGTTTTTGCGACTAAAGTCGCAGATTCGGATAATTAATTGGGTCTAGGCGCAATTAGACCGAATTCATTCATGCGCCATCGGCTTCCGGCGGTGTCGTCCCGGACACTTTGAACTGCGCCAGTTATCATTTCAGGAGATAGAAGCCTTCAGCCGCGAAGCTTGCGCCACTGCGTCGTCGCGTTGAAGCGCCATCCGGCAAATTCAGGAGAAACGTCTCCAGGAGCCGAAGGCTTGCCTTCCAAGAGGATGCCGAGAAGCGCTTCCGCATCCTCGCGCTTGATGTTGCGCATATGCGGCTTCAGCCGGTCAGCCGGATTTTCGATATCCGCAGCGACGGCGTCAAAGATGCGCCGCCAGCTGCGCTCCTTGAAGAACACTGCATCCGCCCTGGCGCGGATCAGCTCATGCTCGTCCCGATGAATGGAGCCCGCGGCGAGTGCGGCGTCGAGCGTGGCGTCGACGGTCACCATGGCTTCGCTGAAGGCAAGATAGCCGAATTCGGCAGGCGCATGCACCTGAGCGACCGCTGCATCGTCCTCGAGCCCGCCATGGGCATACCGCTCGAAAACATGACCAATGCCGATCATGCCGAAGGGGTGGCACTCGGCGGCGCGCAGCGCGCCCATGCTCGCCGCACCGTAAACCGTCGCGCCGGCCGAGAGGGCGTGCAGAATCTCCTTGTGCCAGACGGCCGCGACATCCTCGAAGCGTCCGTCAACGAGCGCAATCACCCGGAAGCCCTGATCGACCGCATGGGTGATGTCGCCGCATTTCGCCGGGCCGCGGCACGTCAGGCCATATTCAGGGAGAACCCTGTCCTGGCCGCTTTTCAGCGGCACGAATTTGGTGCCGGACAGGCTCGGACCTGCAAAAAGAACCTGCATCGCCCCTCCTACTGCCGCAGCATGGCGTTGAGCGCACGCCCGCCGAAACGGTGCTTGCGCGTGCCGGCGGGACTTTCGAGCTCATTGACGAGCACACGGCAGACCGACATGCCATAGGCTTCGCCGCCGAGCGGCACGGCGATGACGCTGCCGATGCCGGACCGACGCAGCGGTTCGAGATAGGTTTCGAGGCTGGCGCGCGCATGCGGCTCCGGCTCCTCGAAACGCCAATGGTCCGAAGGCGTCGCATGTATGTAGACGGCAAGGTCGGGTGCGAGGCGCTGGTGATATTCCGACGGGTCGAAATCGTCGCGCGCGCCGGAAATATTGGTGATGCGGGTCTGCGCCGCCTCGGTGATGGCGCGCATGGCGGCAACGCGCGGCGACAAATGGCAGCCATAGCCGGCGGCGAGGTCGAAATGCAGGTAGGTTCCGTGCTGGGTGGCGGGGCTGATCGTCGCCATGAACACCGGCAGGCCGATATCGGATGTCGTGTTGAAGAGCCGCAGGACGAAATTTGCCGCCGCGATGCGCTCGGCCATCCAGTCGATGCCGGCATCGGCAAAAACCGCGGGATCGACACAGCGCGCATGAACGCCGGCATCGCGCTGGAAGCGCCACAGTTCGGTGGCGTCACGTTCGACACGCTCACAAAGCCCGTGAATCACCGCCTCGAGCAGGCAATTGCCGGAAGCAAGGCCGTCGGTCGACTGGCAATAGTGGAAGGACTGCCGCTCCGCCGTGAAATCGAGCGTCACCAGTTCGCGCGGCACGAAAACCGGCCTGTCCTTCAGAAGATCGTAGCCTTCGAGCCAATGATCCGTCTCGTCGGGGCCGGCCTCATCGGCGCCGCGCATCAGCAGCATGCGCCCGTCAAAGACTTCGTGGCCAGCATCGCGCAAGGCGCGGCGGCTGGCGGCAAAGGAAGCCACCGGAATGTTTTCGGCTATGGCGATTTCCGCCGCTTCCATGACCGCCGAGGCGCGGGCGTGGGCCGCGGTGACGCCCTTGCCCTGGCTGACGGCGAGGGTGCGGCTGTTGGGCCGCACAGCCATCCACACGGGAATGCCGATGCGATCGAGGCCGGTGACCTCGGCCATGCGCACGATGCCGAGCCCAGAAAAATGCGGACGCAAACGATTTACCGTCGCATCCGCATCGATCAGGCGCGTGGAGGATGGTTCGCCGGCGCGGAAGGCGGTGCGAAGCCTTGCTTCGTCAGCCGCCAACCGATCGCGAACCCCGGCCAATGGTTTCATTGCAACTCCATCTGGCCGTACATTACGCATTCAACACAAATCAACTCCGAATGCCGTTTTCGTCAGTTCAACCCTGCGTGATGTGTAGAGATCGATCGATCTAACCCATTGGAAAGGCCATCGAAGGAAAACGCACGATCAGACGCATCGCTGCGACCGTCGAACGAAAAAGCACGATCGGATGCGTCACTGCGGCCATCGAACGAAAAAGCACGATCGGACGCGTCACTGCGGCCGTCGAACGAAAAAGCACGATCGGACGCGTCACTGCGGCCGTCGAACGAAAAAGCACGATCGGACGCGTCACTGCGGCCGTCGCAGGAAAGCATACGATCTGACGGATCACTCCGCCCGTCGAACGAAAAAGCGCGATCAGACACATCGCTACGGCCGTCGTTTGCAGCAATGCGGTCGTTCAACAATCCGCCTATTGAAGAAAGAAACTCCTGACCGGCCAATCCCAGCGAACCGATCAAATCACGATCAAGACACTCAGCAGTTTGGGTTTCCGTATTTACAAGCCAGAGCTTGTTAGAATCCACGTCGTCCACGATATAAAACTTTGCCATGCGAATAACCTTTCTATGAAGGAGAGCCCACATGGCAAAGGTATGACGATTCTGAAACAGATCAAGAAGAACTGTTACTTAGCGATCGTTTTTAGCAAAGATTCTTACTTATTTTTTACGGGGATCCGGGTCAACGAAAAAAGACTCTGTTTCTGCTTCGGATCGACTATTTGTTGCGATTGCTATGCTAACTCCCTTTATGGTAGTGATTCCATTTCTGCGAGCCTTGTCTACAACTCCGATAAACCCAGGGTCTGCAGCACCTGCCTTTTGGAGTGCCGCGTCCGTTACTGGTTCAACGCTGCGATTATCTACATCGACCAGCCAAAGGTCGTTGCTTCCCGTCTCACCGATAATGAAATATTTGGCCATTCAGAGCGATCCTCCTGTTGTTGGACTAAAAACCTATTGAAACCCGGCTTCCCGGAGTGCAGCTTCGTATCTCTTTCGCTGCTCGGGCAACCTCACGCCCAAACCACCAATCCAGTCATCAATTTTGAAGTTCGGACTGTCCTCGAGGGCGTAGTTTTTGTATTCCTCCGCTTTCTCGCGCTCACCAAGCATTGCCCAGCATGCAGCGATCAACCTTGCTGCCGCACGCGGATTTTGCATCTGCTGCAACAGCGCCAAAGCTTCCTCGTGACGCTCCAAGTTGTGCAAGGCACCACCTCCCACCCAATAATAATAGTCCGGGGCCAGAGGGTTGTGTGCGATAGCCTGGTGGATTTTCTCAACAGCCTGCTCTAACCAACCATAATGCGTCAGCGCATCGGCATAGTCGGCCAGAAGGTCTGCGTGCTGGGGATTTATTGTTGATCCCTGATCAAAATACTCAAGACTATCGTCAAATTTGCCCAGATACATGCTGATGGTGCCGAGTTCGCGCAGAGGCCGTTCATCGTCTGGATCAGTGGGAGCCGCGCGCTTTGCAACCTTTTCGCCTTCGATAAGGATGTCCTTGTCGCTGCGCGCCAGCATCAGCCATTCCTTTTGCATCGTGCGGGCAATGCCGCTCAGCGCCGGCACGAAATCCGCCGAGGCGGTCAGCGCGTTCTTGAACGACTGGCGCGATTGGCGCAGCTTCGAGAGATCGAACTTGTCGATATCGCGCTTGCCGACCAGATACCAGTAATAGGCGTTCGGATCCTGGATCAGGCGATTGTAGCGGTCGAGTTCCGACTTCTCGATGACCGAGACGACCGAGAGGATGATACGGATCGAAAGCTGGCGATATTGCTGCTCGGGCAGGACATAATCGAACTTCTGCTTCTCGGCCCAGACGATTTCCTGTGTCGCCACATCGACAAGCTTGACCGAGAGGAAGCAGAAGCCATCGCGCCGGGTGATCTTGCTGTCGACCACATAGTTGACGCCGAACTGATCGTTCAGCCCACCGAAACTCTCGATCGGCGATTCGGTAACTACCCGCGCCGAGGTATAGGGCGCGAGCACGGAGATTGTGCGCAGGCGGCAAAGGCCGATGGTGATGTCGTCGACCAGCGAGGCGGCAAGCTGCTCCATGGGATCGGCGGCATTGTGGTGCATATAGAGCACCATCAGCCGCGGCAGCCCCACCTGCTTGTTCTGTTCGATCTGATGTTTCGCCTGCATTGCACGCGGGGTCTGGATTTCCAGGCCATTGCCGTTGGAGGGCTGTGGCGCAAGCGGGAGGATCAGGCTGCGGGTCGTTGCGGGCGAAAGCTTGGGCAGGAGTTGCTGGTAAAGTTCGACGGTTTCTTCTTCGGGATCAACGTCGAGATCGTCGCGCAGGCGCTTGGTACATTCGCGGAAGGTGCGCTCCACCTTGGCGATGAGGCCGAGTTGCGAGGCGGTCTGCATCAGGGTGCGGTAGCCGACCTCCTGGTAGGGGTCGATCTCGATGAGCTTGCGCGCACATTGGCGCTTTTCATCGATGCTGACGCCGACAGGCTGGTTGACCATGCCGAGCAGCATCGTGATCATGTCGTCGCGCAGGCGCACGCGCTCGATGTCGAGCCACTCGTCGAAATCGGAATTCTGCGGCTCGTTGGGCGCTAGCAGGTCGCCCTTGTAGAGCTCGCAAAGGGCAAGGACGGATTCGATATCGCCCCGGCGCGCATTGTTGATGTATTCGAGAAGGTCGATGCTCAACAACTCCGCCTTCACCTGCGACAGGTTGAGGTAGACGTAGGTTGCATCGCCCTGAATAAGGTTCAGGCCGTACTGTTCCTGGAACTTGCGGATGCGGGCGAGACTTTGCCTCAGGTTCATCGATGCATGGGCCTGATCAGTATCGGACCAGAGCACCTGCGAGAGCTTGCCGCGCGAGACGGAATGGCTGGCATTGACGAGCAGCAGATAGACGACGATGCGAAGGAAATTTGCGGGGACGCGCGGCACAGGCTGGCCGCCCAGACTAACAGTCGCCTCTCCAAAAACCGTCAGTTTCATTCTATGCTAAACCCCAGATTTTATTTGCTTTTCTGTATGCCGTTGCCCTGTCGCCGTAGTTGTTGCCATGCTTCTTATAAGCTAACTCTACTATAGCTTGAAGTAGTTCACTATAGGGTCTCTACGACAAAAGTCTAATAAATAGGAATTAAGGTTTCCCTGATTCCAGCCCAATTTCTTTGGTGAATTTCTCCTAACCGCCCTGATTTCCCAGCATGTTCGCCCCTTAAGGGCCAGCTGGGACTAAATCAGTGGCAGCGCGGCTCTACCCGACAATGGCGGGTTTATATGACAATAATACTGCAACCGCAAATATTCATTTCCCAAAGTGAAACCGGTTTCTTTCAACCGCAAGCTTTCGCATGATTGTAAAACTTTGCCCATCCAAGCGCTTGAGAACGAGCGAAAGATTTACCGGATCCGGCAGTTAGCTTTCGGGCTCTTTCGTGCGCAAAGGGAAACCCTGCAACTATCCAAAGGTTCCACCGATAAAGATTGCGCTTGCAATTTCTGGTTTCGCGTAGTTGAAGGCGGGACAGAGGATCGGACCAGCATGAGTTTCAAATACCCCGTCAAACGCACTGCCGATTGGCACAAGCAGGGGAGCGTGCCTGTCGTCCGGAAGCTGAAATCCTACTTTCGGCACGCGAAATCCAAAATCGGGGATCGCGTCAACGACCCGAAGCTTGTGCGGCAATCCGGGCCGCACCATCCGCTGTTGGAACACGATATACCGGCGATCTGCGTCGTCAGGAACGCCAACAACTACATCCGTTCGTTCCTGCGCTATTACCGCTCGCTCGGCGTCACCCGCTTCATCGTCATCGACGACCGCTCGGTGGATGGTACGACCGCGGCGCTTTCCAACCAGCCGGACGTCGATCTGTTCAGTTCGGAGTTCGAGTACAAGGATACCGATCGCGGCAAGGACTGGCGCGATGCTTTCTTCGACATATATGGCCGCAATCGCTGGTACCTGTCGCTCGACGCCGACGAGTTTTTAGTCTTTCCGGGCTCGGAGAGCCGCTCGATCCGCGATTTTATCGGCGATCTCGAACGCGCCGGCATGTCGCGGGCGCATTGCCCGATGATCGACATCTATCCGGCGGGCGCGCTCAGCAGCGGCGTCTTCGTCGATGATGGCAGCAAATGGCCTTTCGAGGTCTCATCCCACTTTGACGGGGATGGCTACACGGTCAAGCATGAGCGCTACGGCAGTGCGCTGCGTGGCGGCCCGCGGCAACGTCTGTTTGGCCGCGACATGCGCCTGTCGAAGTTTCCATTGCTGTGGGTCGATGACGCAACGCATTACCGCCTCGGAAGCATCCATGGACCGGCACCGTCGATGCGAAATTTCACGCCGATCACGGGTGTCCTGCTGCACTACCGCTTTTCATCCGACTCCATCGACGAATTTCGCAAGATCGTCGAAGTTGGCGGCCATGCCGATGGCGGCGCCCATTACGGCGCCATTCTCGCCTCCCCTCATTTTTCTGAAGACTTCTCGCTCGCCTACCCCGGGTCACTGCGCTTTAGCGGTTCCGAAGACCTCGTCGAACGCGGTTTCATGCTGGATTTGCGCGGCACCGCATAGCACTGGGGCAGCGGGTCATAGGGTCATTCGCGGGGAGACACTCGGTTTTGCCACGACATTGGCGTGGATTGGTTCGTAAATCGGGGATTTCACAAGACAAGTGGTGCCCAGACGCGGCCTTTTCAGGGGAGTCATAAAGGCAGTTAGCACAAAGTAGAATTGTTACTTCGCAACCTTTTATGCATGGATCCCCTTGGCGCCCATGGGGACTGGTCGATGGATTCTGCATATACGGTTCGATCGCGTGGGCGCTTTCTTTATTTACCACTTGCAGCAGCGTGCATCGTGCTATCGGCGTGTGGCGATAGGTCGACGGCACTCAAAGAACTGGGCGGGAAACAAATCCTTTGTCGGACCTACGACACTCCGACCAAAGAGGTCTTCGCACGCTTTCTTGAAGCCGAGTTCGCGTCGTTTATGTTTGGTCCAGTCCCCAAGGATTATTTTGCCGAAAGTCGCCGCCTAAAGTTCACAGAAGCACTCCGCCAGATTGAAGCCTCAAAGACTTTTAAAACAACCGAGTGCGACCAATTGAGCCACGATTTGTGCCTGATGTCGGTGCAATGCCGCGAGGTTAATCTCGCGTCAATAAAACCCGTTGGAACGACGTATTTTCTCATTATCGATACAAAAGCTGGAGCGTTGATACCCATCGAAGCAAGCCGGAAATATGACGCGAACCCTGTGGATTCCGACACTGGGCGAAGGTCAAGCGGACTAGTCTTTAGAATCCAGACATCCGCAGACTTAAGAAAGCGACTTGACGAGACATTCGAAAGGTTTTGGCCGCTTGGAGAATAGAAGGCACGATATCGTGGCTGCAGCGTCCAGATGTGGACGAATGCTATTTGCTATTGTCACGCTCGTATGGGCGACGGCCGCCTTATCTGAAGAATATCCTTGCAAGCCGGTCCCGCCCAACGACACGAAGACGCGCTCCTTACCGATCGATCCCGACTACCTGGTCAAATTCAAGCTCGTGGATGGCCCGGCATTTGCAATACCTTACGGCTATTACGGTTTTGCCCTTCCCGAAAAAGTGAACTGCCAGCCGTTGCGGGATGTCTTTAGCTTTAACTTCTGGATGCCCGATCTAAGGGCGCCGAAAAAAGACCCTTATGGGTTGGCCTATTTCCGGATTCAGGAGGATGGGCATCCGAAACCCGGTCCCGATGACTATATCGTCCAGGCACTCTTTGTTGAGCGGGCCACGGACGCAGATTATGCCAAGCATAAGTTGCCCTCGAGCTGGCTTTTCACCTGGTTGGGGGTCTACGACAACCGCTTTCTTCTGAGACCCGAAGTGAATGGACTGCTGCGCGTCATCGATCTCGAAGCCGGAAGCAACCCCGCAGTCAAGACGGAAGACTACGTCCGCCTGGCTGACCCGCTCGAGGAAATTCGCTTGGAATGCTCTCCGGACACGCTCAATCCGACTTGCATATACTATATTTACCTAAGTGATTTGCAACTTTTGATCAAAGGCCGCTTTCCTTACGACGCCTTGAACCAATGGCGCCAGATTATGTCCGCAAATCGCACACTGATCGAACGTTGGATCGTTAGATAGGCTTCAGTGCCGCCTTGCTGTCTTTCGTTTGCCGCACCTCGGATCAGTTCCACAATATGGTTAACTTGTTGAAAAAACCTATCTACCGAATGCAGCACGGCAGCAACGTGGTAGCTAAATGCCAGAAGCTGCTAGCCGAGCTTTCTTTGGTCGCTTCAAGACACCGTCAGAAATTGAAACAAGCGCCCCACTTTCTGATGAATGAAATACGGCGAGACAAAATTGCGCTCTAACGCATTCATCTAGAACGATAACGAGAGAGAAATGGTGCCCAGACGCGGATTCGAACCACGGACACGCGGATTTTCAGTCCGGCACTCATCGTTGATTTCATTGAAGAAATGGCCAGCATGTCGCACTCATGTCGCAGTCACGCGAGAAGCGCGTTTTCCGCAGCAGCCATTTCGTCAGCGTCGTCGCCTCTCGGAAACAGGTGCGAATACGTGTCCAATGTCAGCGTGATCGAAGCATGTCCCATGCGTTCCTGTACTGACTTCGGAGGCAGGTTGAGACCACCGTCCTGCGTTCGGTTGATGCACCAGCTGGCGTAAAAATGCCTGAGCGCATGCAAGCCTTTATACTTGGCGATCAGAACCGGATTGCCGTCCTCGTCCAGCTTGCCACTGTCGACGCAAACCCCTGCCCGCACCTGAGTCGGCCACAATCCCCGACGAACGATGTTGGCGCGTGATTCGACGTGACCACGACCGTTCGGAAAGACCAGATCCAATTCCATGATCGCATTGCCGTCCGCATCCTTTCGACCGGTCGCGCGCTTCGGACAGGCCAGCTTCCATTCCTTCAGGGTATTCACCACGATTGGAGGAATGGGGACCGACCGTTCACCGGCCTCTGATTTGGGCTGGCCCATTTCATCGTACCGGTCGGCGCGTTCGACAACGTGCAACTCGCGCTTTTCGAAATCGACATTGACCCATCGCAGGCCGCGCAGTTCGCTGGCACGCAAACCGGTGAATATCGCTGTCAGCAGCAACGGACGATACCTACCCTGCAAGGCACCTATGATCGCCTTGATTTCTTCCCGCGTCGGGATATCGACGCCAACCTTCAGCTTGCCCTTCTGCCGCCGTTCGGCGCGGCGCTCCTTGCCCTTGTGCCTGCCGCCTTTCAGATCGCGGACAACGTTGCGGGCGACGAGGCCTCTCTCCTGCGCGTCGGCGAGCAGCGAACCGAGGCTGACCCTCACCTTGCGAACCATCGCCGCCGAGCGTCCGGCAGCTGAAAGGTCGTCCTCGAACTGACGGATGAGCGGTACCGACAGCGCGTTCAGCTTGGTTTTGCCAAGGAACGGCGTCAGGTGATAGTCGAGATGCTGCCGGTATTGCGCGACGCTGCTGCGTTCAAGTCCATTGTTCTCGGCGGTGGTGATCCACAGTTCGCCCGCTGCCGACACGGTAATCGATGCCGAATCAGCGGTATGAGTTCCCAACTTGATTTCGTGCTTGGCGGTGACCGAAAAGCTTTCAGCCGCCTTTTTTGTGGCGAAACCCTTCTGCCGCCTGATACCGGCATTGTCGAAATAATCGAGGATCCAGCCTTCCTTCTTGTTGCCTGACTGCGTTACCCATTCCCTCTTGCGGATTGACACGTTCAGTCCTCCTTCGAAGAGCGGGCGCGGGAAGCGGCGATACGGCAATTGTCGCTGTCGTATTCGGCATGGCTGCGTCTGCCGGTTTCCGGTCCGGTCAGAAAGTAACGCCCGCAATGGCTGCAGGTGCGCGCCTTCGCACCGACCGCGTGGGTAAATGCGCATTCCCATTCCATGAGGCCGAGCAAATCGGCGGGGTGCAGAACCATGCGCAGCGACTGGCGCGGGCCGGAATAATCAAATGCCGGTTTGAACTGGACGGTTTCGAGCCTGCCGTTAATTTCGGCGATCAGATCCGGACGCGGTTGCGCCATGATCAGATCCGTCAATCTTGCCTGCGCCTGGCGGATGGTTTTGACCTTCTCGCGCGGCTTTGCGCGCAGCATACCGTGAGTCGCCAAGAAGTCGGCCAGGTCGGCATCGTGCTTGGCATTGAGAAAATCAGTGACCACGGGGTGTTCAAGGTTGCGCACCGTGTACATGACGGGCGTCGTTCGCTCCGAGCGTGGCATAGCGAGAAAGCCTTCTATGTCCGTGTGCATGGTGATCTCGACCCCGTCCAGCGGTCGCTCCCACGTCAGTTCAACATCTTGCATTTGGTCGGCTCCTTGTAACGCTTCCCGTAACTTGCAATGCTTTATCCACGGTTGCAACCCTTTACTGTTGCCGCACTGTTTTTTCCTTGGTATTCTGAAAATTACCAAACCAAGCAGGGAAAGGAAACCATGCGCCAGATACTGCTGAAACGGGATGCCAACGATTTGAAGTGGGGAGCAGCCGACATTGGCAAGTGCATCGGTGTCTCTGCGAGGCGCGCTTATTTCCTGCTCGAATCCGGTGCCATTCCCGCCAAAAAAATCGGTGGCAAATGGGTGGCAAGCGAAACCGTATTGCTCAACAGCATCATTGAAACTGGGGAAGTTGCCGCCGAGTAACCGGCAGGCGTCGAAATGAAAGTGCCGAAGGAACCACCAAAATGCAAATCGACCCCCGCAGTGGCGTCATTGGGGGCCGGTTTGTCGAAGGAGTAACCATTCCATTTCAGAGGAATGATCCATCCTAACGCAAACCGGCTCATTCGACAATTGCCAGTGCGGGACCACAGCAAAGGGTTCCGAAATGCAAGTTCCGATCAACGAGATGCCTATTGTGGACTTCCGCGTCAGCAGCGCCGCCCTGTGGCTCGCGCACCATCCGCTCACCGGCATGACCCTGATCCAGACGCTGCGCAAGCGTTACGGGCTGAATGCTAAACAAGCCATGGAAGCGCGAGAGCTTGCGCTTGAGCTTCGCCATCACTGGCCCATTCAAGGGCGGTGGCCATGAACGATCACCGCCCACCCATTGAAGAGATCAATCCCGCAATTGGCCGTGTAAGTGCAAATTATCGCGAGGAGAGGAACAGACGCCAGCCGCTGAGGGCCGTGGAGGACTTCGATGGCTGGCGTTCAGAGGAACCGCCGCCGCGCGAAGCTGGCGATCCTGGACCGTCCGAAGGTATCTACGCTTTCAATAACTATGTTTGGACCCATGGCGGCGCCAAACTTCCGGTGATCATCGAGGCATGGACGGTTGGACGCCCGGTAAAGGATCGCCGCACCTCTGGAGAAGTAGAAATCGGAGTGATTTTCGGCAATCGGACGCCTGCATTGCAATCGCACTCCTACGGTACGGTAACGCCTAAATCAAAGGGCGCCAGCATCGGTCTGAACATTGGGAACCGTTATCTGACGGTCGACGATGTGCTGAGTGGTCCCTGCAATTTTGAGATCAATGTTGCTATCACATGTCCCGAATTGCCGATCATCTCGGAAGGCAAGGCCGTGGACTTTACCCCTTTCACGACTGCCATCAGCGAAGTGATCGCCAAGACACTGAAACGCGCTTACCAGCCACCGCTCTATACCCTTGAAGAGACCAGACCGCCAATCTTTAAGATCATTAAACCACCGAAGCCGATCAAGAAAAAGAAGATCGTCATCCCGCATGACAAGGGTGTTCTTGGCACCATGCTTGATGAACTGGAGCAGGCGAGCGGGCGCAAGCGCGATGATTTGATCGTGATGTCGAAGGACAAGGATCCATTTTCCATCGGCGACAGCCCGACCAATCATGAAATGGGCCGTTGGCTCGCGGATATCCTGGCCGATCCTGCTTTTGACGACCGCCGCCACAACCGCGGTATTCACTATAAGCTATCCAAATCCGGCACATTTATGCGCCACGACGGCAAGCACTTCATCAACGACAAGGAGTGCTGGCGCTACATAGTGAAGGCCGTCAATGCCGCTCGCTGGCTCGGCTATATCTCATTCGACCGCATAAGCGACCACCGTAATGCACCGCCCGTGATCCGTCAGGCGAGTGACGTCCTTTTTGATCTGAAGCCGGACGTCCATGCCAGCACACCATCAATTCAGATGGCGGCAGGGGACAGCGCGGAAATACACCTTGCTAACATCGAGAACTTCCCCTCTTACCGCCAACCGTTTCACATCGTCTTGTTTGGAGAAAAGAGCAGTCTTGAACCGGTTCTGGGCGAGCTGGCCGCGCGGTACCACGCTTCGCTGTATCTGCCGACCGGTGAAATCAGCAATGATTTCATTTACCAGATGGCGAAGCACGGCGCAGAAGACGGAAGGCGTATGATCGTACTTTGCTTCTCCGACTTCGATCCGGTAGGTCAGGGCATGCCAGTCAACATCGCGCGCAAGTTGCAAGCATTCAAGGCTATGCGCTATCATGATTTGGCTTTTGAAGTGCATGCAGCCGCGCTGACGGTCGAACAGGCCGTCCGCTATAATCTGCCATCTTCTCCGTTAAAGGCCGGTGGTAGAGCTGATGCGTGGAAAAAACGGCATGGCCGTGAGCAAACGGAACTCGACGCATTGGAGGCTGCGGAACTACGTGAGATCGCGTTGGCGGCTATTTCCCCATTCTACGACCATACGCTCGATGAGCGGTTGGCGATTGCTAGAAAGGCATGGACCGATGCAGCAGAGGAGAAACTGCGTGATGCAATCGATCCGATGATCTTCGATCCGATAAGCGACGAGATCGCCAAATTGGCCGAAGCAGTCGAGGACGGTGTCGCCAGCCTTAACGCCCAGTGTGACGTTTACCGCGAGGCGGCAGAGACCATCGAGATCATGTTTGACCGCTTCGATCCCCCGAAGCCGATCAAAGTCGAAGAAACGCCGCCCCCGCTGGTGTCGACCGATATGAATGCGCTGGTTTTTATCGACATTCTCAAAGAACATCGCGTTGTCAGCGAAAGCTCAACAAATGATGAGGATTGAGACCAATCCATCCGGCAAATGCGATTGTTTCGTTAGCAAACACCTGGATGCAGCAAGGAAATGGGCCGGGGGGTAGGTTGACTGGATGGCCCCTGGCGCCATTGGGAGCGCACGCGGGCTTTCTTTTCATATTCCGCAATTCGAAAATCGCCTGATCGGGCAAAAAGGCAACGAAAACAAGGGGCCACATCCCCCATTTTGTCCACGCCTATCGTCGGCTTGTCTTCGGCTTTTCTTGCCGAGAAACCGAAGAGCCTCTTTACAAAATAGCGAGGTTTCACCGGTTCGCCATAGCGTCAGTCGCCCAGCTGCGAAAACGCCCGCTCCCCAAAGTTTAAGCGATAACGCCACAAAACTTGCTCGCAAACACAAAAACACCGCGGTAAATGCGTAGGACACGTGGTAAATTAGGTGGGCAAGATGTAGTCATCGCAAGAGTGGCAGGTTCGTCGTGGCACAGCAATTCCAATCGCCTCGTCTCCCAAGAGATGTAACCGCATCATCAGACGCGAATCGTCGTCGAGCGATGGCAGAAAATCTCGTCAGGCGCTGGCCGCGCGACAGAAATTGGACATTCAGTTTTGCTTGGCGGTGGGCTGTCGAAAATGGCTTCAATCCGAAAAACTTTCAAGATTTGCTGAAGACTGTTGGAGTTGAAAAAGGCTTCGGCAGCGATTTGGAGCGCCAACGAGCCTTTGATGTCGTCCGAGCGATTCCAGTCTGCGGCTCAGACGCTAATTTCAGACGACGTGCACATGCTATCGGAGAAAGCCATGATCTGCCTCGCGCCACGATCGACGAGGCCGTCGACAGATTATTCGATCTGCGATTGTCGAGAGTTCCTTAAGAATCTCGATGAGCACCTAAGTATGGCTTCATCACATGGGTACCAGTGCCCTATACGCGCACCGGTTTCGGGTGCACGCGACGGGTCCCATCAAAACTGATGCTGAACGAGCAGCCGCGATGCGCGTCCTTATGCTCGAAATGAGCAACGCTTCCATTCACGCCTTCCTTGTGGGGCCTTACGGACCCATGGCATTCCATGCAACGCATGATGCGGCCGTTGAACTTGGATAAGACATCCTCAATCGTAACGGCGACCCATGCCCTGTTAGCCCACAATTCACATTCTGTAGCGCCCACAGCCATCCGTTAACTCCGTAAAACGCCGTTGCAGTGTGCTAATATTTGATTTGTGAAGGACATATCCGAGCTACAGGCGGGCTTCAAGCCGAAAGGCGCCAGACATTTCATCGAGGTGAGTAACGTAGACTACCATTTTGGTAGGCGCACATTCCGCGATCTGTTTTGTTTCGGCGAGTTTGTCTTTCGCAATAGCAATGATCACGCGAATTCGACCTTCACAGTGATTTAGGGCCCACTTTAAGTTGTCCATCAATTCCGGGTGACCTGGTCGCATGCGCTTGGTGGGGTCGAGGGGGCCGCGTTCGTATATACCTTTTACGAACTCATGCTGCCACAGGGTGACGGCTACGGTCTTTGTTTCCTCATTTCTTGCGGACCAACTCCATTGCACATTCCGTGGCGTGGTCCCAAAATGTGCAAAGCAAGCGGTGTGTGACATACGCTTAGTCATATGCTCTCCGTTGGAAGTCTCAGATCAACTTCTCGTATCTGATCTTGGTTAATAAGCCGCCGATAGCTCTATTTTGGTAGTTGTGCGAAAGCATGTCCGCTGCTGTATTCGACCCGCCATTCTGGCAGGATAGTATGATTAGAATTGTTGGGATTGCGTTACCGTGCGTGCTGCTCGGGGCGTGTGCATCGAGCACGACTATTAGAACATCGGCGGACACAGCAATTGTACAAACTTCCGCAGCACCAGCCTGTGGTGGGGTCGGTGCAGCAAGGTAGCCCAAAAGCAAGCTGCCATCGCAACACTGAAGGCTGGCTATGACCGTTACATAATAGGAGGAGCAAACGCTTCGAGTAATATCCACGTCACGCAAATGCCGGGACAATACCAAACCTATGGTACCGCGACTGCCTATGGCAACATGGCTACCTATCAGGGAACAACCTCCTACGTACCGGGCCCGACCATCGTGTCAGGAAGCCACGATCAAGGTCTGGCAATCAAGATGCTAAAGGACAGTGATCCGGGCGCAAGCCAGGCTGTTTCGGCTCGCGAAACACTTGGTCCAAAGTGGCCCGAACTGTTGAAGGCCGGAGCTGTCCGTACCTGCGCGTGAAAATAGGGCCGTTGGCTTTCCCGTATAACGGGCTGAAAATCATTTAATCCGCTTGGCGACTCAACTACCGTCCGATTTCTAACTAGGAACTGGACGGCTATGAACGAACCGCGGAAAAGGTACAGGCCCAAAATAGACAAGCGCGACACTGCGACCAGGCTCGCCGATTACGTTTCCAGCTTGAAACTCAATAACCCCAAACTGACGCCTCGGGAGATCGCTAACCCGTTGGAGATTTCTCCCTTTCACCCACCTACGTTGGTCGGCGAATGTGGTGACGAGATTATTGGCCGGTGCGGACAACAAAATGCGAGATCGGATGCTGTCAAATAGGACTTAACAGTTCTCAGCCGTACTTGGCGGCGAAGGAAGTGGAGGAATGCAGGATGAATGAAGCCGAGATCGATACGAAGATGAATGCGCTTCGCCAAGATGCGGATCAAGCCGCGAGCCAACTAGCTTTCATCCGCTCTAATATCGATAACCCCGTAATCAAGGATCGTCTTGATGGATCGACCTCCGGCTATGCTTGGCAAGTGGCAAAAGCAGGCGTCGAGCAATCACTTATCCTCTATTGCGCCCGCGCATGGGACCTTTCCAGAGACGCGATTTCGCTGCCAATTTTGATGGCAAGGTTTCCATCCCTGGCCGACGTCAAGAAAAAACGGGACGATTGGCATAAGAAGATGGGTATTGCAAACGCTCCAGCGCTCGATACCGAATATGCTGCTTTTGCGGCCGCATACAAGACAGCTAAGGAGCACGATGCACATGCACATCTGCGGGTGCTTCGTAGCGAGCACTTTGCCCACCGCGTCCTCTTAAGTAGAGATCGACAGAAATTCGAGGCATCGGGTCCAATAATCGACGCAACAATAAACGACCTAGTATCGTTGGCAGATCAAACAGTCCGCATTGTTGGTGATATGGGATATCTTTGGGATGGCCTTGTTAATCCCTACCCCGACATGATCGCGCGGAGTGAAGGCTACTGCCGAGAGTTCTGGGAACACCTCCCGGTTTACCGAAATTTAGAGAAGTCCGACTGACACGGCATCATCTAGGTGTCCAATCCGACTATCTCGAAGACTCAGCATGGTCAGAACGAAACCCACCAGAAAAATTAGTCTGAATTTCTACGGTCAACACTTGCTGAGTGCATATTCTACCCATTCAAAAAGACTCGGCCCCCTCAAACCGCAGGCGGTCATGCGGAGGAACATTCAATCACTTCTGATATTGGCGCGCCGATCTCCAGCGTCTGGCAGCCGGATTTGAGCCATTCCATCACGGCCGAAGCGGATATCTCGATCTGGCCCGGCTTTCGAAGAGAGCATTCCCAAACCGTCGCTACACGCCAGCCTAGTCGCAAGGCCTCGTCTCGAACTTTCGCGTCACGCCGGACATTCCCTTCGAATTTCGTGCGCCAGAATTCTTCTCGCGTCTTGGGAGTTGTTGCGAAACGGCAACCGGTATGGCGATGCCAGAAACATCCATGTACGTAAATTAGTGCTCGGTAGCGTCGCGAAACGATATCCGGCTTGCCTGGCAGCAACTTACCATGGAGGCGGAACCTTAGGCCGAGCCCATGCAAGGTACGCCTGAGCGCACGCTCAGGAGCGGTGTTCGTTCCCCTGATGCCACTCATCATCCGCGAGCGAGTAGGCTTGTCGACAATATCCATATTTTTTTGACTTGCACTCCTGCCGATTACCTGGAAAAGAGGTCGCCGGAGCTTTGTCATGAATGATAATATTAAAATCGTCGATCTCTTTTCCGGTCCGGGTGGGCTGAGCGAAGGCTTTTCCGCCTGCCAATTGGGCACCTCGCCGGATCACCCATATAAAATCAGCATTTCCATCGAGAAAGACAAGGCCGCACATCGCACATTGCGTCTGAGGGCGTTCCTTCGGCATTTCCAAACGTTCCCGCCGGAATATTACGCTTGGATCGAATGCAAGAAGGAGGAGCCTGCCTGGTCCGCGCTTTATCCTGAACAATGGCGCGCTGCAGAGACCGAGGCAATTTGTGCTGAGTTGGGTAAGACTGAGACGACTTCAATCCTGTCTACTGCGATCAACGAAGTTAAACAGCAATCCCATGGTCGGACGCTTTTGATTGGTGGTCCTCCATGCCAAGCGTATTCGCTGGTAGGGCGTGCGCGGAATGCGGGTACTAAATCCTACATTGCATCAGAAGATCACCGACACTTTCTGTATAAAGAATATTGCCGCGTATTGAATGAGTTGTCTCCAGCCGTTTTCGTCATGGAGAATGTGAAGGGGATGCTATCCTCGACAGTCGAGGGATTGGCAATCTTTGGACAGGTTGTGGCTGACCTCAAGCAGGCTGGACCCGGATACAGGCTCTTTGGCCTTGCCGAAAATAGTACACAGATCGCCAGCCCCCGCCGGTTTCTGGTTAAGGCAGAAGACTTTGGCGTGCCTCAAGCGCGCCATCGCGTGATCATCTGTGGAATAAGGGCCGACATAGCTGAGCGCCTTCCTTCTCACGCGATACCAAAACTCAGGAAACACGACCGCAAGATCACGGTCAACGAAATGATTGGGGCTCTACCTGCCCTGCGCACCGGTTTGAGTAGAAACGACAGTCCGGCAGCTTTGCGGGAAGCAGTCGAAGACGCCGCAGCGCTCTTGAAATCAATTTCCAACTCTTATCCCGGCGAAAACTTCTGTGCATATATGACTACCCTTGAAGACGTTGCGGCACAGGTCGAGCAGCTTACTGGCCTTCCCAGGCAGTCCAATCTTCGAAACTGTTTAGATACTGATCTTTCGGAATCGCTTAAAGACTTCCTTGACGACCCGAAGCTTCATGCAATTCCAAACCATGAAACTCGCGGGCACATGCCTAGTGACCTGGCTCGATACATGTACGCGGCATGCTTTACCATCGCCGAGGGGTCCAGTCCAAAAGCCAGCCAATTTCCACCTGAGATCGCTCCCGCTCACGCCAACTGGAAAAGCGGGAAGTTTGCTGACCGCTTTCGGGTTCAACGACGAGACGCCCCATCGACCACGATAACGAGCCATATCGCTAAGGATGGACACTACTTTATTCACCCAGATGCCAAACAGTGCCGGTCTCTGACAGTGCGCGAGGCTGCCCGTCTTCAGACCTTTCCGGACAACTACCGGTTCATGGGAAACAGGACCGAACAGTTCACGCAGGTAGGAAACGCCGTGCCACCATATCTGGCCGTGCAAATTGCCAAGGCAATCCTTCCAGTGTTCGAGTATGTCTAGTCGGCAACGGCCTCATCAACAGCCAGAGCCGGGTGAGTAAAGCCGCTATCGACCAGTTTGCGCAAAATGGTGATTGCGAGAACACACTGACGGTCGCTTGGCATACGTCGTGGAATGGCAGCACATGTCTCCATGATGCCGATATCTCGTGGAGTGAGCTTCCGATGCTTGTGGCCCCAAATGTAAGCTTCCTTCCAGAATGCCGCTCCTAGCTGGTGAACGCGCATCTCGGCGGAGGCACTGGTTGTCAAAGATCGATCAGCCCGAGCATCCCGAACCTCCGACGCGGCTTCGTCAGCAGCAACAAGAACTCGTTCAACGTTGTCATTATATGACACAGTGCGATCACTGAGCGTTTTCCAGCATGCCTGCTTCTTCGCCCATTCGCTCATGTTCCTGATCCCGGCCGGCGGGGAAGTGATCACTGTTTGAGCCCCTTCTGCAGCCACCAGAAGAGCACTGTCCAGTTCGGAGCTGGTTGCCTGTTGCCGCCATACGGCGTCCAGATGAACTACGCGCTCCAACTTCTCAGCGTCCTTAACGAGTTTCGCGATGGCGTAGGTGACTATGTTTGCACGGTATCCGCCCTGGTACCAGTCCGCGCCTGACACCAGCGCCTCTGTTTTCCTGAAGATGATGGCCTTCGCAATGAGACGTCGATACCAGTCCTCGTCGAATGTCGAACCGTCCTTTCCCCAAGCCGATCCAATCTGCTTGGCGAACTCGGAAAAGTTCTTCTGCGCGCCCTTGCTGACATCGTGCGGCGAACCGCTCCACGTATTCTCGTACTTCGCGAGGTCCGTCTTGCTGAAAAACTGATGCCGAGGAAATTCTGCGTCGAAAACCTTGCGCTCGCTGACTGTCCGGCGGCCACGTTCATCAGCGAACTGCCCTCTCGCTCTTTCATAGAACCACTTGGTCTCCCGATAACCGCCTCCACCAGCCGGAGCGAGGAGCCTGCGCGACAGCTCCTCAATCCTAATGTGAAATGGATGATTGGCAAAGAAGTCCGCCGCAGCAACTTTGTTCTGACTGTTTGCGTATTGGGAGATAAGTGGTACCACCGTCTCCGACAGGTGGTGCGGAACGATGCTCAGCTTCATCTGCACGAAGACCTGTCTCAACTGTTCGGAGGCAGCCTTCCTGGCGGCGTGAATGGAGGCAGTAGTTTGACCGCCGTTCACGATCTGGAGATTCTCTGCTCTGATCATGGAGAGGCCTTCAGGCGTCTGCTCGAACTCCACGGCGTCGGCGGTAGCACTTAACCCGTTGTTGTAAGCAAGGAACATGCTTGGGCTTTTCGAGATCGTGTCCCGAATGCCTCTATTGACCGCTCCACGGGCCTGAAGAAAGCTTCGGACATTCGATTCCAGAAGCTTCGGGCCCCATTTATCGTAAATTTTCGCAAGCTGATCTCCCGGTATGACCGCGATATAGGTTTCCAGTGCATCCTCGCCCGCCGAAGCTCTCAGAACCGGTACGCCGCCTCCAAAGTCCTTCACGAAATCGACTTCCGAACTTTGACGTGTCAAACCCTGTTCAGCGTAGCGGCTCAGTCGCTTCAGGTCCCATACGCTATAGGTAACCTCTCTGTCGTCTATGCTACCTGCAGGGACGCCGTCCGACTTGGCACGGAACTCGGCGTTGGTCACGACAATAAGCTTGATCTTTTCAACATCGGACCATGTTGTCGCGATCAGGTCACTTAGTCCGTAACCAGGACTGGTCTCTTCCAGCGAGTCTCGGAACGATTTTCTTCGCGACACCTTCAGGAACTCGGAGAGGCGCTTGAAAAGCTTTTTTACGTGGTCGGCATTAGCTATTCGAAATGTCGGACCGACGTGAAGGTCACAGATTATGAGTGACAGGACACCGTCTCCATCTCTCGGATCACCACCATACCCATGCACCTGAACCTTCGGGCTGATCGGATCATCGGCATAATGCGACCAGTTTGCTTCCTCTGTTTCTCCCGATTCCGTCAGGTACGTGCCGGTTTGCTCGAAGAACGCCTCAGATGTGACTCGTCCCAAGGCATCAGCGTTACCCTGAACATCCGCGATCAACTGTTGATGGAAATCCTGCAGATCACTCATTTCGCTGTACCTTCAACTTATCTCGTCGAGGACCGGGCTGCCGAACTCGAACGGCATGCAAGCGCTCAACGCGATTGAATAACGAACATTGGCCACACCGACCGGCATCGGAGAAACGAGACGAGGAAACCCTTCGGATACTTCGAAGACGCGGTCTGCTCCGACTGCCCATCGACGGTCTTCATATTGATGAGTGGCGTCATATCCGACGGATACGAGTAAATCTTCAAATCGGGAAAGGGCAAAAGGGGAAGGCGTTAGCAGAGCCGATATCATTCCTACGCGTTCATGAAGAGTAAGACCTTCGCCCTTTGCGGCCGAGGCCACATCCGTGACGTTCAGAAACAGACGCGCACCCGGTACATCAGCCAGTTGGTCTTCGGAGGAAATCGCGATGTATGGCTTGGCTGCCGCTCGTCGGGCCTTGACCTCCACGCATGCCCTCGGGAACTCAAAATCTTTCGACGCGCCTTCGGGGCCCTTCCAACCCTCAACCGCGAATTCAGGTCCCTTCGCCTCGACGACTGACCGCAGGAAGGTCAATTCGGCGACAAGCCCACGCTGTTCTTCGACGCTCAACTCGTCCGACACCCCTCCACGCAGCAGATAATGCCATCTCCTGGTGCGATGGAGAGCAAGTGAAACTGCCTGATCGACTTCGTTCCCGGCTTCCCCGGCTCGGACGACGTCAAGACATAGCGTGACGAAAGTATCCGAGAGTGAGCGGTCCGTAAGCGAGAGCACTAATGCCTGCCCGCCATTTAGCAGCCGATAGCGCAAATCGAGGCTACGAAGTTTTGGAACCTGGTAATCTGGCAATTCCTCAGTTCCAAGCTTGAGCGCAAGCGCAGGAACGAAGTCTTCCAGAACGATCCAGAAAAAATCAAAGCGTCCGCTTCCATTGACGCGTCGTGCATCCCCGACCGAGAGCCGCTCCCACGGATCATTCGCCATCATCGTCCCCATCTTCGTCCTGCTCATCACTACCGAATAGCTCAATCATCTTGCGCGTGTTCACAACGTACGCCACGCGTTCGCTGGCGTGATTGGACGCCGGGAGACTCATGCCCCAGGCTACGGCTGTCAAGCCCTCAAGCGCCTTTGCCCTGTCATCGGTGTCTTCACCCGCTGGCGGTTTAGGTCTCACCAAATGCAGTATGAACAGCGGACGCTCCCTGACCTCGCGATAGATGGAGTCCGGATAATTTACGCGGGTGTCATCTGAAATGTTCTCTTTCAAGCGGTACCTATCTTCGCGGGCAGCTACAACCGTCGCATTGATACCGGCCTTTTCGATCCCGCGTGAGGCAACCCTCATACGCTGGCCGCTGAACGACATGAATCCGTTCTTCAGGTCGGAGAGTTCTACGTAGCGGCTGATAGGACGTATGGTCCAGCCGAGCGCGTTGTCGCTGTCACCCGATTTCAGACCGGTGACGAGCACGTCCCAATATTGCATCTCGTCGCTGCTTCGAACCCGAATATAGTTGCGGATGGGTCCGGGTGTCGTCGTCACGCTTTCGTCGGCATTGCGCCAGCCAGCAAGAAATTCATCAATTTGGTTCACCGACACATGCTTCTGCAGAAACCCGCCCTCGAACGCTTCGGCCTTTTCCTGAGTGAAGCCAGCCTTGTCGAGCCCGAGTAGGAATTGCCTGGCCAGTGTCTTGTTCGCTTCGATGTCTTTCAACGAAACTCGCGCGGTTTCCACGAATTTGTTGGCCAATCCTACCATCGTCGTGATCTCTTCCGACGACCCCATTTTGTTACGTGCAGTAATCATGAGAGCGGAAGGATGACTGCGAACTGCGAGACCGAACATGCTAGGCGTCGCCTTCGCACGTTCCATGATTTCCAGTTCTCGGTGAAGTTCTTCGGTGGCATTCGCGATGAAGGAGTACCACGCGATGGCCCCGTCCGGCATCCAGATACGGCAAAGGTCTTCGTAACCACTACGGTAACCAAACCACCGGCCCATCTGCATGAGTGTGTCATACATCATGGAGTTTCTGAGGAACCAGGTGACTGTAAGCCCTTCCAGCGTAAGGCCGCGAGACAGAGAAAAGCCACCGACAGCAACAACCGTCTTCCCACGTTCTCCACCACCGGTGTAATTTAGATCATTCGACCTGCTGTTTACCTCGACTACCTTCGCCGAAGCGATAGCATCCAGCAGGCTCTCCTGAATAGATCCCCAATCGTCCCATGCCTCACTGTATTCGGCTTCCCAAACCTCTCGCAGAGCGGCGATTTCGGAATCGCCGAGCGCTCGCTCCTTCAAGCTGCCGTTGATACGAACGGAATTCTGAATTCTCTCAAGCGCCTCGTGGAGGCGGTTTCGGATCAGGCTCTGAACACGTGTAAACCGGCTTGCGTTGACCAGCATCGAGCAATGGCTTGCGGCCTGTCCCCGGAGATTGCGGATCGCCCTGGCAACGAGAAAAGCACGAAGTGCATACACAAGCGAGGGCGGCAGGTGATCTATTGTCTGGTCGATAGCGTGCTTGATGGGAAGGATGTCTTCGTTGTCCTTGATGCTGCGAAGCCAAGCCCCGTTCCCATCTTCATCAATGCCGTCTAAAAATATCTTTTTCCCGCCGAAGTAGTTGGTGGGTACGTCTAGACCGACAATGAAGTCTCGTGGAAAAAGGTCTTCTTTGAACATTTCATCATCTTGGTCCGGATCGATGAATATGTTCGCGAATGGAGTCGCTGTGTACCCCACATAGCAGCTGCGATGAAACATCTTCAAAAGATCACGAATCTGCCCATTGATCTTGGTAACAAGATCATCCTTGTATTTCGTGTTGATTGAAGCATTGTCCGCTTCATCGTCGATCAGAAGCATTGGCTGGTCGATCATCTCGCTATCGCCGCGAGCGTTGTTGTCGCGCAACCACTCAAGCAGGTTCGTCAGTGTACGATGGTTTTTCTTGATAACGAGGACGACGGGAACCTTGTAGGAATCAATTTCGCTGGTGTTCGTCGAGGCTGTGTCCTTGTGGAAATCGCGGAGGGTGTTCGTAAGACTTACAGGTGTGCGTGAAGGGTCGAATTTTCCGACCCCGATGACATTTTTATTCGACTTTGACCCCGGCAGTTGTCGACCGGTGTCGCGGCCAATGAAACCTTCGTCTACACGCCCCTGCGTTTGATTGCGCAAGTTGTTATGTATTCCTGCAATGACGACGATCAGTCTGTAACCCGCGTCTGCCGCCTTGCAGATAAGTCCGGTATAGTTGGCCGTCTTGCCGCTCTGTACGTGACCGACAACCATCCCTCGCCGGTCCCATGCCTGATTAAGATTGGGATTTCCCGTTCGACTGAGAATGCTGTCGGTGACCTTGTCCAAGGATAAGACCACATCGCGCGGCATACCCTGCTGGACGAGAAGTTTTCTATATCGGCTCCAGTAGTGGGGGTCGATTGAGGATTTTGCATCGTCGAGCCAAGGAACGAACTGACCGTCGTCAATGATCGCACCGAGTCCCGCACGGATGCCGCTCTTCTCCTCAACGACACGAACGACTTGTTCGACTTCCGCCGGTGTCAATCCCGCCATCAATGCAACGCTAAGTCCGCTCGCTAGTTGGCGCAACTCCTCTTCAGTCTTCCTTGGCTGGTCAAAAAGGGCACTCTCAATGACGCTAAGCAGGTTTTCTTGCGCGGAGTTCATTCAAAATCCCCAATGTACTGATCAATGACAGACTCGGCTGTCGTCCAAGTTTTTCTGAAAAAGTCATGTGCACGAAGCACGTCTTTGATGCGATCCTTCGCTATCCCTGCGTCCAGTAGAGTACCGCCAACGGCATTGACCATCTCCCTGACTTGGCGTTCGTCCGCCTCATCTTGCTCCAATGCCTCCGCATTGCCGAGCAGGTCCGCGTGGAGTGCTTCGATTGGAAGACCCGAGCCGAGCAATTGGAGGCACGTCTCGAAACCGGCGCGAAACTGCTCGGGAAGCTCGCTCGCGAAGCGAGCGAATGCGGGATGTTCCAAGTTGGGGCGAAATACGATCTTGCCATCTTGCGACAACCGCGACCATAGCGGATGCCTCTCCGGATCGACTAACCGCTGACCACGTCTTTGATAGGTTCGCCTCGAAGTTCCGAGGAAGCCTTCTATAATTCGCCGCAACCTAGAGCCAATCGCAGGCGGGAGTTGTGCGGACGCCTTCTTGACATCGATCTTCCACAGCGCATCCATCGAGTTGGGAATATCGATCCGGACGCGGCAAAGCTTTGTTAGCTCAGTTTGTCTGGCAAGACCCAACCATCCACCAGCAATAATTAGTCGGTTGCCGCGATACACATACAACCCTTGAGAACGCAGGTGCCCATCGGGGCCACCCACCTCAATCCAATCAGCTTCCATCATCATTTTGTGGTGTGGCAGCGTCACGCACTGAATGACGACGTTCCCACTCGGCAAAGGAACGACCTCCTCCGGCCCAATCTGGGCCGCAGAATGGCTGCTGGCCAACGGGTCGATAGGCTTCAGCCGTCGACCATTGAGAGTGATGCGAAGCTTGGGCCGTGTTCCTGAAAGAAACCGATGAAATACAAGCCGAATATATCGTTCGGCGTTGGACAGTGCAGCGTTGAGGTATTCGCCGCGCTTGGCTGCATCGCCGACAATGCCGCCGGAAAGACGATCCAGCTTTTTCCAAACGACGACGGTACCGTGCTCTGTCGGGAATTCCACACCTGGCGGTCCATCGATGTCTTCGTTTAGGTCAAGATTCCAGTCATTTCTGCGACCGATCTCGTCGAGATCCCAGATAGCAGTTGTAAGAGTGCCATCACGGACCGACGCGACAGAGAGCCTCCGGCACTGCGAAAAGCTGGCGCTCTTGAGTCCGAGGCCAAACCGTCCCAAGTCTTTTGCGTCGCGTTGGTGAAGCGGGTTCTTTGACCCTAATCGCATCGCATCGATCAACTCAGACTCGGTCATCCCGTTTCCGTCATCGATGATTGCCAACGCAGGGTCATCAGAGACTGTATCGACAACGATATTTACTTGCTTTGCATTGGCAGTAATCGAGTTGTCTATGATGTCCGCAATTGCGGTTTCCAGCGAATACCCGAAGTCGCGATGTCCTTCGATCAAGGATGATGCATATGGCGATGCATCCACTTGCTTCTTACGCGAATGTAATATGTTTGCCATTTCCCCCACTTGCCCACCGAACGGAGGACGACTCATTCCCCTGCAAAAATCATAGTTATCTGTCACGATGGTGCACAAGCATGAATGGATGATTTCTGGGGGAGAATTCTACAATAAGTCCCTCGCCGGGCCAGGGCGGCCAAAAGAAGCACGTCGTATGCACTTGGTCTTGATTCAAAAACTCGCGCCGCACGCCAGTATCGAATATCGCGCGTAGAGAATTATTCTTTTGCCCATTCTTAGCCTCCCAATAACAACGGCAGGCTCCGTTATCATAGTACGGCTTTTGGAGCAAAGCGGTCATTGGTAATAACCGCTATTCGCCTCAATAGGACGTAGCAATGCGGTTGGTTCCCGCTAATGCGGTTTCTCCCACGACGCTGCATCGAGATTTCCGTGCATACCAACAGCCCATCCATTATATCGTCGGTATCTGGTTCATTGGCACCGGTTACTCTTGCCCTCGCGGCTACTCGCTCAGCTTCCCGTTTTGACAGGATTTTACGTCATCTGAGTATATCCTAAATCACCACAGTTGTGGTATCTTGGTACCGCACTAACGGTTGGCGTGCGACCATCTCTCGACCTTTAACAGTCGGACTTGGCGATCAACGAGGTGGCGCGCGCCTCCTGTTCGAAAGGGCCTCCACATGAGCATCCACACCAAACCGCCACCGCCGTCACGGCCGCCGCTGGCACAGTTGGCTCAGATGATGCTGAACGGGCTGCGCCTTCTCGAAGTTGCCATTCGCAACGAACGTAGGCTGCGCCAGCGGGAAATCGCGGCCTTGCGTGCCGAAGTAGAAGCATTGAAACGGGAGACACTGCAATGAGCATTGATGAAGCCGCCTTCGAGCGCGACCTGAAAACCATGTCGAAGTCCGATCTTCTGAAGAAATATCCGGCATCTAAGCTTCATCCGGATGTCGAACTCATGGTTGAGGTCGTGGGCGAGGAAATCGGAAATCTGCGCCGCGAACTCGGCAAACGGCTGGACGAGTTGGAAAAGCAGATCGGCGATTCCGCGCAGGATCGGCGCAGCGTGACCCTTTCAAGCCGCGAACTCAGGATCGACGTCGAGCGAATGGTTTCTGAACAAGGCGGCGAGATCGCCCGTCTGCGGCATGAAATTGTTGCCCTGAAAAGCGAAGTCGATTTGCTACGTTCGGCGGTGCCGCCTTCGACTATCAAAACCAAGGATGCGGCGCGACTTCTGCGCGAGATCGGCGAGAAACGATGAACACGGACATCGACATGGTTGACCATCAATGCTGGCGAAAAGCATCACCACCCACGCCGATGCCAAGCTCGACGCTTGTCATTTCTTGCGACGGCAGGAGATGCTATTCAGCCTTTGTGCTTGGGAAGGCCCTTCCCAAGCGACGGAAAAGTATGGCGAGCCGATTGTCGCCTATCGTAGCCTCAATTGTCGATAAGGCATCCAATATTTTGGTTACCCCTGGCGGCCATCGCCCTGGATCGGTGCCCAGCAATGCTGTTAGAACATCCAACACTTGAACCGGATGGGATGCGATGACATCGTCTTTCGCTCGGATTGAAAGGGAATAACTGTCGAAGCTCTCTGAGGGGACCAATCGCGGTAGTATAAAAGGAAGAATTGCCGGAAGTGCATCTCCAGCACCAAGAGCAAAGTTTGCCAGACGCCCCGACAGCACAGGATTGCGCAAAGCTTTTTGACGGGGCCATACGTTCTTGAAAAACGGCACAACCGTGCGCTTGCCTGATCGATCTTCTTTAAGGAGACGCTTGAGATTCCAGAGAACCTGGGTAGCGAATTCATTTCCTCCATGGATTAGAGCCTCGCGCATATCCATATCATTGAGCAGACGCCTGTCCCCTCTTCGGGGCGCCCACGCAAAGAGCAACATTCCGGCGAGAATGTTAGTTTGAGAACGACGGTGGGAGGCAATAGTGGTTCGTTTGATCATCGAACGCTTAATCAGTTGAAATAGAGCTGGTGGTGGCAGGTATGCCCTCCAGAGCATGCCATCCCAAAACGCATTTCCATCATTGCCCCCATCGTCGTGAAACCGGACAACATTGGTCGTCGTCCATTCAGGATCCACGTTGTACAGGGTATTGACACGAAAGGACGCCAAAACAAGCGCCAATCGGCTAAGGTCGCCGGGAAGATTCAGAAGACTTTCAAGGCGACGCGTCCACATTCTAGGGAGTTTGCTTCCAGCTGGCAGGCCCATAAGAGTTGGATCGTTAAAAAGCATTTCCACCAACCGACCAACAGGCGAATTCAGCGCTTCATCAACCCACCTATGGTCCGGACCGCGCAAGCGGTCGGCCGCCGCCGCACTTCGGCAAGCTGATAGTAGTTTTGCCCATAGCGCATCGATGGCATTGGGCTGCTCTTTGAACAAGCGCGGAGCCATTCGTGCCAACCAATCTGCCGTTGGGTAAACAAGGGAGCCAAATTTACCAGTGGGAACTTGTTTCAGACGCTCAACGATCACATGAATGAGTCGCAGGGAATCTTCCTCACGCGATTTCGTTCGGAGAAACGTTGTCCAAGCCCACGCCGGTACATCACCTTTCTTAAGTGCGTGCGATAGAGCGGCCAACGCTCTGGCCGGGCGTTCATCGGAAAGACCTGCAAACGGCTCTCGTTGTACTCGAGCTTCGAAATCCATCGTCCCAGCGTCGGCGGCACTACGTAAAATATCTTCGAGCGGAAGAGGAATCAATCTGGCGGGGTCAATGTCGGTGCCGATTGAATGCATTTGCGGTGCATCTGAACGCACCACAGATTCGACGTTAAGATTAAGGCGATCAGGTACGATCGTTAAAAGGTTATCAATTTCAGTATCCACGTCGAATGTGAAAACGATGCCTTGCGATGACAACCATCTTATTCGATCGAGCCGCGCCGCCGCAGTATATCTCCTCGTACTCGTAGCGTCTTGATCCGGCTGCCATGGAAACGACGTCGTGAGTATCTTTCGTTCGATGTTCTGGCGATCGATATCCGAAAAATCGTTCCATCGGTCACGCAAGGCGAAAAGCAAGTCACGCTGGTGTTGAGCCCCCCAAAAAACACGATCAGTCATTTCCAGAAACACGTTCGCGGCCTGCTCGGCATTTAACAGGCTTGTTGTACTCGCAGCCCAAATCCTCATACGTGCAAATATGCGTGCGTCGTCATTCGGCCAGCAGCTGTATTCGGAAATAGCTGCATTGTGATCTAGTTGAATTAACCTCCGCATCAGGCGTTGAAAGGTGATAATGTGGCCAGTGATGCCATATGTATCCGAATTGAGTTCGCCAGCATCATCATCCGCGCGGCTTGTGGTGAGATATATCATCCCACCGCCGCCTGGAATTTCAGAACTGAGCGTCTTTGCTAGTTCCAAGTGTTGGCGAAAGAGCACCACAGCTAGTGGTAACAGCCTGGCGGGGATCTCAGGTAAAGTGTGGGGGCGAGGATACTCGACGTTTAGTGAGATAAGGTGCGAACCCGTACTCAAACCATCGTATTCGCTAGTAAGCGCCGCCCTTATCGCTAACTTAGGTTTGAATATTAGTACGAGTTGACGCACAAGATCCGGCGACCAGTCCCATTGAGCAACTTGGCGTTCTATAGCGAAGAGTTGGTCGTCTGGAGCAACTCGATTATCGTCCCAAACTCTGAATAACCAACGCCAGCCGGCCGCAACCTCCAAACTGAAGCGGGCATGTTCCCAATTCAACGCATCGTTTATCGCCCCACGCGCAACGGGATGCAAACCCTTCTGCTCTAGTGCCCATAGTAACGCTTCTGGCTCGTGGGCAATCCGTTTGAGCCACTGCACGAGTTGCAAAATGCGTGGAGCCAATCGACCAGGTCGCGACGCATCTCTTCCACGAAGCCAACCAGATGCACCTTCCATTCCCTCGTCGCCATCCATTGGAGAATGCCTGAAAGCGTCCCATGCGCCCTCCGGTATTTCGCGTTCGTTGTAGGCGAGGTCTGGGTCCGGCGGTGCTGGAGTATCGTCGGAATCAAGATTTAATCCATCGAAGGGATCATCTTTGTACCCTTCTCCATCTTCTTCATAGTTCCTTTCCGGCGTCTGATAGCGTTTTTGGGGGTCCATCACTTGCAACCAAATGGCTGGGAGCGAGACTTCCGCGCTTGCAATCCGGTGAGCGCCATCCAGCGTGGAGGCTAGATGGGCGACTTGGCCGCGTACGTGAGGTTCAAGTAATTTCGGTCCGACGGATGCTTGGGTCAGAACTCTGTCATACCAGCCGTCGACATCGCGTGCTCGCTCTGCCCATGCATCAATCGTTCCCCATAAAGCAGCGTGTCCGTCAGATGGATCATAAGCAATCGCCTCCACACCCTTGTGTTCCCAGAGTGCCGTCGCTGTGCTGCCTTCCCCGGCTTGGAAGGCGTACATACGTTTACCATTGAAGGTGGAGACGTTGAGGGCCTCAAGCAAATATTGCATCGGCGGGTCTTCCGCGGAATACCCGATGAAAACGATCTGGTATTTTGATAAAAGGGATTGGATGAACTGGGTCGCCCACCCATCTGCGAGGTAGGCACGGCCGAAATCAGAGCTGGACAGAACGAGACCGTCATGGTCGGCCTGCGAATAACAGGGGGCAACGCGGCCGTGAAGATGGACGACGCCGCTAACGTCATTACGCCTAAGGTTAGGTAAATCCGCAGGGCCAACAGACCTTATATTGGGATTGTATGCCTCGAAGAGTCGGTCAAAGTTTGTTGTAACCAACTTGATATCACCGGTGCTTGCGCCAGCTAGATCAAGCAGCAAGCGGTGCGCCGTCAAGTCAACATCGTTTGCTGGTTTCAAGGCGGCTGCCACTGCTTGTTGGACATCCGCTGTTTCAAACTCTCGCTCTAGCAACGAGAAGATGCGGTCTGTTGCAACGAACCCACCAACGCCTTTGATAGGCTTTATCCGCGTCGCGGAACGCAGGAGCTTACGAGCTGGGCTGTCAAGTGCAGGGCCTAGGGAATCTATAACCCGCTTCGCGAGGTTAATAAAATTATCCAACTTTGCATGCGCCTGAGAAACGCCAGCGCCGCAAAAGAATACGACACCGCCGCGGTCTCTGGCCATCAAAAGGTCGTCAGGGATTGAAGGACCGTGGGGAAGGAATCTCATGCTAGAACGATAGTTCAACATGCATGTAGTTGCCTATCCTTCCTCCTTTTAAAAGTTTTGGACAATTCTGCGCGAACAAGTTGGTGAGCGATGCAAACAGGCTACGTCGGTCAAACCGTGTCTATGAATGGTTCTCTGCGCTACCAGATGCCGCCGCATTCGGCCACAGCAGGCCAAGGAACGCGATTCGGGGGAAACCGGTGGAAAACTACCGGCGAACCGCTGCCGGTTTTTCTTGCCTTCCATGTCGCAAGCATGTCGCACGGAATTGCCGGTAAATTTCTGCACCATTGAAAATGCTTGATAATTTTATGCAACATGACTGCGACATGCACGTTTCTTTATATGGTCACGCAGGGCGTAACTATTTGTAATCATTGGGGAAATTGTGGTGCCCAGACGCGGATTCGAACCACGGACACGCGGATTTTCAATCCGCTGCTCTACCAACTGAGCTATCTGGGCACTTCAGGGCTTTTTCCGTTGTCCGGCAAAGCTTGTGGACGGGGTTGGCTTTCCGTCAGAAGCGCGTGGGTTATAACACTAAAAATCATCCTGTCCAGCATCAACTCGCGAATTTTTTGCCGTTTTTCTGCCTCTTGCAAAGGGCATGCATTGATGCGTTTGTTGATGGCATCGGAGACGGGATTCGCAACACATGGTCGAGATGGGGGAGAGGTCCGCCAAGGCTGGGGCCTTTGGCTGGGGAATTATTGGCAGCGGGGAGAGCGCCCGCCGTTTCGCGTCCGATCTTTCGCTGCTTCCCGATGCGGCGCTCATCGCCAATCATTCGAGAATGCTCTCCAGCGCTGAAAAATTCCGCGAGACTTTCGGCAGCGCATCCGCCTATGCCGACCTTGATTCGTTCATCGCAGATCCCGCCATCGACGCTATCTACATCGCGACCCCGAACTCGCTGCATCTCGCGCAGGCGCTGAAGGCGCTGCGTTCGGGCAAACCGGTGCTGATCGATAGACCCCTCGCCCCTTCGCACACGGAAGCCGCCGTTATCCAGCGCGAAGCCGCACGCGGCAATATCCTTGCAATGGAAGCGGCCTCGGCGCGCTTCCTGCCCGCTGTGATTGCGGCCAAGAAGAAGGTCGATGCCGGCGAAATAGGTGCGGTACGGCGGATCACAGCCGAGCTGTCGGTATTGCACGCCTTCGACGCCGAAAGCCGGTTCTTCAACCGCTCGCTCGGCGGCGGCGCCGGGCTCACCTTCGGCACCGATTGCGTTTCGCTCGCCATGCATTTCCTGGGCCAGCCGCAGAAGGTCTCCGGCCTCTGGCACGCCGCGCCCAACGGCGTGGATATGCGCTGCGAAATTGCTCTGCACTACGATGAGGCGGAAGCCAGGCTATCCTCAGGCCTCGATGAGGATGGAGCCAATCACTTCGTCATTGAAGGCGCCAAAGGCGCGATCCGGATCGACGCGCCATTTACCGGCGCGCGCAGCCTGACCACCTTTCATGGCTTTGCGCTGACGCCGCCATTCGGGCCCCTGCCGGCAACGCGCGGCGTCCTCGGCAACCTCCTCGCCCGGCTGCCTATTCCCGGGCGGGCTGTCGAAGATCACCCCTTCTCAGGCACAGGTCTGCAATTTCAGACAATGGCGGTCATGGCAGCCATACGGGCCGGCAAAACGGGCGCTGAACTCATGCCGCTTGCCGACAGCATCAATGCCCTTCGCGCCGTCAACATCGTTCTGTCGCAGCCGGCAACACAGCGCATCATAAAGCTCTGATCAATCCTCGCCGTCGCTGTCGTCGGCGCTTTCGACCGCCGGCAGCACATAGGCGCCGGTCAACCAGCGGTTGAGGTCGACATTGCGGCAGCGCGCCGAACAGAAGGGATAATGTTCGCGGTGCGACGGGCGCTTGCATTCGGGGCAAGGACGCGTCGGCCGAAGCGGCATGACCTTGGCTGTGCTCTTGTTTTCGTCAGTCACGGGATCCGATCCCCTCAATGACCTGAATTCTGCCAATTGGCATAGACGGGGTAGCCTTCGCCATGCAAGAGGCTCGCAGTCTCGTAGAGCGGCAGGCCGACCACATTGCTGTAGGAGCCGACCAGCTTGACGACGAAACCTCCGGCGAGGCCCTGGATGGCGTAGCCGCCGGCCTTGCCGCGCCATTCGCCTGACGCAAGATAACTCTCCAGTTCCTCGCGGGAAAGACGCTTGAAGCGGACGCGCGTCTCGATGAGGTCCTGGCGCTGCTTGCCCTTCGGCGTGATCAGGCAAAGCCCGGTATAGACGCGGTGGGAGCGGCCGGAGAGAAGGCGAAGGCAGGCGGTGGCGTCATCAAGGATTTCGGCCTTCGGCAGGACGCGCCGTCCTACGGCCACCACCGTATCGGCGGCGACGATATAGGCTTCACCGAACTCGGCATCGCCCTTCAACTCCTCGGCGATCCGCTCGGCCTTGATGCGGGACAGGCGGCGTGCCAGCGAGCGCGGGTGTTCGGCGCGCAGCGGCGTCTCATCCACGTCGGCAGGCAGCAGGCGGTCAGGTTCGATGCCAATCTGGCCCAGCAGGGCAAGACGACGCGGCGAACCGGACGCAAGAACGAATTTTGGCTGATCGCTCATCAAGGCATTTCCTGCGGACGGGTCCGGGCCGATTACTTGAAGCGGTAGGTGATGCGACCCTTGGTCAGATCGTAGGGAGTCATTTCGACAAGGACCTTGTCGCCGGCGAGAACGCGGATGCGGTTCTTGCGCATGCGGCCTGCCGTGTGGGCAATGATTTCATGATCGTTTTCAAGCTTGACGCGAAACATCGCGTTGGGCAGCAGTTCCGTCACGAGGCCGGGAAATTCTAGTACTTCTTCTTTCGCCATGCGTAGTTCTATCTCCGAAAGGGCAATTTGTGGTCGTGCTCGACCGCAATTTTGGGCGGAACCTATAGTATTGCGCGCCATTTGTGAACAACGGAGTTCAGCAAATGCACGCAAGGGTTTGACGGGTCAGTTCGCCGCCTTGAAACGTTCCTCGATGTGGCGTTTCAGGTTGTTGCGCACGTCGCGATAGGCATCGAGAATCTGGGTGCGGCGCCCGCGGACGAGCGTCGGATCGGGCGTCGGCCAATATTCCACATGCACTGACGTCGTCCGGGTCAACTCAAGTGCCATATGGTGCGCCTTGGGCGACAATGTAATGATAAGGTCAAAATAATGATCCTCAAGTTCCTCGAAGGTCCGCGGCTGGACAGCAACGCGCTTGAGGCCGATCTCCGCCAGAACTTCATCGACGAAATGATCGGGCTCGCCCTTCTCGACGCCTGCGGAGGCAACATAGACAGAAGAAGGCAGGAGGCTGCGCGCAAGCGCCTCTGCCATGGGCGAGCGGATCGAATTCTGGCCGCAGATGAACAGCACCGCGCCAGGCATCGCGGATTTGACGGGCCCTTCATCGTCCGGCAACTGGTCCGGAGCGACGGGCGTCTGTTCGCCTATCCCCGCCAATGCAGCACACAAACCAAGGTGAAGATGCGGCGCGCGGTATCAAAATCCACCTCGATCTTGCCGCTCAGGCGATCCATCAGCGTCTGCGAGCCCTCATTGTGCAGGCCGCGCCGCCCCATGTCGATCGCTTCGATCTTGCTCGGGCTCGCCGAACGAATGGCTTCGTAATAGCTTTCGCAGATCATGAAGTAGTCCTTGACCACCTTGCGGAGCGGCGTCAGTGACAGGATGTGCGTAACGACATCGTCGCCGTTTTCGCGCGCGATCGCGAAGATCAGCCGCGATTCGACCAGCGACAACTTGAGACGGTACGGCCCGGGACCCTCGTCGTTTACGGGACGAAAACTGTTCTCCTCGATCAAATCGAAGATCGCAACAGCGCGCTCATGCTCGACATCCGGTGTCGAACGGCCGATCGTCTCGTCCAGTTCCACATCGATCAGCCGTGCATCGGTATCGCCCGTTGCTGTCATTATCGTCCTAAAGGTTCAACCGAATCGCTACCGATCTGCCATGCGCATCAAGTCCCTCCGCGCGCGCAAGCTCGATTGCGGCCGGGCCCAGTGCGCGCAACTGATCGGCGCCAAGCTTCAGGATGGAGGTTCGCTTCATATAGTCAAGCACTGAAAGCCCGGACGAAAAGCGTGCCGACCGCGCTGTTGGCAACACATGGTTCGAGCCCCCGACATAATCGCCGATGACTTCGGGCGTATGACGGCCAACGAAGATCGCGCCGGCATTGCGTACGCCTGCGAGCAATTTTTCCGGCTCGGCCGTGGCAATCTCGAGGTGTTCCGCGGCAATCCGGTTGACGAGGGGGAGCGAGCCTCCGAGATCGTCTACCAGAATCACGGCGCCGAAATCGCGCCAGCTCGCGCTCGCGGTCTCCCGGCGCGGCAGGGCAAGGAGTTGCCGCTCGACCGCTGCAGTGACAGCTTCGCCGAAAGCGGCGTCGTCGGTGATGAGGATCGACTGCGCGGCGCTGTCATGTTCGGCTTGGGCCAAAAGGTCAGCCGCGATCCATTCCGGATCATTCTCCTTGTCGGCAAGTATCAGCACCTCCGATGGACCAGCGATCATATCGATGCCGACCGTGCCGAAGACACGGCGCTTGGCCGCAGCCACATAGGCGTTGCCCGGACCTACAATCTTGACCACAGGCGCGATCGTCTCGGTGCCATAGGCGAGCGCTGCAATCGCCTGCGCACCACCGACTCGATAAATTTCCGAAACGCCCGCAAGCCGCGCGGCAACGAGGACGAGCGGATTGAGCTTGCCATCCGGGGACGGCACAACCATGACGACGCGCTCGACGCCGGCGACCTTGGCCGGAACGGCATTCATCAACACCGAGCTCGGGTAGCTCGCGGTGCCGCCTGGAACATAGAGCCCAACCGATTCGACAGCGGTCCAGCGCGAGCCGAGTTCGACCCCGAGCCCATCCGTGTAGCGATCGTCCTTGGGCAGTTGGCGCGCGTGGTGGGAGTGAATACGGTCGCGCGCGAGCGTCAGCGCTTCCACGGTCACTGCCGGCGCCGAGGCAACCGCGGCATCGATCTCGGCCGGCGAAATTGCAATGCCATGCGTTGCGAGATCGATGCGATCGAAACGCCGGGAATATTCGATCAGCGCCGCGTCACCGTCGGCGCGCACGCGCTGAATGATCTCGGCAGCCGCGCGGTCCACATCTTCCGAGACCTCGCGCTTGGTGGCAAGGAAGGCAGAAAACGCCGCCTCGAAATCCGGTTGCGACTGCTTGAGGACAATGGCCACGTCAATTGCTCCTTTGCCGGTCAGGCATCATGGTCGGGCTTGAACGGGGTCTCCCAAGCGCCGCCAAGGTCGGTGAGTTGCGCCTCGATGGCCTCGACTTCGACCCGCAGGGCCTTGCCGGCGGCAAAGGTCAGCTCGACCTCGCCCGAGGGCGCGTCGCCGACGATAAAGCGGATCGCCAGCAGCGACAGGATGTCATCCTTGTACTTGCGATCGATCCCCGTGGCCTTGACGCTCATGACGCGATCGAAAAGGACGGCCGTCCGGCGACGCTCGAAGCTGCGATGGCGCTTGCCATCGGCGGCGAGTTCCCAGACAAAGCGATTGACGGCGAGAACGAGCTTTTTCTCGGCGGCAAGGTAATCGATATCGCTCACCTTGAGCACGGAATCCTGCAGATGCGCGGAAAGAATTTGCAGATCTTCCTCATCGAGCGCGATGAGTTTCAAAGTGTCCATGTCTACCCTATGCACAGCTTACCAGAGGCGCGGCACCGTCCCGGCGCCGCGCACCCTTTCCTGTTAGAGGAAAGTGCGGACAAATGGAATTACAGACTTGCCAGAATCCAGATCGGGTTGAGATCAAGACCCTGCGCCACCGACCGCGAAGCCTAGTCGCTGATGCGCTGGACCTCGGCGCCGCAACGGGTGAGCTTCTCCTCGAGCCGCTCGAAGCCGCGATCGAGGTGATAGACGCGGTTGACGACCGTTTCACCCTCGGCGGCAAGGCCAGCGATGACCAGCGATACGGAGGCGCGCAAGTCGGTCGCCATGACGGGTGCGCCCTTCAGCCGGTCGACACCCTCGATCTTGGCCGTCTGGCCTGAAAGGGAAATCCTGGCACCGAGGCGCGCCAGCTCCTGGACGTGCATGAAGCGGTTTTCGAAGATCGTCTCGGTAATGTGCGACGTTCCCTTCGCCTTGGTCATCAGACCCATGAACTGCGCCTGCAGATCGGTGGGGAAACCTGGGAACGGCTGCGTCGTCACATCGACGGGCATGATGCCGTGGCCGTTGCGAACGACGCGCAGGCCGGAATTGGTCTCGGAGATTTCTGCACCTGCCTGGCCAAGCGTCGTCAGGGCCGCCTGCAGGAGGTTCGCGTCGGCGCCTTCAAGGATGACGTCGCCGCCGGTCATGGCAACGGCCATCGCATAGGTGCCGGTCTCGATGCGATCAGGGATGACGCGGACGCGCGCGCCCGAAAGGCTGGTGACGCCCTCGATGGTGATCGTCGCCGTCCCGGCGCCACTGACCTTGGCGCCCATCGCATTGAGGCAGTCCGCAAGATTGACGACTTCTGGCTCCTGCGCGGCATTTTCAATGATCGTGTCGCCCTTGGCGAGTGTCGCCGCCATCATCAGGACGTGGGTCGCGCCGACGGAAACCTTCGGGAAGGCAAAGCGCGCGCCGACAAGGCCGCCTTTCGCAGTCGCCTTGACGTAGCCGTTCTCGATTTCGATGTTGGCGCCGAGCGCCCGCAGGCCATCGATGAAAAGATCGACCGGACGCGTGCCGATGGCACATCCACCCGGCAGCGACACGGTGGCGGTGCCCATGCGGGCGAGCAGCGGGCCGATTACCCAAAAGCTCGCGCGCATTTTCGAGACGAGTTCGTAGGGAGCCGTCGTATCGACGATATGGCGGGCGCTGAAATGAATGGTGCGGGAATAGGCGCCGTCCTGGCGCTCGCGCCGTCCATTGACGGAATAGTCGACCCCATGATTGCCGAGGATGCGGATCAGCTGTTCGACGTCGGCGAGATGCGGGACATTTTCGAGCGTCAGCGTATCATCGGTCAACAGCGAGGCGATCATCAGCGGCAGGGCCGCATTCTTCGCGCCGGAAATCGGAATGACGCCGTTGAGCTTGTTACCGCCAACAATCTTGATGCGATCCATATCTATCACTTTCGCGGGAAAGTCCCCGTCCTAACGTTTGAGCCCCATGCGGAGCCGGTTGCTGTAAACCATCCCACGGAATGGTTCAAGAAAGGCTTATGACCGGTTTCCGGTCAATCATGGTCCCCTTTGGAGGAACCGGCAGGTTTTTCCGCGGCCGCGACAATCCCCTCGTCCCGGTCGTCGGCGGCGCCGGCGCGGCGCGAACGCGCCTGTTGCTTGCGCCGTGCAAGATTGGCGCGAAGCTCATCCGAGCGCCGCTTCTCGCGATTTAATTGTTCGCGATTCGGGTTTTTCGACGACGAATTCATGTCCTGTCCCACATATCCCGGACGAATAAGGTGCCAATTTATCCACAAGCAGACGTGGCTTAGGCGCCTTATGAATAATCGGGCGCAAAAAGAATGCGATTGCTTGCTTGCGATTTCACCAATGATATGGCAGAAGTCCGCCGCGTTCGCAAATCGGCTGCGGTAGCTCAGTGGTAGAGCACTCCATTGGTAATGGAGAGGTCGAGAGTTCAATCCTCTCTCGCAGCACCAGCGAATCGCTCATCAACTCCCACATCCTTCCCTCCTTTATTGGCTTAGAAACTTGTTGACGATTGCAGTCGCTGGAAAGCTACCGCGTGTCGATTATGAGGGATTGGAACAGCTAGGGACGAACGACAACGTCGCTTTGATTACAATGGGTTGCCGCCGGCCCGTTGGATGGGCGCAGCCAGATGCAACATATTGAGTAAGGACCGAAGAATGTCCGGAGCGACGGCTCGGCGCGAACAGCGACCTTGGCCGCTGTCCAAGGGTTCACCCTCGGTGAACCAAAAAGTCTACTGTCTGGCATCCAGCAATGCATTGACCTGACCAATCTGGTCGTCCGTCAGGGTGCGTCCGAAATCCGACTCGAGCCGCGATACGGCGTCATCGAGCGCATGATCGCGCATAACGGGGTCTGCCAATGCCAAGGCTGCTTCTCGGTTTCGCTCATAAGTTGCAATCTTGCCAACCGAGGAATTTGGCGCCGCCCGTTCCCGCGCCCGCGCCGAAGCATGCGCCGCATTCAACGCGCCAAGCGTGTTATCGTCATCATCGTCAACGACGAAATCATCGCTGACCTTGACCGAAGCCTTCTGCAACTTGGACTTGTCGTGTTGAACCGGAGATCTATCATTGGAGCTGGCTGTTTTGGCGTGACCGGACGTCTTGGACTGGCTCGACGACTTGCCGCCGTGATCTCCGCTGTCGCCCTTGCCATTGCCGCCCTTGCCGCCATTTCCATGACCGCCGCCGTTGCCCCCATTGCCATTGCCACCCTTGTCGGCGAAAGCTTGTCCCACCAAATTGTATTGGCCGGTGGCCGTTCCTGCCAAAACCAACCCTAGACAAGCGGTTGCAACGAGACCGAACTTGAGCTGCTTCATATTCCACCTCCTGATATGCGACCCTATGTCAACTCAACGTGCGTTTGCGGCCCGAGTGTGGCAGGAACCGCCCGAATGCGATCAAATAGGATTTCAAGCGCTTACAACCGCGCCTTCTTCGAACCCCAGCGCAATCCGTCCATCAGCAAAGAGACGAGGCGGCGCGATTGTTCGCGCCATTCAGGGGTGTCCGGCGCCGAATATATGCCTGAGAGCGCCTGCAGGAGGTCGGCGCTGTTGATGTCGCTGCGGATCGAGCCATCGGCCACCGCCGCGTCTACAAGCTTGCGCAAGGCCCCCGCGACCATGCCGGACGTATTGGCGAAAACTTGCGAATTGCCGTCGAATAGAATGCGCAAGCTATTGGCCATGCCGCGCTTGGCGGCGATGTAATCGACGAAACGCTGCATCCATTCGCCGAGCGCCGCATCCGGCGCGTTATGGATTGCGAGTTCGTCCGCGGCGGCGCATAACCCTTCGACCTCCCGCCTGTAGACGACCTCCACCAGATGTTCGCGCGTCGGGAAATGCCTGTAGAGCGTGCCGATGCCGACGCCGGCCTGCCGGGCAATCTCCTCAAGCGAAGCGTTGCCGCCGCGCTCGGCAAAGACATGGCCGGCAATCTCGGCCAGCTTGTCGCGATTGCGGCTGGCATCGGCGCGCAGCGGCCTCGGTGCCTTTGTCTCGATCGCTTTCTCCGGCGGGGATATTCCCTTTCCCAATTGTCGAACTCCAAAAATACAAAGCTGGGGCTTGAACCACCCTCGGCCAACCGCTATGTTTCAAAAACGGAGGCACCTCCGATTATAGCATTATCTCTGAACTAATACCCTATCTGGACCCGTCGTGTCATGTTTTTTGGGCTTTTGCTCGTGGAACGTCCGGCGACCCTCGGGACTTACTGTCATCAGAACGGAGTCAAGACGCCGATGACAAATCAAATCAGCCTCAATCTCGACATTAACGGCAAGTCGCGGCAAGTGACAGTCGAGGCGCGCGTGACGCTGCTCGACGCCTTGCGCGAACATCTGGAACTGACCGGCACCAAGAAAGGCTGCGATCACGGCCAGTGCGGCGCCTGCACGGTGCATGTGGACGGCGAACGCGTCCTCTCCTGCCTTACGCTCGCCGCACAGGTCGAAGGCAGCAAGATCGAAACGATCGAGGGCCTTTCCGCGCCCGGCGACGCGCTGCATCCGGTACAGGCCGCGTTTCTCGAGCATGACGCCTTCCAGTGCGGCTATTGCACGCCCGGACAGATTATGTCCGCCGTCGCCTGCATTCGCGAGGGTCATGCCGGCTCCGACGATGAAATCCGGGAATACATGTCCGGCAACCTCTGCCGTTGCGGCGCCTATCCGCACATCGTCGATGCCGTGCGCGAAGCTGCAAAGGAACTGTCATGAGGGATTTTTCCTATGTTCGCGCCGCTACGATTGACGAGGCGCTGAGCGCCGCGGCAATGCCGGCGACAATGCTGCTTGCCGGCGGTACCACCTTGATCGACCTTGCCAAATGCGGCGTGGCCGAGCCGGAGCGCGTTGTCGATATAAGCCATCTCAAAGGCCTGGATGTGGTGCGCATCGACGGCGAAGGCGCCACGATCGGCGCACTCGCACGCATGAGCCGCGTTGCCGAGGACCCGGCAATCAAGGGCGAGTTCCCGGCAATCTCCGAGGCTCTTTGGCAGGCGGCCTCGGCCCAAATTCGCAATATGGCAACGATTGGCGGCAACCTCCTGCAGCGCACGCGCTGCGCCTATTTTCGCGATCCGGCTACATTTCCCAATTGCAACAAGCGAAACCCCGGTAGCGGCTGCGCCGCACTGACCGGCGTCAACCGCTCGCATGCGGTGCTCGGCGGCAGCAGTGCCTGCATCGCCACCTATCCTGGCGATCTTGCGGTGGCACTGACGGCATTCGATGCTCTTGTGCATCTCGGCGACCGCCAGGTGCCCATCGATGATTTCTTCTTGTTGCCGGGCGCAACGCCGGACAAGGAACACGCAATGCGCCCCGGCGAAATCATTACCGCGATCTCGATCCCGGCTTCGCCAGCGGCGCGGCGCTCGACCTTTCTCAAAGTGCGGGACCGGCAATCCTATGAATTTGCCGCGGCGAGCGCCGCCGTCGGCATCGAACTTGGCGGGGATGGCCGCACCATCACCGACATTCGCATCGCCCTTGGCGGCATCGCCACAAAACCGTGGCGCGCGCGGGCCGTCGAGGACGCCTTGCGCGGCACGGCCTTCGAGCACGACGCTATCAAGGAGGCGAGCCGTTTGGCCGTCGAGGGCGCGATCGACCATGGCGCCAACCATTACAAGATCGAACTTGCCCCGCGCGTCGTCGAACGCGCCATCCTCAAGATTGGAGCTGCGGCATGACCATCGTTGAAACCAGAGCAAAGCGTGGGGACGCCGCCGACGGCGCCTTGGGCGGACGTCTGTCGCGCATCGACGGCCCGGCAAAGATAACCGGCCTTGCCGATTATGCCCTCGAGCACCATCCGCAAGGAATGGTACACGCCGTCCTCGTCGAAAGCGCGATCGCGTCGGGCCGCGTCGTTTCCATTGACGCAAATGCCGCCGAACGCGCGCCGGGCGTACTGCTGGTAATGACCCCGGACAATGCGCTGCCGATCAAATCGGCAACCGACTGGCTCAACACGCCGCCTTCCGATGCGCCCTACGAACCGCTGGCCCGTAACATCACCTTTGCCGGCCAGCATATCGCAGCTGTCATTGCCGAAACTTTCGAGCAGGCAACGGCGGCAGCGGCGCTGGTCAAGGTTTACTACGAAGAGGCGCCGGCGATCGCGGGCCTCGATGATCCCAAGGCCGGGGAGGGAATGCCACTCGACCGGATGACAATCGAATGGGGCGACGCGCATGGCGCGCTTGCGAACGCCCCTATCCGCATCAAGCATGAATACCGGACCCCGCGCGAGTATAATGTGCCGATCGAACCGCATGGGCTCATTGCGGAGTGGAAAGGCGACAGGCTGACGGTCTGGGAGCCCAGCCAGTGGATCGACGGCATGGCCCGGACCTATGCGGAGTGGTTTGACATCCCCTTCGAGAACGTTGAGTTGCGCTCGCCCTATATTGGCGGCGGCTTCGGATCAAAGGCGCTCGCCCTCGAACATGGCGCCATTGCCATCAATGCTGCGCGCATGCTCGGCCGTCCGGTGAAGCTCGCGGTCACGCGGGCGCAGACCTTTGCGGCCTATGGCGGCCGGCCGGCGACACGCCAGACGATCGAACTCGGCGCAACGCGCGACGGCAAGCTTGTCTCCATCGTCCAGACAGGTGCTAACGAAACTTCGATGAAAGCCGTTCAAGTCGAGCCGCTCGGCTCGGTGACGTCGATCATGTATGCCACGCCGAATTTCAGTTCGCGCCAGAACGTCGTTCCCGTCAACACGGTGAAGCCCGGCGCCTTGCGTGCGCCCGGCGAAAATCCCAGCGCTTTCGGCATTGAATGCGCGATCGATGAACTCGCCTATGAAGTCGGGATCGACCCGGTGCAAATCCGCCTTCTCAACTACGCCGAGGAAGACCCGCATGCCAGGAAGCCGTGGTCGACCCGCCGCCTGCGCGAAGCCTATACGGCCGGAGCGGAGGCCTTCGGCTGGAGCAAGCGCCAGCCAAAGCCGCGCTCGATGCGCGAAGGGAATCAGCTCATCGGCTACGGTGTCGCAGCCGGCACGTACCCCGTACGACGCACCCCAGGCGAAGCACTGGTGCGTATCCTTGGCGACGGTTCGGTCGAGGTCGCCAGCAGCGGCATCGACATGGGCCAGGGCACCTATACTATCCTGGCGCAAACGGCTGCGGAGGCAATCGGCGTTCCAGTCGAGACAGTGCGCGTCAAGCTCGGCGACTCGTCGCTGCCCCGGGCGCCGGTCGCCGGCGGTTCGCAGTTCGCCAACCTGATCACCGGCGCCGTGCACAAGGCGGCGCTCGCCGCACGCGACGAGTTGACCGGTCTCGCCATCAACGATCCAAATTCGCCGTTCCGCGACCTCCAGGCGAATACGCTCATTGTCGAGAACGGCGTAATATCGTCACCGCGCGATACCGGCGCCGGCGTCGGCATTGCTGAAATCATGCAGCGGACGGGCCGCGAGCGGATCGAAGCTCTGCGCGATACGTTGCCGGAGAACCTGCGCAACGAGAAAGATCACTTCCGCAACTTCACCACCATCACGACGATGCTGTCGCCGACCGATGGTGACTACTCGCTGCACAGTTGGTGCGTTCACTTCGTCGAGGTGCGGGTCGATGCCGATTTCGGCACCGTTCGCGTGGCGCGCATGGTCTCGGCGCTGGACTCGGGCCGGCTCTACAATCCGAAGCTCGCCGAAAGCCAGTGGAAGGGCGGGATCATCATGGGCATCGGCCAGGCCTTGCTTGAGGAAGGCATTGTCGATGCGCGCAACGGGCGGGTGATGAACAACAATCTCGGGGACTATCTCGTGCCGACCAACGCGGACATTCCGGACCTCAAGGTGATTTCGGTCGGCATACCCGATACGCATGCCTCGGTGCTCGGCGGCAAGGCGGTGGGGGAACTCGGCATCGTCGGGGTCGCGCCGGCCATCGCCAATGCGGTCTATCACGCTACGGGCGTAAGGGTGCGCGATTTGCCGATCACAATGGACAAGCTGATTTGAGGGATGCCGCCGCTGGGCGCGCCCTGACACGCGGATCGCCTTTCCCACGGTTCCATTGACGCTTTCCCCTGCTTCTCCACCCTCACCTCGGGCTTCCCCGAGGATCCAGTCTTTTGACGAACCAATGCGTCAATGTCTCAGCCAAGTGTCATGGATCCTCGGGACAAGAGCCCGAGGATCCATCTGGACTTGCTCCCTATTGAGAATTCTGGGGTTGAAGCCCGGGGATGGCCTGGGCGCCGGGACCCATGCGACTTCAGTCAGCTCCCAAACCGCCCCAATTCCTGCTTGAACCGATCGATCAGCCAGTTTGAGGCCGGGCCGAGCGGCCGGTCGACAGGGTAGATAGCCAAGAGCGGATACTCGGTTTCCGGATAGGGCTCGAGATCGAGCTGCACCAGCCGGCCGGCGGCGATATCATCCTTCACCATCCATTTCGGCAGGCCGCCCCAACCGAGGCCGGCCACGGTGAGATCATATTTGGTGCCGACGTCCGTCAGGCGCCAGATCTTGTAGGCGAACACGCCGAAATTACGCCCCTTGGTCTGTTCGCTAAGATCGGTAATGACCAGTTGCGTATGATCGCGAATAAAGGAAAGCGGGACCGGCCCCTCATAAAGCGCAAGCGGGTGGCTCGGTGCCGCAACGGGTGTCATGGCCGTCTGGCCGATTTGCACCAGCACAAGTTCGTCAGGGGCGTTGAGAGGTGGACCGGCTATGCCGAAATCCGCCTGTTTCTTCAGGACCAGATCCCAAACCATGCCGAGCGCGCCGACATGAACGCGCAGGCTGACTGTCGGAAACTGTTCCTGGAACGCCTTGAGCACGCAGGTCATCACCGGCGACGGCAATGACACGTCTATGGCGACGGCAACCTCGGCTTCGAGGCCCATTTTCAGCCCTTCGACACGCGAACGCAGGCTCTGCAGCACGGAGACCATGCGCCGCGCGTCCTCGAGCATGGCCTTGCCGGTTTCCGTCAGGCGGGGCTCGCGCGTTCCGCCGCGTTCAAACAATTGCAGTTCCAGCTGCGCTTCGAGATTGGCGATCGTATAGCTGATCACCGACTGCGAGCGATTGAGCCTGCGCGCTGCAGCCGAAAAGCTGCCGGATTCCGCAACTGTCACGAACACCTGAAGCTGGTCGAGCGTCGGATTTGCCTGCATTGCCTGACCTATCGATCTATTAGATAGAAATGATCGATATTTTCCCAGTTTTCTAAATGGATGTCGAGCACCAAATTACAGCCATCAGTTCTCACCCGAGAATATCAATTGAAGGAACTTAGGCTATGTCTTCCATTCTTCTCGTTACATCGAGCCCCCGCGGTGCCGCTTCGCATTCGACGCGCGTCGCTACCGAACTTGCCCAGAAGCTGCAGGCAAAGACGCCCGGCAGCGCCATCGTCAAGCGCGATCTTGCCAGCCAGCCGCTGCCGCATATCGATGCGGACTATTCGTCGGGCATCTACACCCCGGTCGAATCCCGTTCGGAGCGTCAGCAAAGCGTCGTTGGCGTATCGGATGCCATCGTCGATGAACTGTTTGCCGCCGACAGCATCGTTATCGCCACAGGCCTCATCAACTTCAACATTTCTTCAACGTTAAAGGCCTGGGTCGATCATATCGCCCGCGCTGGCAAGACGTTCAGCTATGGCGCTGAAGGCCCCAAGGGCCTGGTCACAGGCAAGAAGGTCTATATCGTCATCGCTTCGGGCGGTGTCTATTCCAGCGGTCCGGCAGCAGCATTCGATCATGCGGTACCTTACCTCAAGACTGCGCTTGGCTTCCTCGGCATGACCGATGTCGAAGTCATCCGCATCGAGGGCGTCGCGATGGGTCCTGATGCAGAAGCCAAGGCCGTATCGTCGGCTCTCGACCTTACCAGCGACCTGGCGCTTGCCGCCTAAGGGTAATGCGCTGATCGCGAAAGAGGCGGGCTTTTGGCCCGCCTCTTTTTTTGTACAAAGTTTATTTGGTCAGGACTTTCGCAAGGTCCGCTCGGCGTCATCAAGACGCCTCAGCTGGTCGAGAAGACTTTCCGGGACGGTTTCGTCAACCTTGTAGATACCTGCAGCTCGTATCGCCGACCTGTAGGACGACTGGGAAATCTGCCGTCTCAAAATCTGCGAGAGTTCTTTTTCGTAGGTACGGTTTCGGCCGTCCATCAATCAAGCTCCAACTAGTGCCTCGTTGAAAGAACAACCGTTCCCCAAGAAGAAGGTTCCCCTTTTCAAGCCTTAAGACTTCAATGGCAATGTGTCGCGGCGCCGCAGGCCTGCGCGTCGTACGATCTCTGGGAACCGCTGACCACTACCTGGCGTTGTGCTCAACGTTCATAATGGTTGGAGACAGCGCTTGTTCGAAACGTTTCATTACCTGAATACCCTGCCGCTTTTCCCACATGCCTTTGCTTTGGCGGTGGCCTATATCCTTGCCTTTCCCATCGGGTGGGAGCGCGAACAGGAGGAGCGAAGCGCCGGCCTGCGGACCTTCCCGCTGGTAGCGCTGGCGAGTTGCGGATTCGTGCAAGGCGCCGAGCGCCTGATGACGGACAATCCCGAAGCGCTGGCGCGCATCGTTGAGGGTCTTATCACCGGCGTCGGATTTATCGGAGGCGGGGCAATCCTGCAGGGCAAGAACTCGGTACGCGGCACGGCGACCGCGGCGAGCATCTGGTCGACTGGCGCCATCGGCGTTTCGGTCGGGCTCGAAAGCTACGATGTCGCGATTATCATATCCGTGCTGACGCTTCTCACGCTGCGCCTCATGCTGCCGCTGAAGAAGGAGCAGAAAGAAGATTGATACGTCGTCTTCAGCCCTTATTGTTGCGGTGCTGCAGCGCCTTTTCCCATTTCATCGCCGACTCGACGATCGTATCGAGATTGTCGAGCTTCGGCTTCCAGCCGAGGTCGAGGCGCGCCTTGCTGCTGTCGGCGACCACGGAGGCCGCGTCGCCGGGACGGCGCACCGTCAACCTTGCATCGATTGGTTTGCCATGCACACGCTCGACACTCTCGATGACTTCTTTAACGGAAAAGCCGCGTCCGTAGCCGCAATTCGCCACCATGCTGCTGCCACCCGAACGCAGGCGCTCCAGCGCCAGGCGATGTGCCGCCACGAGGTCGCTGACATGAATATAGTCGCGCACACAAGTGCCATCCGGCGTTGCAAAATCGTGTCCGAAGATTTCTATGTACGGGCGCTTGCCGAGCGCAGTCTCGCAGGCAACCTTGATCAGATGGGTGGCACCGCGCGTCGATTGACCGGTGCGTCCCTTGGTATCGGCACCGGCGACGTTGAAATAGCGCAGCGCCGTATAGTGGAAATCATGGGCGGCGGCGGTATCGCGCAGCATCCATTCGGTCATCAGCTTGGATAGGCCATAGGGCGATTCCGGATGGGTCGCTGCATCTTCGGTGACCGGCTTCATGCCCGCGTCGCCATAGACCGCCGCGGTGGATGAAAAGATGAAGTTCTTCACGTCCGATTTTACCACAGCCTCGATCAAGGCCCGCGACTTGCAGGTATTGTTCTCGTAATAGGTGAGCGGGTCGCGCACGGAATCGGGCACCACCACTGATCCGGCGAAGTGGATCACCGCGTCGACATAGTTGCGCTCGATCGTCTGGCGAACAAGGCTCTGATCGGCGATATCGCCGACGATCAGTTTCGCCTCGGGCGGCACAGCCCACTCAAATCCTGTTGAAAGACGATCCAGCACGATGACGGAATCGCCAGCATCGAGCAATTCCCAGACCATGTGGCTGCCGATATATCCAGCGCCGCCGGTCACAAGCACGGTCATTGACACAGCCCCTTGGTCCCCATTCTGTTGCCCAGAGTTGATCTTGTCGCATCGAGTCAGCCGTTGAAAGCTAATCATCGAGCCAATGTGATGCAACTTACGTGGTATGCGGATAAAGGGAACCGACAAAATGTGAGTAAGGTGAATGCCCGTTCCCGGCGCCGCGACTTTGCGCCCGACATCACGCGGTGTCTTCCACAATTTTTGCCGGCTTCAATATTTAGGGGTTAGAGTTTCGTTTAAACCGTGGCAAATTGACCCTCAACTCACAATGGATTTTGCCAGGCAAAAACGGTACTACGTTCATGATACAGGAGCAATTCATGGACTATCGTCGGTTTTTTGAAGACGCGATCGACCAGTTGCACGCTGAAAAGCGCTACCGGGTCTTTGCCAATCTGGAACGGATCGTGGGTCGTTTTCCGCGCGCGATCTGGCGCGACGAAGGTACGCAACGCGAAATTACGGTCTGGTGTTCAAACGATTATCTCGGCATGGGCCAGCATCCGGACGTGATTGCAGCGATCCATGACGCATCGAGCCGTATGGGCTCCGGCGCTGGGGGCACCCGCAACATCTCCGGCAATAACCATCCGCTGGTTGAACTCGAACATGAGCTGGCCGACCTTCACCAGAAGGAAGCAGCCCTCGTATTCACCTCCGGTTTCGTGTCGAACGAAGCGTCGATCTCGACGATCGCGCGGCTCTTGCCGAATTGCCTCATACTTTCCGACGAACTGAACCACGCCTCGATGATCGAAGGCGTGCGGCGCTCGGGCGCGGAAAAGAAGATTTTCCGTCACAACGACCTTGCTCATCTGGAAGAGCTGTTGAAAGCGGCGGGCAAGGAGCGCGCCAAGCTCATTGTCTTCGAATCCATCTACTCGATGGACGGCGACATCGCCCCCGTTCAGGCAATCGCCGACCTTGCCGACGAATACAACGCCATGACCTATATCGATGAGGTTCATGCTGTCGGCATGTACGGCAACCGGGGCGGCGGGATCACCGACCGCGAGAACCTGTCGGACCGTATCGACGTCATCGAGGGCACACTCGCCAAGGCGTTCGGAACGCTGGGCGGCTATATTGCCGGCCCAAAGACTGTCATCGACGCTATCCGGTCCTATGCACCGGGCTTTATCTTCACGACCGCACTGCCTCCTGTAATTGCAGCCGCAGCGACGCAATCGATCCGGCACCTCAAAGTGTCGCAGGAAGAGCGCCGCATGCACCAGTGCCAGGCAAAGTTGACCAAGGACGTTCTCGCCCAGGCCAATCTGCCCGTGATGAAATCGGAAACGCATATCGTTCCGATTCTCGTTGGCGACCCTGAACTCTGCAAGAAGGCCAGCGACCGGCTGCTGCAGAAACACGGCCTCTATATCCAGCCGATCAATTATCCGACCGTCCCGCGCGGCACCGAACGCCTGCGCATCACCCCGACGCCGTTCCATTCCAACGAACTCGTCGTCGAGCTGAAGGACGCGTTGGTCGAGGTGTGGACCGCGCTTGGCATTCCTTTCTCCAAGGACAGCGAACCCGCCATCGAAACGAGCGAGCGGGTCGTAACGCTCGCTGTGTCAAAGGCCGGCGGCTGATTGCATCTGGTTGCACGCAAGTGGACCGGCGCGTGAGCGCCGGTTTTTGTTTGTGGTTCAGCGCGCGACAAGGCGGGCGAGAAACGGCACCGAGAAGGCGATCATCAGAAACCGCACCACATGATGCGAAGCCACATAGGACGGATCGACGCCGAGGGAAAAGGCGATCACGGTGAGCGCCTCGAGCGCACCCGGCGCAAAGGCAAGCGCTATCTGTGCCGGGTGAATGTCGAGAAGCAGCCAGACGACCAGGGCGGCAGCGAAGGACGCCGCCGTTCCGATCAGGAAGGCAAGAAGCGCCGCCGGCAGATAGCGCACCAACTGGGCTCTATGTTCTGCGCCGACCCGCGATCCTATCAGCACGCCGAGCACGACAAGGCCGATATCGGCAATCGAGCGTGGCACGGCGGCTGTCACGATGGACGTAGCATGCAGGATACCGCTGGCAAGAAGGGCGCCGAGCATCATGCCTCCAGGAATGCGGCTGTAATAGCCGAGCAAGGCGCCGGCGCCGCCGCAGACGAGGAGGATGATAGCCTCCTGAATGGTCCAGTCATAATTGACTGCAACGACGACATGTGGCGCATTCCTTGCGATGATAGCGAGAAGCGGCGCCAGGAACCCGATGAGAAGCAACAGGCGCACGCACTGGATGACGGTGATTTTCACCATGTTCGCCGAGGTGCCCATCGCCGCGACGAGGACAAAGGAGAGCGCGCCCGGAAGCGCCGAAAAGAGCGCGGTTGGGCCGTCCCAGCCGAAACCCTTGCGCAGCATGAGGTAAGTCAGCGACGTCACGAGAACGAGCGCCACGAAAAGCATCAGGAAGCTCACCGGCCACAGCACCATCTGGTCGAGGATGCCGGGTGAGACGCCCGAACCTGCCTGAATTCCCAGCGAAAAGAAAACGAAGCCGCGCAGCCGGTCCGGAATATAAATTCTTATCCCCGACAGCGAGGCGGCCGTAACGGCTATGGTCGAACCGAGCAGGAACGGAATCGGCAGGTCGATCAGCCAGGCGGTCAAGCCGCCGGCCGTGGCTATCAGCAATGAAAGAAGGGTAGCTTTGATCTTGTCGAGATGAACGGGGTTCGGCGTCAACGTTTCCGGATCCAGTCTGCGAGGCGGTCGGCCGCCTCCTCGACCTGATCGATCCGTCGGGCGAAACAGAGCCGTAGAAAGGCGGCGCCACCATCGCCAAAAGCCGTGCCCGGCGCAAGGCCGACTTTAGCCTCATCGACAATATCAAATGCAGCGCGATAGGAGTCGCTGATGCCGTCTATACCGAAAAGCAGGTAGAACGCGCCTGCGGGCGGCGACAACCGTACCCTTCCCGTCGCCGCGAGCTTGGCACAGAGAATATCGCGTGCCTTGTGGGCGCGCTCGACCTGCATGCGAATGAAGTCGTCGCCTTGATCGAGCGCGACAACGGCGCCGCGCTGCATGAATTGGGCAACGCCCGACGTCGAATACTGGATGAGATTTTCGATCGTCTTGCCAAGCGAGGGGTGAACTACCATCCAGCCGACCCGCCACCCCGTCATCGCCCAGTTCTTGGAGAAACTGTTGACGAAGATGATGCGCTCATCGGGATCCATGATGTCAAGGAAGGAGGGCGCGCGGCGGGCGCCGTAATAGAAATGCGCGTAAATTTCGTCGGCAACGATCCACAATCCGTGCTGACGGGCAATGCTCAGGATTTCCTTCAGCGTATCGATGTCGGCGGTCCAGCCAGAAGGATTGGAAGGCGTATTGATAAATAGCGCCCGGGTTCGCGGCGTGATGACATCGCGTATTTTCTGGGGATCGAATCCCCAGCCGTTGCCGGTGAAGTCCTGCGTCACCGCTACCGGCGTCGCGCCGGCAATGCCCGCGGCGGCGGCAAAATTAGGCCAGGCCGGAGAGAGATAAATGACTTCGTCGCCCGCGCCGGCCGTGGCCTGGATCGCAAGCTGGATCGACTGCATGCCCGATCCGGTAATATAGAAATGCTCGACCGGCAGATCCGCATTGAAATGGCGTTTGTAGTACGCCGCAAGCGATTGGCGCAGTTCCGGTATGCCGGCCTGCCAGGTGTAAAAGGTCTCGCCGTTGGCAAGGCCTGTCGATGCGGCATCGCGAATAAAATCGGGCGTCGGAAGATTGCCCTCGCCGGCCCAGAGCGGGATGACGCCCTCCTGGCGACGACCATGATTCATGACGGCAACGATGCCGCTCTCAGGCGCCACCGCTGCTTCATGCCGCAATTGCTGAACGAGGTTCATTTATTCGTGTCTCCAGTCTGCCTGCCGCAGACCTATAACAACGAATTCTGTTTCGCACGTGGATATTTGTGATGTTTCCATCATCGCAAGTGATGGGCTCCCGCCACCGTTATGGCGGGAGAGGCTTCGGTTTCGACACTCCGCAACCTGACCGCCTTGGGTGTTGGGCGCAGCATTACGGCAAAAATATAGGGATGACGGGCGACAACGGCCCGAGATCGGAGGGCTGCCCTCAGGGCAACCCTTCGGCGACACCTGTCAGGTGCGCTGGGCGAGAAGGTCGCGAATTTCCGTGAGAAGCACTTCTTCCTTCGACGGTTCGGCAGGCTTGGCGGCTTCCTTCTTCTTGAAGCGGTTCATTGCCTTGACCACCATGAACAGGACCCAGGCCACGATCAGGAAGTTGATGAGCAGAGTGATGAAATTTCCATAAGCGATGGTCGCGCCAGCCTGCCGGGCCGCCGCGAGGGTCGGCTGCGCGTCGCCGGAAAGCTGGAGATACAGGTTGGTAAAGTCGGTGCCGCGTGTGAGCAGGCCTATGATCGGCATGAAAATATCGGCGACGATCGACTCGACCAATCGGCCGAAGGCAGCACCGATGATCACACCTATGGCGAGATCGACCATGTTTCCTTTCAAGGCGAATTCTTTGAATTCTTTCAGCATGATGTACCACTCTCCAGTATTATGTGTTAATCCAAACCAACGGTCATCGCATTTGCCATAACCTGAAAACTGTAACAGAAGTTTTGAAATTATTGATAGAGCGTTCGATTTCTTCTACCAGTATTAACGGCCTGGGCAATCGGCGGGCAAGCCGAAAATGCCTGAACGCGGAGCGTGCCGAAGCAAAGTAACGGAAGGTGAAGCCCATGTCGGGCTTGTATATTGCAGTCCTTATCATTGTGCTTTACCTCGCGTTCCAGTCGATCGTGGTAAGGCGCGCGAACCGGCTTCCCAGCCGCTTTCGTCTGCCGCGGCCCTTTGTCTACTCGATCTGCCTTGCTGCAAGCGGCACGTCCTGGCTCTACTACGGCAGCGCCAGTTACGCCGCCAAGAACGGGATCGAATTTGTCGGGCTCTTCCTCGGCATTGGTCTCATGTTCACGTTGGGATTTCCAGTTCTCGGCAAAGTGAGCCAGCTCGCCAAATCGGAAGGCATCAAATCGATTTCCGATTTTGTCGGCGCACGGTACGGCAAGAGCTTTTCCGTCGCAGCGCTGGTTACTGGGATCACGACGATCGGGCTCATCCCATACATTGCGTTGCAGTTTGCCGCGATCCACCAGATGATCGATATTTATTCCAACCATATGAACGAAGGCGCAGATCACCACCACATGATCATTGCCCTGGTCCAGCTTGGGATCGCCGTCTACACCGTTTTCGTGGCCGCTCGCGGTCCGCAGCAGAAGGACCGCTACGATGGTTTCATCAAGGCGGTTGCCGTAGCTACCACGATCAAGCTCTGCGTCTTCCTGCTTGTCGGCATTGCTACCGCGACGTTCCTGTTCGGATCACCCGCGGAACTCTTCGCAAAGGCGATGGCCCAGAAGCAGGACATTCCGCTTCTCACCACCGGCATTTCCGTTGCCAACCTTTTTGCCCTAATGCTGATCGGCGCATCGACGGTGCTGCTTTTACCCAACCAGTTCTATCTGACGATCGTCGAGCACCGGGGTGGCGGAGAAATGCGTCTTGCGCGCTGGTTCACACCGCTCCTCTTGCTGATCGGCGGCGTCTTTGTCATCCCCATTGCCGTGGCCGGGACGATTTCCCTGCCGCCCGAGGCTGCTTCGGACTTTTACTTCATTTGCGTGCCGATCGTTGCCGGGCAGAAGATGCTCGCCGGGATTGCGTTTCTTGGTGGCGTTCCGGCTGCAACGACGATGATCATTGCGCCATCGATATTACTGTCGATCATGATCACAAACGATTTGATGCTGCCGCTGCTGTTGCGCCCGGCTGCCAGCAATCCAGCCGAGCTAAAGGACTATACCAAGGTCATTCCCCGGATCAGGCGCTGGTCCCTCGTCGCCATTCTCGGGATAGCCTGGGCCTATCAGTATTTCGTATCCTGGAAGATGGACTTTTCCGAACTCGCGCTGATCTCGGCCGTCGCGGTCATCCAGCTGGTGCCACCATTCGTGGGGGCCCTCATTTGGCGCCGGGGCACAGCGCGCGGCGCAAACTGGGGCATGATCGCGGGATTCAGCGTCTGGCTTTATACGATGGTCATCCCGACGCTGATCGATCCAGGCTCCGCGCTCTTGACCGACGGTCCGCTTGGGATTGCAGCGCTCAAGCCGCAGGCGCTTTTCGGCGTCGAGGCGGCAAGCTACGTGCAAGGCCTTTTCTTCAGCCTTGCCGCCAATATCGTTTGCTATATCGCCGGCTCACTATCGCGCAGCGCCACGCCGCTTGAGCGCATTCAGGCTTCGGTATTCATCACGGATAAAGCCCCGCTGTCGACGCCGGTCGGAACACTTCAGCCCTCCATCACCGTCGGGCAGCTCAAGGCGACTGTCTCAAGATATATCGGCAATGAGCAAGCTGAATTGGCTTTCGTGTCCTTTCACAAGCGGGAGGGCATTCTGCTCGACGACGAGGATGGAGCAGATTTCAAGACGGTACATTTCGCCGAACAACTGCTCTCCGGCATTGTCGGCTCGCCCTCGGCCCGCATGATCCTGTCGCTCGCCATGGGGCCGACAGGTCCCGCACAACGCCGCGCCCAGATCCTCCTCGAGCATGCAACCGATGCACTGGCACAAAACCGATATCTGCTGCAAACGGCGCTCGATCAGATGGATCAGGGGATTTGCGTGTTCGACCCGCAATATCGGCTGAGCTGCTGGAACGCCCAGTTCCGTATATTGCTCAATCTGCCAAGGGACCTGCAGCGCATGGGCACCCCGTTTCGCAGCATCGTTCATTATCTCTACGAGCGCGGCGATCTCGGAAGCGCCGCCGACACGGCGCTCCTCAACGATCTTGCAAAATCGACGGCGCCGTGGCGCATCACGCTGACGGATACCGGCCAAACAATCGAAATCCGCTCGAACTCCATTCCGGACGGCGGCATCGTCACGACGTTGACGGATGTCACACAAGCGGTAAATGCCGACCATCTGTTGCGGCAGACAAATGAGTCTCTGGAACAGCGTGTTCGCAACCGCACGAATGAGCTCACGCTCGCCAACCAGCAACTCGCCAAGGCACAGCAACGGGCCGAAGAAGCCAATATCAGCAAGACGCGTTTCCTTGCCGATGCCGGCCACGACATTCTCCAGCCCTTGAACGCGGCGCGGCTGTATTCTTCCTCGCTGATGGAGCGCCTCGGCAATTCGCGCGAAAAGCAACTCGTCAGCAATGTCGACTCGTCGCTTGAGGCAGTGGAGGTCATCATCAACGCCCTGCTCGACATTTCGCGCCTGGATACGGGCGCGCTCAAACCGGTTGTATCCGTCTTCCGCCTTGATTCTTTGCTTGAACAGATCGTCCGCGATTTTTCGCCGACGGCGCATGCACGGGGCCTGACGCTGGACGTGGTCATGAGTTCGGTGGTCGTGGCGACCGACCGCAATCTTCTGCGCCGCCTCGTTCAGAACCTTGTCTCGAATGCGATCAAATATTGTCGCAGCGGCAAGGTGCTTGTCGGCGCCCGTCGGCGCGGCGACAGGATTGAACTGCAGGTGTTCGACACCGGCATCGGCATTCCCAAGTCGCAACTCGAAAACATATTCCGCGAGTTTTCCCGCCTCGCCGAAGGCATGAAGATTTCGGACGGGCTTGGCCTCGGGCTTTCCATCGTCGAGCGCATCGCGAAAATCCTCGACCTTTCCGTGCAAGTGCAATCGACGCCGAACAAGGGATCGATGTTCTCGGTGACAATTCCGGTCTCGAAGGCGGCCGCGCCTCCGGCTGCGGAAAATGTCCGGACCATTCGGCCTGCGGCACCCCTGTCGGGATTGTCCGTGCTGTGCATCGATGACAACCCGCACTCGCTTGCCGGCATGCAGGAATTGCTGGCAACATGGGGTTGTTATGTCGTCATGCTGGATAGCGGCGAGGCGCTGAAAGCCTATTGCCAGGACAATCCACGCGTTCCCGACGTCATTTTGGCGGACTACAATCTGGGCGATGAAAACGGACTAGAAATGGTCGCCTACACACGCGAACACTTCCAGCGCCATATACCGGCGGCACTGGTTACGGCAGATCGCTCGAATGCCACCCGCGATCAAGCCAACGCCGAGGACATCGCCGTCATCCAAAAGCCTGTCCGACCCGCAGCGCTGCGGGCGTTGCTTTCGCATTTCCGCCAGGCAATCGCAGCGGAATAACGACTTGATTACATAAGAGACTGGCTGGGCATCGACTCTTCTTTGAAGCGTGCCAGCCGGATGACGGCTTGCGTGCGGCTCTCGACGCCGAGCTTGTAGAGAACGGCGGAGACGTGCGCCTTGATCGTCGCTTCCGAAACGTTCAGTTCATGGGCGATCTGCTTGTTGAGCATGCCATCAGCCATCATGCTCAATACACGGGCCTGCTGCGGCGTAAGTTTGCGGATGCAGCGAATAAGTTCGATCATCTCCGGATCAAGCACGTCGTCGTCACCATCGGCCAGCGGCGACCAGATACCCCCGTCAAGGATCGTCTGCACTGCTTCCTTGATAACGTCCGGCCCCGACGACTTGGAAATGAAGCCCGATGCGCCGAGTTCGAGGGCCGCCCGGATGGTAACCGGATCGTCGGTCGCCGAGATGATGGCGATCGGAAGCGATGCCTGCAGGGAGCGCAGCGCGACAAAGCCGGTGAGCCCACCGACACCGTTCAACGAAAGGTCAAGCAGAAGAAGATCAAGATCGGCTTCTTCCTGGATAAGAGATTTTGCAGTCTCGATATCGCCAGCTTCAATAATCTCGGTGTTGTTTCTTGGCGAAGTAAGCGCCAACCGCAAGGCTCCCCTGAAGAGGGGGTGATCATCCACAATAAGAAATCGGTAGTTCATGATTTAAAAAATCCTTGTTGCTGAAATTGCAGCAGTCTTAATCCAAAAGCCGTAATGCTAACGACTAAATCTGAAACGACTGATATATCAAGAGCAATTCGGTACACGCCAAAGTTTTGTTATCCGCCTAGGTGAGGCGATCCGGTTGAAATGCCTTGGCAAAACCGCATTCCCGCGCAATTATTTGCCGTGGGGATGAAATTCTTGAAAGTGGGACGCATGATCACAAACATTCTTTATCCAGAACTTCAACCGACATCGGAGGAAATGCTGCAGGTCTCCGAGCTTCACACGATTCATGTGGAGGAATGCGGGAATCCGAATGGCAAACCGGTGATCATGGTACACGGCGGACCCGGTGGCGGCATCAATCCGACGATGCGCCGCCTGCATGATCCGGAAAGATATCGCATCATTCTGTTTGACCAGCGCGGCTGCGGAAAATCGACCCCGCATGCGGAGCTCAACGAGAACACGACATGGGATCTCGTTGCCGACATGGAGAAGATACGCAATCATTTCAACATCGACAAATGGCAGGTCTTCGGCGGTTCGTGGGGCTCGACGCTCGGGCTCGCCTACGCCCAGACACATCCGGACCGCGTCAGCGAATTGATTTTGCGCGGTATCTTCATGATCCGCCGTTTCGAGATCGAATGGTTCTATTCGAACGGCGCGAGCATAATTTATCCCGATCGTTTCGAGGCCTACCAGGCGCATATACCGGAAGACGAGCGCGATGACATGATCGCAGCCTACTACCGGCGCCTGACCGATGCCGACCCGGCCGTCCAATTGCAGGCAGCCAAACTATGGGCGCGCTGGGAGGGATCGGCGCTATCGCTGCTTCCGGATCCTGCGCGTGAAGAGGCGTTTTCCAACGATCATTTTGCCATCGCTTTCGCCCGTATCGAATGCCACTATTTCCAGAATCGCGGCTTTTTCGAAACGGACGACCATTTGCTGCGCAACGCACATCTGATCCGCGATATTCCGGGCGTCATCGTGCATGGGCGCTATGACATGTGCACGCCGCTGCTCAACGCCTGGCACCTGAAAAAGGTCTGGCCGGAAGCGGATTTGCGTATTGTCGAGGATGCAGGCCATGCCGTCAGCGAGCCCGGCATCGTCCACGAACTCATCCACGCGACGAAGCGGTTTGCTAGCTAGAAAATGACGGCCGGCCCCGCCATGGGGCCGGCACTTCAGGCGGCAAGGTGCTTCTGCCGCGATTTCAGCACCCACAAATGCCCGAACGGATCAACCAGCACGCCCGCCCGATCACCGCCATCGAGCGTTTCGGCGGCGTTGCGTATCCTGCCACCCTCTGCGAGGGCGTGGTGCAGCACGCGGTCCACATCGTCGACATGAATATCGAGCATGACCGGCGTCGCTCCGATGGCATGGACCGAGCGCGGACCGCCGAGCGATGCGTCGGCATCGCGCTTCGGGTTGGCACCGACGATCATGAGGAACGATGCGCCCATGCGGATTTCCGCAGCGATAAGTTCGCCATTGTGCAGATAAGGCCGTCCGACAATTTTGGCGCCGAAGACGTTCTCATAGAAATCGAGCGCCTTCTGCTGGTCCCCATGACGTACAAAGAGCCTGATCGATACCTCTCCAATCAGTGTTGGCACTGCAGTCATCTCATCGCTCCCGGAAGAATAGTTGTGAGCGGGCAGTGTCCGACAAAAGCTTGAACATATCAAGAACGGCCCCCTGCCAGAAACCCGCCACTCCTGACAGATGGTTGTCAGGATGATTCAGGTTTTCTCCAAGGTGTCGGGCGCTGGCTTGTTCTCTTCGGGGCTGTAGCCGAACTCCTTGGCGATACCCATGAAACGGCGCATGAATTTTTCCATGTAGCCGAGGCTCTTTTCGAACTGCTCGTCTGAAGGCAGCGCGTCGCGCACGATCGGCGGAATCTTGCCCATGGCGGCCACTGTATCCTCGAGTTTGGCGACCCGGCCCTTCAAATCGGCTATGTCCTCCTCATAGGCCGTACGTTCCTCCGCAGCGACCTTGCAAACGAGTTGTGCCGATTGCTGCTGGCAGATCGACATCTCACCCGTCTTGTTGTTCATGCGCACGAAGCCGTCGGCAGTCTTCTCCAGCGTATAGCCCGGGCTCTCCTCGGCACGGGCCGGCTGGCCGACCAGCGGAGCGAGTGCAAGAACAATAAGCATCGTGCGAAAGGGTGCCATGACGGACCTCCATGTTTGCATGCTGCAAACCTATTGCAATAATACGCCGAAAATCTGAACCAGGCACAGAATTCGCTCAAACGTTCGACTCCGGACTTTGCGCGGACGGGTTTTGCGACTACTAAGAATTTCCATGACTCACCTGATATACAAGATTGCGCCGCGCACCCTTTGGCAGGCCGCCGAAGCAAAGGGTGTCTTTGACGGCGCGCCCATCGATCATGCGGACGGTTTCATTCATTTCTCGACAGCCGCCCAGGCCGTGGAGACCGCGACCAAGCATTTCGCCGGCCAGGACGACCTTCTGCTCATTGCGGTTGCGACCGACCGGCTGGGCGATGCGCTCAAATACGAGGTTTCGCGCGGAGGCGATCTCTTTCCGCACCTTTATGCATCGCTGCCGCTCGAGGCGGTCGAATGGGTAAAGCCCCTGCCCCTCGGGCCTGATGGGCATCAATTTCCGGAGATGCAACAATGAACAGGCTGTTCCAGGCGATCGGCAGGAAGGTCCTGTTCTCTTTCGATCCGGAAGATGCTCACGGGCTTTCGATCAAAGCTTTGAAAAGCGGCATCGTCCCCGGTTGCGCGCCATTGATCGATCCAGCGCTGCGGGTCACCGTGGCAGGTCTCAGCTTTCCCAATCCTCTCGGCATGGCGGCAGGCTATGACAAGAATGCCGAAGTGCCGGACGCCCTGTTGAAGCTCGGATTCGGGTTCGCCGAGGTCGGAACGCTGACCCCCCTGCCGCAATCCGGCAATCCCAAGCCGCGGATTTTCCGCCTTATCGAAGACCGCGCGGTGATAAATCGCCTCGGATTCAACAATGAGGGCCACGACCCGGCTTTCCAGCGGCTTACCGAACGGCGCAAGCATGCCGGCATTGTCGGCGTGAACATAGGCGCCAACAAGGATTCGACGGACCGGATCGCCGACTACGTTGCCGGGATCCGCAAGTTTCAGTCAGTCGCCAGCTATTTCACCGTCAACATCTCTTCGCCGAACACGCCGGGACTGCGCGATCTGCAGGCGCGCGAAAGCTTGCGCGAATTGCTTGGCAAGGTGCTCGAAGCGCGCGACGCGCAAAAGGGCGTGCACCGACCGGTCTTTCTGAAGATCGCGCCCGATCTTCCAGAGGCGAGCCTCGACGATATCGCCGCCGAGATCGCGCTTCATCCACTCGACGGCTTGATAATTTCGAATACTACGCTGTCGCGAAGCGGCCTCGAAGGGACGAAGAATGCGCGCGAGACTGGAGGCCTTTCTGGCGCTCCACTGTTCAATCGCTCGACGATCGTCCTTGCCAAGATGCGCCAGCGCGTCGGGTCCGATTTGCCGTTGATCGGCGTTGGCGGTGTTGACAGCGCGGCGACTGCGATTGCGAAAATACGTGCCGGCGCGGATCTCGTTCAGCTTTATACGAGCATGATTTATGCGGGACCAGGACTTGCCGGGGACATCGTCAAGGACCTTTCGGCAAGATTGAAGCGTGACCGTATCACCACCATCGCGGCACTGCGCGATTGCGACGTCAATGAATGGGCAGGCGAACCTCTGCCGGCCTAATATTGCTCCGGCAATCCTGCGATCTCGTCGGCGTTGAAAACGCAATAGGTCTTGATCATGGGAATACGGCAAGCGACGGTTTCGCCTTTGGCGTTTTCTGCCTCGGTCTCCTTGAAATTGAAGTGCACGATCTGGACGGATTTAGAGCCCTTGCGCACTTGCGCACCGAGTTCTTCCGCTTGCTTGTAGGTCATCCAGCGGCGCGCGGTGAAGCCGCGTTCCTGCGCTTTCATCCACGAGGTCGGCAAGCGCGATCCGCAGGAATGGCGCCACGATCAGCGCACCAGATCGATGAGGCTGGACAATCCGGGAGCGATATGTCGTCCTGGTCGAGGATCTTCGCAGCGGCCGTGTCGAACGCATTCCGAGGAAACAGTAGCCGTGGCAGAAGATCGAGCAAGGCCTGGCCACCCGCACCGTGGACAAAGCCCCTGCAGCCATCGTCGAGCACTATTGCATGCATCCCTGTTGTAGATCGTGGGGTTCATTCGGATTTGAAAAGCGATATGGACTGGAGCGGTATTGCGGCGAGCACTTGCCGCCCGGCCGCCAAAGGGCGGGGCGAGGGGATGTGTCAAACCGCGGGTGATCAAAGGCAGCGGCCAAATAACATCGGATATCCCGTGTCGGAATTCACTTCGACGAAAACATTGGACGACAACATCATTATAGTCGATTGCCTATTTGCTTTTTTTAGAAGCATTTCCTCGTAGATAGTAAAATCTTCGCGCTTGGAGTTTTGTGCTTCTTTCTTGAAGTGATCGTCATAAAAGGCGATCGTATTTTCAATATCAACGCGAATGTTATAAGATATTCCAGATCTATAAATGTAAACGTCTTTAATTTTGCCTTCCAGTTCCGTTTCTGGGTGCGTCCTGGTTCTAGAAAAAGAAAAATCTGAGATTTTCGCAAAAGTCAGCGAGTCTTTGTTACATTTAGCCGCAATTTCTGCGTCATCACTCAGATCGCCGTCTTCCAATGAAATCCATGATCCTTCGATAAGCTGCATCAATTTTCGATGATTTCGATATGACCAATTGTCCATAGCTAAAGACCCAAAAGGTACCGAAAAGACCTGCATTCTGGCGTTTCGGAATTCATCGGTCGTTGATGAGGCCATTGCAGCCACTGATGAAAGAAGCAAGCATGTGACGGAAAGAATGCGCAACATTTTATCGTTTTCTCCATTCGTTGGACCACTTTTTCAAGCTCTGCACATTCATCCTATCTATCGCATGTGCTACCAAGTCGAAGGCTGAACTCCTCTATTGACCAAAAGGCCAAATCGCTCCCACATTGTCCCTGCACAGTCGGCAAGCCATGACAGTCATCGAAATAGATTTTAGGAACGTAAAAAGTCTCTCGGACTTTGAGGACATTATATCGACGTCGCTGAAGTTTCCGTATTATTATGGACGAAATATCAATGCGTTCTGGGATTGTTTGACAGATATATTAGATGATACCATGGTCAATATATTTAACTATGACTCAATCGACAAGGTTACCCGCGATCACATCGCCTTTTATATTTTATTGATGTTTGAGTATCAAGAGAAAACAAATCGTCAATTTAGAATACATCTTTATTTTGGTAATGACTTGCCAGAACATAAGTAAGTAAGAATAACACATATATATATCGTTTCTGGTTGACATATTTTATAGGTCGGCCAATCAAGATTCGTTCTGGGACAATCTTGCATCCTATACAATAGCCTGCGCGTAGAGTGACTGCAATTTGGTAAATCGAAGGAGGAGAGAGGTGACAGTCGTTGATGTTAATTTTCATATTATAGAAAGCGTACCTGATTTTCATGAAGTTATTTCATCTGCATTGGGATTTCCAGATTGTTATGGACAAGACGAAGAATCATTTTTTAATTGTTTGATGAAAGTCACTGGCAATATTACAGTAAATATATTGAACTACAATTCTGTGGATAGAACCGTTTTTTATGATATAGCAGTTTATATTCTAATGATGTTTGAGCATCAGGAGAGAACGAAGCACACATTTAACGTGAGGCTTTATTTTCTGGAGAATTCCCTCGATGTTCCATTCAGGACATAGTGGCCATCACTCATTGTTATATCGATTGCATGCTATAGTATGCCCCTCGCAGCATCTCGTTCAAATGTATCATGTTTGGGGCTCACAAACTCCAGCAACGTCAAACTGCTTTCCATATAGGCCAGCACAATGTTTGCATCGGCTTCGGGCATCTCTTGCCGATAGTGGTTGTATCTGAATGCTTTGCGTTGAATCGTTCTCGATCGAGAAGCGAAAATTCCACTAGAGCGTGTCGCTATTTCTATCTTACTCGGCAAATTGCAGGCGCGCCCGGCTCGGCAGGATCGACAGAAGCGAGATGCCGCGCAGGCCAAGGAAAAGGTGGAGCGCCAGCCAGAGGCCGTGATTGCCGAGGTACATCGGCAAGACGTAGTAGGCGGCAAAATAGCCCGCGAGTGACAGTATCATCATATTGCGCATATCGCGCGACCAGGTCGCCCCGATGAAGACGCCGTCCATGTGGAAGGCGAGAAGGCCGGTGACGGGCGCAAGGGCGGCCCAGGGCATATAGATCGCGGCCATCGATTGAACCTCTTCGGACTTGATCAGGAAGGCGACGATACTGTCGCCAAAGATCAGGAAAAAGAGTGCCATGACCGATGCAAGGATCATTCCCCACAGGAATGAGAGCTTTACGCCCCGGTCGAAGGCGGGTCGGTAATTCGCGCCGACAGCACGACCGGAGATTTGTTCGGCAGCGGTGGTGACGCCGTCGATCAGATAGCCTGAAATCAGAAGGAAGTTCATCAGCACCGCATTGGTCGCCAGCGTCACCGCACCCGCCTGGGTGCCCGCCCGGGTGAAATAGGCGTAGGCGATCAGCAGGAAGAACGAGCGCAGCATGATGTCGCGATTGACCGCGAACATGCGACGGATTTCATGCGCATCCAGAACGCGTTTGCGCGATGGATTGGCAATGCTTCGGAACTGCATGTAGATCATCGAAAGGCCGACGATCAACGCCGACGTCTCGCCAAGAACCGTCCCCCAGGCGATGCCCGTGACGCCCCAACCCATGATAAGACCGAGCCAGATGGTCATCACGACATTGACGCCATTCAGCAGCAATTGCAGATAAAGGCCCTGCATGGCCTTGCCCTGCCCGAGCAGCAGTCCCAATACGACGAAGTTGCCGAGTGCCATGGGCGACGAAAGGAGACGGATCGACACATAGGTCGACATGGCCTCGCTGACAGCCGGATCGGGATTCATGAAGCTGACGGTCGCCTGCAGGATCAGCGGGGTGGCCGCGATGAAGATCAAGCCGGCGACAACGGCAATGCCGAGAGCACGCCAGAATACCGCCTGCTGCTCGACATCGTCGTGGCGGCCCATGGCCTGCGCAACAAGACCTGTCGTGCCAGCGCGCAGAAAGTTCATCGTCGAGAACAGGAAGTCGAAGACCAGGGCGCCAATGGCAAGGCCGCCAAGCAGATGCGGATTGCCGACCTGGCCAATGACAGCAGTATCGACGAGGCCGAGCAGCGGCGTCGTCAGCGATGCGAGCATGACCGGAATCGTTATTGCAAGCATCAGCCGGTTCGTCACCTCGAAGGGGCGGACGACCTTTGAACCGGCAGACGAAGGCACATCGATATTCATGAAGGCACCGAGATTGCAAGCCTGAAAGGCTGTCCAAGCTCTATGCCACTGGTTCGCTGCGTTTACCAGTCATATCAAGGATGATGCATTCCAGCACCCAGGGACTACACGCCAAGGACCAGCGCCCAATACCTTTCTGCACCAGATTCAGCGTAGGCAAGTCCGAAATGGCTGAATTGCGGGTCGAGCATATTGCGACGGTGCGGCGGTGAGTTCATCCACTGCGCAAAGACCTGGTCCATATCCATCCGGCCCCTGGCGATATTTTCCGCAGCGGGACCGTGAATGCCCGCGCCGCGGATGCGCGAAGCAAAGTCCCGGTTCCAGCTCGTCGTGTGGCTCATGCGTCCGGCGCTCGCCATATAGCCCGCCTGCTGCAAGGCCGCCTGCTCCAATGCCGACGACGGAGCAAGCGGACCGAGCCCCCTTGACGACCGTATTGCCCGCAGATTGGCGCTGCCTGAAGCCGAAACGCCCGCGCGCTTGCCGGTCAACCGCGGTTGCGGTGGCGTCGATTGGCATGCGGCAAGCGGCAGGAGCGCAACGCCGGCGGCAAGGCCGAGAAAATGACGACGCGGCATTAGCAATTTTGTTTCTTCCATGGAGCTTTCCTCACGACGGGTTTAGCCGATATCGGTGAAATGTGGCTCCTTCGCGCCCCGAAAAGGCTCAACCACACGGTTTGGCAGTTTTAGCGACGATAGCTCAAAAGCCGCAACAGGATGAAGCACGGAATGACGACGACTGCGCCAAGCAGGAAATAGCCTGCGAAGCGTTCGATCGCGCCGAAGCCCAGATTCCAGATGCGGCGGAAGAAATTTTCGATGCCGTAGAGGATATCCATCGGAGACCAGTCGAATGCACTCATGACCACACCGACGACAAGCGAAACGATGATGAGCTTTATGAGAACACGGGCGGGCGTATCGCCCAGGAAACGGTTCACTCCATCCGACATGTTTTCTCCGGTCCATACTTGTCTGCGCTGGCAATGACATACGGCGATACGGAATAGCGTTCAAGGTGGTGAATAACCCATGCTCTGCATCGCGTGTCGCGGCAACCGCTTGTCACGCAAACATGGCGCTGTAGCGATGAAGACGGTAGAAACTGTTTTGCGATTGCGATGCGGTCGTGCAACCCGTCTTCTATGCAACTCCTCTCACTTGGCTCATAAAATTGACGCGCTGCAGCAATGAAACGTTTCATATTGACAAGCTTGAAGCAATATGGCCCATTTCCGTACAGAAATTGTTTTGCTGAGAATCCGGTGAAACGTTTCATCGCCTTGTCGGAGGACCTGGCGAAACCACGTCTTATTCTGGGAGGAATATTATGCGATTTTCCAAGATTATTGCGGCCGGTCTGCTCGCTGGAACGCTTATGGTTCCGATTGCAAGTCATGCAGACGACAAGCCCGTCGTCGGGCTCGTCATGAAGTCTCTCGCCAACGAATTCTTCAAGAACATGCTCGAAGGCGCCAAGGCGCATGAGGCCAAGCGCGGCGACTACACGCTCAAGGCTGTCGGCATGCAGTCCGAGACCGATATCGAGACGCAGATCAACGCTGTCGAAAGCTTCATTACAGAAAAGGTCGATGCGATAGTCATCGCCCCCGCCGACTCGCGTGCCTTGGTGCCGCCGCTAAAGCGCGCGGTCGACGCCGGCATTACCGTCGTCAATTTCGACGTTTCCCTTGACGAGAAGGCCAAGCAGGAAGCAGGGCTGACACTCGCCTTCGTCGGACCCGACAATCGCGGCGGCGCCAAGCTTGCGGGCGATGCTCTCGCCAAGAAGCTCGGCCAGGGCGCCAAGGTCGTCATCATCGACGGCAACCCCGGCGCGGACAATGCAGCGCAGCGCAAGCTCGGCTTCATGGATTCGGTTGAGGCCGGAAAGCTCGACCTTCTCGATTCGCGCACCGCACATTGGGAAACCGAGGAAGCCAACACCCTCTTTTCCAACATGCTGACGGCCCATCCCGACATCCAGGGTGTGATGGCGGCCAATGATTCCATGGCGCTCGGTGTCGTCAAGGCAATCGATGCTGCCGGCAAGACCGGCAAAATCGAAGTGGTTGGCTTTGACAATATTCCCGCCGTGCAGCCGCTGCTGAAGGAAAAGAAGATGCTCGCCACCGTCGATCAGTTCGGCCAGGAAATGGCTGCGAACGCCGTCGACAAGGCGCTCGGCGTGCTCAAGGGCGGCAAGCCGCTCGAGGGTTGGGTCAAGACCGATATCAAGCTCGTCACGTCTGACGACGTGAAGTAAAAAGTTCTGGAACTCCGGCTGCGCCCTGATCGGGTGCGGCCGGAGACAGAGGCGGCCCAACATGGAAAACAATCAGACGATGCCTGACGGTATCCGCCCAATCGCGGACGCCGAAGCCCTGCTCCATCTTTCCGGCGTACGCAAACGGTTTGGCGGGGTCGTTGCGCTCGACGGCGTCAGTTTCGCTCTGCGGGCCGGCGAGGTCCATGCTCTTGTCGGCGAGAATGGCGCCGGCAAATCCACATTGATCAAAATTCTATGCGGGATCGTCCAGCGCGATGCTGGTGAGATCGAACTCGCCGGGGCTCCGTATGATCCGCACGCGCCCGGCGATGCGAAATCGGCAGGTATTCAGGTTGTGCATCAGGAGTTCAATCTCCTGCCTTACCTCTCCGTCGCCGAGAATATCTGTTTTGAAGACATGCCGCGAAAGCATTTCGGCATGGTCGATTATACCAGCCTTTACGCCAAGGCCCGCAAAGCGCTTGATGCCATCGGGCTTGCTGACGTCGACGTGCGCCGGCCGGTTGAATCGCTCGGCGTGGCGCACCGGCAGCTTGTGGAAATCGCCCGTGCGTTGATGGGGGAGAGCCGCATCCTTATCCTTGACGAACCGACAGCAACGCTGACCGAGCGAGAAACGCAGCGCCTCTTCACCATCATCGCCGGCCTCAGGGCAAAGGGCGTTGCCATCGTCTTCGTATCGCACCATCTGCAGGAAGTCTTCGCCATTTGCGACAGGGTAACTGTGCTGCGCAACGGCGCCTCCGTAATGACCGCCGATATTGCCGCGACGACGCCCGAGCAACTGGTCAGCAACATGGTCGGCCGGCAACTTGCCGCAGCCATGGCAGCTGAAAAGACCGTCGATACCGGCGGCAAGACGGCGCTGTCATTGCGCAATCTGCGCCACCCCGCCTCGCCATATGCCGAGGGCGTATCCTTTGATCTGCACTATGGCGAAATGCTCGGCATTGCCGGGCTCGTCGGCTCCGGACGCACCGAACTCCTGCGCTCGATCTTCGCCGCGGATGTCGCCGTCTCGGGAGAATTGCAGCGGGAAGGCGCGCCGCGTTCCTATCGCAATCCAGGCGATGCGATCGCGGACGGTATCGGCTTCGTCACCGAAGACCGCAAGGAAGAAGGCCTGATTCTTTCCATGCCGATCGCCGCCAACGTGACGCTGGCGAGCCTGAAAGATGTCTCGCGCCTCGGCCTCGTCGACAAGAACAAGGAGAGCCGCCTGACCCAAAACCTCGGCGGCGAGGTGCGGCTCAAATATGGAAGTCCGCGTGATGCTGCGTCCACGCTTTCCGGCGGCAACCAGCAAAAGGTGGTGCTGGCAAAGTGGCTGGCCAACAAGCCCAGGGTGCTTCTGCTCGACGAGCCGACGCGGGGCGTCGACGTGGGTGCGAAGGCGGAGATCTATGCGCTGTTGCGCGGACTTGCCGAGCAAGGTCTTGCCCTTCTGATTGTCTCGTCGGAACTGCCCGAACTGATAACATTGTGCGACCGCATTCTCGTCATGTCGAAGCATCGGATTGCCGGCGAGGTCGCGCGCAGGGACTTTTCAGAAGAGCATATATTGAATCTCGCCTATAAGGATGAACGCCGCCATGGACAGCACTGATATCGACCGCAGCCCTGCCGGGCGAGCCGATTTTGCCGCAGTATCGAAGACGGTCCTGCGCGAGGCGGGCATCGGCCTTGCGCTCGTTGTGCTCATCATCGTCTTTTCGGTGACGACCCAGCACTTCCTCACGGCAAGCAATATCACCAACATCCTGACACAGGTGACGATCAATCTCGTCCTTTCGATCGGCATGACCTTCGTCATCCTCATTGGCGGGATCGATCTTTCAGTCGGCTCGGTGCTCTCGTTTTGCGCCGTCGTCGCAGGCACCGTAATGACCTTGCCCGGGCTTGACCCGGCCCTTGCCGTCACGCTTGCCGTTATCAGCGCTGTGATCGCCGGGATCGGTTTTGGCCTTTTCAACGGCTTCATCAGCGCCTACTGGGCGATACCGTCCTTCATCGTCACGCTCGGCACACTCAATATTGCGCGCGGCGCGGCCCTGCAGGTAACGAACGCTTCGACGATCTACTCCTTTCCCGCAGCGTTCAATGCCTTCGGCTCGCGCACGATCTACGGCGTGCCGGTGCTCTTCCTGATCGCGCTGCTGCTTGTCGCCATCGCCTGGTTCGTGCTGGCGAAAACCGTCTTTGGCCGCGTGCTCTATGGTATCGGCAACAATGAAGAAGCGGCACGGCTCGCCGGCCACAACATCTCTTTCTACAAGATTGCCGCTTTCACTATCTGCGGAGCGCTGGTTGGCATCGGCGCGATCATCTATATGGCCCGTCTCAATATCGCGAGCCCGATCATCGGCATCGGCTTCGAACTCAATGCGATTGCGGCCGTCATCATTGGCGGGACGAGCCTCAGCGGCGGGCGCGGCAGCGTCGTCGGAACGCTGCTTGGCGCCTGCATTATCGGCGTTCTCGCCAATGGGCTTATTCTGCTTGGCCTCAGTGATTTTATGCGACAGATGATAACCGGATTTGTGATAATCCTCGCTGTGATACTCGACAAATACCGCGAAAGACTGACCAAAGCATGAGTGCATCCGACGCGCCCGACAGGACCAAACACAAGACGCACGCGAAAGTGGTGAACATCAAGGACGTTGCGGCACGCGCCAATGTTTCGGTCGGAACGGTGTCGCGCGTTCTTGCAAATAACGAGACCGTCGGCACGGCCCTGCGCGAGAAAGTGACTGCAGCCATTCGCGAACTCAACTTTCGACCGAGCGGCGTGGCGCGCGGCCTGCGCCGCAGCCGCACCGATATGATCGGCCTGGTCATCCCGGATATCACCAACCCGTTCTTTGCCGAACTTGCCAAGCATGTCGAGGCGATCGCGTCACGTTCGGGATTTTCGGTGCTGCTGTCGATCACCAATGAAGACCCCAGGATCGAGCTCAACCAGATTGAGAGCCTGTTGAAGAGCTATCCGACCGGGCTGATCGTGGTTCCGACCCAGTTTGGCGCTTCCGAGGGCTGGAAGAGCAATGTGGCAACCGTTGCCGTGGACCGGCGCTTTGCGGGCTATCCGTTGATCTCTGTCGATCATGCCGCCGGCGCCGGCCTTGCCGCACGGCATCTTCTTACCCTTGGCCACCGGCGCATCGCCTATATTGCCGGCCCTCCCGAAGCGCCCGTTTCACGCGAGCGGCGCAACGGCTTCGTCGACGCCCTTGCCGCCGAGGGGGTGACGCCGGAAATTCTCGAAGGCTATTTCGACTATGCATCCGGCGAAACGCTGGGCCGCATGCTGCTCGACCGGGCGCCGGGCGAGCGCCCAACCGCCATTGCAACGGCCAGCGACCAGCAGGCGATCGGTCTGATGCGCGCCGCCAACGATCTCGACCTGAAAGTGCCGCAGGATATTTCCGTCGTCGGCTTCGACGATATTCCGCTGGCCGAACTCATCACGCCGCGCCTGACAACGATCCGCCAGCCCGTCGAACAGATTGCCGCGCGCGCCGTGGCGCTGACGACCGGCACCAGCCCGCTTCCCATCGACGACGAATTGCTGGAAGCTTCGCTGGTGGTGCGCAATTCGACTGCGGCGCGCGACTAGAGGTTATTTAGGATTTTGGAGCGGGTGAAGGGAATCGAACCCTCGTATTCAGCTTGGGAAGCTGGATCGGTATGTGCATATTCAAGAACTTATACTGCCAGACCTTCCTGAACCCATTATCTAGTGGGTCGATCTTCGTCTCCTTAAAAATCATCCAAAATTGCCCTGGTAAACGCGCTGTCCGAAATTTCTCTTGGTGCACAACTTTAGATTGCCTTTGCGTAGGCCGTCGTGTACCGGGTCCGGGGCGAGAGGTGCATCGAGATACCCGCCGGCGACCGGGCAAGGCACGAGGGTGGCCCGACCTCAGTAGCGCTGATAGGTGTGTTTCTTGATGTGCCGACGTTTCTCGCGGACACGTTAATTGCCAACAGTAGCTGAGATATTTTGCATGGCAGCCCTGATCCCACGTTTGTTTACGCAGTTGAAGAATCGTCCCAAACCCGGAGAAGATTGGCATCCACATCTCGGAAAGATCGGAGGGCTCACTTTAGAGTCCTGGCTTCAAAATCATCCCCGAGCGGCGAACCCAACCAAGACAATCATTGTGGCCTCCGAGGAGCGATCGGGTAGCGAATTGTTCTGTGAGATGATGGGGCAGACCGGCGTTCTTGGGCGCCCTTCGGAGTACTTCAATACGCCTTGGATGCGTACGTTCGTTAAAGACTACCCGAGCGAAGTTGCCGAGCAGATACAGATAGCTCATCGCGTCGGCGTCACCCCGAACGGTTGCTTTGCCGTCAAACTGCACTCGTGGCATTTCGACCTTATCAGTCCAACGCTTAAGTTTTCAAAAGCGTTTCCTAATCCAAGTTTTGTCAGGCTCACTCGGGCAGACCTTTTGAGTCAGGCAATATCTTTGTCGCGGGCGCGCCAGTCGGGGCAGTTTCACGGTCACATGCCATCCGAGAAGGAGCCGATATTCAGTATCGTTGAAATTCAAAGGTGCTTGCAGGAAATAATCACAGCGCGAGCGCGATGGTCTTTATACTTTGCGCGTAATAACGCACCCGTTGTCCATATATTGTATGAGAATTTTACAGTTAACCCAAAGCATTATCTCACGAAGGTCGGCGATCTTGTATCTGAGAGTTTGAATCGAAATTTGAAATTGAAACCACGAATGGTCGTTCAGCGCGACGAACGGACAAACGAATGGCGTGAGAGGTTTGTTAAGGAGGCGGGGGACCTTGGACGCCTCGATCGTCTCGACGAGCCACCTAAATAACATCGCGATGGTTGCCCTACTCGCTTCTGCCACAGAGCTCCGGTAGCGTACTGATGTCCATCCGAACTACGCGATTAAAACGCACCCCGCCATAAGGCGCAATGCAAGATCGGCCGATGTCGCGTCGCAGTTCGAGCATCGAAGTTTCGCACCAAATCGGGCGCATAGAGCCATGATTTTCGTCCGAGCGTGGCTGCCAGCTGCTCGAGATCGGTTTTCTGCAGTTTCTGGCATAACAAGGGGACACAAGGTATTGCGGTAGGCGATCATCGCGCCGATCGTGTCGTTATCACTCTTCATTCCTTCACCGGACGTCAGATGACGCGCTTCTTATAGACGCGATCGCGGTCGTGTTCGTAGGGATGCACTCTGAATGTAGAATTGAACATTGACAAATCTGATAGGGTATTCGATAGGGAACGCGATGCCAGCAGGACGAACGTCCGCGCAGTGCTCCACACGCTTGACACGTTGATCTGCGAGGGATGCAAGGACGGGTCATTGTTCCCAAGAAGGAGCCTGATTTGAGAGTAGTCCTTTTTGTACATTGCTTTTTCCCAGATCATTTCTATGGAACTGAAACCTACACACTCCAATTGGCCAAGAATCTCATCTATCTTGGTCATGAAGTAACGGTCGTTTGCGGAATCTTTCAAGGAGAGCAGTCAAATGATCAGGTGATTACCGCGTACACCTATGACGGCGTTAAAGTTATCGCCTTCGACAAGAACCACGTCCCACACTCGCGCATCGCCGAAACGTATTTCCAAGAGGAGACGCGTCCATATCTCCGGCAGATATTGGAGGAAACCAAACCGGATGTTGTTCATGTCACTCATCTCGTAAACCACACGGCAGTGCTTCTGGAGGAAGTCGTGCGCGGCAACATCCCCTTGGTTGCCACGCTGACTGATTTTTATGGCTTCTGTTTTAACAACAAGCTCGAGTCGGCGAGCGGCTCCTTGTGCGCCGGGCCGAACCTGCTTCGCAGTAACTGCATTGCTTGTTATCTGAAAGCTGCCAATCATCCGATAGCGCGGAAGGTTGCTAACGTCCCGATGGGCTGGGCCGCTTCCGGCTTAGCGCTAAGCGTAGCCAATGGGTTGAAATTCGATCCGGTCGGGGATGGAGGGCAAGCGATCCATGATATAGTTGTTAGACCGGATGTCCTGAAGCGCGCATATACCCACTACGACGCAATGATTGCTCCCTCACGTTTCCTCCTTGAGGCTTACGGCGCTAACGGATTTGATCGGAAGAAGTTGCATCTCAGCCGATTTGGAGTCGATATCATTAGGCGCCCAAAGCCTATCAAGGATCCCCAGAGCCCGATCAGCATTGGCTATATCGGCCAGATCGCCCCACACAAGGGTGTTGATCTTCTAGTATCAGCGGTCCGGGACTTTACGACATCCCAGGCCCGACTCGATATTTATGGACCGGCCAATCAGGACGTTGCTTATATGCAAAAGCTGCGATCTATAGCAGGCTCCAACGTTCAATTCCGGGGCACGTTTCCACCAAGTGAGATGGCTGAGATAATGAGCAGTTTTGATCTGCTGGCCATCCCATCGACGTGGTATGAAAATAGTCCTCTAGTTCTTCTAAATGCCTTAGCGTCGCATACGCCAGTCATCGTATCGGATGTCCAAGGCCTGACCGAGTTCATTGAGGAAGGTATCTCCGGATGGTCCTTCAAAAGATCGGATGCGAACAGCTTGAAGCGCCTCCTCGCAAAGCTTCTGCAGAATCGCGGATTGGTCCGGGCGAATAGCCTTCGGACAACCTATGATCGAACTTCTTTGATGATGACCCAGGAAGTTGTAAGCGTGTATGAGCAAGTAAAAGCGAATCGGTGGCGCTAAAGAATTGCTAAGCGGAAGGACCGACCAGGAATTTGGTCACTATGAGAGATTACTTCGGACGTCAGCAGAACTTGCAACTTCTTAATCAATCGGTGTCTAGAAATGTCCTATGACTGCCCCATTTGCGCGCAGACAGTGAATGAGAAAGTTGTAGAAGTTGAGGGCTACACAATCTTTCGCTGTCATACCTGCGCGACGGAGTTTGTGGCACCACCTCCTCGCGACAACAAGTTGTTCATTGGCAGCGAGCGCGATGTGCACAATGATGAGGCGCCGGAATGGCTTGTCCCACTAATCGACAAGGTAGAGGAACAGAATCCTAATCCATCGATCCTGGATATCGGCTGCGTCTATGGTACTCGTCTGGCGCTTGCTCAACAACGCGGATGGCAGTGCTTCGGGGTTGAGCCATCTCCCCATGCCCGCGAGATTGCCCAGCAACGCCATAAAGGCATATTCATCACGGAGACAATCGAGGAAATTCCGCCTCACAAATTCGACCTAGTTCTGATACTTGAAGTGATCGTGCATTTGAGCGATCCTTATCCCTTGTTCTACGAGATGTTCGCAAAAGGACAGATCGGTCCTGATACGGTGGTCGCAGTGACCACAGCCAACGCCCGTTCCTGGACCGCACTGGCCGATCCAATTGCATGGGAATTGAGACCCCCGCCCTCCCATCTGATATCTTACTCAGGCCTTACGTTCAAAACGCTGTTAAGGCGGTTGCGTTTTCGCGACATCGATGTGGAGGGGCAGCATCCGTTGAACATCGCCCCCGTTCGGGGCTTCGACGATGAAGATCGCCGGGGAAACGAAAAACTAGCAGGTTTTGCTGGTCTTAAAGTGATCGCCACGGGAAGCGATTTTTCCAGCTTCATGCAGGAACGTTATGTTCCTGGGACATGGTCAGAACTGACGGCCTACGAGCACTTGCCGCGGTACATGTTCGCCCAACAGTATTCCATCGACAGGCGGGTTCTCGATTTTGGCTGTGGCAGCGGATATGGAGCGAAGGCACTTTCTGAAGTGGCGGATCATGTCGTCGCTGTGGATATCGATGACGGAGCTCTCGAATACGCGCGAACTGAACACAGTCGCTTCAACCTCGAATTTGTCAAAGTAGACGATCTGTGCGACAGCTATTCTGATGCGCAGTTCGATCTTGTTACTTGCTTTGAGGTTATCGAACATCTAGATGAGCTTGATCAGAAAAGGCTGTTGAAAAATTTCCGGCGCCTTTTAAAGCCGCAAGGCTTGTTGATTATCTCTACGCCCAATCCGAAGACCACAGAACTGTACGGCGAAAATCCCTTTCACTTGAAAGAGATGGAACTAGACGAGTTTTCTGATGTTTTAAAAGCGAACTTTAAACATACTATAATTCTGGACCAAAAAATTCTGTCCGGCTCTACGCTTACGATTTCTAGCGATAACGGGGCTTCGAATCCTGCAGCCAGAATAGCTCCCATGTACACGAATGTGAGTCCGAAAGCGAAAACACCTGCAGCTTGGATAGCTCTGTGTAGCATGTCGCCTCTTGATAGAGTGCAACCGGTTTTCTTCTACGACAACGAAACGGACTTTATTAGGCAACGAGTTCGTGAGATCGCTACTCGACATCAGCACGAGATAAAGCTTTACACGGAGAATAAGCAATCCGCGGAATTGGAACGAGCATTACTTGCTGATGCAGCGTCACTCCAGGGGAAATATGAGCACTTGCGCTCTACCCACGATCAGTTCGTTGAGGAACGTGATAGGATCTCGACTGAATCGGCGTCCCTTCAACAGCGCTACGAGGCTTTGGTCGAGGAACGGGATAAAATCTCCACCGAAGCGGCGTCCCTCCAACAGCGCTACGAGGGTTTGGTCGAGGAACGGGATAAAATCTCCACCGAAGCGGCGTCCCTCCAACAGCGCTACGAGGGTTTGGTCGAGGAACGTGCGGCGCTGCGCTCCCGCCTCCACACAATCGAAACCTCATTGCGCTGGAGACTTGCAAGCCGCCTCGCTAGCCATGCTCCGTCTTTGCGAGCAGCTCTCGCTAATATTCGGCACCTAAGGGCTGTTCTGAAGCAAAAGCGCCCTGCGGCCGCTTCGTCCGCTCCTGCGGTCCCACTTCACAAACCTGTTGCATACGAGACAGCATGCGAGCCTCAATGGAACGCGAAGCAAAATCGTTATGAACTGCTCGTTGATGAGGCCTATAGGGCCAAGCAAGAGGCGAAAACCGGTACGCTGCAGGGCCTTGTAGCTCCCTATGTCGTTCGGCCGAAAAATCTCCCCGAAGATCCGACATCGCTGCCAAAGGTGCTGCATGTGATTCCCAACGTTCACGTCGGTGGATCCACCCAGTTAATTATCGACATCGTCGAGCATCTGTCAGATCAGTTCCAACACGAGGTCGTAACCTTGGCCCTTTGGCCGGCAGGGCAGCACGTTGGGCTGACAGTGCATCAAGTCACCTACTCGAATATGCAAGTCCTCCAGTCGCTCTTGAAAGAAATGCGGCCGGATCTCGTCCATATTCATTATTGGGGCCTGACAGATGACCTCTGGTATAAGGCCGTAATGGAGCAACTTGAAGACTTCCCAAATCTTCCTATCGTCGAAAACATCAACACGCCTATCGATCCTTTAATTTCACCGCGGATTAACCGATACGTTTTCGTGAGCGAATATGTTCGCAAGGAGTTTGGAGGTAAGCTGTCTGACAAGCTCGCTACGGTGGTCTACCCCGGAATAGACTTGACTCGCTTTTCTCATCCGTACGATGGAGAGGATGCTGAGAACGCGATTGGCATGGTTTATCGGCTCGAAAAGGATAAGCTGACGATTGATGCCATCGACTTATTCATAGAGGTCGTGAAGCGTCGTCCACGCACTCGGGTTTATATTATCGGCGGGGGAAGCTTCCTTGAGGCCTGGATAAATAGGACATACGCACAAGGGGTCCGACAAAATTTCCGCTTTACTGGTTACGTTCCCTATGAAGAACTCCCCGACTGGTACAATCGATTTTCTATTTTCATTGCTCCAGTCTGGGCGGAAAGTTTTGGACAGGTCGCTCCGTTTGCAATGTCGAAGCGACTGGCTATTGCTGGCTATAGGATTGGTGCTCTTCCAGAAATCGCCGGATCTGATGAGTTTTTTGGCACAGGTGTCGAGGACACCGCGAAGATCATCATTGACTTGCTCGAAGACAAAGAGAGATGCGCTCGAATTGGTCTCGAAAATCAAAAGCGCGCCGCATCATTGTTTTCGGTTGAAGCAATGGTCTCGGCCTATCAGCATCTTTATAAGGAGGAGCTTGAACATTCGAAAGATTAAAATGACGTTGCGCCGAGCATTGCCGGGCCCGACGTCACTGGGAGTCTAAGCGCTCCGCTAAGTTCTGCACCATCTCCTGGATCGAGTTCTTCATGTTCTGGCGCGGCTGCCAACCGGTGGCTTTTTTAATCTTCGAAATGTCCAGAATGTTGGCAGGAATGTCGAAGGCACGCCCGCCGACATACGAGACGTTCGGTTCGCGCCCTGCTGCATCACCGATAATCCGCAACAGTTCGTTCAGGCTTGCTCCTTCTCCAGATCCCACGTTGAATGTGGGAATGCTATGCTCGTCGGTGACTTCAGCCATCATAATTCCAATCAATGCGCTGGCGGAGTCAGCCACGTCGATGTAGTCTCTAACGACGCTACCGTCGCCCCAAATAGTCACCTTCTCACCCAGCACAACCTGTCGGGCAAAAATAGTTGCAGCGCCTTGCAGCTTGGCAATCGATTGCGATACGCCGAATGGATTGCTCAGGCGGGCAATACGGACATCTAGACCCTGTAACTGCCGGAACCGGGATGCGTAATTTTCCGCCGCAAGCTTTGTAATACCGTAGATGCTGACTGGATCGAGAGGATGATCTTCCGTGATCGGCAGCGTTCTTGCTTTGCCATATACAGTGCCCCCTGACGACACGAAAACGACAGGCACGGACAACTTCGCCGTCACCTGTTGAAAGAGCGCTAGCAAGCCGCCAAGATTGGTCTTGGCGTCGGCGGCCGGATCGTTCTCCGCCGATCCTGGAGTAGTGGACCAGGCCAGATGGAAAATTCCATCTGGCTTCGCTTCAACGATATTTGCAACCGTCGCAGCATCCACAAGGTCATATTCGACCCAATATTGGGATTCGGCATGCAAATGGCGCCCGCGCGACGCCAATATTGCCTCATGCCCAAGTGCACGCAATGCATTGGCCAAGGAAGCTCCCACGAAACCTGTACCACCGGTAATTACAAATCTTGCCATCTCTCTACTTCTATTTTTTGGCCCCAGTTCCACATGCAATACCACCGAAAATAACGCAAGCGACCGCCTGACTAGAAACTGCTTTCCCCCCGGTGGCGTGGTTCGTTCCCTATCATTCCTATGAACTTGAGTTCCAGATGCTTAGAGAGCAAACAATTAGAATTCGCCTAGTCAAACATTGCCCTCGGAAATAGCGTAATTTATAGCGGGCCAATAACCAACCGGAGATATCAATTGGCCACGAATCGCGAAGCACTGGAATTAGCAATCTACGCAATTCTTGGAGCAAGCCTTGCGATCTTCCCGTTCATATTGATGTGGAGGCAGACGGAAACACAACCTTGGTTCGGCAATCGCACACTCATGCGTTGGCAAGGAGCAATCGGTGTCTCGTTGTCTTTATTGTTTTTTGCAACGCTATTTGAGCCTGATACATACGTTCTGCGGAACACCATGGTTAGTCCGGTTCGTCTGTTAGTCGTCGGGATTTTCTGGGCTCTGTTTCTGATGATATTTGCAGGACATTGCAAACTAAGACGGGAGCAATCCTATCTATGCTGGATTGTCGCGGCCATGTTCCTAGTGGCTGCGATAATTCTAAACTTCTCGTCGGGACCCTATACGGCGGACGCTGACGCTCCGCTTCATACAATGTATTTTGAGTCGATGTGGTATCATTGGGGGGCTTATATCGCCTCTGCCAAAAGCCTTGCGTCTGGTTTGGCAATCTACAGAGATTTCCCATCACAGTATGGGCTTGGGCCATCCATTTTTATTGCTGCAGCATCGGGATTAGGCTGGGTTGCCGGCATGTTTATCGTGGTCGGCGTCTTGCAATTGGTCTACTGGGTGAGCATCAGTGTTATTGGCTTGGTGATCGCCAATCGCGCCGTTGGATATAACCCCATGGTGTGGATTTCCGTGCTTTTGGTTACGATTACAACGTGCTTTCTCTGGGCAGGCAGCCCAACGTTCGCGAACTTTTTCCCGTCGCTTGGAGGAGCGCGATACTTCCCCGCGGCATTGCTTTCCGCTGCAATTATTCTCTTGGACTTGTCGAGAGATAACTATGCTGAGAAGCGCGGCTGGCGCCTACATATCCTGTGGGGTCTCGGAGCGGTCTGGTCCGTAGAATCGTTGTTCATTGTGTCTTTCATCTGGTGGCCCCAATACTTGCTTCTGAAAACGCCCAATAACGCTTCAAAGGGGGAGATCGTCCGGGACCTTGGCCGATCGATGCTAATCCTGGCGGTTGTGGCGATAGTTACGTTCGCCGTATTCTTAGCGGGGTATTACGCGATATATAAAGTGCTCCCGGACATTCAAATGTTCTTGGCTTTTGCGTCAAACGTTCCTGGGTCGCTTCCTGTCAATATAGTTGGACCGGCTCTGCTAATAACGTTTTCGTTTGCGCTTTCTCTATATGCTCTTGGGTCACTATATCGAACGAGTGGCATCAATCGGGATTTCAGAACTCTGTTCTGTGTCATGTTGCTTAGCTACGGGGCAATGGTCTACTATATTGGAAGGAGCCACGATTCAAATATTCTGTCGCTCTTCCCGTATCACGGGTTGATCTGGATATTTCTTGTTTTAAACGAAACTTCGAAATTCGTCCGAACTGCGGCAGCGAGCCTACTGGCGCTTTCGTTAAGTTGGATATGTGTGGCGCAACATGCATCTCCAATCAACAGGTTCGACACCCTTTTGACCTTCAACGGGACGCAATTGGACAGTGTTATAGAGAATTACTATGAAGATCCGGCAAGCACTGATCGTGGTCGCGCAATTGACTTCATTACATCAAAATATGGCGAGGGCATTACCGCGTTTGATATATACGCCAACATCGTTTTGACTAGCCCGCAAAAAGAGTGGACATCATACAACAACGCTACAACATACGCAGGGCTTCCAAGCGAAGTGCAAAAGCTTGCCGTACACAGGGCAAGACTTCAACTCAATCGTCAAGGATGGGTCATCATCCCCTCAATAAGCCCTCCGATGAGTTTGGCATATGTTCAAGACCTGTTCGCAGCGGATTATGAAGTCGACCAAAAGCTAGCCTTCGATACCTACACTGCATATCGGTTCGTCCCGAAGCGGTAAGTGCTCAACGTAAATTGCAGTAATTATGTGCGCTTGCGTCCTACATTGAGGTTGGGTTGGAGAAGGTCGGTTGCCTCGACAGACGATCCAAGCTACTTCCCATCCAGAGGCTGAATGATATTTTGCTCGTCTTGAATTCCCGGCGACGGGCAGTACGAAGGCAACAGCGTTCACGTGCGCCATATGCATAAGTGACCCAAGAAACGTCATCAATGTAGAAGTGGACGAACTACAGCCCGATGCCGAGATGGTGGTTGACATCGCCGGCTTGGCGTTTGGTGATACGATACCAACCGAGTCAAAACGGCGAGGCTTCTTGGTGTCATCTTGAACGAATTCTCTCGGATTCTCCGAAGTTGACGACCTCTTTTACGGCGAACTGAGGCTCATGGTTCACTCGTGAGTAGATCCGCCCTACGTATTCCCCAAGCACTCCTAGAAAGAACATTTGTACTCCACTAACAAATAGCAGCGTCGCGATTGTCGATGCCCAGCCCGGCTGGTTAGCCCCGGAAAAGAACCTGTCCACTATAACAGCTGCGAACAAAACCATGCTGACGACGGAGAGAAAGAATCCTGCGGCCGTGGCAATCCGAAGAGGTACGTTGGAGCGAGTGGCCATCTTCAGCCACAGTGAGAACAACTTCTTGAAAGTGTATCCGCTTTCACCAGCTGCACGACTGCCATGGTCAATCTCTACAACTGCGATTGAGTCAGTTGAGGCCAAGACAAGGCCGTCGATGTATGTGAAGGGTCCATCATAGCGGATAATCTCTCCCACCAAATCAGAGCTCATGGCCTTGAACGAAGAGAGGTATAAGTCTTTTGGTTTTTTGAGCAGTAGCCGCGCGGCTACATCGTTCACTTTACTCCCAAATGTCTTGAACGCGCTATGCTTTCGGTCCCGATAGCTGGTGTAGCAAACATCAGCTCCAAGCTTAATCTTCTCAACAAGCTGGCTCAACGCAGCCGGTGGGTGCTGCAAATCATCATCCATAACGATGACGATATCTCCGGTCGCATGATTCAGGCCGGCCATTGTCGCGTTATGCTGGCCGGCATTTTTGCGTAAGGATATTCCCTTCAGCCAAGGCCTTCCCTCGGATAATGACTTTATGACCTTCCAGCTTTGATCAGGGCTTCGATCGTTCACCAGAATTAATTCAAATCGTTCGGGGGCGATGCGTGACAGCTCAATAGAAACTTGATCAACAAGTGCCGGAAGAATTTCGGCACTTTTATACACTGGCACAATGACCGACACGCTGCGAAAGTCTTGATTCATTTAATCGCTCACATCGAAAATTCAGCAACAACAGTGTCACAATAAGGGTTACCAATCTTACTAACCCCAATAAACAAGCTCTCGCCAGCTGGAATATTCGTCGCCTGTGTATGTCCAGGTAAGAGAACGCTTTCCCAAGTCAGGTGCCCGTCTACAGAAACCGAGATCGACACACCGTCTGCATTTGGACATGACGTCAATGCCTCTGCAGGCATAGAAAAGGATACAGATTTCGGCTGCTTGCTTTCCAGGAAATGTAGCGGGACCGTTATGGATGTCCCCGTCGTCTCCCCTGGATGAAGGGAGACCGAGTTGCTCCCGGACGGGGTAACCCTGCCCCATTTATCGCCCAAGATTTCAGTTCTAAGTGCAAGCCTCGGTTCCATCGATTCAAAGAACATTGCACGCCATGATGGATTCACCTCAAGCAATACAGGGAGCAACTGAGCCATATCTTCGGCCGTCATAGCTCGGCTTCTTTTATACAAAAATGCGTCAACACCCACTGACAGACGATATGGGCCCCCAATTTTCGAGTAGCCGCTACCAAATCCTCTGCCCTCGACTATTAAATCATTCGGGACCTGCAAGTGTCTCTGAGTGCCTGGTGCAAGTTGTGTCAACGCAGGGACGGTTGCTATCTGATACTGGGCACGTAGATGCTCAAATCTGAATGGATGCGTCGACGCAACGTGTGGCGTAAAGGGTACGTAATCTGCTAAGTCCGGAGATAGACTCCGCAAGAGGTCGTCTGACAGGATCAAACTTGACCCAAAAGTGTTCACTTGGTCAGTGTCTTTTCGATTTTCATGTATAGCACGCAGAAGTTTCTCGTAACCATCGCGATTATCAAGAGTTAGCGGCCTGACTTCAGTTGGGTAAAATGCTTCAGGAAACACACGAGGAAACAGGGTCGCTCCAAGTAAAATGGTTATCGAAAACACAGCACATAGGCCTAGTATCGACTTATCGTGAAGCCTAATTATCGACCCGACAGATTTTATTCCAAATATCAGGACGGGAAACGACCAGAATGCCACGGGCAGAAAATGATGGACACCCATCAACTGCGTTCTGGTGAAAAGAAAGTATACAGTGGTCGCGACGATCCCGCAAAACAGTACGGCTGGGACTCTAAAAATCACGGCCGAAATAAATCCGATGCCGATCACGATACAATTCAATATTCCCGTCCGTTCGAGAGCCATAGCGAGATTTTCAGAGAACGATTTGTGATAAGCTGCATATAGCTCACCATAATCAGTGACGAGGATTCTGCTTATAAGACCGAATTGGGTATAAAGCGCCAAGCCACAAAACACGCTGGTGACAATTGCAAATTTGACCACAAGTGACAGTACGGTTCCCAATTTTAACAGGTCCCGTCTGCTGCTAGCCATTGCAAAAAACAGCGTCACAACCATTAGAGACATCACGCTATAGGCATACCATCGCCGCAAAAGAAATGCGGCCCACAATGAGACGCCGACGAGGATGAGTTGGCGAATTGTAGCTCTTGTGAGATAGGCAGTTTTCAATATCACAATTGTCGCGATGCCAAGAGGTATTAGCCCGGCGATATCCCACATACCGCGCAGGGTGGGTGCGAGTAGAGGCAAAGTCGATGCCGCTATCAACAGCGTTGCTCCTTTGGCGTAAGTATTCTCCAATGACGCGCTCTCTGCCGCGATGTAGGAGGCTATTACTACTGCAGGCATGCTGTATAAAGCCGCTATGGTCGCGACATATGGTGCGCGGCCGCCCCCAAATAGTAGATAGGATGGAATGAGAGGCAGTGCGCCGGAAATATTATAATCGGCGGTGGATATAGAATTCGCTACACCGCCGAGCCAACCGGGGGTGCCCAAGCCGGCTCCAAGTCGCTGGTACATTCTCCAAAATTCGCCGAAATCCCACACGTAAATCGGGTCTTCGTGAGCTACGAAATATGTGCAAAACGCGATATAGAGGATGGCAATCGACAGCAAGATAAGGGTGTAAACCCAACGTGGGCGTGCGGCAAACAAGGCAACTCTCCAATTCGGGGCAACGTGAATACGCCCTGGATGAGGTTGTCAATATCTTGCGTTGTAAATCTTGAGTGTTAAGTAAGAGGCGAATTAAATGGCTGGAAAGTGTGATGAGCGACAAGAGCGAATTTGACGCATATAGGACGACCTACAAGGAAACCGTTAATCAAGCGATTTCATTCTCTGGATTGGACGTCGACTTCTTCACAAAAGTAAAGGCCGTAAGGCTTGTTGATCTACTCCGCGATCGACTGGGAGATCCCCTGTCTCTTTCTATTTTAGATGTTGGATGCGGCGTGGGAACCTATCATCCCCTATTACGTGGGAAAGTTCGAAAAATCACCGGCATCGACTTATCCGAAGAGTGTCTTGAGGAAGGTCGGGCGAACAACACCGACGTGGACTACCGTCACTATGACGGTCTTCGAATGCCCTTTCCAGATAATTCATTTGACGCCGCGTTTGCCATCTGCGTAATGCACCATGTTCCGCCGGAGCAGTGGCCGAGCTTTAGCAGGGAAATGGTTCGTGTTACGCGGCCGGGGGGATTGGTTGTGATCTTTGAACACAATCCGTACAATCCATTCACAAGGCGTGCGGTAAATACCTGCCCGTTCGATGCTGATGCAGTTCTCCTGACAAAATCACAGACGACCACCCATTTTAAATCGGCCGGTCTCAAAGATGTGGAGGGAAGATACATCCTCTCGGTACCCGCAATGAAGGGGTTGCCCCGGTCGTTGGACGACCTTCTCGGCGCCCTTCCTATAGGCGCCCAGTATTTTGTATCCGGCCGTCCGTAATGCTCACGGCTGCGAATAAGGTGCATCGTTTGATCAGGTTCGGTCTGGTTGGTGGCGCCAACACGGTAGCCTACTTCATACTGGCCAACGCATTAGTGTATATTATAGGTGTCCAACGCGAACTTTCTGCATATTTTGCTTACGCATTGATTTTACCATTTTCTTTCTTCGGACATCGGCGTTTCACTTTCCGATCGAGAGGAAACGCCATGTCCGAGTGGGTTCGATTTTGCGTAATGCAGGGTGTTTGCCTGTCAATAATCGCGGGAGTAAACGCTATTTCAAAGCACTATCCAGCTTCTCTAAGTTGGGTTGCGTTTGCCGCTATCAGCTTCCTAATCCCGGTTATTAATTTTCTCATGATGCAGGCTTGGGTTTTTGCGACGAGAGGAAAGGCAAGCTAGATACTTTTACGGCCCTGCAGGGATCTGAAGCAATAACCCCATAATCCTATCAGTAAAAATCCTGATATCATTGTTTTCCATAAAGCGCGCCGCACCTACCTCACCCAAAAATTTTCTTCGCAATGGATGCTCGGCTAGTTTGATCACGGCTGCCACCATTTCAGGGACATCCAAGTAGGGAACGATGATACCAGCCTCCCCGAGCGCTTCGGCGGCACCTCCCGCACCGGAAAATGCGATGACGGGAACCGCTGAGGCCATCGCCGTCAGGCTAACTAATGGATACGGATCTTCCCTAGATGGAAGCAAGAATATATCCGCAACTGATATAAAAACGTCGGCGTCGACGCGCGAGGTCATGAACTCCACCCGCCCTTGGAGGCCGAGACGTGAAACATCATGCGCAATCCACGACCCATATGCTCGGTTGATTGCTGAGCCAATCCATAAAAAATGGATGGGTAGATCAGGCCGCAGACGGAGGACGGATGACGCAACTTGCAAAAAAACGTCCGGGCCTTTTCGATGGTCGACCGTGCCACAGGCAACCACCAAGACATTGTCTCTCGACGAGTCGGCATTTATTAAAACTTGCGAGCGTACGACATCCCGCTGCTGTGCGGAAAAAAATGGCACATTGTGCCCCGTCGGAACGATATGGATTTTCGCTGTGCCGATACCGAAATCTTGGATGACTTGGTCACGGGCGTAAGACGAACCATAAACCACGTGCCTTGCATGCATGTTTATTTTGTCAATCAATTGCCGCCCGAATTGATCGATACTGGTGGAGAGTTCGTGAATTAGACTAACCACTGGAATGTCAACGTCGTCGAGCGCCTCAACAAGTTCAGCACAAAGGATTGTATTACAGATTGCTCCCCATACCGGCCCGTCCAAATCGCGCAGGATTGCCTTAAACGTTGCAGTGGGAGAACTCGAATCTCTAATTTCAGACAATACATATAATGGGGCAAGCTCGGCGAATTCGCGTGAGAGTTCCCCGCCATTGATTGCGACGACTAACAATCTAAAGTCATCACGTTTGGACAACTCGCGTGCGAGATTTAAGCACATTACGGGCGCTCCAGTTCGGGAGCAATCGTGAGTTGTCAATAATAGTATAGGGCGTTGGTCAGACTGGGCAGCTGTAGATATTGAGAGTTTTACGCTTTCGGCAGCCGCCGAACGTTTACTGCTTTCAACATTCGGCGGCGTCCGTAAAGTTGAAAAGCCAGCCGACACGATGCTTTTCAGCGCTCGTATCGGACGCGTGACTCTCCAAGACGTTGAAGTATAAACTTGGTGGAGCTGGGATTGCGTCTGTTGACTAAATAATTCAAGTTCCGCGATGTGCTGCAGAGCTGCATCGGTTTTCGCTCGTTCCGTTTGAAGTTCTCGCCGTAACCGATCGTGCTCTTGATTGAGCAAGTTGCTTTTTGAACCTTTTTCAAACGCTTGATTAACTTCAGTCACCTCTTTCCCAAGGCGTCCCACTTCTGATTGTAACAGAGCCTCTGTTTCCATCAAACGTAGTTGGCTCCCATAAAGGAAATCAGGATTATCGAGGAGACCCCAGCGTATGGAAGGTAACGGTGAATCGGAGGCGAGGCCGATAAGATAAGGCGCGTTGGGTGGGACATCCGTTAGTTCGTACGTTAACTCGTTGGACCTATGGAATACCTCCAAAACAAGGTCGCATTTCGCGGCTGGGACAATTACAGAGCCGCTTGTGGCCTTTTGTAGCCCGACGGTTTTATGAGTAAAGTGTTTCGAAAGCAGCGTCTCACATTCCTGATGTGAAAGCTCGAATTGTTGAAAAGGATTCTGCTTTCCTGGAGAAGAATAGACTTGGCGATTTGGAGTCGACAGCACAAAAAGCCCTTCGGGACGAAGTACTCGCTTCACTTCGTCAAGAAATGCCGAATGTTGATTAATGTGCTCGAGTGTTGGGAATGAGACCACGACGTCAACGCTGCCAGGCACAAGGGGAATAGACTGGCAAGAGCCAACGTCAAAAACTAGCGAGGCCGAACCGTACGCTCGTCGCGCCTGCGAAACCACATCAGGGTCGATGTCAATACCAATAACTGATTTTGCGACTTGCGAGAGCAGGTAGCTACCATAACCTTCGCCACTTGCTATATCGAGGACATCCCTCCCTTTGCAAAATTGGGTTGCAAATAGGTAACGGTGATGGTGTTCAACTTCAATCTCGCCGCTGCGGTTGGTAATAAACCTCTCGCCCGTCCTATCCTGGTATTCGGAAGGTGCGAGAAGTTTGAATTTCATTTGCCACTCCAACGATCCACACTAAGTCGAATGCTAGCGTGTCGTAATGAGCGACGTAAAAATAAGCAAGTAAGAATGCATGAGCAGGCGCAGAGCGTTTGATAGTGAGATACCATCGTTTAAACTGGCTGAAGTCTTTGTAAAAAAACGTGTAAACTGCTTCATCCCATACATTTAACAACGCGTCGGACTACCGCAAAACGCAAAAAAGCGCCCGGATAATCCAAGGGCAGCATACCGAGAATTTCCCATTATCGGTACCGTGTGCAACAGGTGAGGGCCGAAAATTAGATCGGAAGACGTCCGATCAGGCGTCCCATGGACTATTGCTAGTTTAGTTGAAGATCAGAAGCCCGGTGGTGAAATGAAAAAGCATTTTCTCTGATGATCCTTACGATCGCTCTGCCTTTCCTCGCCACGCTGCGTCTAAGTTCATTTGCTGGCTCCCAGAAGAGTTTAACTGGTCAACGTCCGGCGGCGTAAAGCAAGCGTTCGGCGCGTACCGGTAACGACTGTGGGCGATCGATAAACCTACCTGGTTCCTGATTGGAGACGTCACGGTGCCACTCCATACGAGACCGATCTGAAGCAATGGTCCAGTTAAAAATCCCGTAGTCTTCAAGGGGGACACTCACGGGTTGGGCGGACTCCGACGTCACTCCGGCTGGTGTAACGTCCTCGCCGAGAAAATAGGGAACTACTTACCGAGACGACATTTGGCGGGAAGCTGCCGAAATCATTATGCTGCGTTCGATCTGATCGTAAAAAAAGGCTCGCCGAAGCGAGCCCTTTTTGTCAGCGGATGAACGCTATTTCCTCAATGTATCCCGCTCGCATGGGAGCCGGATAGCGCATCAGCTCAATATAAGGTGCATGGGCCTTGATGACTTGGTTAGCCGTGAAGCTGTTCACCTCGTGATTGATTGACAGGAGAACCTTAGCCGTTTCCAGCGCGTGCTTCACGTAGGTATCGGCGGCTGATCGGTCCATCTCCGTCAGCGAATCCACATTAACGACGACATCAGCTTTCACGTCGCTTAGGCACGCTGGCGGGAGAATACGCACCGCACCGGGGCGGTAATCCTCACCGAACAGGCAGACGTTCTCAGCACCAAGCGTCCGGCCGAGGAAATAGCCTTGAGCCAGGTTGGTCATCGGAAGGTCGATGATAGTGTAGTCCTTCACGCCCGATTGGTGGCAGTAATAGACCGTGCGGCCAAGGCCAGCGCCGATCTCAAGGACTGAACTGCCATTGCCTATCCGCAACATCTGCAATGTCCGATATTGCTGGTAGATCGCAAAGACGGCTCGAAGGTTTGCAACCCCTGCTTTCAAGCTAAGGCCGAACTCGTTGGGAAACGGGTTCGGGAATTCTGCGCGAACGATGGGATTGATCAGATCAATCAATTGATCGCTCGTGTGCTGTTCAGGCGGATAATGGTCCGGCGCTTCCGGATTGTTTACCCTTGCCACACCGACGGCTGAAGCAAGCGCTTCAATCGCATGAGCCACTAGCATAGCCTGATGGTCTCGAAATCCCGAATCATTGTTTAGAGCCTGGGTGCGCGATGCGCCGATCAGATCGAACCCATAGAATAATTCGGTTGTAGCTGGATTGCGCAAGGCATCAGTCAAATCGTCGTCGGTTCCCCGGACGACGAGACTGTGGATTGCCGATTTCCAACTATCGAGAGTGCCCCACTGCGATTCACCGTAATCGGAAAACGTTGCGTGGGCTGCCTTATAAGCCTGCCGCACGCGGCGCACGAGTTGGATATCGTCTATACCCCCAACCGCGGGACTGAACTGATGCACTATTGTAACGGCTCCCTTGAGCGAAGATTATGGTCTAAGCTGTGGAGCGACCTTTTTCAACACTTTCAAATCCTCTCAACGTTGATTGGTGGCAATAGTGAACCGACGGCGCTTTTTGCCGGACGCGACGTGATTCACGTGCTGTCGTTCCAACCTCTTGCGTTGCGTCGGTATTGACATGGTAGCAGTCGCCGCTTGTTGCCTTGTTGGCGTCATCATTCATCAGCTCAGATTGCTGACTTTGCTATCTTCGAATTTGTTCAGCGACGCGGCGGGGTATCGACCAGACCGAACTCGACTGATAGATCAGAATGTCGGAGACGTTCGATTGAGGGTGCGGGTTTATTCACCATCGCCATGACATCTAGCGCCTCGAAATGTGGAATTCCGGTCTTTAGGTCCCGTATGGGATTTTTAATCGCCGATTGACGCCCGACCATTTGTTGTTCAGCAATGTTAACCTGAGCCTCTATTGCTTCGGCAATTTCCTCAGGTGTCACGCTATCAATGCTGATGATCAAATCGCTTCGCTCAGATAGGTTTTTGCACTCATAAGAGTTTGTAATGGTCCTGATGCCAGCGTACGCCATCTCGAGCGGTGGATAACTGGGATGCGGAGATATCATGAGTGAGAGTCCGACCGAAGCTCTGCTCAAGAGATCGGCATAATCCGCTAAAGGCATTTTACCTGTGATTGTGATATTGTAGAGATGGCCAGCCCGATGCTTTTCGAAGGCCTCTCCGATGCAATAAATTTTCCATGCTGCCGCTTGAGTTGGGTTTCTGCGCCGCCAAAGGTGAAGACCATCGATTCCGGCCTCAAAGCAGTTCCTGACAGCTGACGGCCGCGAATAAAAAAGAATGATCTTCTCTCTTACTGCGTCACTGTTGAGAGAGGCGTCGATCTTCGCATTCGGTCTATATGGGATCACCGCCTTTTTCTGATGGTGGTAATACTTTTCCATGTAAGTGGCGAGCTCTTCCGAATTGAAGATTGCAACGGTATCGTCGTCTCTCCGATACGTCGCGTCGGCTAGTGCGTATTTTGTAGACCAGCCGTAAAAGCCGGGTTCGAAATCTTGGATAATGTATATTACTCTCGCAGCATTGCCGAAGAACGCCTTTTGAAAGTCCTGCAGGCGGTAGGCGTTCACAGCGGTCCACCAGGCTGTAGCCACGAAAATGTCTCGTTCTGACAATTCCAAAGGCTCGTAAAGCCGATCTGTCGCATCAACGACAACCCTGTGCCCCCTTTTTTCGTGACCAAGTTTCTGAACATCAAAACTCTTTAAGACTTCCGGAAGCACAAAGTCATCGCCGTCTCGATCGACCTGGCTTTCAGTAACGATAACGCGAATGTCCGAATTCGGTGCGGCGCCGGCAATCTCCAAGAATATCTTTAAGGCCGTATCGATGCCGCCAAATATGTGCGCCGGCGAGATCGTTGGGACAAGCAAATTGAGACGTTCTCGCTCTTCGCATGTCGGGGTGACGGTTAGGCGCAACGTTTCCCGATGAGTAACCTGCGTTATGCCCGGGAACTGACTCTCTGAACTTATAAGGGGCGAGAACCCCCTCTCGTCTCGATCAACCCTTGACGACTTAGGTTCTTCCGCAGTTATCCTTTTCCAGGTATGACCAGATTTTTCAATGAAAAGTAGGAGCGTTCGCTCGATTGCGTGAGCAAGCGTTCCATCTATCTGACCAGCCTCCTCAGGAAAATCCGCATAGTCTAGATTGAGATCGAGCAACGGCCGGATCGCGTCAGACCTTCCCCAGTACATTGATCCAGAAGGAAATTCGAGCGTGCCGTATACATCGAGCTTCAGCCCGATTTTTGCGACCAGCTCTTTCGCGATCGGGAAGTCGTATCCCCAGTTGATAACGTTCTTGATGAAATCTGCATGTTCCGGATAGACCGCGCCGACATTTTCCGACGATAGAAGCGTGAGGTTATCGGTGGCTATCGCCTTTGACCCAATGAGGTTCCCCAGAAGGTAGTCCCGCCAAGTCGCATATGCGCCTGCAGCATGAAGCGACTGCTTGGAATGAAGATGGATGAAGGCGGGATATCGTTCGTATACATCTTTGAATGCGATATATTTGGGAGCGACGTCGCGGCCCCTATTAGGAACAACCCGTATTTCCACCTCGATAGGGTGCAGCCCGGACGCCGAGATCGCGCGGTCGAGGCTCCGTCTTTTATCCTCAGTGTCCGTTGTAACAAAAAGACCAAAGGGCACAGGAATGTTCTTCAAATGCTGAAAAATGTTCTCTGCGACCTCCGGATAAAAGATATGAACAACCACTGCCACCTTGTCAAAAATTATGCGGCTGGGGATTTGTCCTTGTCCGACATGGGTGACGGGATTTGTTTCGTCCGTGATCGGGCGCGCGATAACTGCCCCGATTTGATCCAATGCTCCAATGTTACCCAATTTCGTACCAGAGGACGACATCACATTGGGAAACAGCCACGTAAGCGGATTGCGGGCGTTCTCGATGTGGGAAGCCAAGTATCTCAGAAATTGCGCCAAAAAGCCCCGGGCGCCCTTGGTTTTAAGAATGATTGCTGCTTTTTTTGCGGTTTTCAACACCATCAACTCTGCATGCACCCTGCTTCACAATTATAACCATCGCTAGACGAAGGTCGTTGCTTTGTAAATCAGGGACCCTGTTGTTGCGGGGTCAAATTGACAAGGGCCACAATGGACGAGGCGAGAAAAGACGTGAGCGATGCAAATTTATTTGAAAATGAGAGGACCGAAAAATTGCATGACCAGCCAAAACGATTCCTAGCGAGACTAACGTAATTTCTTTCCGCGATCATCTCATCACGGATACAATGGAGAAATTTCATCGGAGCGCCATGTTCTGGCCCGCCTAGGAGTAGGCGCCGAGGCGAAATTGAGGCGCTTTACGCCGATATACTTTTGGCGATTGATGTGTTGGGTTAGTCTTTTTTTAAGGCCCCTGCCTTCTTAAAGCTTGCACAAAAGCAACACCCAAAGGCAATTGCACGAAGAAGTACTATTTCCATTTGATCGCATCGGTTCTCTACGACACATTGATTTTGTTGAGGAGGACGAGCCATGGACGAACTCACGGCTATCATCACACTGTTTGCGCCGTGCGCATTGTGGGTGGGTGGTCTTTACCTTCTGGTCGTATGGCGGACTCGCCGACCTTCATCGAAAAGCGAAATGTAGCGATCCCGACTTGCTATCTGTTGAACACGCGCGAGACCCACTCAAACGAATTGGCGATGCTGACGCCGCCAGTTTCGATTTGCGAACCTCGTCGGTCACAATCTTGCTGTCCTTCACCTGTTGGGTGATCGAGCACCCAAGCCGCAGGGCCAAGCACCGGCGTATGGCGCCGCGCCCGCCGCGCCTTGGCCAATGCGGTCATCAAGCGTTGCACCTGCGACGAGCTATCGACAATATCGAGTTGGATATCGGCTATCAGCCGGACGATTGCCGTCGAGCGCTTCGAAAGCGGCGTTGTGGATCGCCGGTACCGTCTTGGTATTCGATCCCTCCTCGGCCCAAGCCTCATAGGCTTCAGCAGCGTATCGCGAAAATGACGGTAAGTATCTGAAAAGATTGGTGGAGCGGGTGAAGGGAATCGAACCCTCGTATTCAGCTTGGGAAGCTGCTGCTCTACCATTGAGCTACACCCGCATTTCACTATCAGTGACCGCTGACAGCGGTCTTTGTCAAGGGGTCGCGAGCGGGCTCCGCCGTCAGCGGAAGTGCTTCGAGAGCTTCAGGCCCTGCGCCTGATAGTTGGAGCCGAGATCAGTTCCATAGAGGGCGCGCGGGCGCTCCAGCATATGCTCGTAGATCAGGCGTCCGACGATCTGTCCGTGTTCGAGAATGAACGGCACTTCATGGCTGCGCACTTCGAGTACGGCGCGGCTGCCAGTGCCGCCCGCTGCCGTATGGCCGAAGCCCGGATCGAAGAAACCGGCATAATGCACGCGGAATTCGCCGACGAGCGGGTCGAATGGCGTCATCTCGGCGGCATAGAGCGGCGGCACGTGGACCGCTTCGCGCGAGACGAGAATATAGAACTCGTCGGGATCGAGCACGAGTTCCCGGGCGCCGCGATCATGGATCGGCTCCCAGAAGTCGAAAAGATCGTGGACGCCGCGCCGGTCGACATCGACGACGCTTGTGTGATGCTTGCCGCGATAGCCGACGAGGCCATTCTGATCGCCGGTGAGGTCGATTGAAAGGGCGATGCCGCCTCCGGAAATATTGGGGGTTTCGGAGGCGACGAGCGTCTCGGCGGCGTGGAGTTCCGCAAGCTCGGTTTCCTCCAGTTGCGCGCGCCCGGTCCGGAAGCGGATCTGCGACAGGCGCGAGCCGGTGCGCGCGACGATCGGGAAGGTGCGTGGGCTGACTTCAAGGTAAAGCGGGCCATGATAGCCGGCCGGAACCTTGTCGAACTCCTGCGCGCCATCGACGATGACCCGTGTGAAGATATCGAGGCGCCCGGTCGAACTCTTCGGGTTGGCCGAGGCTGAAACCTCGGCAGGAAGCGCCAGGCTTTCCAGGAGCGGAACGATATAGACGCAGCCGGTCTCGAGAACCGCGCCCTCGGTCAGATCGATTTCGTGCAGTTTCAGGCGGTCGAGCTTGTCGATGACCGGCGTGCCCGGGCCCGGCATGAAGCTCGCGCGTACGCGGTAGGCCCGCTTGCCGAGGCGCAGATCGAGGCTCGCCGGCTGGATCTGGTCGACGTCGAATTCGCGCTCGGTCTTGAGTGCTCGCGCCTCAAATAGCGCCCTGATGCCGCTATCGGCCAATATGCCCGCTTCTCGTCTCGCCATGTCGACCATCCATACAAAGAGACGAAAAGCTTTAGCGCCTCACCCGATTGACGCAAGCGGCCAAGAGGATTAAAGCACTTTTATCCCGTGGTGATTTGGCCGGCCGGCTTGCAGCCACGTAAAATAATTTGCTAAAAGAGGCCCGGTCTCGTCCGGCCTTTTTGCGATTCCCGCAAGGCCGGTTTTTTATTGGCCAGTTTTCTGGCAGATTGAGACAGCGATGACCAAGGATACCACCCGCAAACTGCGTCCCGCCACCCAGCTCGTCCATGCCGGAACCCTGCGTTCCGGCTTCGGGGAAACCTCCGAAGCCTTGTTCCTGACGCAAGGCTTCGTTTATCCGTCCGCAGAAGCAGCCGAGGCGCGTTTCAAGGGCGAAGAGCCCGGATTCATCTATTCGCGCTATGCGAACCCCACGACCGACATGTTCGAAAAGCGCATGTGCGCCCTTGAAGGCGCGGAAGATGCGCGGGCCACCGCTTCGGGGATGGCCGCCGTTGCTGCCGCAATCCTCTGCCAGGTGCGAGCCGGTGACCACGTGCTTGCCGCGCGGGCGATGTTCGGCTCCTGTCGCTACATCATCGAGACCATGCTGCCGCGCTATGGCGTTGACTTCACGCTGATCGACGGCTCCAGGATCGAGAATTGGGAAAAGGCAGTTCGCCCCAACACCAAGGTGATGTTCCTCGAAAGCCCGACGAATCCGACGCTCGAAGTCATCGATATTGCCGCCGTCGCCAGGGTCGCGAACTCTGTTGGCGCCAAGCTGATCGTCGACAATGTTTTCGCAACGCCGCTCTTTCAAAAGCCGCTTGAACTCGGCGCCCACATCGTCATCTATTCGACGACCAAGCATATTGACGGCCACGGCCGCTGCCTCGGCGGCATGATCCTTTCCGACAAGCAGTGGATCGACGAAAACCTGCACGAATATTTCCGCCACACGGGCCCCGGGCTTAGCCCGTTCAATTCCTGGGTAATGCTCAAAGGGCTCGAAACGCTTGCCGTGCGCGTGCACCAGCAGACGAACAATGCGGCGAAGATTGCCGACTTCCTTGCCGGACATCCGGCCGTCTCGAAAGTGCTTTATCCCGGCCGCGCCGATCACCCACAGGCTGACATCGTTGCCAAGCAGATGAGCGGTGGCTCGACGCTGATCGCCTTCGAGGTCAAGGGCGGCAAGAAGGCCACATTTGCGGTCGAGAATGCACTCGAGATCATCCAGATCTCCAACAATCTCGGCGATTCGAAGAGCCTTATCACCCATCCGACAACGACGACGCACAAGAACCTGACGGACGAGGCTCGTGCCGAGCTCGGCATATCCGATGGACTGCTGCGGCTATCCGTCGGTCTCGAAGACGTCGATGATCTCATCGATGATCTCGATGCGGCACTGAACGCATCGCGCTAGGACCTGGCTATAGCTGGTGGCGCGCCGACACTGATTTTGGCGCGGCCTTCCGCCACGCCATCGCCATGGCGCACGACATCGGGCTCGGCCATGGCGAGAATGACAAAGGTCGCACCTTTCTCGCCCCAGCCGCCCGGCACCGGTTCGAACATGTCTGCAGAGGTCTCGCGCATCATGGCCTGGTCGTCGCGCGTCAGCATCAGAACCCCGCGCAGTTTTTCCGGACGCAAGGTGGCGAAGATTTGTTGCTCACACGGAAATCGGTCGTGCCAAAGTGGCTGCTCTGCGTGCTTTCCGGAAATGAGTGCGCCATGGCGGCGAAGGCTTCCAGGGTCATCATGACTGGCTCCTTTTGCATCCTCGATCCTAACAAAGGAACCGTGACCGACGAAGGTTTTAGTTCGATCCGTGACCAGTAATGGTTGACGCATCGGCCGTGAGTGGCGATATCAAGGAGTGAAATCGAGAGCAGGCATGTACAAGGCGACAACGCGCGATATCGAAGTGACCGTCGAGCCGTTCTATCTGGAGGAGCAATCCAACCCGGAGGAAAATCGCTATGTCTGGGGCTACCGGATAACCATTGCCAATGACTCGGATCTGACGGTGCAATTGCGCGCCCGCTACTGGAGGATCACCGATGGCAACGGCCATATCGAGGAGGTCCGCGGACCGGGCGTCATCGGCGAGCAACCCATTCTCGATCCGGGCGACTCCTTCCAATATTCATCCGGCTGTCCGCTGACGACGACATCAGGGGTCATGGTCGGGCGCTATTCAATGCAGACGACGTCAGGCGAGCGCTTCGATATCGAAATTCCGGCCTTCTCGCTCGACCTTCCCGATCAATTGCGGACCTTGAACTGATGGCCGAAACCGAACGCACCAACGCGCCCTATCTGAAGGCCCTAACCTGCTCCGCTATCGTCTTCGTACTGGCGATCGGCGCCTATTTCCTCGGCTATACCCTACCGAGTTTCACCAGCGCCTCCGACGCCGCCAGCCGATTGTTCGGCCTTGCCCTGGTCCCCGGACTGATTGTCGGCCTCTTTGCCAAGAAATCGCCAAAGCCATGGCCGTTATGGCTGATTATCGGCGGGTTCGTCGTTGTTCTGATCGCCGTCACCGTCATCCATGAAATGACGGCTTCGATGCGGGTCTGACCGCCGGATCGGTCAGTTTTTCGGCAGGAACTCGCCCGGATCGAACTCGTAGTGCGTCGAGCAGAATTCGCAGGTGACGCTGATCTTGCCGTCTTCGATACTGTCCTCGATCTCTTCGGCCGTGAAGCCTGAGAGCACGCCGGCAATCTTCTCGCGCGAACAGGAGCAGTCGTCGTTGACGCGGACCGCATCGAAGACGCGGACGCCGCGCTCGTGGAACAGCCGATAGAGCAGACGTTCCGCGCCAACCTGCGGATCGGTCAGTTCAGAGCTCTCGATCGTCGCGACCAGCGCCTTGATTTCGGCCCAGTCGTCATCCTCGAAAAACTCGTCCTCCTCATTGCTCGGCGCATCGCCGGCCGGCAGGTCCCGCTGGCGCATGCGAAGCTCGGATTCCGGCAGGAACTGCACGATGAGACCGCCGGCGCGCCATTGTTCGACAGGCTTGCCGTCCGGGCCTCGCTCCACGAGCTTGGCGACAGAGAGGCGCACATCGGTCGGAATCTGCTCCGACTGGCGGAAGTAGGTCTTGGCAATCTCTTCGAGGTTCGAGCCGTCGAGTGCGACGATGCCCTGGTAGCGTTGTGTGTATTCGCCCTGGTCCACAGTCAGCGCGAGCGTGCCGCTGCCGATCAATTCTTCCTGGGCGGTACGGTGCCCGGCAATCGCCTCCGCCAGGCGTTCCTCATCGTAACGCGCATAGGCGCGCACGGAATTTGGCGTGCGGAAATCGACGACCAGCATGTCGACGGGTCCATCCGACTGCGACTGGAAGATGAACTTGCCGTCGAACTTCAGCGAGGTACCAAGCAGCACGGTCAAAACGATGGCTTCGGCGAGCAGCTTTGCAACGGGTTCGGGATAGTCGTGGCGATTGAGGATCTCATCGAGCGTCGGCCCCAATTGCACCGCACGGCCGCGGGCATCGAGATCCGCAACCTGAAACGGCACAACGGCGTCGTCGCCGGCAAATACATATTCGTCGGAACGAATTCCGGTATCAGACACTGGAACGTCCTCCTTCAAGACACCATGCGAGAATTGCCTTTTGCGCGTGCAGCCGGTTTTCCGCCTCATCAAAGACCACCGAATGCGGTCCGTCGATGACGGAGTCGGTTACCTCTTCGCCGCGATGCGCGGGCAGGCAGTGCATGAACAGAGCGTCGGGATTGGCATGCTGCATCAATGCATCGTTGACCTGATAGGGCATGAACACGTTATGGCCGCGGGCACGCCCTTCCTGTCCCATCGACACCCAGGTGTCGGTGACGATGCAATCGACGTCCTTGACCGCAGCGACCGGATCGGTGGTCAGCTTGATCTTGCCGCCGGCGCCGCGGGCCCAGTCAAGATATTTGCTGCTGGGTTCGCTGCCGTCCGGCGTTGCGATATTGAGATTGAAATCGAAACGGGCTGCCGCCTCGACCAGCGAGTGCAGTACATTGTTGCCGTCGCCCGTCCAGGCGAACGTCTTGCCCTGCACTGGCCCGCGATGTTCCTCGAACGTCATGATATCCGCCATGATCTGGCAGGGATGCGTGTCGTCCGTCAAAGCATTGATGACGGGAACCGTGGCGTTTTGCGCCATTTCGGTCAGGCGGTCATGCGTCGTCGTGCGCATCATGATGATGTCGACATAGCGCGACAGCACCTTTGCCGTATCGGCAATGGTTTCGCTGCGGCCAAGCTGCATCTCCGAACCGGTCAGCATGATGGTTTCGCCGCCGAGCTGGCGCATGCCGACATCGAAGGAAACGCGTGTGCGCGTCGACGGCTTGTCGAAGATCATTGCCAATACTTTGCCGGCAAATGGCTTTTCAATGTTGCCGGCTTTGAGCCGCGTCTTGCGTTCGCGGGCGTCGTCAAGGATCGTGCGCAGATCGCCGGACGAGAGCGCTGAAAGGTCGGTAAAATGCCGGAGGTCCTGCTTGATTGTCATGGCCCGTCCCTCACGCGCTCTTCTGCCTGGCGGCAACCGATAGGCGTTCAGCCGCCGCCTCGATGCGTGAAAGCGCCTCGCGCGCCTCTTCTTCCGATGCAACCAGAGGTGGAAGCAGGCGAATGACGTTGTCACCGGCGCCGACCGTCAGAAAATGCTCGTCGCGCAATGCCTGGACCAGCGTCGTATTGGGAACGACGCTTTTGAGGCCAATCAAGAGGCCGCGGCCGCGCACTTCCGAAATGACTGCCGGATAGCGGTCGGCAATGGACGCAAGGCCCTGCTTCATCGTGAGGGCAATCTTCTGCACGTGTTCAAGGAAGCCCTCTTCCAGGATGACGTCGAGCACGGCGTTGCCGACAGCCATGGCAAGCGGATTGCCGCCATAGGTCGTGCCATGAACGCCGGCGGTCATGCCCTTTGCGGCTTCGGCCGTGGCAAGGCAGGCGCCAAGCGGAAAGCCGCCGCCGATGCCCTTTGCGACCGCCATGATATCCGGCCTGATGCCCGACCACTCATGGGCGAACAGCTTGCCGGTTCGACCGGCGCCGGTCTGAACTTCATCGAGGATCAGCAAAATACCCTCATCGTCGCAGAGCTTGCGCAGAGCGCGCAGATCTTCATCCGGGACGGGACGTACGCCGCCCTCGCCCTGGATCGGCTCGATCAAAATGGCAGCAGTCTCCGGCCCGATTGCAGCCTTCAAGGCCTTTTCGTCACCGAAAGGCACCTGGTCGAAACCCTCGACCTTGGGTCCAAAACCTTCGAGGTATTTTTCCTGGCCGCCAGCCGCGATCGTTGCCAGCGTGCGGCCATGGAACGCGCCTTCGAAGGTGATGATGCGAAACCGTTCGGGATGGCCGTTGACATAGTGGTAGCGCCGCGCGGTCTTGATCGCGCATTCAAGCGCTTCCGCACCGGAATTGGTAAAGAACACCTTGTCGGCGAAAGTCGCGTCGACAAGACGCTGGCCGAGACGGCGCTGGCCGGGGATCTCGTAGACGTTGGAGACGTGCCACAGTTTTTCGCCCTGGCTCTTCAGCGCTTCGACGAGATGGGGATGCGAATGGCCGAGCGAATTAACGGCAATGCCGGCGGCGAAGTCGAGATAGCGCTCGCCGGTTTCGGTCACCAGCCACACACCCTCACCTCGCTCAAAGCGCAGATCCGCACGAGCAAAAGTGTCGTAAAGCGGTTGCGCGATTGCGTCCGTCATATCGTTACGGGCCTCCAATACCCTGTTTGCCGAAACTGCTGATTACAAAGAAGAAACGGCCGTGTTGAAATCAAAAAGCCGCCCCACAATGCCATTTTGAGGGCGGCCATATGCCAGTAATATCGTCATTCGAACCCCAATTGTCAAATGAACACTTTTGATCCCATTCATCACCAACACGAACCGGATGAGCCGATCCATTAACTACAACTTCTGCGCGTATCCGCTGGAATATTTGCCACCGACTCTGCAATTCGTCATTTCTGCAACAGTCTATCGCGCAAGTTGGGGAAAACCCAAAAAAGCACCCCTGGGATCGGCGCCCGACTCTTGTCACAGAGTCATCGCATATTGTAGCTTGGTAATCGAAAAAGCTAGATTTCGTACGGCGTCCTCGTCATCTGAATAGATATGGTATCGAACCAATCTGGAGCAATCCAGATGCGAGGAAGGATTCAGTCCGGAGTCTACATAAACAAGCCCCATATGGAGCTAGGAAAACGATGAACTGGACAGATGAGCGCGTAGAACAGCTGAAGAAACTTTGGGCCGAAGGTCTGAGTGCAAGCCAGATCGCAGCACAGCTGGGCGGTGTCAGCCGCAATGCGGTCATCGGCAAGGTTCACAGGCTGAAGCTGTCCGGGCGGGGCAAGACCACGTCCACCCAGACACGCAGCAAGAAGATCAACACGGGGTCATCCGGCGCATCGCGCAGCGGCGGTTCGTCGGGGCATGTCGCGACCCGCGTCGTCAGCCGCAGCATCGGCGCGACCGCTTTGCAGACCGAATACAGCACTGAACTCGTGCCGGTGATGAAGACTGTCACGGACGTCGTCGTGCCGATCTCGCGGCGCCTCGAACTGGTGCAGCTCAACGAGCGTACCTGCAAATGGCCGATGGGAGATCCGCTGCAGCCGGACTTCAATTTCTGCGGCAACGATGTCGGCGAGTCCGGGCCCTATTGCGGCTATCACTCCCGCCTAGCCTATCAGCCCGCGTCCGATCGCAGGCGCGTCCGCTAATCTTGCTCCTTCTGACTGGGGCGCCATTCGGCGCCCTTTTTTTGTTTGCCGTGCACCAAGCTCAACGAGCGGTTGGCGTCAGGCCTTCTGAGGGCCGAAGACAACGGTGAAGGTCGAGCCCTCACCGACCCGTGAGCGAACGACCAGGCGTGCACGATGCCGCGTCAGTATGTGCTTGACGATCGCAAGTCCGAGGCCGGTGCCTTTCTGAGCCCTACTGGTTTCAAGATTGACGCGGTAGAAGCGTTCAGTCAGCCGCGGGATATGTTCCTCCGGTATGCCAGGGCCGAAATCCTGGACCATGGCCTTGATACCATCGTCGCCGCGCTTGAGCTCGACGACGATGCGCTCGCCTGACTGGCCGTATTTCAAGGCGTTTTCGACAAGGTTCTGGAAGACTTGCGTCAGTTCATCCCTGTCGCCAAGCACGATGACGGGATCGGGATCGATCTTGCGTTCGATGTCGACGCCGAGATCATCCGCAAGCGGGCGCAACGAATCCACCACATGATTGATCAGCGTCGTCAGGTCCACCTGGTCCTTGACCGCGATATGCGCCTTCATCTCGATGCGCGACAGTGACAACAGGTCATCGATCAGGCGGGCCATGCGCTCCGCCTGCTTCTGCATGATCTCGAGGAAATTGTCGCGCGCCGCCTCGTCGCGGCGGGCCGGCCCGCGCAGCGTCTCGATAAACCCGGTCAAGGATGCGAGGGGCGTGCGCAACTCATGGCTGGCATTGGCGATGAAGTCACTGCGCATGCGTTCAAGGCGATGCGCTTCGGTTTGGTCGCGAAATGATAGAAGATATTGCCGGTCCTTGCCACCGGCCCGGTCGAGGAGGAGAACCGTCGCTCGATACCAGCGCTCGACCGGCACCCGTTCGGCAAAGTCTACCGACCGGGCGACGCCATCGGCCATGACTGACTGAACCAGCGCCTGCAGTTCGGGGGCCCGGAAATGCAGGAGCAGAGCCCCGCCGCGCGCCAGCGGCCCGAAGGCGCCATTGGCGACGGGATTGACGTAAAGGATCGTCCCGCCATGGTCGAAGATGATAAGCGGGTCGGGCAATTGCGCGGCAAGCTGCTGGCCGGACAGACGGAAAATTGCCGGATCGCTGGCGGGAGATTCCGCCGGTACATCGCTGCGCGGCAGCGTCGCAGAAAGCGCAACGACCGCCAGGAGGACGAGCATGAGGACGGCAAAGCTCAGCCACCATGTCGCCTGAGTGCTGAGGACAAGAGCGGTAATGAAGGCGGCGGCGCCGAGCACGAAGCGTGCCTGGATCACACGCTCGACAGCCTTTTGGCGAAACGTACGGCCCTCCTGCCCCAAAATGCTCATGCACTAAACTCCTGGCCCGGCGTCCTTTTTTGGCTCTGGACGATACAACGCTCTCTCAATAACATGCCATTGTGTCAATTGAGGACGATTGCTGTGGGTAAAGATTCGAAAAAGAAAACCGATAAACCCGTAGCGGGCGTAGACACCACTCTCAAACTCAAGATCGACGGCAAGAAACGCACTTTCAATATAGACGATCCCAAACTGCCGGACTGGATCGATGACGGCGAACTTGCTTCAGGGGGCTATCCCTATAAAGACAAGATGCCGAACGACGAATACGAGAAGACTGTCGAGCGGCTGCAGATCGAACTCGTCAAAATGCAGTACTGGCTGCAGGACACCGGCAATCGTGTCGTCTGCGCGTTTGAGGGGCGTGATGCCGCCGGAAAGGGCGGCACGATCTTCACGCTGCGCCAATATATGAACCCGCGCTCGGCCCGCAATGTGGCTTTGCCCAAGCCCAGCGAGATCGAGCGCGGTCAATGGTATTTCCAGCGCTATATCTCGCATTTTCCGACGACAGGCGAGTTCGTCACGTTCGACCGTTCCTGGTACAACAGGGCCGGCGTTGAAAAAGTGCTGGGGTTCTGCACGCCCGAGCAGCATGAATCCTTTTTGGAAGAAGTGCCGGGATTTGAACGCCTTCTCGTTGCGGATGGCATTCATTTCTTCAAATTCTGGCTGGATATCGGTCAGCTCATGCAGCTGAAGCGATTTCACGACCGCAGGCACAGTCCATTGAAGAACTGGAAGTTCTCGCCCATCGACATCGAAGGGGCCAAGCGCTGGGACGACTACACGAAGGCGCGCGACGAAATGCTGGCACGCACGCACACGGCCTATGCCCCATGGACGATTGTCAGGTCCAACGATAAGCGGCGCGCCCGCATCGCCGTCATCCGCAGAATTCTCTTGAGCCTGCCATATAAGGGCCGGGACATGGATGTGGTCGGCAATGAAGACGCGCTGATCATCGGCTCCGGCCATGAGTTTCTGTGAGGGCGCGGGCTGATTTTCTCCGGCAATAATGTCCCTGAAGGGTCGTGCGGCGTCTTTTCCCAAAGCGAGGGCGCTCTGCCGAGCTGCCAAATGGCACGCCATGCCGCCATGGCAGTAAGCAGCCAATAGAGCGGCAGCCATTGCAGGATCGATCCAGAAATCGAGGCGGCGACCGGTGTTCTTTGGCCGAGCCTGTGGAATGACAGGAAGCCCATGACAACGCACACGAGATCGAGGGCGAGTATCGCATTGTGCCAGGTAAAGGCGTCATCGCGCGCGATGTGGACGATCCCAAAGCCTATCCAGAGCAGCATGAACGGATAGACGATCGATGAGACGATGATCCCCGCAACGAGCGTCTGGAACACCATGAAGCGTTGCAATCCTACCTCGCGCAGGAAAGCTCTCGGATTGCGCATTTCAACGAGCCATGTGTGCGCCCAACCTTTCAGCCATCTCGTCCTTTGCCGCAGCCAGATATCGACGCGAACCGGCGCGTCTTCAAGGGTTGGTCGGGAGATCACACCCACATCGTAGCCACAGCGCGCCAATCGCGCGCCGAGCTCGGCATCCTCGGTGACGTTGTATGGATCCCAGCCGCGCACCGCTTCAAGGCAGTTGCGCCTGAAATGATTGGAGCTTCCTCCGAGCGGCAGAATGAAGCCGTGGCGGGCCAGCCATGGAAGCAGGCCGCCGAAATGGGCCGCATATTCGAAGGCGAACAGCCGCGCCAGCAGACAGCTGCCTGCATTCGAAATGATCAGCGGCGCTTGCAGGCAAGCGAGCCTCACGTCGGATATGTCGAAGCGGCGCCAGGCCTCCACAAGCTGGTCGGGATGCGGCCGATCTTCCGCATCGTAGACCACGACAAAATCGCCCTTCGCCAGTTGCAGCCCATAGTTGAGCGCCTTTGGCTTGGTTCGTGGGCCGAAATTGGCAACGGGGACGATCTTGAAACCCGGAGGTAAGGTCTGGTCTGCCAAAGCCTTCAATGTTGACGTGTCGTCTGCCTCGCAGAGAAAAAGGACTTCAAGCCTCGACTTTGGCCAATGGAGCCGCTGCATCGACCTTACAAGTTGGGGCACCACCGCCGCTTCCTTATAAAGTGCGATCATGACGGTGTAGAATGGAAGTTCACCATGTCGTTGTGCAAGACAGCCGGTTTCGGCGAGAATTTCGCCAGTCCTGCCCGCTGCACGGAAGCGAAGCGCGATGCATGCAAAGAAGAAGGGCAACGAAAAATAGTGATAGCCATCCCAGAGGGTGGAAAGATGGAAAATCAGTCCGATCATGCCGAGGCTTATCGCAATGCCCAGGATGATCCCCTGAGTGCCGCTCAGGACCACCCGGGACGTACGCTCAAGCCCGCCGATCTCCATCCTGTTCACGCACTTCAGCAACAGTTCGCGCTCGCGGTAGGAACGGATGAATTCATGCAGCTGTGTTGGCGTTGTTATTCTCGTACGGGCTTTCGCGGCCGGATCGAAAGACAGGCTGTGCTTCAGGTCGCCTATCTCGGTAAGCGTCGGGGCCGCAAAATGCAAAAGTTCGCCTTCTGCTGTCACCACCATCAGCCGGCGTGAATGCAGATCCGGTGCAACAGCCGAACTTTTGCCGATGACTATCGCTCCCTCCGGAATTGCCGCAAAGCTCAGCCCGAGTTCCACCGCTATGGCCCGGCCTATTGCCGCCTCGTCCGCTATCCCGGATGCCGCAACTTCTTCGAGCAGTGAGGTGCGGTTGGAAACCGCTTCGCGGAAGGCTGCGATAATGGCGTGTTTCGCCGTTCCCGCCTGGCATAGTCTTGCAGCGAGGGCAGCCTCGATCTGCCGCATTGCGGCGCCCGCCTAAAGTAAAGGCCGATGATCAGGCCGACCGATCTCGTTTCGCGATGAAATTCGCAATATATACAATAATACCATGATTAATTCTTTCAATTATAGATTGAATGTATAAATTGAAGTATACTTATGGTAGTAATATGTGCGATATAGTGCAAGTAATAGAGATCAATGCGTGAGAATAGTCAATATACCCCTCAGGTTTTGCTTGCGAAGGCCCGCCAGCCAATTGCGCTTTTTGAGGTGATGAGATCGTGCTAGCTTGGCCCAAATCAAATCGCACCACGGTATCGCATGCCTTTCCGCAAGATTGCCTCGTTTCTCGCCGCCTTCATTTTGGCAGTGCTGCCAGCTATGGCCGCGCAATCCGATTTTCCGCATTACTGGGATGGACGCGAGCATGTCGCCAAGCCGGACCTTTCGACCGTCGAGCGCATTCGCTTCGTGACGACCGTCGATTATCCGCCGTTCAACTTCGTCGATGCGACGGGGCGCATCTCGGGATTCAATGTCGATCTGGCGCGGGCACTTTGCAACGAGCTCGGCGTGACCGCCATCTGCCAGATTGAGGCTCGTCCGTGGAACGAGTTGCAACCGACGCTTGAAAGCGGCGAAGCCGAGGCGATCATCGCCGGCCTGAAACCAACCGCCGCCCTGCGCGAGGAGTTTGCCTTTACGGCTCCCTATATCCGCCTGCCCGCGCGCTTCATGGCGCTCAAGGAAACTTCCTTTGCCGAACCCTTGGCCGATACACTCAAGCAAAAGACCATCGGCGTGATTGCGGGTTCAGTGCACCAGGCGATATTTGCCGATTATTTTCCAAACAGCCATTGGGTTGGTTTTCCGACGCGCGAACTCATGTTCAGGGATCTGCAGGCCAAGAAGATAGATGCCGTATTTGGCGACGGCTCGGACCTTTCCTTCTGGATCGGCAGCCCCGAGGCAAAGGATTGCTGCGCCTTTGTCGGTGGCCCCTACATTGCGCCGCAGTTCTTGGGTGAAGGAATGATGATCGCAGCCACGCTCGAAAATCAAAAACTTGTCGATGCATTCGATTTCGCACTGAAGGCGATCGAGGAAAAAGGCATCACATCCGAACTTTATCTTCGGTACTTTCCCGTCGATTTCTACTAATCGAACCTCTTAACCCCGAAATCATTGCCGATTGCGCCTCCGTGCCGCCAGTGCGATTGACGCGGACGACCCGCGGACGTAGAGCGTTTCATCAAATCCAAGCGTTAACAGGAATAACGAATGAACCCGCGCCTAAACACCGAAATCGAACTGACCCCCGAATTGATCGCGGCGGCAGCAGAGGCCAAAGCATGGCCGTTCGAAGAGGCGCAGAAGATCATCAAGCGTTACGCCAAATCCGGCTTTCCTGAAACGGTGTTGTTCGAGACCGGCTATGGCCCTTCGGGACTGCCGCATATCGGCACCTTCGGCGAAGTGGCGCGTACCTCAATGGTGCGCCATGCTTTCCGCGTTCTGACCGGCGACAAGGTAAAGACCAAGCTTCTCTGCTTCTCCGACGACATGGACGGCATGCGCAAAATACCGGACAATGTGCCGGATCCAGCATTTCTGGCGCCGTATCTGCACATGCCGCTCTCGGCAGTGCCTAACCCGTTTGGCGGCGACTACAAGAGTTTTGCCGACCACAACAATGTCATGCTGTGCCGGTTCCTTGATACGTTCGGCTTCGACTATGAATTTGCGAGCGCGACGGAATATTACAAAGCGGGCCGCTTCGACGCAGTCTTGCTGCGTGCCGCCGAGCGGTATGACGATATCATGAAGGTCATGCTGCCGACGCTCGGCGAAGAGCGCCAGGCGACCTATAGCCCGTTCCTGCCGATTTCGCCGACAAGCGGCCGTGTGCTCTATGTGCCGATGAAGAAGATCGACGCCGGGAACGGCACGATCACCTTTGATGATGAGAACGGCGAGGAGACCACGCTCCCCGTCACCGGCGGCAATGTCAAGCTGCAATGGAAGCCTGACTTTGGCATGCGCTGGGCAGCGCTCGGCGTCGATTTCGAGATGTTCGGCAAGGACCACCAGACAAATGCGATCATCTATGACCGCATTTGCGAGATACTGGGTGGCCGGGCCCCCGAACATTTCGTCTACGAGCTTTTCCTCGACGAGATCGGCCAAAAGATTTCGAAGTCGAAGGGCAACGGCCTCAGCATTGACGAATGGCTGACCTACGCCCCGACCGAAAGTCTCGGCCTCTACATGTTCCAGAAGCCGCGCACGGCAAAGCGGCTCTATTTCGACGTCATTCCCAAGGCGGTTGATGAATATTTCACCTATCTTTCGGCCTATGGGCGTCAAAGCTGGAAGGACCGGCTGAACAATCCTGTCTGGCATCTCCATGACGGCAACCCGCCGACCGTGGACCTGCCGGTGCCCTTCGCACTGCTGCTGAACCTCGTAAGCGCCTCCAATGCCGAAAACAGCAGCGTGCTCTGGGGTTTCATTTCGCGCCATGCCAGGAATGTGACTCCGGCAAACAATCCTGAACTTGATGCGCTGGTCGGCTATGCGATCCGCTACTTCAATGATTTCGTCAAGCCGACCAAGAAATTCCGCGCGCCCGACGAGGTGGAACGCGGCGCCCTCGCAGCCATGGACGAGAAACTCGCGACGCTCGCGGACGATGCCGACGGGACCGACATCCAGAACGCCATTCTCGATGTCGCGCGCAGTATCGAGCGCTATCAGGACCACACCAAGAAGAGCCCGGAAGGTGGTCCAGGCGTCTCGGTGTCGTTCTTCCAGATGCTCTATGAGGTACTGATCGGCCAGGAGCGCGGCCCGCGCTTCGGCTCCTTCGTCGCCCTCTATGGCATCCCGGAAACGCGTGCCCTCATTGCAAAGGCCCTGGCCGGCGATCTGTCGTAGTCAGGGGCAAACCAGCGGGAGTCCTCTATGCTTGATCATACTGGAGTTTCAGTCAGCGATTTCGAAAAGAGCAAGGCGTTCTATCGCCAGTTGTTCGCGTCAATCGGGTATGAGTTGATCCTTGAATTCCCGGCGTCCGTGACCGGCAGTTCGGACGTTGCGGGCTTTGGTGAAGGCGGCAAGCCGGATTTCTGGATCGCCAGCGGCGAACCAAACAGGCCAACGGTCCACGTAGCGTTTCGTGTTGGCAGCCGGAACATCGTCGATGCCTTCCATAAAGCGGGAATTGCCGCCGGCGGAACCGACAACGGCGCGCCGGGGCTGCGTCCGCACTACCATCCCAACTATTACGGCGCCTTCGTTCGCGATCCCGACGGGCACAATATCGAGGCTGTCTGCCACGAGGGTTGATAGGCGGCGGGTGGCAATTACGACACCCCCCTCATGGCTGCCCCATTTCCTCACAAGGGTCCTAAGGACAAATCGAGCCGCAAGTCTTTACCCGGGGGCCTCACGGCTTGATCGACCTTGGATCCCTACTGCTGCGGTGGCGGCGGGAACGGCGCGCCCGGGACCGGCAACGGCGCAGGGACGGCAGGCGCCGCCAATTCCTCCGGCGGTAAATTATCCCCGAACGCAGGCACCGGCAGTTCCTGCGTAATCGGCAACGCCGGCGGTGGACTGCCGAATATGCCGAGCTTCGCCTCTTGCGCCTTCTTCATCGTTTCCGACTGGGGCGAACCATCCGGTGCGCGAGCCCAGCCGTTCTCGACCAGCCATTGCGCAAGATCGACACCACCGAGCCGGCAATGGGTCGCAATGACAGCTTCGGGCGGCTGGCCCGGCACGTCGCATTCGACCGCACGCTGGCGCAGCCAGTTGCGAAATGCAGTGCGGGCCGCCATGCCGCAGGGCCAGGTCGTACCCTCGCTGGTGCAAGTCTCGTTCGGCTTGATTTCCTCGATACCGTCGAGCGTGATGCGATAGCCCGAAACTTCGAGCGAACCGGCCGCGATTGCCACGGGCCGGTAGAGCAAGGTCGGCTTTGCCGTATCGTCTACCGGCACCGGCGGTGGCGGGGGTCTGAGCGATGGCGGCGGTTCCGGTGGCGCGGGCGGTTTTGGCGGCAGGGCCTGGCCGAGCTCGCTCAAGGGTTGGCGCGGCGCGACCCTCTGCAATGGCGTTGCGTCACCGATCGAAGGTGACATCAGGTCCGGCTTGACCGTGCGGGCCGCCTTCGGCGCTGCTTTTGGCTCATCCGGCGCCGCGCTTGCCTCATCGCTTTGCGCGTCCTGCATTTCCGCTGGCAATTCGAAATTCTCGGTCGTTACCGTTGGCTCGTCGCCGCTGGCTGGCCGCGCAGTCTCCAGCGCGCCGTTGAATGGGGCAACGAAGGCGTAAACAAGCGTCAGGGCAACCAGAACCGTCAGGATATAAAGCGGCAGCTGGCGCATGCGGATCAGTCCTACTGGCTTGCCCACAGGATCCTCGCGATCCAGTCGATATGGACCGCGTCAAAGGTGCGATTGGGATGTTCGGGATTCATCGACTGCAACTCGATCGTGCGGGCGGTCTGGCGGGCCAGAATCTTGGCCATGACTTCGCCGTCCCTGGTGCGAACCACGACGCGGTCGCCGCGGCGAACCGCAGCACCCGGCGCGACGATGATCGTATCGCCGTCACGGTAAAGCGGCAGCATCGAATCCCCCGACACCTCCAGTGCATAGACGGAGTCGCCGGAGCCCACGGGAAATTCGACCACGTCCCAACCCTGCCCGACCGGAAAGCCGCCATCATCGAAGAAGCCGCCGGCGCCGGCCTGCGCAAAGCCGAGAAGCGGTATCGAACGGATGGCCGTACCGCCCGCCCTTACGGCCTTGCCCACGACCAGCATCATGAACTCATCGAGCGAGGCACCCGTGGCCTCCATGATCTTGGCGAGGGATTCGGTCGAGGGCCAGCGAGCCCGCCCGTCGACCGCGAAACGCTTTGATTTGTTGAAGGTCGTCGGATCAAGCCCCGCGCGCTTCGCCAATCCTGAAACGGAAAGCGAATGGCGTTCTGCCAATGCGTCTATGGCCGCCCAAATGCGGTCATGTGAGAACATGTTGGGTCTCGGATAAAAGGAAAAAATACCTTCAGAGGTGTTTTAAGAACGAATTTTGGAAAAGTCGAGGGGAATTACGGAAAACTTTCTTATTATCCAAAGAAAAGTGGGCATAAGCTGCCCACTCTTTTCAGATTCATGCAGACGCCGTCAAGCAGCCTGCTTTTTCTCCTCGACCGGATAAGGATTGAACCTTTCGTAGAAGGTCTCACCCTTTTCCGCCATGTCGAGAAGGAGTTTCGGCGCCTTGAACTGGGCCCCGTACTTTCGCTGCAGCCCCTTGGCGATCTCGACGAACCTGGCAGCGCCCATCCCGTCGATATAGGAGAGCGTTCCGCCCGTATAAGGGGCAAACCCGAAGGCGAGGATCGAGCCGACGTCCGCTTCACGCGGGTCGGTAACAATGCCTTCCTCCATCACGCGGGCAGCTTCCAGGGCGATCGCAACGAGGAAGCGCTGCTTCAGCACCTCGATATCGATCTTGTCCGGGTCCTGCTGCGGGTAGAGCGTCTTCAGTTCCGGCCAGAGCTGCTTCTTTGCGGGCTTCGCAGGATAGTCGTAAAAGCCCTTGGCGTTCTTGCGCCCGCGGCGGTCGTACTTGTCGACTAAGGTATTGACCAGTTCAACGTGGCGGGGATCGATCGCCTTCGGCCCGAGATCGGCGAGCGTCGCCTTCAGGATCTTCTGCGACAGATCAATGGCCGTTTCGTCGTTGAGCGCCAGCGGCCCGACCGGCATGCCGGCCATGCGCGCGACGTTTTCGATCATCGCCGGCGGCACGCCCTCGATCAGCATATTGTAGGCCTCGGCCATGTAGCGCAGCACGCAGCGGTTGACGTAGAACCCGCGCGTGTCATTGACGACAATCGGCGTCTTCTTGATGGCACGCACGTAATCCAGCGCCACCGCAAGCGCCTTGTCCGAGGTCTTCTTGCCGAGAATGACCTCGACCAGCATCATCTTGTCGACGGGCGAGAAGAAATGGATCCCGACGAAATTCTTCGGGCGCTGCGAGACCTTGGCAAGCCCGGTGATCGGCAGCGTCGAGGTGTTGGATGCGAATACCGCGGCAGGCTTCAGTACGGCCTCGGCCTTCTCGGTCACCACACGCTTGACCTCACGGTCTTCAAACACCGCCTCGATGACGAGGTCTGCGCCTTCAAGATCGGCATAGTCGGAAGACGGCGTTATCAAGGCGAGAAGCTTCTCCTTTTCCTCGGCTGTCGCCTTGCCCCGCTGCACGTCCTTGGTGACGAGATCGGCGGAATGGGCCTTGCCCTTCTCGGCGGCATCGAGGCTCTGGTCGAGAAGCACCACTGGAATGCCGGCCTTGGCGGTGACATAGGCGATGCCGGCACCCATGAACCCGGCGCCGACGACGCCAACCTTCTTGAACTTTGTGGGCTTCACATCCACCGGCCGGCGCGCGCCCTTGTTCAGTTCCTGCAGCGAGACGAAGAGCGAGCGGATCATCATTCCGGCTTCGGTCGATTGCAGGATCTTGGTGAAATAGCGCTGTTCGATCTTCAAGGCCGTATCGAACGGGACCAGCAGTCCCTCATAGACAGCCTTGAGAATGGAGGCTGCGCCCGGATAATTGCCGTAGGTTTCACGGCGCAGGATCGCAGTTGCGGCTGGCCACAGATTGGCGCCTGCCGGCGAATAGATGGCCCCGCCTGGAAGCTTGAAGCCCTTTTCGTCCCAGGGCTGAACCGGCTTCAGGCCGCCCTTAATCATCTTCTTTGCTGCCTCGACAAGCTTCTTGGCCGGAGCGATCTCGTGCACCAGGCCCATGGCCTTGGCGCGCGATGCGGTGAGGCTGGAGCCAGTGGTCATCATCTGCAGGGCATCTTGCTGGTTTGTCAGGCGCGGGACGCGCTGCGTGCCGCCGGCACCCGGAAAAATACCGACTTTGACTTCCGGCAGCGCCATCTTCACCGACGGATCGTCGGAGACGACACGGCCATGACAGGCCAGCGACATTTCGAATGCGCCGCCCATGCAGGTGCCGTTGATCGCCGAGACCCAGGGCTTGCCACAGGTTTCGAGCTTGCGGAAGAGCCCGCCCATCCTGCCGGTGTTCTCGAACAGCAGTTCGACCGCTTTCTTCGGGTCCCTTGCCTTTTCGGCCTGGAACATCTGGAACATGCGCTTGAGCATGGTGAGGTCGGCGCCGCCGGAAAAGGTATCCTTGCCGGAGGTGATCACCGCGCCCTTGACCGAATCGTCCTTGGTAACGCGATCAACGATCTGATCGAGTTCCTTCATCACCTCTTCGGTGAAGACGTTCATCGATTTGTCAGGCATGTCCCAGGTGACGAGTGCAATGCCGTCCGCGTCGACGTCGAATTTGAAGTTGATGTAGCTCATAAGTCCGTTCTCCCTCAGACGCGTTCGATGATCGTTGCCGTGCCCATGCCCGCACCGATGCACAGGGTAACGAGGGCGACATTGAGATCGCGGCGTTCGAGTTCATCGAGAACCGTGCCGAGAATCATCGCGCCGGTTGCACCGAGTGGATGGCCCATGGCAATGGCCCCGCCATTGACGTTGATCTTGTCGCGGGGGATGTCGAATGCCTGCATGTAGCGCAGCACGACTGCGGCAAAGGCTTCATTGAGTTCGAAGAGGTCGATATCCGAGATTTTCATCTTGGCGCGCTTCAGGAGCTTGTGCGTCACATCCACCGGGCCGGTCAGCATCAATGCAGGGTCGGAACCGATATTGGCAAAGGCGCGGATGCGGGCGCGAGGCTTGGCGCCGAGCGCCTTGCCGGCACTTTTCGAGCCGAGGAGAACGCCGGCCGCGCCATCGACGATACCGGAGGAATTGCCCGCATGGTGCACATGGTTGATCGTCTCGACCTCGGGGTGCGCCTGAATGCCGACCGCATTGAAGCCGCCCATTTCACCGGGCATCACGAAGGAGGGGTTGAGTGCCGCGAGCGCCTGCATATCGGTCGACGGGCGCATGTGTTCGTCGTGATCGAGAATGGTCAGGCCGTTCTGATCCTTGATCTCGAGCACCGAATTCTTGAAATAGCCTTTCTTCCAGGCCTCGCCTGCACGCTTCTGGCTCTCGACGGCATAGGCATCCACATCGTCGCGGCTGAAACCGTATTTGGTCGCGATCAGGTCGGCGGAAACGCCCTGCGGCATGAAATAGCCGGGGAGCCCTACGGACGGATCCATATACCAGGCACCGCCGGACATGCCCATGCCGACGCGCGACATGGATTCGACCCCGCCGGCGATGACGATATCGTCCGCGCCCTGCACGATCTTCGCAGCGCCGAAATTCACCGCATCGAGGCCGGAGGCGCAAAAGCGCGATATCTGCATGCCAGGCGCCTTGAAATCATAGCCGGCTTCAAAAGCCGACGAGCGCGGAATGACGGCGCCCGCTTCGCCGACCGGATCGACGCAGCCATAGATAATGTCGTCGACCAGCCCGGTGTCGAGGCCGTTGCGGTCGCGCAGCGCCTCGAGAACATGGGCGCCAAGGCGGACGGCGGGCACTTCGTGCAGGCTGCCATCCTTCTTGCCTCTGCCGCGCGGCGTGCGCACGTGGTCGTAAATATATGCCTCAGTCATTTCATTCTCCCTGTTCGAACCCGCGGCTCATAGGCTGCGGGCGATCAAAAGCTTCATGATTTCGTTGGTGCCGCCATAAATCCGTTGGACGCGCGCGTCGCGGAACATGCGGGCGATCGGGAATTCGTTCATGTACCCATAGCCGCCATGCAGTTGCAGGCATTCGTCGACGACCTTGTTCTGCAGATCGCTCAGCCAGTATTTCGCCATGGATGCGGTAAAGGGGTCGAGACCGCCGTTCACATGCCGCTCGACGCAATGATTGTAGAAAACCCGGCCGATGGTCGCCTCCGTCTTGAGTTCGGCGAGCTTGAACTGCGTGTTCTGAAACTCCATGACCGACTTGCCGAACGCCTTGCGCTCCTTCACATAATCGATCGTCAACGCGATCGCGCGTTCGGCCATGGCAATGGCCGAACCGCCGATCTGCAGGCGCTCCTGCGGCAATTGCTGCATCAACTGGACGAAGCCCTGCCCCTCCTCGGTTCCAAGAAGGTTGGAGGTCGGCACGCGCACTTCGTTGAAAAACAGCTCCGAAGTGTCGTTGGACTTGAGGCCGACCTTGTCGAGGTTGCGGCCCCGCTCGAAGCCTTTCTGGCCATCGGTTTCAACAACGATGAGCGACGTGCCCTTGGCGCCCTGCGATGGATCGGTCTTGGTGACGACGATGATCAGATTGGCGAGCTGGCCATTGGTGATGAACGTCTTCGATCCATTGATGACGTAGTGGTTTCCGTCCTTCTTGGCGCTGGTCTTGACGCCCTGGAGATCGGAGCCTGCTCCCGGTTCCGTCATTGCGATGGCACCGATAAGCTCACCGGTCGCCATTTTCGGCAGCCATTTCCGCTTCTGCTCTTCCGAGCCATAGTGGAGGATATAGGGCGCAACGATGGAATTGTGGAGTGCAATGCCAAAACCGTCGGTACCGACGTGACTGATCGCTTCGAGGATTGCGGTTTCATGGGCGTAGGTGCCGCCGGCGCCGCCATATTCTTCCGGCATCGAAGCACAAAGCAAGCCATTCTGCCCAGCGAGTTCCCAGATGGAACGGTCGAAGATCTCCTGCTTTTCGAAGCGGTCGTAATGGGGCACCACCTCGGCCTCAAGGAACCTGGTGGCCATATCCTCCAGCATTACGACATCATCGGTCTTCCACGCAGGCTTCGGAACACCCAATACTTCTTCCGGTCGCAGACCCATCACTAACCTCCCGATTTCGGTTACAGGAGCCGCGTGAGGCGCGGCTCGGAAAAGCGTTCACCGGCAGCTTAGAATGCTTCGGCGGGCAGCGCCATCATCGTATCCGCTCCGGTCTGGATGCGGGCAAGATGCGCCGATGTCTCCGGCATCACCCGCTCCATGAAGAATTTGCCGGTGGCGAGCTTCGTCTCGAAGAAGGCCTTGTTCTCGGTGCCTTCCGCGAGCTTCGCATGCGACGCCTTGGCCATGCGGGCCCACATATAGCCGAGGCTGACAAGACCGAAGAGGTGCATGTAATCGGTCGATGCCGCGCCGGCATTGTCCGGATTGGCCATGCCATTCTGCATCAGCCACATGGAGGCGGCCTGCAGGTCGTTCAAGCCCTTCTTCAGATGCTTGGTGAAGAAGGCGAGATTATCGTCGCTGCGATTTTCCTCGCAGAAGTCGCCGACTTCCTTGAAGAAGGCCATGACGGCGCGGCCGCCATTGAGGCCGAGCTTGCGTCCGACCAGATCCATTGCCTGAATGCCGTTCGCGCCCTCGTAAATCATGGCGATGCGCGCGTCGCGCACATACTGGCTCATGCCGTGTTCTTCGATGTAGCCGTGGCCACCGAACACCTGCTGTGCCATGCAGGCATGTTCGAAGCCCTTGTCGGTAAGAACACCCTTGAGAACCGGTGTCATCAGGCCGAGCATGTCATCGGCAAGCTGGCGCTCGGCCTCATCGCCCGAGCGATGCGCGACGTCGGATTTCAGCGCAGACCAGAGGATGAAGGCGCGGCCCGCTTCATTGAACGACTTGATCGTCAAAAGGATACGGCGGATGTCGGGGTGGACGATGATCGGATCAGCCTTCTTGTCCGGCTCCTTGGGGCCGGTCAGCGCGCGGCCCTGAATACGGTCGCGGGCATAGATGGCGGCATTCTGGTAAGCGACTTCACCGATCGAGAGACCCTGGAGCGCGACGCCGAGCCGTGCTTCGTTCATCATGGTGAACATGGCGCGCAGGCCCTTGTTCTCCCCGCCGAGGAGGTAGCCAGTCGCCTCGTCATAATTCATGACGCAGGTTGAATTGCCGTGAATGCCCATCTTTTCTTCGATGGAGCCACAGGAAACGCCGTTGCGCTCGCCCGGATTGCCTTTCAAATCGGGAATGAACTTCGGCACGATGAACAGCGAAATGCCCTTCACGCCCTCCGGCGCTCCTTCGATGCGGGCGAGAACGAGGTGAATGATATTCTCGGCCATGTCGTGTTCGCCGGCCGAGATGAAGATCTTCTGGCCGGAAATCTTGTACGAGCCGTCGCCGTTCGGTACCGCCTTGCTGCGCAAGAGCCCGAGGTCCGTTCCGCAATGCGGTTCGGTGAGATTCATCGTGCCGGTCCAGATGCCGTCGGTCATCTTGGGAAGGTAGGCCTGCTTCTGCTCGTCGGTGCCATGCGTGACGATAGCCGCAATCGCGCCCTGGGTGAGGCCGGGATACATGACCAGCGCCATGTTGGCGGATGCCATGTATTCGCCGGCGGCGACATGCAACGTATAGGGAAGGCCCTGGCCGCCGAATTCCTGCGGAACCGCAAGCCCAACCCAGCCACCTTCGCGATAGGCATCGAAAGCCTGCTTGAAGCCCTTGGGCGTCGTGACCGAACCATCGTCGTGGCGCACGCAACCCTCATGATCTCCGATCTGGTTCACTGGAAACAACGTGTTCTCGGCGAGTTTGGCGCCTTCGCCAAGGATGGCTTCCACGATATCCGGCGACGCATCGGCAAAACCCGGGAGGTTGTTGTAGCGTTCAAATCCCAGGACATCGTTCAGGACAAACAACGTATCTTCAACGGGCGCGCGGTAACTCGGCATCAGGTTTCCTCCAAAACGTAAACGAGCAGATGCGGCGTCCACACGCGGCACCGCCATATTTATCTTTGTCTAGCAAACTTTGACGTTTCCGTAAACGTCAAAGTTTGTCGAAGTTCACAGGCAGCGCCAAGACTTGGTCGCACCTCGTACAATTCCCAGTTGCAAACAAGGCCGCAACCGCGACAGCAGCAGAGCAGATTTTTAACCTTTTAGCGCCTTATCTTAACGAGTTGTTTACCACGTTTCGCCAATGTCAACGTGTCGGTGATCCGTGTCTATGTGTGGTTGGTTTTTCACGGCTTGTCGGACTGTGTGGGGCAAAGGTCCCGGCTTTCCGAATTGGCCCGAATGATCGTCTTGCGGCGCATTCGCTTTTCGGCAGACCAAGGCCACCTTTTTCCGCCCAGTCGAATCTGGAAGCGCCAGGCCGGCGCGTCAACTCGGGCAGCAGACATCCATGACAAACCAAAGGTCATTAATGGAACAGGTCAATGTGAACCGCGCACGGCGCGATGCGACGTCGCTCGACAGCCTCAACCGCACCCTAGAAACCCTCGAAGCGCAGTTGCGCGGCTCGATGCAGCCGGAGGTCGGCGAGGAAACGCCCGACATCGCCGATCGTTTCGCCGCCCTCGCCTCCCGCGCAGGACAATCGGCCCTGCCCGAACGCATCGCGCAGGCAGCACAACCTGCAACCTCTTCCGCGAGCCTACCTTCGGAAGAGAAGCACGACCTGTCCGCCATCGCCGCCCAATTGAAGCAATTGCGCGACGAGATGCGCGACGATATCGAGACCACTTCGCGCGGAGAGCTTCATGGCGAGACCATGAACCGGCTGCGCCATTCGACCACGCATGAGCGCGCGCCCTATGGCCGCAGCACTTATTATGCGAATGAGGCCGAGGCTGCGCTCGGTTCCCTGGAACGCCGCCTCAACGAAATCCATCGCACCGTCGATGCGCCCTCGCACATGCTGCCGCTGCACAACGTCGAGGAAAAGCTCAACCTCCTCACCGGGGCCGTCGAGCAGATGTCGCGTCGCCACGGCTCGGGCATTCCGACGCAGTTCATGCAACAGATGGACGAGCGCCTCGACGAGATCAGCCGCGCCATCGTCGCGACTGCGCGGCCGGCAGCATTGCAATATGCCGGGGCCGATGCGTTCGAACGCGTCGAGGCACGTATTTCGTCGCTTGCCTCGACAATCGAGTCAGCCACGCACGACAGAACCTCAGACGTTATTCTCAAGCGGATGGGTGAACTCGCGCATCATATCGAGCAACTCAACAAGCAGCATGGCACGACGACGCAGAACCTCGACATTCTTGCCGAACAGCTTTCGGCCGTGGCGCGGCATTTGCAGAGTGCGCCCGCCGCAATAAGCATTTCGGACTTCCGCGACCTGGAGGGCCGCGTACTGGAGATCATCAGCAAGCTCGATGCCGCGCCCCAGCCGGCGGCGGTTGACCCGGCCTTCATCGAGAAGATGGATCAGCGCTTCGAGGAACTCACCCGCCGCCTCGACCAGCATCATACGCTCGTCGAGCACAATGATATCCGCCTGACCGACAATCTCGAAGCACGCTTCGATGACATGGCCCGCTACTTTGCCGAGAACCTGCCGCAAGCAGACGGCACCAAGGACGCCATACGCAGTCTCGAACTGCAGATCGCCGGTCTTGCCGAACGTCTCGCCCAATCCAACGATCGCGATGCTGAAATCGCGAAGATTTCGCCGCGCCTCGAAGCCATCGAAGTCGCCATCGCCGGCAATCGCGATCTGGTCGTCGAGGCAGCACGCAATGCGGCGGCCGAGGCAATCCGCAATACAGCGAACTTCGGCAGCGATCATGAGAATTCGATCGCGCGCGAGCTCGCCGACGACCTGAAGACGCTGGAGAAGCTGGCGCGACGGTCCGACGAGCGCAACGGCCGCACCTTCGAGGCCATTCACGATACGCTGCTCAAGATCGTTGATCGCCTGGCTTCGCTCGAAAGCGGCGCCGTTCCGATCTACAAGAATTTCGGACCTGCCGAAAGCACGGCGGTCGTCGCTCCGGACGCGCCGCTGGCCGAAACAGCAACGTTCACCAAGGAGCCTGTCGCAGAAAGTGCGCCTGCCTTCGATGCGCCGCTTGTATCCGCCCGGGAAGAACAGCCTGCGTCTGACGAAATCGTCGACGCGGAAATTGCAACGGAAACGCCGCGGGAGCGTAAATCACTGTTCGGCAGCCTTACACGCAGCCTCAAGGTACGCGGCAAGCGCGAGGCAGCGGCACAGGAACCTTCACTCGACCTATCGGACGACGTCAAGGAAGAGCCGGCGACAGAGATCGACGCCGACATTCTCAACCGCCCGCTCGAGCCCGGGTCTGGCATGCCCGACCTCAATTCCATCCTCAAACGCGTCCGTGACGAACGGCGCGACATGTCGGCTGCGACTGACATCGCCGGCGGCAAGGCGGATTTCATTACGGCGGCCCGCCGCGCAGCGCAGGCAGCAGCCACAGAGGCCGAAAATCAGAAACGCGGCATCGCATTCGGCGACGGCGCGACCGACGGCACGACCAAGACCGGAATCTTCTCGCGTCAGCGCAAGCCCATCCTGCTCGCGATTGGTGCAATCATGATCGCGATAGCCGGTCTGCAGCTGAAAAATGCCTTCGTCGATCATCCGGGAACGGACCTCGCCTCCAAGGCACCGGAGCCAGCTACGCCGGAAGAGCCCGCGATCACGCAGGAGCAGCCACAGGCGGAGCCTCACACCAACGCTGCGCCCGAAACACCTGCCGAAAACAATGCGTCGGCAGTGTCGCAGCCTGCGCCCGCCCAGGACCCGGTGGCCGGCGTCATCAATTCCGAGCGCATGATCGATCCGGTGCCCGCGACCGTGCCGGCAACCGGTGCGTCCTCCGCCGTGCTGCCGTTCATCCCGGTCGAGGCGGGACCTGAGCCGCTGCGCGACGCTGCGACCAAGGGCGACAGCCGTGCACTGTTCGAGATTGGCAACCGCTACATGGAAGGTCGAGGCGTCGAAAGCGACTACGCCAAGGCCATCGAGTGGTTTGACCGCGCTGCGGAGCGTGGCTTTGCGCCGGCCGAATACCGGCTTGGCAACTTCTACGAAAAGGGCCTTGGGGTCACGCGCGATCTTGCCAAGGCGAAGTCCTACTACGAATTGGCGGCCGGAAAGGGCAATGCCAGCGCCATGCACAATCTGGCGGTGCTCTTTGCGGGCGGCGCCGATGGCGTCCCTGACAACGAGGCAGCCGCGCGCTGGTTTGCCCAGGCGGCGGAACTCGGCGTCAAGGACAGCCAGTTCAACCTTGCCATCCTTTCCGCCAAAGGCATGGGCGTGCCCCAGAACCTCGAAGAAAGCTACAAATGGTTCTCGCTCGCAGCCAATGCCGGTGATGTCGACGCCGCACAGAAGCGTGAGGATGTAGCGAAAGTCATGAAACCCGAGCAGCTCGAGCGAGCCCGGGCTGCCGTCGAGCACTGGAACGCCAAGCCTCTCAATCCCGACGCGAATGCCACCAATGTTCCGGCGGAATGGCGCGATTCCCCAGCTGTTACCGGCTCGGTGACCTCAGGAGCGCTCGACATTGAGAAGGCCATCCGCAACGTTCAGCTGATCCTCAACAAGAACGGCTATGATGCAGGCGGCTCGGATGGCAAGATCGGCACGAAGACACGCGATGCGATCATGGCCTTCCAGAAGGACAACGGCTTGAAGCCGACGGGCAATATCGACAAGGATTTCGTCAGGAACCTTCTGCAGAAAAACAAGCAGATCTGAACTGCGTTTCCCCTCCCGGTTCGACCGGGAGGGGACCGCGTTTCAAGCGGCCTGCAAGTCAACCGGAAATGCGCTTCGTTTTAACGAAGCGACACGCAATCTTCGCATTTGAACCGGCCCAATGTGCGCCGTTAAGTCAAAGTTTGACGTGAGCCCGCAAGTGGGCAAGAAACCTTAAAGAATTACTGTCATTGTGCTGTCACGCCGCAGGCGTAGCACCGCAATGGTTCCGGGGTTTGAATTGGGCGTCTACCTGCCAATAGCCGAGATTTCGGTCAACATCTTCGTGCTTTTCTTCATGGGCGCGGCGGTCGGCTTTCTGTCGGGCATGTTCGGCGTTGGCGGCGGGTTCCTGATCACGCCGCTGCTGATCTTCTACAATATCCCCCCCGCCGTCGCGGTGGCCACGGGCGCCAACCAGGTCATCGCCTCGTCCTTCAGTGGCGCGCTTACACATTTCAAGCGCGGCTCGCTCGACGTGAAACTCGGGTCGCTGCTCGTTGTCGGCGGTATCGTCGGCTCGGCGATAGGCATCTATGTCTTCGTACTCCTGCGCCAGCTCGGTCAGCTCGATCTCATTGTCTCGCTGCTCTATGTCGTGTTCCTGAGCACGATCGGCGGGCTGATGCTCTATGAAAGCATCAAGGCGATGCGCCGCACCCGCGCTGGCCAGCTTGCGACGTTGAAGCGGCCCGGCCAGCACAACTGGGTGCACAAGCTGCCGTTCAAGATGCGTTTTCGCGCCTCCAAGATCTATGTCAGCATCATTCCTGTGCTCGTGCTTGGCGGCGCCATTGGCTTTCTTTCCTCGATCATGGGCGTTGGCGGCGGCTTCATCATGGTCCCCGCCATGATCTACCTCCTTAAGGTGCCGACCAATGTCGTCATCGGGACCTCGCTCTATCAGATCGTTTTCGTGACTGCGTTCACCACAGTCATGCAGGCGACGACCAACCAGTCGGTGGATATCGTTCTCGCGATGCTGCTGATGAGCGGCGGTGTCGTTGGCGCACAATATGGCACACGCATAGGCCAGAAGCTCAGGGGCGAACAGCTGCGCGCACTGCTTGCAACGCTGGTGCTGGCAGTCGGTCTTCGCCTCGCCATCGAACTCTTCGTTACGCCGGACGACATCTATTCGGTCACGCTCGCCTTGGTCTCGGGAGGCTCATAATGCGCCTTGCCATGATCCCGCTCATGATGCTGTGCCTGGTTGCCGGCCGGGCGGCCCAAGCGCAACAACCGGTCCCGGCCAGCAAGGAAACGATCGAGATCGGACTCTCCACCGACACGATCTCGATCACGTCGGGATTTCGGGGCACTGACCTTACCGTCTTCGGCGCGCTCGACAATGCGGATCCGCTCATCCAGCGGCAGGGCCGCTACGATGTGGTCGTCATTCTTGAGGGTCCTCCCCGGAACTTTGTCGTCCGGCGCAAGGACAGGTATTTCGGCATCTGGGTAAATACGGAATCCGTTTCGTTCCAGAACATTCCCGCATCCTATTCACTGGCATCGACGCGCAGCCTGCAGGACATCACGACGCCGAAGATCTTCGCCCAACTCAGCCTTGGCGTAAACAACATCTATTACGAACCGATGCCGGAGGGTTTCGATTCGAGCGCATCGTTGCGGGAGTTCACCAAGGAATTGCCGCGACTGAAACAGAAACAGCTGCTCTACAACCAGCGTGTGGGGGATGTGCAGTTTCTATCCTCGACGCTGTTTCGCGCGACGCTGTCGCTCCCGGCCAATGTGCCCGTTGGCAAGCACGTGGCGCGCGCCTACCTCTTCCGCAACGGCGAGTTCCTGCGTGAAAGCTCGACCAGCCTCAACATCGTCAAGGCCGGACTGGAATTCCGCATCTTCCGTGCCGCCAACCAGCACAGCCTGCTCTATGGCCTCTTTGCGGTGTTTCTTGCTGTCGTCACCGGCTGGGCTGGGCGCCTTGTCTTCCGCAAGGATTGATCAAAGGTGTTTCGCAACGACAATGAGCCCGCTAAGGGGCTCGCCGCGATCCATGCGGATCGTCTGGCGGTCAATGCTCACCGGCGTCATCGAATGGACCGCCAGAAGCCGGCGCGCGTAAGCTTCGGAGTGCGTGTAGCGCAGCGATTGCTGCAGCACCAACCCGTCATCGCCGTCATGCGTCTCGACCGAGAAGGCAAACAGCCCATCTGCCGCAAGAGCAGAGGCAATCTTCGCGAAGGCGCGGTCGAGCGCTCCGACATAGACGAAGACATCAGCGGCGATGATGAGATCAGCTTCATTTGCTGGAACATCGAGTTCGTTCACGTCGCCCTTGGCGAGGCTGTCGTAGACGTTCTTTTCCGCGGCACGCTGCAGCATGACCTCGGATAGATCGATCCCGACGAGATGTTGGCACCTGGCACGCAGCAAAGGGCCCATCAAACCTGTGCCACAGCCGAGGTCGAGCACCGAGGCGAAGCGTCTGCCGGGCGCGGCGTCTTCCACCGCCGCTGCCAGAAGCCCCGGCACCCTGTATTCGAGCTTTTCGAGGAGTGCGCTCTCGAAGGTTGGCGCATAGGCGTCAAAAAGTGTTTCGACATAGGCGGTAGGCGGCGTAACCGGGATGTCGCCCCGGCCGGAAGCGGCCAGCTTGAGGCCGGCCCCGAAACGGTCTTCGACGTCAAGTTCGACCAGCCTTTTCCAGACGATGGCCGCAGCATCGCCATTTCCGGCAGCTTCTTCCATTTCGCCGAGGCGGAACAATCCCGCCCCCCATTCGGGGACAATCTCAAGCGCCTGCCGCATCAGGTCGGCGGCGGCCGCATGCTCGCCACCGTCGAACAGCATGTCCGCGTAGGAAGCACGACGATCCGCGATCAGATCGCCGGACGAAAGAAACGCCCGCGCCAGCTTGCTCAATTGGCGACCTGGGCGCGAATAGCGATGATATTGACGGATTTCCCTGACTGCGTGACATCCGAATTGATCTTGATCACGCCGCCTTCGGCAGGCGCATTGCCCTGCGGGAATTGCACCTGCACCAGATATTCCTTGCTCGCATCCGAGACATCAAAGCGCTTGCGTCCGCAATCGCCGAGACTGCCGAAATCGCAACTCACCGCAATCTGCGAGCTCTTGCCGTCGTCAGTCTTGGCAATGATATCGAAGACGGCGGTCTTGCCGGCGAGTTGGTCGAGTACGCCCTGTCCGACCTTGAAGCTGATCGTATCGGCATCCTCCGGCGACTGGATGCGCACGAATTTTTCCAGTTGGTCGCCGGCGATCGTCGCCGTCGCGCGGCCTTCGAGGGCAACCTGCGACATGTCAGCGGGATTGAACACCTCGATCCAGTTGCCCGTCGCCGACATCTGGCCTTCCTTCATCGGCTCCTGGCTGTTGCTGGAGGCCGGCGCGCTCGTGGTGTTCGATGCCCCCATGTTCGGAACCGGCTTGATAATGCCGGAAGCGACGACCCAGAAAAGGCCGATGGCCACAGCCAGCAGGGCCAAAAGGATCAGCGCCTTGGAAAAGCCGCTCGCCTTGCGCCGCTCGGCGTCGCGACGCACTTTCCGGCGTGTCTTGCCCAGCCGATAATTATCGGATCTCGGCTCCTCGGACGCAAGAGCGGGCCCTTCCACCTCTGGCGGGTCCATGTCGATCGATGGCTCGATCCGCTCATCGACCCCGTGTTGGCGCGCCGGATTTGCGACGAACATCGGTTCGCGCGGCTCCGCAACGGGCTCGGGCGCCGGCGGCGGGGTAATCGCGCCGGTTGCCTGCACTTCGTCCTCGATCCGCGTAATGGCCGCCTTCAGCATTTCGCGACGGTCGTCGCGCTGGCTCTCTTCGAGCGCGCCATTGGCCGCGAGCGAGCGCTCATGCGCACCCCATGCTGATTCGTAGATTTTCTGACGAATGGCAGGGTTCCTCGCGTCGGCTTTCGCCAATGCGTTCCGGATCGCTTGTTCGATCGCTTCCAACAGCCGCTTCCTTCAAATCATTTCGTAATGAATGGCTAGCCATAGCGCATTCGACTGCTTATTCAAGACTTTGACGGCGCAATGATGGCACTTCGCCCGCTGCCTGGAGGGTACAGGCCGCAGAGCCCCAGATACACCCCATAAAAGGGTTGAGGTGCCTAGCGACAAGAACAGACGCTTATTCATCAAGATCACCAATTGCAGCGGTGCGGCTCGATCACATGGTTCTGGTTTCGCTTGCCGAATATTTCAGGTCTGGTAAAAGAGTTACGTTTACGCAAACGTCAAAATTTTCTGGGAGTGGTCGATGGCTTTGCCGGATGTACTCAAGTCGAAATTGCGCATTCCGGTCGTTGGTGCGCCGCTGTTCATAGTTTCGCATCCGCCACTGGTTCTCGCGCAATGCAAGGCCGGCATCGTCGGCTCATTTCCGGCGCTCAATGCGCGACCCGAGGCGCAGCTTGACGATTGGCTCGCAGAGATAACCGAGGAGTTGCGCAATCACGACGAAAAGAACCCGGACCGCCCCGCCGCGCCGTTCGCTGTCAACCAGATCGTCCATCGCTCCAACAAGCGCCTCGAACATGACCTCGGCATGTGCGTCAAATACAAGGTTCCGATCGTCATCTCCTCCTTGGGAGCAGTGCCCGAGGTAAACGACGCGATCCACTCCTATGGCGGCATTGTCCTCCACGACATCATCAACAACCGCCACGCCAATTCCGCAATCCGCAAAGGCGCTGACGGGCTTATCGCCGTTGCGGCAGGCGCCGGCGGGCATGCCGGCCCGCTCTCGCCATTCGCCCTCGTCCAGGAAATCCGCGAATGGTTCGACGGTCCGCTGCTGCTATCGGGCGCGATCGCCAATGGCGGCGCAATTCTCGCCGCTCAGGCCATGGGCGCGGATCTCGCCTATATCGGCTCGCCATTCATCGCCACAGACGAAGCGCGGGCCATCGACGGCTACAAGCAGATGATCGTCGATTCGACCTCGACGGACATCGTCTATTCCAACTACTTTACCGGCATCCATGGCAACTATCTCAAGCCCTCGATCGCGAAGGCCGGAATGGACCCCGAGCATCTGCCGGAAGCCGATCCGTCGAAGATGGATTTCGAAGCGGCAACGACAGGTGCAAAGGCCTGGAAAGACATCTGGGGCTGCGGCCAGGGCATCGCCGCCATCAAGGAGATCGTTCCTGCCGGCGAACTTGTTACGCGGCTGGAGCGGGAATACCACGAGGCGAAGGCGAAACTCTGCGCCGGGTGAATATGGCAACCGCCGCAACGACCCCAATGGGTTGAAGCCAAGCAGCCTACATCGGCCGGCTGGCGATTTCGGCAACGGCGCGCTTCGCCATCACCTTCACAAGATTGGCACGGTATTCCGCCGAGGCGTGCAAGTCGGACAGCAATCCGTTCGGATCGACTGTCAAATTGTCCAGCGCCGATGCGTGAAAATCCGCCGCAAGCGCCGTTTCGGCATCTTCGAGGCGGAACACACCGTTCTCGCCGGCGCCCGTCACCGCGACCCTGACCGTATCGCCGGATTTGGCGACGAACACACCTGCCATTGCGTAGAGCGACGCGGGGTTGGGGAACTTCTTGTAGGCGGCCCGGTCCGGCGCCGTGAATTCGACCGCCGTGATAATTTCGTCGGGTTCCAGCGCTGTTTCGAAGAGGCCGGTAAAATAGTCCGCTGCGGCTATCGAGCGGCGGTTCGTCACAATCGTCGCATCCAGCGCGAGAAGCGCCGAGGGATAATCGGCAGCCGGGTCATTATTGGCGATCGACCCGCCGATCGTCCCCATATTGCGAACCTGCGGATCGCCGATATGGCCGGCAAGGCTGGTGATCGCCGGACAGATTTTTGCCAGTTCCACGTTCGTCGATACGTCATAATGGCTTGTGACCGCCCCGATACGGACGGTGCGGCCGGTAATCTTCACGCCCTTCAGCGCTTCGATGCGACGCAAATCAACAAGATCGCTCGGTGACGCCAGGCGTTGTTTCATCGTCGGGATGAGCGTCATGCCGCCGGCAAGATACTTGCCGTCCTCGGCCTCACCCATCTGCCGGGCAGCGCCTTCGACGGAGGTGGCGCGATGATACTGTGTCTCATACATGGCGTGCGTCCTTATTTCGCCGCCTGCAGTGCAGCCCAGACATTTTGCGGGGTCGCCGGCATGGCCAGATTATTGTTGTTGATGGCATCGGTTACAGCGTTGATGACGGCAGGAGGCGAGCCTATGGCGCCTGCTTCCCCGCAGCCCTTGACCCCGAGCGGGTTGGAAGGACAGGCGGTCACGGTGTTCGTGACGGTGAAGGATGGCAGGTCGACGGCGCGGGGCATCGTATAGTCCATGTAGCTTGCCGTCAGAAGCTGCCCGCTCGCATCGTAGTGCGTGGCTTCAAGCAATGCCTGGCCTATCCCTTGCGCAAGACCGCCATGCACCTGCCCCTCGACGATCATCGGATTGATGATGTTTCCGAAATCGTCGGCAGCCACGAACTGGACGATTTCGGTCGTGCCGGTCTCGGGATCGATCTCGACCTCGCAGATATGGCAACCGCCGGGGAAGGTAAAATTCGCCGGATCGTAGAATGCGCCTTCCTTCAAGCCCGGCTCCATGCCGGATGGAAGGTTGTGCGCCGTATAGGCGGCAAGCGCCACCTGGAACCACGGCACGCTCTTGTCCGTGCCGGCAACGCGCACATCGCCATTCTTGATTTCGATGTCGGCTTCGTCAGCTTCAAGCAAATGGGCGGCAATCTTCTTGGCCTTGGCTTCGACCTTGTCGAGCGCCTTGGCGATCGCCGACATGCCGACGGCACCCGACCGCGAACCATAGGTGCCCATGCCCATCTGCACCTTGTCCGTATCGCCGTGGACGATGGAAACACTATCGATGGGCACGCCGAACCGTTCCGCCGCTAGCTGGGCGAAGGTGGTTTCGTGGCCCTGGCCGTGCGAATGTGATCCGGTCAATATCTCGATCGTGCCGACAGCATTGACCCTCACCTCCGCGCTCTCCCAGAGCCCGACGCCCGCACCCAGCGAGCCGACAGCGGAAGAGGGCGCTAGGCCGCAAGCCTCGATATAGCAGCTCATGCCGATGCCGCGCAGCTTGCCGCGTTTTGCTGCCTCCTGCCGGCGATTCTCAAATCCGGCATAATCGGCGGCATTCATGGCCGCGTCGAGCGTCGCATCGAAATCGCCGGCGTCGTAGCACATGATCACCGGCGTCTGGTGCGGGAACGATTTCACGAAGTTCTTGCGCCGCAGTTCGGCGGGGGAAATTTTAAGTTCGCGGGCCGCTGTCTCCATGATGCGCTCAAGCACATAGGTCGCCTCCGGCCGCCCCGCGCCGCGATAGGCGTCGACGGGCGCAGTATTGGTATAGACGGTCTTCACATTGGCGTGGATTGCCGGAATGGCGTATTGCCCGGAGAGCAGGGTTGCATAGAGATAGGTCGGGACGCAGCTCGAGAATAGCGACATATAGGCGCCGAGATTGGCGATCGTCGCAACCTTGAGGCCGAGAATCCTGTGGTCGCTGTCGAAGGCGATTTCCGCATGGGTAACGTGATCGCGCCCATGCGCATCGGTGAGAAAGCTCTCGGTGCGGTCAGCCACCCATTTGACGGGAACGCCGGTTTTCCTTGATGCCCACAGGCAGGTGATTTCTTCGGGATAAATGTAAATCTTCGAACCGAAACCACCACCGACATCCGGCGCAATCACACGCAGCTTGTTTTCCGGCGCGACATTATAAAATGCACTCATCACCAGGCGGGCAACGTGCGGATTTTGCGAGGTCGTCCAGCAGGTGTAGTGATCCTCACCGGAATCGTAGACGCCGAGCGTTGCCCTCGGCTCCATCGCATTTGGCACAAGGCGATTATTGACGATGTCCATGCTGGTGACGTGTGCCGCCTTGGCGAAGGCCGCATTCGTTGCTGCTTCGTCGCCAAGATCCCAGTCGAAAATCAGATTGTCGGGCGCTTCCGCATGAATCTCCGGCGCGCCCTGCTGCATCGCGTCGAGCGCGTTGACGACGACAGGCAATTCCTCATAGGTCACCTCGACTGCCTCGGCAGCATCGCGGGCCTCGCCTTTTGTGTCGGCAATGACGATGGCGACAGCGTCGCCAACATAACGCACCTTGTCGGTTGCGAGCGGCGACCAGGCGCCCATTTTCATCGGCGTGCCGTCCTTGGAGTGGATCATCCACCCACAGATGAGGTTGCCTATGCCGTCGGCCTTGAGCTCGCTGCCCGTCAGCACCGCGACGACGCCGGACATCGCCTTCGCCGCATCGACATCGATGCCGGTGATCCTGGCGTGGGCGTGTGGGCTGCGCACGAACGTCGCGTGCTTCATGCCGGGGACGACCATGTCGTCGGTGTATTTGCCCTTGCCGGTGATAAACCTCTTGTCCTCCTTGCGAAGAACCCGTGCTCCGATACCTTCAACGCCCATGGTTAGTTCTCCCTGTCGCAGGCGGCCTGGCTGGAGTGATGATAGCGCTCCGGGGCGACGCCGCTGCTACACTTGAATCCGCTGATCAGGCAGCCTTTTCGGCGCCCTTCCCCATTTTTTCCGATGCGTCGAGCACGGCCTTGACGATGTTATGGTAGCCGGTGCAGCGGCAAATATTGCCTTCAAGTTCGAGACGCACTGTGGCTTCGTCGAGGCCGTCTGGATGCCGCCGGATCAGGTCCGCCGAACTCATGAGCATGCCCGGCGTACAGAAGCCGCATTGCAGCGCATGATGCTCGCGGAAGGCGGCCTGCAACGGATGCAACTCGCCATTGAGGCCGAGCCCTTCGATGGTGGTGACCGTAGAGCCCGACGCCTGCGCTGCCAGCATCGTGCAGGATTTGACCGCCCTGCCATCGACATGGACGATGCAGGTACCGCATTGCGACGTGTCACAGCCGACATGGGTGCCGGTCAATCCAAGATTTTCACGCAGGAAATGCACGAGCAGCGTTCGGTCTTCGGCTTCGCCTTTAACAGCGCGCCCGTTCACGACCAGTTCAACCTTCGCCATAGGTTCCTCCCAGACCGTTGACTTGGCAGACCGACCTTCTCCCGAGACCCATCTGCGCGAAGAAGAGATTAATCGCTCCTACGCACTTGTCTATCGGCAAATAGAAAAATTCTAATGTGCGCCTTGTTGCATGCATCACATGGCGGAATCGCGCGCGCTTATTCGAACGCCCCAAAAAAGCGGCGATCTCAAGGCTTGCATTCGGCGCGCAATGCGGGTATCAGGCGCGTCATCCTTCGGCATGACCGTCTCTGCCGAATTCAGGGATCGGGAAGCATCTTCCCTGCCGCTTTAGCTCAGTCGGTAGAGCACATCATTCGTAATGATGGGGTCGCGTGTTCGAGTCACGCAAGCGGCACCAGTTTCTCCTCGCCGCGCTTCTGTTGCACACGATAATCACGTTCAATTTATCGAGCGCCTTCTATCAAATCGCCGCGTGCTCTGGCTTCATGCACGAACAACAGGGGGCGGAGTTCGGCATGCGCCATTTTCCACGGTCGATCATGGCGCTGATTGCGGGTTCCGTATTGGTGTTGGGCCTGATGGGCGCCGCTGCGGCCCCCGCTGGAAACGCTGCATCGGCAGCGGCCGGCACCGGAAACGCAGAACCGGCGGATTTTGGCTTTCCCCTTCCGAACCCGGAACCGACCTTGCCATCCGAAATAGATCGTTTTGCGCCACCGGTATTTGCCGCCGCCGGGGCGGGCCCGCCCGCAATTGCCGAAATCTCGCGGACCGCTGGACCCGATGAAATCATCTCGATGACGGGTGTCGGGCTGGACAAGCAAACCGGCTTTGGAATTTTCGCGCAGGCGCCCACTGCAATCGAAGGCACCCTCTCCTCGTCCAGGCCGCTGCGCGCCGATGCGAGCGCAGCAACGCTGCTGCTCCCCGCCTCCCTGCCGGCATGGTCAATGTATCTCGTTTGGCCGGAATACGACGGCGCGCGCGGCAAGCCCTTTGCCGTCAACCGTACCGAAGCCTGGTGGCTCGGCCCGGACAATACGACGGCAGGGACGGCCATTTCGCTCTACGGACGCAACCTTGCGCATATGAACGGCACGTCGACGGCCTTCATCTACATCAAGCCTGCGAATGCAGCCGGCCTGTTTGTCGCCCCCACATCCGTCAACCCCTTCCGGGTCGAGTTCAAGGTCCCGGATCTCGCGGCTGGCTCCTACGAGGTCTGGGCCCACAACGGCCATGGCGGCCGCTTCGGCTGGAGTGGGCCGCTGCCGCTGCGGGTACTCGGCAAGTCGCCCTGGGCGGGGCAGAAAGCGCGCATCCTTGATGTCAAATCGTTTGGCGCGACAGGCAATGGCACCAGCGACGATACCAGCGCTATCAAGGAGGCGCTTGAGGCTGCTGCAGCAAGGGCGCCCGCAACGGTGCATCTTCCGGCCGGGACCTATCGCGTGTCTTCCGCGCTGAGCGCGCCGGACACTGTCCGTTGGCTTGGCGACGGCATGGACCAGACCGTCATAAGGCTCGATGCCAATATCGGCGCGAGCATGATCGACCAGGCGGAGCGCAATGTGCAGTTCGAGCGGCTGACCTTCGACGCCAATGGCAATACCGGCTCGAAGCCGCTCATGAACCTCGGCGCCGTCTCCAACTTGCGGCTGCAATCGGTGCGGCTCATTGCATGGAACATTCCGGCGCTGGAAACGGACCGTTCGTCCGGCATCTACATCGATGGTTCCGAGCTCATCGAAAATGGATCATTCTATGGCAGCAGCAACCAGCTGTTCATGACCAATAACCGGTTCCGCATGACCGGCTATGGCGAATCGGTTGTTGCGCTCTGGGGCGGCCGCGACTTTTCGATGATCGGCAACGATCTTGCCAACGCCGATGAGACCCGTGACGACGGCCACGGCATTGGCCGTTTCTTCGTCGCGCAGGGGCATTTCGGCAACCTCCGTAACATGTATTGGGAGGGCAATCGCTCCCACAATGCCGCGCCGCACGACTGCAACACCGTCGATTGCAACAAGGGCGAACAGATCTGCTTCGAAATGGTCGGCAGTGAGCTCAAGGATGGCTTCATCGGAGCGTCGCCGACCAGCGTCACGTTCGCCGCGTTGGCTGCACCCGATGAGCGGAGCGGCCGCGATCTAGTGATCGTCGGCGGCGCTGGCGCAGGGCAACGTCGTCATATCGTTGACGTGAAAGCCAATACGGCGATGTTGGACCGACCCTGGAACGTCGTTCCAGACCGGTCGAGCCGGTTTGCATTCGCTGCCACCGCATCGCAGATCGCCATCTACAACAACAGATTCGAAGGCCGCGCGAGCTATGCCGAGCACGACTCGGATTCGACGGCTGTCCTGCTCTACGGCAATGTTTACGATGCAGTGGTAGACAGCAACCGGATTTCGCAAATGCGCCACGCCATGATGACCGTCGCATTGACGTCAACGTCGGGCCTCAGCCCCTACTTCCTGCAATATTCGAACAACAACATCTCCGATAGCAATAGTGGGCTCTATGTCGGAACGACATTCACGGATGCAGGAACAGCCGGGGTCTGGGGCGGTCTCGGCAATATCTACCGCAACAACACATTCGATCGGCTTGCCCATATCGGCGTCGAATATGAAAGCTGGAGCTACGAGGGCGCCGACTATAATGGCACGGTGTTCGAGAAGAACAGGTTCACCAACCTTCCCTTCGGGTTCATCGACGGCTTCCGCCTGATGTGGACCTATGATGGAAATTTTAAGGAAGCGCCGCCGCGCAGTTCGCGCAAATACAATACCATTCTCTATCGCAACAGCTTTGATCGCGGGTCGGCACCCCTGCCGCGCAGCGTCGGTTTCAAGTCGCTGCAGCCGGCCAACACATGGCTGAATATCGATTCCACCTGGACCGGCTTTGCTGCCGGCAATAGCGGTCCATCGCAATGAGACCTAATCCGAAAACAAAGGCTGACGCTCGAAGTTTTTCCAGTCGCTCAGCAATTGATCTGCCTTGCTGATTTGATAGCAGCGCTGCCAGCCTGCCACGGCACCAATCGCGCGGTGAACGCCGGGATCGGTCGTTGCCTCGCTGACCTGGTGCAGCAGTTCGCGTGACGTCGCGATGTCGTTTTCGGCGCCAAGGGAATCCTGCAAATGCGAGAGGCGCTTCAGATACTTGCCCGTCGCTCCATGACCGGCATAGAGCGGCAGGAAGAACTCCAGTGCATAGCGCAGCTTTTTCAGCGTGATTCGTACTTTGTGCCTTTGCCCGGGCTCCAAATGGCGGAAATGTCGGCCAAGCTTAAGCGCCTTGCGCTCGATGCGGCCAAGGACGCGCGCACCAAGCTTGCCCACCGGCTCCGACAGGATGCCAAGCGTTCCGGCGCTTATGTCATTGCGCCAGTTGCGCTGCTCGATCACCAGCCCAAGTGAAAGCAGGAAGCGATTGACGCCCGGCGAGGCGAGCACTTCACGCACCTTCACATAGGCCTCGTCCCTGAATGGATGCGCAGCCATCCTCAGGCCGGAAAAGTCGATATCTTCGAGTTCGACCGTCTCGAGGTTGGCGATGGTCGATGAGATGAAGACCTCCCAATTGCGGGCAGGTCCAAGATTGCTGGCAAGCTGCTTGGCTTCGGCTTCGAGTGAAGCCAGTGCCGGGGCGCCGATTTCGTGGCGCAGCAGCCAAAGCAATGTGCGCAGCCGGCGCAGTCCCACCCGCAACTGATGAACGCCATCCGGCACTTCGGAGAGCTCGGCGGGAACGAGATTGGCGAGAATCTGCTGGTGGCAATTGCCCAGGAGAGCCGCGATGGCATCGTCAACAATATCGTCGCGGCCGATCCCGGACTGCGTTGCCTTGAACGCCTTGGGCGTCTTAATGCAGGCGAGTGCATAGCCACGATCCGATTTCGTCTGGACGCCGAGCCGGAGCGGCTCGGTTTCCATGAGGCTGAGGCCAAGTTCATAAAGTGCCGCTGGGCGCCCCTGCTTCAGCTCGAGTTCCACTTCCGATATCGGCTGCTGCCAGGCGCCTGCCTCGACTTTCCCGTCATCGAAGGCGACCTCGATCTGGGCGCCCGGAACGTCGACCATGAGCGCGTGCCGGCGCACATTGGTGGCGAATGCTGGAACGAGCAATTGCGGATCGAGCTTGTCGAACGGGGGGCCGATTTCCAGAAGCGGCAATGAACCCAGATCGGGCGCCATCGCATGGACTGGCGTTTCCCATTCGTGGCGCGACAGGGCTCCGTTGGAAGCCATGCGCTTGACCGTCTGGGTGAAGCTCCGGCCGGTGCGCCTGACGCGTAGCGTCAGTCCCGCGTCGAACAATGCATGATCTGGCGTGTCGAAGTAAATCGCGTCGAGCCGGCGGATGATCCCCTTGTTCCGGGCGGAAAGGCGCTGCAAGGCACTTTCGCGGAAGGCAGCGAACCTTTCGACTGCCACGAGCAGCTTCAATTCGGTCTCGACCGGCGGCTTCTGCTCACTGGTCCGAGGTTTATCGGTGATTGTTTCCACGCTTGCCACTTTCACGCCTTTTGGACCGAAACTAAACATATCACCGGTTGAACGACAATGCCGCATACCTCCGGTTGCAACTCACTTGCCTAAAGCCGACGACCCATTATATGTTGTCACCGACAACATTGAGGTCCAGCCATGAATGCCATCGAAGAATTCCGCCAATTCAACCGATTTTTCACCAAGGAGATCGGCCTTCTCGACAAGCACCTGCTGGCCAGCGACTATACGCTGGCCGAGGCGCGCGTGCTCTACGAACTCGCCAATAATGGCGAGCAGACGGCCGCCGAGCTCGGTCGCAGCCTGGGGATGGACAAGGCGCATCTCAGCCGGATCGTCGCCCGATTTGCCAAGCGCAAGCTTATTGGCGTGCGCGTCAGTCCCGCACACGGCAAGCACCGCTTGATCGCTTTGACTCCGGCAGGAAAGAAAGCGTTCGCCGCGCTGGACCTCGGCTCGCAACAACAGATCGAAGGGCTGCTCGCGCCACTCGCGGCGGACGCGCGCACGCAGCTCGTCGCGGCGATGCGCCATATACATGCGCTTCTCGATTCAAGCGAGGCGCAGCGAAATGCCGTCACCTACCGTGGCCTGCGGCCGGGCGATATCGGCTGGATCATCCACCGGCAGATGGCGCTTTATCATGCCGAATATGGCTGGGACTGGACCTATGAGGGGCTTGTTTGCGACATCCTCGGCAAGTTCGTCGCGCAGTTCGATCCGGAGCGGGAGGCTGCGTGGGTGGCGGAACATAATGGCGCGATCGCCGGGTCGATCTTCCTCGTCAAAGGCGACGAAGAAGGCGTTGCCAAGCTGCGGCTGCTCTATGTGGAGCCTTCCGCACGTGGCTTGGGCATTGGCCGGGAACTCGTTGCAATGTGCATTAAAGAGGCGCGGGCCAAGGGATACCGCCAACTCAAGCTCTGGACCAACGACGTACTGGTTTCAGCACGCCGCATCTACGAAGCTGCCGGCTTCCGGTTGATCAATGAGGAGAAGCACCATTCGTTCGGCCACGACCTTATCGGGCAGACATGGCTACTAGAACTCCACCAGGAGTGACCGTCAAACCGAGCCCCGGGGCGCCTTCACAACAAATTGAGGGCAAAGCCCAAATTTTTGCAGGCTGGGGCAAGCTGTCATCTTTTTATTGCCTAGCATCATTGTTATATGCACCAATGTAATAAGCACCCTTATGAAATGCTTTCACACCCATGAACAACACAAAGACCCTTGGCTTCCTGCTGCACGACGTCGCGCGCCTGCTGCGCAAGCGCTTCGAACAGCGTGCGAAGCATCTCGGATTGACGCGGTCGCAGTGGCAGACGCTGGCATACCTTGCTAATAACGAAGGTATCCACCAGGCGGGCCTTGCCGAGATCCTCGAAATCGAACCGATCACGCTTGTCCGCATTCTCGACAAGCTCGAAGAGCGCGGCCTGGTCGAGCGCCGCCGGCATCCGACGGATCGGCGCATATGGCTGCTCTTCCTGCGCGACGAGACCCGCCCGCTTCTCGCCGACATGCGCGTGATTGGTGAAGCCACGCGCGGCGAGGCACTCGCCGGCGTTTCGGTGGAAGACCGCGATCACCTCATCCGCACCCTTACCCTTATGAAGACGAACTTGATCGACGCATGCCAGACGCCGGTCGATGATAGAGAGAAAAATCATGGCTGATGGTTCACCTTCCATGCGCATTCCCGCCAATTCGGATCAGGCCCCTGCTCCTTCACAGCGCAGCGAGACAGTCCTTGAAAAGCGCGACACGACAATCGAGACGCCAGCAATCCCGGTGACCAAGGAAGCGCCGCCAGCAGCGGCCCGGCCGCGCCGCAGCCTGAAGCGGCCGCTCCTGTTCGCGGTGCTGCCGCTCGCATTAATCGTCGGCGGCTACTTCTACGTTACCGGCGGCCAGGTCATGTCCACGGACAATGCCTATGTGCAGGCCGATATGGTCGGCGTCTCGACCGATGTTTCGGGAATGGTGCAGTCGATCGAGGTCCACGACAACCAGGTGGTCAAACAAGGCGACGTGCTCTTCCGGCTCGATCCAAGCGCTTATGAAATCGCCCTTGCCGGCGCGAAGGCCCAGCTTGGTGTCGTCCGCAACCAAATCCTGAACCTCGAGGCGAGCTACAAGCAATCGCTCGCGGAAATCACGCAGGCAGAAGCCGACATCCCCTTCTACAATAAGACGCTGCAGCGGCAGCAGGATTTGACCGCAACGGCGGCGGTCTCCAAAGCTGCCTACGACCAGGCCAAGCACGACCTCGACGCCGCCCAGCAGAAAGTGGACGTCGCCAAGGCGGAAGCTGCTGCCACGCTGGCACAGCTCGGCAACGACCCGAACCAGCCGGTCGAACAGAATCCGTCCTATCTTCAGGCTCAGTCGGCTGTGGACAATGCCCAGCGCAACCTCGACCGCACCATCGTGCGCGCGCCGTTTGACGGTATAGTCACCAATGTTTCCGCGCTGCAGGTCGGCGCCTATCTGCAGGCATCGCAGGCCGGGTTCAGCCTGGTCTCGACCACGCATATGTGGGTTGCGGCCAGCCCGAAGGAAACCGAACTCACCTATGTTCGCGAGGGGCAGCCGGTGACGATCAGTGTCGACACCTATCCGGGCGTAGAGTGGAAGGGCAAGGTTGCCAGCATCAGCCCGGCATCGGGTTCGAGCTTCTCGCTTCTGCCTGCCCAGAATACCTCGGGCAACTGGGTGAAGGTCGTCCAGCGCATTCCCATGCTCGTCAGTATCGACGATCTTTCCGGCAAGCCGCCGCTGCGCGTCGGCATGAGCGTCACCGCTGACGTCGAAACCGGCCACGCCCGCGGCATACCTAAATTCATCTCAGATCTCTTTGGGGGCTTTGGTAGCAAGAGCCATGGCTAACACTGTCGCGCTTTCAGGTCCGGTCCCCGTGGTGGCGAACCGCGGGGCAATCACGGCCTGCGTTATCCTCGCCGTCATCATGCAGGCGCTGGATACGACGATCGCCAACGTTGCGCTGCCCTATATCCAGGGCAGCGTCTCGGCGAGCGCCGACCAGATCAATTGGGTTTTGACGTCCTATATCGTCGCCGCCGCCATCATGACGCCGCCTTCAGGGTTCCTCGCGGCGCGCTTCGGCCGCAAGAATGTGCTCCTGACGGCGATTGTCGGCTTCGTCGTTGCATCGGTCCTGTGCGGGCTCGCCCAGACGCTGCCGCAAATTGTGGTCTTCCGCCTGATGCAGGGCCTGTTCGGCGCCGCACTGGTGCCGCTCTCCCAAGGCATTCTCCTCGACATCTACGAAGTGCACGAGCGCGGCAAGGCGATGGCGCTCTTCGGCGTCTCGGTCATGGTCGGTCCAGTGCTTGGCCCCGTCATCGGCGGCTGGCTCACCGACAATATCAGCTGGCGCTGGGTGTTCTATATCAACGTGCCCATCGGTATGCTCGCCTTCTTCGGCATCGTCGCCTTCGTCTCCGAGACCAAGCGCGACATCGGCGCCAAGCTCGACTGGTTCGGCTTCGGCATGCTCAGCCTTGCGATTGCCACGCTGCAGCTTTTCCTCGACCGCGGCGAGCAGCTGAACTGGTTCTCCTCCGGCGAAATCCAGGTTGAGGCGCTGATCAGCGCCGGCGCCTTTTATCTTTTGCTCGTGCATACGTTCACGGCGAAGAAATCCTTCGTCAATCCCCGCCTTTTTCTCGACCGGAACTTCTCCGTCAGCATGTTCTTCATCTTCGTCATCGGCGTCACTTACCTCGCTTCGCTCGCCTTGATGACGCCCTATCTGCAGACGCTGATGGGTTATCCCGTCATTACCGCCGGCATCGTCATGGGCCCGCGCGGCGTCGGCACGATGATTTCGATGTTCATCGTCGGGCGCCTCATCGGCAAGATCGACACGCGTGCCTTGCTGATCTTCGGCTTTTCGCTCACCGCCTGGGCCATGTACGACATGACTGGCTGGACACCCGATATTTCACAATGGACGATCATTTCGGTCGGCTTCATCCAGGGTGCCGGACTCGGCTTCCTGTTCGTGCCCTTGACGACCATCGCCTTTGCCACCCTGCCCGCCCATATGCGCGGCGAGGGCACGGGTCTCTACAACCTATCGCGAAATATCGGATCGAGCGTCGGCATCGCCATTGTCTCGGCGCTGTTGACGGAGAACGTCCAGATCAACCACGCCTCCATCGCCGCCTATGTGACGCCGTTCAACCACGCCTTCAATGCACCTGCCGTGATGCAGCATCTCGACCCGATGAAAGCCGCCGGCCGCGCCGCGCTCGACGGCATGATCACCGAGCAGGCGACGATCATCGCCTATATCGACGATTTCAAGCTATTGATGATCATGTCGATCATTTCCATTCCGTTGGTCATGCTGCTGCGCAAGCCCGGTTCTGATGCAGCCCCGCCGGACCACAGCGCCGTCATGGAATGACCTTGCCGAAGCTGCAGATGCCCTATCAAGCAGGCTTCAGGTCGCCAAGCAGTGTCGGAATAAGTTCCGACACTGTTGGATGGATCGGCACCGCCCATTTCAGCTGCGGATAGCCGACATCGGCATTCATCGTGTCGAGTATACCGTGGATCGCTTCGTCGCCGCTGGTGCCGAGAATCGCAGCGCCGAGGATCTTTTGCGTTTCGGCGTCCACGACCACTTTCATGAAACCCAGCGTTTCATCCTTTTCTAAAGCGCGCCCGACACGCGTCATCGGACGCTTTGATACGAGGAGGGGTCGGCCAGACGTGCGGGCCTGGCTCTCGGTCATGCCGACGCGCCCAAGCGGCGGATCGATATAAAGTGCATAACCTGGAATACGCTCGCTGACCTTCCGGTTCTCACCGTCCAAAAGATTGGCCGCGACGATTTCATAGTCATTATAGGCCGTGTGGGTAAACGCTCCGCGTCCGTTGCAATCGCCGATCGCCCAGATGCCATCGACGTTTGTCGCAAGATGATCATCGACCTTGATAAAGCCGCGCTCGTCCATGGCGACGCCCGCCTTGTCGAGGGCAAGGTCATCCGTGTTGGGACGGCGGCCGATCGCCATCAGCACGCGCGACCCAACGACGCTCGGCGCGCCGTTTGTGCAATCCACGCCGACCTCGACGCCGTTCGGATGCGGCTTGAACGAGATGCACTCCGCATTGAGCCGCATGGCGATGCCTTCGGCCTCGAGAATATCCTTGATGGTGTCGGAAATGTCCTCATCTTCGCGGCTGACAAGGCGCGGTCCCTTTTCCACCACCGTTACCTTGGCGCCAAATCTTCGGTACATCTGAGCAAATTCGAGACCGATATAGCTGCCGCCGACGACGACCAGATGTTCGGGCACCTCATCCAGTTGAAGGATGGAGGTGTTGGTAAGGTACTCGATGTCGTTGATCCCGGGCATGTCAGGTATGTTTGCCCGTCCGCCCACATTGAGGAAGATGCGGGGCGCAGTGAACGTTTCTCCGCCGATTGCGATTTCGCGTGGGGCAGTGAAGCGCGCGTGGCCCTCGATCACCGTACAGTTTTCCATGCCGCGCAACCATTTTTCGACGCCAGTGCGCGCGTTGTAGGAGACCGTGTCGGCTCGCTGCTTCACCCGCTTCATATCGATACCAACTTCGGTGCCGACCAATATGCCGAAGTCGGAGGCGCGCCGGGCAAGGTGGGCAGCGTAGGCACTAGCGACGAGGGTTTTGGTCGGCATGCACCCGGTGTTGACGCAGGTGCCGCCGAACAGCTTGCGTTCGACCATCAGCACTTTCATCCCGGCTCCGGTGAGCCGGCCGACAAGCGATGGGCCAGCTTGTCCTGCCCCGATGACGATGGCGTCGAATGGCTTGCTCATGCCGGAACCTCCCTTGCCTGCGTGCTTTAAAAGCGATGGATCATACAATTTTGCGCGAAGCATAGATCAGCGGCGTTTCAGCGTCACGTGCGGTGCGCGCAACGGGGGAAGAATTCGGCAATCATTTGAACCGCCAGGTGAATGGATGGTTCAGCCAGCGTTCAGATGCCCTTGTCTATTTTCAAGAGGTCACTGGGGAAATTTTGTCATGCTTGTTCAACGTCTTGGCATCGTATTTGCCATTTTCCTTGTCTTCGCATTGGGGTTTGGCAGCTTTATCAATTACACGAAATCCGGGCGCATCGCCCATCCGGACATGCACGGTAACCTTGTCTATCGTCAGGGCTAAGCGATCAGCTGCGCTTCTTGTTGCGGGTTTCGGCGATGTCGAGTTGCTCCAGCAAGTCGAGGAATTGCTTAGGCATCTTCTTTTCGACCCTGGCGGCGCTGGTGGTGCGGATAGCGTGCTGGAATTCCGGGCGCTGAAGCTGGTCGCGGACGACGCTTGCCGTAGGATGAGGCTTAGCCACTCGTTTTCCAGTCATAATACTTCCAATCGGCTCTGAAGCTGGCGCCATCATTTTCACTCCATGCTTCGACATCCATGACCCTATAAAGGGGTCGGAAGGCTTTTGTTTCAAATCCTATGGGTCTATGGTCAATAAATGCTGAATATGACCGGCGGGGCCGGAATCCGAGCCGCATTCGCTCTTCAGCTTGCCATTGTATTTTAATGATTGGACGCGGAACTCTAACGGAAAAGCGGCGTTGTCCTCCAAACATTAAAGGATATGCCAATGTTGATACGTGTCGGTTATGAGATTGCCATTAGGTGCAACCAGCCCACTCCAATGACCACCTATCTCAATCTCGAATCGGCGCGGACTGCCGACATCAAGTGCGAGAATGGACCGGTGGCCAGCCCGGATCTGAAGCTTGAAAAATTCAAGGATCTGTTTGGCAATACCGCTATCCGCCTTCTGGCTCCGGCTGGCAATCTCACCTTGACTTATGATGCCGTGGTCAAAGACGACGGCCTGCCGGATCCGGTTCATGAAGATGCTGCCGAGATCACGGTCGACAAGCTTCCGACCGAATGCCTCGCCTACCTTTCCGCCAGCCGCTACTGCGAGACGGACGAACTGAGCCAGCTCGCGTGGAACCTTTTCGGCCATATAAAGCCGGGCTGGACCCGCGTTCAGTCGATCTGCGACTACGTCAACCAGCGGCTCACCTTCAGCTATGGCTTTGCCCGCTCGACACGCACCGCCGCCCAGGCACATGAGGAACGGGTTGGCGTTTGCCGTGACTTCGCTCACCTTGCCGTCGCGCTTTGCCGTTGCATGAATATTCCGGCACGATACGTGAACGGCTATATGGGCGATATCGGCGTGCCGGCCGACCCGGCGCCAATGGATTTCAACGCCTGGATCGAGGTTTTCCTCGGCGACAGGTGGCACACGTTCGACGCCCGTCACAACCAGCGTCGCATCGGGCGCATCGTGGTTGCACGCGGCCGCGACGCTGCCGATATCCCGTTGATCCATACGTTCGGACCGCATGAGTTGACCAATTTCAAGGTCTGGACGTTCGAGGAGCACGACCCTTCCTTCAACCGCCAGCGCTTCGATAAAGTGTCGTTGCTGACCCCATGGTTCAGCCCGCGCTGGTCGCGCCTGTCGCGTGCCATCCGTGAGCGCAGCGAAGCCGAGCCGACGCTTTAGCGTCGGTTCCCCTTGTAATGAATTCGATTGAATGAGCGCGTCTGCCACATTTCGCAGCGCGCATTTCATTGCTGCTCTGCGGTAAGCCCTTTAAATAACCTGAAAATCCGTTTCGATTTGCCATGCCACAATCCAGCGATTACGATTCTCGCCGTCGCTGGAGCAATAATAATGAAGAGGAACACCTCCATGGCTTTCGATAACCCTCTGAATCCAATGTACTCTCAAGATGACTGGGACATCATGCAAGCAGCCTACGACAAGGCCGCTGCGACGCTCGTGGTCAAGTCCAGTTCGGATGAAGAGGCGAAGGTCATTGCCGAAACAGTAATGACGGCTTTCAACCGCGGCAATCGCGATATCAATTCGCTTGCCGCGCTGGCGGTTGTGATTGCGGTGAACTCGCATCCAACGGTCAGCGGAACCAAGGATGGCGCCGAGCAGCGCGTCGCATAATGCCTTCAAGCCCACCTTGGGTAGAGGGCGCTACTAATTGCAACTTTGACTTTCAACGCAGTTTCCGGCTATCAGGCTGCGAGGAATCTTGCAGCCGAGGCCGAGAATGAAATTCATGACCCTTGCCACTTTGCTCAGCAGTCTCGTCTTGAGCGCCTGCGGCGGTGGAACCTATGCGTCCTGGTCGCCGCGGCCGCCGGATGTGGCCCAGTCAAGCCCGGTCGATTGCCAGCGCGGCATCGGCATCTGCCCTGGCGCTTATGGGCGCGCGGGCCAAATGCGCCGGAACATGTAGCCCTTAAGTCGAGAAGCTCTCCCGGAACAGTCGGTTCAGATCCGCCACGACGGCTGCCGACTCATGTCCATTCATGAGCCCAGCATTGATACGGTCGGAGGCCTTCTGCTGAAATGCCATGTAGCCATTGTGCCGGGGCCTGACCCAGGCAGATTCTAGCGTCTTTCGGGTTGCGGCGTAAAAATCGGTCGTTGCGGCATTTACCGCAGCATCCTCCCAGGCCGCTGCGTGGCCCGGTTGCCCGCCGGCCGCGGCATAGGGACCGCGCTGAACGTCGCCGCTTGCGATCCAATAGGCAAAGTCGGTCGCGGCATCGCGATGCGCAGAAAATGCTGAAACGGCAATGCCGGTACCGCCAAGCGCGGATCCAATGGGACCATTTCCACCCGCATCTGCGATGTCAGCGAAAGCAATCAACGAGGGCCTGAAACCTTCGATCGCATAACTGACATAGCCGTAAATCAGTGGCGAACAGGCAATGTCCGCCTCCGGTAGCCCCATCCGCTCGAGCACGGCGATCGGATCCATGTCGAAGCAGGCGTGATCGATCAGTGCTGAAATCTCACGCATCATCGCGAATGTCCTGGCTCCTGCGTATGGTGCTACGAGGTCACCGAATGTGGTCGAGCAATGCGAACCCAGATTGGCGCAGAGCGTATAGAACGTCATCAGCGTATGCGGCGGGCGCAGCGGCAGCAGCACCTTGCCTTCGCGGGCGAGCCGCATCACCTCTGCCCATGTCGTTGGCGGCCGGTCGAGCAGGTCCGGGCGCCACGCCAAAGCCTGGCTCGCCGTATCAATCGGGAACGCCCATTGGCGATCCTGCCAGCAATAGCTCTGGTAGGATTGTCCGACGCTGCCGGCAATGAGCGCGTCCCGTTCCGCCTCACGGCCCGGAACATCCAGCGGGTGGAGGCAGTTCTCCGCGGTGATCTGCCCGACATGCGGATGGTCGATCACAATCAGATCGTAGGCGCGGGCAAGCTCATCCACGGGAAAGGATTCGAAATCCTGCAGCGAGCGTTTTTCCCACTCGACGGTTACGCCGGATTTTTCTTTCCACAGCTGCGAGCAAGCCACCATCGGGTCATAGCCGCGCGGATGGCTCCACGTCATCCCCTTGAGAACAATGCCGCTCACAGCCCAAATTCCTTGCGAATGCGGTCGCTATGCTCGCCGATCCGTGGCGCAGCCCGATCGAACTTGGCGCGCTTGCCATTGACGCGGATCGGCGATCTCGTTGTCTCGATCGACACATTGTCGTCGCGCTCGACCGTCTGCAGCATGTCGAGCACCTTGAACCCTTCGCTTTGCAGGAGTTCTTCCCAGTTCAGCACCTTGGCGCACCATATATCCGCAGGCTCGAGTATGGCGAGCCAGTGATCGGTTGGCTCGGTCGCCAGCTTCTCCGCGATAATGCGTTTGATCGCATCACGTGCCGTAAACCAGGTTGCAGGTTGATCGCGGTAGGGAGCAAGCGCATCGAGACCAAGGAGATCCGCGAGCTTGGGCAACGGTGTCATGGCGAGCGCGAGATAGCTGTCTTTCGTCTGATAGACGCCATAGGGTGCCGAAAGATAGGCGTGCGCGCTGCGGAAATCGGAGCGTTTCGGCAATCGGCGCCCATCATTGAGGTGTGTTGTCAGCACCTCGAACTGGAAATCGATCAGTGATTCCATCAGGCTCGTCTCGATATGGGCGCCCTCGCCGCTGATCCCCCGCCGCACCAGGGCCGCGAGGATACCCTGCACGATCGCCGCCCCCGCAAGCATGTCGCCGACGGCGAGGCCGAAGGGCACAGGTCCCTGGCTTTCATCGCCGTTGAGCCACATCAGGCCTGAACGCGACTGCGCCAGCAGGTCCTGACCGGGACGCGACACCCATGGCCCCTCCTCGCCGTAACCGCTGATGCTGGCATAGACCAGACGTGGGTTGATCGCCTTTACTGCCTCATAATCGAGGCCCAGCCGCTGGATGACGCCGGGCCTGAAGTTCTGGATGAGCACATCGGCACGCGCGAGCAACGCCTTCAGCGCCTTAAGGTCAGCCTCGTTCTTCAAATCGATCGCGAGGCTTTCCTTGGCGCGGTTGATTGCATGGAAAATCGTCGAATCCCCGCCGATTTCGGTGTCGCTGAGATAAAGGCGCCGTGAAAGGTCGCCCCCATCGGGCCGCTCGATCTTGATGACACGCGCGCCAAGATCCATCAGGCGCAGGGAGGCATAGGGTCCCGACAGAAACTGGCTCATATCGACGACAAGCAGGCCTGTCAGGGGCAATTCGTTCGCAGTCATTATTTTTCGGTCTTTCCAACAAAATCAGCAGGATTCTTGTATTTCACCGTTTGCAGGTGTTCGCAGTAGAGGACGAGCTCGCCCTCATTCTTGAAGACTTCATAGCTGGCGCGGATAAGGCCAAGGTCCTTGTAGCGCGGCCGTTTGTCGAGGTTGGTGCGGATCGTATAGATCGTGTCGTTCAGGAAGACGGGCTTGATAAACCGCAGCTTGTCATAGCCGTACGAAAAAGCGTTGACGCAATTGGTGGCTACCAGGCCGAGGCCAGCGGAAAAGACGAAGGCACCTGCGACCAGACGCTTGCCGAACATGCCCTCGCTTTCCGCGAACATCTGGTCCTGGACATAGGGATGGATGTCGGTGACGAGGACGTTGAAGAGGTGGCTGTCGCTTTCGGATATTGTCCTCCGCAGCGATCGTATCTTCTGACCAACAGGCCAATCCTCATAATACCAGTTTTCCGCGTTCCATACGGGCAGCGCGGCATGGGCCTCCGGCATGTTTCTTGGATGCGTCGAGGAAACGCCGACTGTCGGCGTAAGGCCGGTCATTGCCGCACGCTTTCAACGTGCGGATTGCGCCAGTTGCGTCCCATGATTGCCTCCCATATCTTCTCTTGTGAATAATATTTTCACATATGAGTGGAAATGGCAAGCGGTTTGGCTTACGATCCTTTGAAAATTCCCTTGCCCAAAAGGTGCTCGCGGTCGTGCGGCGCATCGAAATTCTGGTCCGGCCCAAGCGGAACAATGAGTGTCGGGTTGATGTGGGCAATCGAATAGTAGCCGGCCTTGATGTGGTCGATCTTCACAGTCGTGCGCACGTCCTGCCATTGGTACAGTTCGCGCATATAGTTGGAAAGGTTGTGGTAATCCGCGATCCGCCGAATGTTGCACTTGAAGATGCCATGGTAGGCAGCGTCAAACCGCACAAGCGTTACAAACAGGCGCCAATCCGCTTCAGTAAGATATTGCCCGGCGAGATAGCGATGATCGGCAAGACGTGCCTCGATCTTGTCGAGGGCCTTGAACACGCTTCTGGCGGCATCTTCATAAGCCGCCTGCGATTTGGCAAAGCCGGCGCGATAGACGCCATTATTGACATTGTCATAGACGAGCCCGTTCCAGCGGTCGATTTCCGCGCGGAGAGGTTCGGGATAGAAATCCTGGTGGTCGCCGGTGAGTTCGTTGAATGCCGTATTGAGGATGCGGATAATGTCGGCTGACTCGTTATTCACGATCCGCCCTTCCTTGCGGTCCCAAAGCACCGGAACGGAAACCTTGCCGGTATAGTTGGGCTCGCTCGCCGTATAGAGCTGGTGCAGATAGCGAATGGGCGGCGCCTTCGGCCCTGCGTCCTGCGGGTCCGCGAAGGTCCAGCCATTTTCGCCAATTGCCGGCTCCGCGACGGACATGCGGATGATTTCGCGCAAGCCCTTCAAACTGCGGAAGATCAGTGTGCGCGACGCCCAGGGGCAGAGGTAAGAGACAAAAAGCTGATAGCGTCCGGGTTCGGCAGGCAGACCGGGTTGGCCGGACGGGCCCGCCGCGCCATCCGGCGTAATCCAGCTATGGAAATGCGTCGCCTCGCGATGGAACGCGCCATCCTTCATTTCGCTGGCGGCAACATCGCCCTTGATCCATTCTCCATTCACCAATGCCGGCATGTGCTAAATCCTGATCTTCTTTTGAAAAGACCAAGATTGCACGTCGTGCGCGCGTTTCCTACCGGCGCCGCTTTGACAGACTGTATTCCGGCAAGGAACAGTGGCTGCTAACCGGTTACCGCGCCTTCGCTTGCCGATTTCGCCAATTGCGCGAATTTGGCGAGGACACCGCGCGTATAACGCGGCGGTGGCTGCTTCCAGTTGCTGCGGCGGCGTTCGATTTCGTCGTCGCTGACCTCGAGTTGCAGCAACTGCTTGTGCGCATCGATCGTGATAGTGTCGCCTTCCTCGACAAGCGCAATGGTGCCGCCTTCGAAGGCTTCCGGCGTCACATGCCCGACCACCATGCCCCAGGTTCCGCCCGAAAAGCGCCCATCCGTAATGAAACCAACATTTTCTCCGAGGCCCCGGCCGATAATCGCCGATGTCGGCGCCAGCATTTCCGGCATGCCTGGACCACCGCGCGGGCCAAGATAGCGCAGCACGAGGACATCCCCCGGTTTGATTTTGTCGGAGAGTATGGCGTCCATTGCCGATTGCTCGTCGTCGAAGACCCGTGCAGGTCCCTTGATGACCGGATTTTTCAGGCCGGTGATCTTGGCGACCGCTCCGCCCGTTGCAAGGTTGCCCTTGAGGATCGCAAGATGGCCCTCACTGTAGAGTGCCTTGGCGATCGGCCGGATGATGTCCTGGCCCTCGGGGGGCGCGTCCGGAACATTGGCGAGTTCTTCGGCCAATGTGCGCCCCGTGATGGTCAGGCACTCGCCGTGCAACAGGCCGGCATTCAGCAACAGCTTCAGGACCTGCGGTATGCCGCCGGCCTTGTGCAGGTCGACCGCCATGTACTGGCCGGAGGGACGCAGGTTGCACAGGACCGGAACCTTGCGGCGCACGCGCTCGAAATCGTCGAGCGTCCATTCGACTTCCGCAGCATGGGCAATGGCTAGAAAATGCAGGACGCCATTGGTGGAGCCGCCTGTCGCCATGATCAATGCGACCGCATTTTCGATGGACTTGCGGGTGATGATGTCGCGAGGGCGAATATTCTTGCGCACCGCCTCGATAAGCACCCGCGCTGATTCCGCCGTGCTGTCGATCTTCTCCGCGTCGGGATTCGCCATGGTCGACGAATACATCAGCGACATGCCGAGCGCCTCGAAGGCCGAACTCATCGTGTTGGCCGTATACATGCCGCCGCATGAGCCCGTCGACGGGCAGGCATGACGCTCTATGCCCTCGAAATCCTCCTCGCTCATCTTGCCGGCCATGTATGAGCCCACCGCCTCGAAGGCCGAGACGATGGAAAGATCCTTGCCCTTCCATCTGCCGGGCTTGATCGTACCGCCATAGACATAGATTGCCGGGACATTGGTGCGGGCAATGGCAATCATGCCGCCCGGCATGTTCTTGTCGCAGCCGCCGATGACGAGCACGCCATCCATCCACTGGCCGTTGACGCACGTCTCGATGCAGTCGGCGATAACCTCGCGCGATATCAACGAATATTTCATCCCCTCGGTGCCCATGGCCATGCCGTCGGAAATTGTCGGCGTGCCGAACAGTTGCGGATTGCCGCCTGCCGCTTTTACTGCGGCCACGGCCGCGTCGGCGAGCGGCTGCAGGCCGGCATTGCAGGGCGTGATGGTCGAGTGGCCATTGGCGATCCCGATCATCGGCTTGGCGAAGTCTGATTTTTCATAGCCGAGCGCATAATACATCGCGCGATTGGGCGACCGCGCTATGCCCTCGGTGATGTGCTTGGAACGCTCATTGGCTGCCATGGCCGCACCTCCTGTTCAGGCAAGCGATTTGACGCTCCTTGAGGACGGCTGTCAAACGGCAGACCGGCAATGTGCGATGGCATTAGCGGATCGCAGCAACCAGCGCCTTGTCGGGGAAGCATGTGGCCGCCATGCCCTGCTTCGATTGCCAATCGCCAATCGAGCGGCGCGTCTTGAACCCTGGAAATCCGTCGGCGCCGCCAGCGTCGTAGCCCTTTTTCTCCAGCGCCCGTTGCAGGGCCGCAATGTCGGACCGGTAGAGCCCGCCGACATCGCCCCACCCTGCGGTAAAGTTCGCGGCGCCATTCGCGATGCGGTCGCTTACATGGCCGATGAACAGCGCATAGAGATCGCTCATATTGTACTCCTTGAGTACGTAGAAATTCTTTGTGACGATGAATGCAGGGCCGTGCCTTCCGGCCGGCATCAGCAGAAACCCTTCGCCCTTGGCCTCCGCCGCAGGAAATGGCCTGCCATTGACACGCTTGATGCCAAGCTTTCCCCAGGTGCTGAAGGGCTTGCCCTGGTCGGGACCTTCCAGTGCGCAACTGACACTCTCGGGGACGGTCACCTCATAGCCCCAGTCACGGCCGCGCTGCCAGCCATATTGGGCAAGGTAGTGCGCGATCGACCCCAGCGTATCGGGCACCGAGTTCCAGATGTCGCGCTTGCCGTCGCCGTCGAAATCAACGGCATGCTCAAGGTAGGACGTCGGCATGAATTGCGGCTGGCCAAGGGCTCCTGCCCAGGAACTCTTCATGCTGCCGGCGCCAATATAGCCTTTCTCGACGATTTCAAGCGCAGCAAGCAGTTCCTTGCGGAACATGTCCTTGCGCGTTGCGAGGAAGGCCTTGGTCCCCAGGACGGCAAAGGCATTATACGGAATCTTGACGCTGCCAAAGCCGCTTTCGCGGCCCCATATGGCGAGGACAATCTCGCCCGGCACGCCGTATGTCTTTTCGACCGATTGCAATATCCGTGCATATTGGCCAGCACGCGCCGTCCCGCCGGATGTTACGTTGTTGACGGTCTTGTCGTTAAAGTACTTTCCGGGCGAACCGAATTCGGTCTGCGCCTGCTTTTGCGGTGTCTGCGGCTTCTCTCCGGGCATGACAAGGTCGGGCAGGTCGAAATTAAGCGTCACGCCTTTGAAGGCTTGGTCGAATGTCGCCCTCGATATCCCCTTGGCCTTGGCATCCGGCCAAAGATCGTTGTCCAGCCATTGCTGATACTGCGCTTCTACCTGAGGCCTGGACGCAGCGAGGCTTGCCGGCGTGTAAAGCATAACGATCAGTCCGATCAGCGCCCAGAGGGCATTCATCCATGGGCGCATGATCAAGTCGTCTCCTATAGCGACGTTCGGGCCCGCAAGGCTGCGGCCAGGGTTCCTTCATCAAGATAATCGAGTTCGCCGCCCACCGGAACACCGTGGGCAAGACGGGTAATCCGCACATCGAAGCCGGCCAGTTGATCGGTGATGTAGTGGGCGGTGGTCTGTCCCTCCACCGTGGCATTGACGGCGAGGATGACTTCCTTGATTTCGCCCTCAGCGACCCGCCCGACAAGCGAGGCGATGTTGAGATCATCGGGGCCAATTCCATCAAGTGGGGAAAGTCGTCCTCCGAGCACGTGGTAGCGCACGTTCATCGAACCCGCCCGCTCGAGCGCCCAGAGGTCGGAGACGTCTTCGACGACGATTAGCGTCGAGCGTTCACGACGCGGATCGGTGCAGATCATGCACGGATCCGCGGTATCGACATTGCCGCAGGTCGAGCAGACACGCACCTTTTCGGCGGCGTCCTGCATCGCCGAACCCAACGGGATGAGCAAGGCTTCCTTCTTCTTGATGAGATGCAGCGCCGCCCTGCGCGCCGATCGTGGCCCTAGCCCCGGCACCTTGGCGAGGAGCTGGATCAGGCGTTCGATTTCGGGACCGGCGATTCGTTTCGACATAGCGTCGGTTTAGAGCAATTTGACGATTTATGGAATTGGCGGGCGCACAACCTCGACGGCTCAAATGCCAAAAGCGATACAACCCTGCATTCGTTACCATCTCGAAATTACACCACGATGATGCCGCGGTTCGAAGGCGAAAGCAGCAGCGCCGCACCAGCCGGCGCATCGGGAGAATGGGCTCCCCGACTGCGGCAACAGCCTTGCTTTCGAACTTGGAGTGAAACGATGCGGAAATTTCCGTGGAGTATCAGCCTTATCTTGAAGAAAACCCGGACGAGCTGGTCATGGACCGTCCGGGTTCAATCCAGATAGAGCAAAAGGGGACGGGCGAAAGCTCGTTCCCGCTCCAAACTCAATATAGCCGAGTTGATCTCGCTTTCCAATAAGCTTCCAGTTGTGGACTGCCCTTAGAACGGAAGCTTGAAACCGGGAGGTATCGGAAGGCCGGCCGTCAAAGCCTGCGTCTTTTCAGCCATGATCGCCTCGACTTTCGACTTTGCCTCGTTGTGCGCGGCAATGATGAGGTCTTCGATGACTTCGATATCGTCTTCCTTGAAAAGGGACGGATCGATGCTGAGCGCCGTCATCGCGCCCTTGCCGGAAAGCTTGACGGTGACAAGGCCGCCGCCAGCATGACCTTCGGCCTCCAGAGCCGCGATCTCTTCCTGCATGGCAGCCATCTTGGCCTGCATTTCCTTGGCCTGCTTCATCATGCCCATAATGTCACGCATGGGGAAAAACTCCTGTTCGTCAATCGTCTTCTTCGACCGGTGCGAGCGTATCATCTCCCGCTGCGACGGCATCATCCATCTGTCCAGCCGGGGCCGTAATGCGCACGTTGATGATCTTGGCGCCCGGAAATTTTGCAAGGATCGCCGCGACATCCGGGTCGGAGCGCGCATCGCTGAGCAGCGTATCGCGCTTGGCCGTTTCTGTCTCGTTGACCGTAGCGTTTCCCGGTTCCCGCGACAGCGACACCATCCAGCGAATACCGGTCCATTCGCTGAGCTTTTGCGAAAGATCCGTCAGCAAGGACTTTGGAGCGTTTTCGGTCAGGTTGATTTCGAGCCGCCCGGGCTTCATGCTGACAAGCCGTACGCAATTCTTGACCATGATCTTGAATTGCATGTCGCGGTGCTTGTCGGCGAGCGCCACGATATCTTCGATGCTTTCAACGGCTACGGCTGGAGACTGCGGCTGCTCGACAACTACCGGAGGAGCGACGCTCGGTTCGGACTTCGGGGCAGGCTCGACAAGCCGCATCGTCGCGCCGCCATTGGAAGTGACGACACCACGTTGCGTTGCCATCGCATCCACCTGGCCTGCGCGCGCGGTCGGCGCACCGCCATTTCCCGGACGTGATCCCTCGCTGCGATTCGGCGATGCCGGAATGCCGCCGTCCTCAAGGGACTTTAGCGCCTCGTCGAGCGTCGGAAGATCGGCGGCATGGGCAATGCGGATCAGCAACATCTCTGCCGCCTGGACAGGACGGCTTGATTCCTCGACCTCGGTGATCCCTTTCAGCAGCATCTGCCAGGTGCGCGAGAGGACGCGGATCGACAGCTTTTCGGCAAAATCCCTGCCGCGCAGCCTTTCGTCTTCCGAAAGCGAAATGTCGTCGGCGACATCGGGCGTGAACCGTATGCGCGTTACCAGGTGATTGAAATCCGCAAGGTCCGTCAGCACCACGGCAGGATCGGCGCCCACATCATACTGGGCACGAAATTCCCTCAGTGCCGAAGCGACGTCGCCGCGCATCAGCATTTCGAAGAGATCGATGATGCGGGCGCGATCGGCAAGGCCGAGCATCGAACGCACGGCTTCCGCCTCGACACGGCCCGCACCATGGGCAATGGCCTGATCGAAGATCGACAATGAATCGCGCACCGAACCCTCGCCGGCACGCGCGATCATGCTGAGCGACACGTCATCGACGGCAATCGATTCAAGGTCGGCGATTTTCTGCAGGTGACGCACGAGGACGCTGGTATCGATGCGTCGAAGATCGAACCGCTGACAGCGCGAAAGCACGGTAATCGGCACTTTGCGAATTTCAGTCGTTGCAAAAATGAACTTCACATGCGGCGGCGGTTCTTCAAGCGTCTTCAACAGGCCATTGAAGGCCTGGTTCGACAGCATGTGCACTTCGTCGATGATGTAGACCTTGTAGCGCGCCGAGACCGGGCGATAGCGCACCTGCTCGATGATCTCACGAATGTCGTCGATGCCTGTGTGCGACGCCGCGTCCATCTCAATGACATCGACGTGGCGGCCTTCCATGATCGCCTGGCAATGTTCGCCCGGAACGGTGAGGTCGATCGTCGGCTTGTCGATATCGGCGGTCTGGTAGTTGAGCGCGCGCGCCAGAATGCGCGCCGTCGTCGTCTTGCCAACGCCGCGTACACCGGTGAGCATCCAGGCCTGGGCAATACGCCCTGTCTCGAACGCATTGGTCAGCGTGCGGACCATCGGCTCCTGGCCGATCAGATCGTTGAAATTCTGCGGGCGGTATTTGCGGGCGAGCACGCGATAGGCGCTGTCTGGCGTTCTTGTATCCATCGCGTCCTGTTTGGCTCCTGCGCTAAGGCTCCCGACCCTTGCCCTTCACGAAGTCTAACCGCATGCGCCGCAGCGTCAATGCCGCGGACGGCTTTGACACAGGCAAGGTGACAGGAAAAGGTGGGAGGCTGGCACGGCGACCCGTGCCTGGCTCGTTGGGGCTGCTTCCTTCCGGACCTGACCCGGTTGGCGAGTGGCTCGTCCACCACCAACCTCCCGAGGCTCATATCGTCAATCCGCGCGCAAAAAGCAAGCGAAACCGCGAAAAAACTGTTATCTCTTATCGATCATGACTTTCGTTCTCGATAACAAACTTGCAGCAGACACCTATTCAATTGCAAGGCTGGGCCTCTGCGATCTGCGCCTTATGAATGACCGCCGCTGGCCGTGGCTCATCCTCGTGCCGCAGCGGCCGGGGATATGCGAGATTCATGAATTGACCCCGCTCGACCAGACCATTCTGACTTTCGAGGCGGGCATTGCCGCCCAAGCCCTGAAATCCGTTGTGAACTGCGAAAAGATCAACACCGGTGCGCTTGGCAATATCGTGCGTCAACTGCATCTTCATGTGATTGCCCGCAACAGTGGCGATCCCGCCTGGCCTGGCCCGGTCTGGGGCCATGGCACCCGTGAGCCCTACGGCGAAAAAGATGCCCGGGCCTTTGCCAGCGCCATACTCAACGCTATTTAATCCGTCAACATCATCAATGCCCTGTCCCCCGGGTCCGTTTCTGGAGCTCCAAGCATGTCGTTTCGCCTTTTCGATATCCCGGAAAAGGAACCCAGCCATTTCGTCGGATTTGCCGGCAACCGGATCAACCGCCACGCTGAAAAGCGCAGCGACGACGCAGTCGATGTTGCGCTTGCCAATGCCGATGCACGGATGCTCCTGATCGGGCAAGGCAAGGTGTTGGTGGCTGACGGCAATGCTTTCTTTACACAAAAGGACGCAGCGTCCTATCTGCCCGCGCAGTCTTCCACGGTTTATCTCGGCCTGCAGGACGGCGCGCCTGTTCTCGCTGCGCCGAGCGCTTTTGATTTCGCCGCGCTGCCCGAGGCGGTCCAGGCAATCGACTACCGCTCGGTTTATACGCAGGGCATCATCCCGCCCGACCAACTTGGCGCCATGGCGCAAGCGGTTTCGCTCCTGACCTGGAACGAGAATCACAAATACTGCGGGCGCTGCGGCACAGCGACCCTCATGCGTGACGGCGGCTACCGGCGAACCTGCCCCAACTGCGAGGCGCAACACTTTCCCCGGACCGATCCCGTGGCGATCATGATGGTGGTGCGTGGCGACAAGTGCCTCCTGGCGCGCGGGCCGCATTTTGGTCCGGGCATGTATTCCTGCGTGGCCGGCTTTATCGAACCCGGCGAGACGATCGAAAACGCCGTGCGACGCGAAACCTTCGAAGAAACGAACCTCAAGGTCGGCCGGGTGCTGTATCACGCGAGCCAGCCCTGGCCATTTCCCTACTCCCTGATGATCGGCTGTCATGCCGAGGCGCTTTCGGATGAGTTTATCCTGGACCGGGCCGAACTGGAGGACGGGCGCTGGTTCTCACGCGACGAGGTGGTGTCGATGCTCGACCGGACCCATCCGGGCGGACTGATCACCCCTCCTCCCGGCGCCATCGCCGCTCATCTCATCCGCAGCTGGGTGGAAGGTTGAACGCTTTATATCAAAGTCTGCATTGAAAATCCCCACGATGGTATATATCTTTGTCATATCTCATTGGAGGTTGACATGGACACAGCGAAGATTTTCTGGTCGGGGCGGTCGCAAGCCGTGCGCTTGCCGAAGGAGTTTCGCTTCGAGACCTCAGAGGTGAGAATTCGCAGGCAGGGAAATGCGGTAATCCTCGAACCAATCGGGAATGATTGGGCGTGGCTTAGCGCACTGTCGGGGCACGTGGACAAAGATTTCGAGCAAGCGGCGAGCGAACAACCTGAAGCCCAGGAAAGGCCTGATCTGGACTTCTTTAAATGAAGTATTTGCTCGACACGAATGCGGTCATAGCACTTCTCAAATTCAACGATAAATTTCGCTCCAAAATGATACGACATTCGCCGCAGGATATCGCCATTTCAGCGATCGTGGCCCATGAGCTCTACTTCGGGGCCTATAAATCTGAACGGCGGGAAAAAAATCTTGCGGACATAGAAATCCTGCAGTTTCAAATCCTGGAATTCAGCCAAGAGGATGCCCGGTCGGCGGGTGCGCTTCGCGCCCATCTTTCACGCGAAGGAACGCCGATTGGCCCCTACGATGTGCTCATTGCAGGACAAGCTCGCGCCCGCTCGCTCGTCCTCGTTACCAGAAACGTCCGCGAGTTCGAGCGCATCGGCGGACTGACGATTGAAAACTGGGAAGGCTAACTACTCTTCCTCGGCCTGCGAACTGCGGAAGGTGGTGTCGGCCGGATAGACGCCGAGGATGCGGACTTCCTTCGAGAAGAATTCGAGTTCATCAAGCGCATGTGCCACGTTCTTGTCGTCCGGATGACCCTCGATATCCGCGTAAAACTGCGTCGCGGTGAACTTTCCGTCGATCTGGTAGCTTTCGAGCTTCGTCATGTTGACGCCGTTCGTCGCAAATCCGCCCATGGCCTTGTAAAGCGCCGCGGGAACGTTGCGCACGCGGAAGACGAAAGTTGTCATCATCAGTTCATCAGAGGCCCGCGGGGCCCATTTCTTGGTCTTGTTGAGAACGACGAAGCGCGTGACGTTATTTTCCGTGTCCTCCACATCCTCTTCGAGAATATCGAGGCCGTACAAAGAGGCGGCAAGGCGGGGGGCGAGCGCCGCCATCGTCTTGTCCTTTACATCGGCAACGAGCCGGGCTGCGCCGGCCGTGTCGCCGGCGATCACCGGCTTCCAGTTGTTCTTGCGGATATATTTGCGGCACTGGCCGAGCGCATGGATATGACTGTGCACGGAAGTGATGTCGCTGCGCTTGGTGCCGGGCAGCACCATCAATTGAAAATGAATGGGCAGGAAGTATTCGCCGACGATGTGCAGCCGCGATTCCGGCAGCAGGTGATGGATATCGGCGACGCGCCCCGCGATCGTGTTTTCGATCGGAATCATCGCAAGGTCGGCGGCGCCGCTCTCGACGGCATTGAACGCATCTTCAAAAGTCGGGCACGGCAGTGGTTCCATGTCGGGAAACATGTTGCGGCAGGCCGTATCGGAATTTGCGCCGGGTTCGCCCTGGAACGAGATGCGGTTGGTCGTTGCCATTATTATCTGCCTTTTGAGGAAGTGAGGATTTCGCGCGCCCGTTCGAGATCTTCCGGCGTATCGACGCCGAGCGGCACCGAATCGACGATCTCGACGTCAATGCGCATGCCCGCTTCGAGCGCGCGCAGCTGTTCAAGACGCTCCCGGCGCTCCAGAGGCGAAGGCCCGAGGCTGACAAACCGCTCGAGCGCAGATCTCCGATAAGCGTAGAGCCCAATGTGATGGTAGAGCGGCCCCTCACCCCACGGCGCTGTGGCGCGGGTGAAATAGAGTGCCCGCATCCGGTCGGGACCAATCGGCGAACCGATGATCTTGACCACATTCGGATTGGTCTTCTCGTCCTCGCGGCGGATTTCGACGCCGAGCGTCGCGATATCGGCAGGGCCGGATTGCAGGGGCTTAAGCGAGCGCCTGATGATATCGGCATCGATGGTTGGAAGATCGCCCTGGACATTGACAACTGCATCGACGTTTCCGTCAGGATCGAGAGCGAGAAGCGCCTCGTGGATGCGATCCGAACCCGATTCGTGGTCGGCCCGCGTCATGATCGCCTCGATGCCGTGCGCTTCTATGGCCGATTTGACGTCGGGACTATCTGTCGCAACGACGGTTCGCCCGAGACCGGCGGCGATCGCGCGCTCGGCGACATGCACGATCATCGGCTTTCCCGCAATATCGGCCAGTGGCTTGTTGGGCAGCCGGGTCGAGGCCATCCGGGCAGGGATCAGGGTCAATATTTTCATCGTTGCACACGGTCTAAGGTGTCAAAAAGTCTCAGGCAGAAGCGCCCTTATATGTGTTGCAAGTCTTCAGCAAAAGACCTAGTTTCCGCGCGATCACGAGGGGACTCTTGTCAAGAAATGCAGCGCACTGCATTGACCAGATATTGAGAACCTCCGCAAGTGTGCTGAACATCGAGCCCTGCAATTGCTCCAGGCAAGCGTCAGAGTGGACTTGATATTGAGCGCACTTGAACAGGACACAAGTGGAGCACTGATCGACGATGGAATCGACCCCGTTCAACAAATATGCCATGGCGTTTCTGGCAACCGTGTTCGTTGTCATGACGGCAGGTATCCTGTCCGATTCTATTTTCGACTCGCATGCGCCAGAAAAGCCCGGCTTCATCATCCAGGCCGCCGAGGCCAGTGGTGAAGGCGAAGCCGGCGCTGCTGCACCCGCTGCAGAAGCCGTGCCGATCGCGACGCTGCTGGCTTCAGCTGATGCAACCCGCGGCGAAGCCGTTTTCAAGCGCTGCGCTGCCTGCCACACCGGCGAAAAGGGTGGCCCGAACAAGGTCGGTCCGAACCTCTGGGACATCGTCGATCGCCCAATCGCGACACATGAAGGCTTCAGCTATTCCTCGGCCATCAAGGATTTCTCCAAGGGCGGACAGGAAAAGTGGACTTTCGACCATCTCAACCACTTCCTGACGTCGCCGAAGGGCTACATCAAGGGCACGGCAATGGGCTTTGCCGGCGACAAGAAAGATAATGAGCGCGCCGACCTCATTGCCTATCTGCGCACGCTGTCCGACAGTCCGAAGCCGCTTCCGACCGCTGATGCCGCACCTGCAGGCGGCGATGCCGCCAAGCCTGCCGACGCAGCAGCACCTGCCGCTCCTGCCGCGCCCGCTGCGGAGAAGCCGGCCGACGGCGCCGCTCCCGCTGCTCCGGAAGCACCGAAGAACTAAATCCGTCACTATTGCTTTAGAAAAGCCGGGCCTGCGCCCGGCTTTTTTGCATCAACTGCGCGTGTTTTTAACGTGAAGGCCTGTTCTCCGCCGCAATTTCTCTTAGACTTATGACTATAGAGAATCCGTGGAGACCTGATTTGCGATTTCGCCCCCTCGTTGCCAGCCTTGCCCTTTTCGCCACTTTCACCGTCGCTTCCCATCAGAGTGTCCAGGCTGCGGAAACCGAATGGAGAAAGGCTGTGAGTATCCTCGGCGAACCGAAATATGGCGACGATTTCAAGCACTACGACTACGTCAATCCCGATGCCCCGAAAGGCGGCACGCTCAACCAGACCGCCTACGGATCGTTTGACAGTCTCAACCCCTTTGTCGTGCAGGGAACGCCAGCAGCGGGGCTGCCTGCTACCGTCGGCGGCGGCTTGCTTTACGATACGCTGCTCAGCCAATCCCTCGATCAGCCAGCGACAAATTACGGGCTCATCGCCGAGGCTATCGCCTATCCGGATGACTATTCCTCGGTAAAATTTCGGCTGAACCCGGCAGCAAGGTGGCATGACGGCCAGCCGATCACCGTGGACGATGTCATCTGGTCCTTCGACACGCTGAAGGCCCAAAGCCCGTCGTACAATAAGTATTATCACGATGTGACCAAAGCGGAGAAAACCGGCGACCACGAGGTGACGTTCACCTTTTCGAGCGGCGGCAACCGCGAACTGCCAAGCATCATGGGCGATTTCCCCATTCTGCCCAAGCATTGGTGGGAGGGTAACGACGCGAGCGGTAAGAAGCGCGATATAAGCAAGCCAACGACAGAAATTCCGCTTGGCTCATCCGCTTACAAGATCGAGAGCGCCTCACCCGGCAATACCATCGTCTGGAGCCGCGTGGCGGACTATTGGGGCAAGGACTTGCCGGTGAATGTCGGCCGCAACAATTTCGATCGTATTCGCTACGAGTATTTCCGCGACCAGGATGCCGCGTGGGAAGGCTTCAAGAAGGGAGGCTTCGAGGACTACCGTTCGGAGGCCAGTATAGGCAAATGGATGCGCGGCTATGATTTTCCGGCCTTCCGGCGCGGCGAAGTGGTCAAGGCCGTGTTTCCGTTACGTTCATTTGGGCGAATGCAGGGATTCCTGCTGAACACCCGGCGCGACAAGTTCAAGGATCCACGCGTCCGTGAGGCTCTGACCTGGGCCTATGATTTCGAGAGCATGAGCAAGAACCTGTTCTTCGGGCAATACAAGCGCATAAACAGCTATTTCTCCGGGTCGGAACTCGCGTCGAGCGGGCTGCCGATGGGCAAGGAGCTTGAAATCCTCGAAACAGTGAAGGGCGACGTGCCGGACGAAGTTTTCACCAAGGAGTTCAAGCTGCCCGTATACGCTACGCCCCAGTCGCAGCGGGACAATCTGCGCCAGGCGGTCACGCTCCTGCGCGACGCGGGTTACAAGCAGAAGAACGGCAAGCTCGTCAATGCCAAGACCGGCGAACCATTCACCATCGAATTCCTGGCAAATGATCCTTCGGCCGACCGCACGTTCGGCCCATACTTGGGCAGCCTGCGTAAGCTGGGCATAGACGCCGAGTTACGTGTTGTCGATGCTGCACAATATACTGCTCGGCTAAATGATTTCGATTTCGACATGATCACGCCAAACGTTCTTGCCCAAAGCCTGTCGCCGGGCAACGAGCAACGCGATTTCTGGGGTTCGGGCGCTGCCGACACACCGGGCAGCCGCAACTATATGGGCATCAAGAATCCGGCCGTCGACAAGCTGATCGACCGGATCATCTTTGCCAAGGACCGGGATGAACTCGTCGCCGCCACCCACGCACTCGACCGGGTACTGTTGTGGAACTACTACGCCGTCCCGCAATGGTATGACGATCGCATCAAGATCGCTTACTGGAACAAATTCGGCATGCCGGCAAAACAGCCGGACTATGCAGGTATCGACCCGTTCTCATGGTGGATCGACACGGCCAAGGAGCAGGCGTTGAAAGCGCGCGCCGAATGACGCAGCTCAACCGGCGCGATCTTCTGAAGATTTCGAGTGCAACACTTCTGACCGCTTTTTCGCCACGCATCGCGCTCGCCGAGATTGCCACCGACGTGCCGCTGCACGGTCTATCGGCATTTGGCGAGTTGAAATACCCGAAGGATTTCAAAAACTTCGACTATGCCAACCCGGATGCGCCGAAGGGCGGGACCTTCGCCTTTTCTCCGGCGAACTGGCTCTATAATCAGTCGCCACAGACCTTCAACACGCTCAATACCTATTCGGCCAAGGGTGATGCGCCGCCGCGCATGGAAATCTGCTACGACACGCTGATGGAGGAAGCCCTCGACGAGCCAGACTCGATCTACGGCCTCGTCGCGGAGAGCGTCACTGTCACGGCCGATCGCAACACATTCACCTTCAAACTGCGCCCCGCGGCGCGTTTCCACGATGGGTCGCCCCTAACGGCCCACGACGTCGTCTTCAGTTTCCAGTCGATCAAGGAGAAAGGGCATCCGGAGCTTCTGCTGTTGCTGACCGAGATGAAGGAGATCGTCGCCGAGGACGACCAGACGCTGCGCATCGCCTTTACCGGCAAACATTCCGACCGCGCGATACTCGATATCGCCAGCAACATGCCGATTCTTTCAAAGGCGTGGTTTGCTGGCCGCGCGTTCGATGCATCGACGCTCGAGACCCCGCTCGGCTCCGGCCCTTATCGTGTCGGCCGGATGGCACCGGGCAAGGGCATCGAATACCAGCGTGTCGATGAATACTGGGCGAAGGACCTTCCGGTACGGCGCGGACTGAACCACTTCGATACGATCAAGATCGAGTTCTACCGCGACCGCCAGCCCGAGTTCGAAGCCTTCAAGAAGGGTGACATATTCTGGCGCATGGAGCACACGGCAAAGACTTGGGTCACCGAGTATAATTTCCCGGCCATCCAGCAGAAGCGTGTGATCCAACGCGAGTTTCCCGACGAGAAACGCCCGCATTTGCAAGCATGGGCGGTAAACCAGCGGCGGGAGCGCTTTCGCGATCCGAAGGTGCGTGAGGCCATTGCGCTGTGCTTCGACTTCGCGTGGACCCGGAAGAACCTGTTCTATGGCATGTACGAGCAGTCGCAGTCGCTGTTCGAGATGTCGGACTTTCGTTCGAACGGCATGCCCTCCCCGCAGGAACTTGCCATAATGGAGCCACTGCGCGATCGCCTGCCGGAGGGCGTTTTCGGCGAAGCGGTGATCCAATCGACGACCGATGGCTCAGGGCGCGACCGCAAGAATTTACGCCGCGCTGTCGAGCTTCTACAGGAAGCAGGGTTCAAACGTGAGAACAACCGATTTGTCGACGGTGCCGGCAAATCGCTCGACCTCGAAATACTGATCCAGGCGGAGGTATTTACCCGCTCTTATTCGCCTTTCATCAACAATCTCCAGGCAATCGGCGTCAATGCCTCCCTGCGTCTTGTCGATCCGGCTCAATACCAGCTTCGAGTTCAGGATTTCGATTTCGACATTATCGGTGTGGCCGTCATGCTGAACGCGACCCCGACGTCGGAATCGCTCACATCGATGTTCGGCTCGCGGTCGGCCTCGGCGCCGGGTTCCTATAACCTTCCCGGAATCGCCGATCCCGTTATCGACGCACTGATCGAGAAGGTTGGCGAAGCGCGTTCCCGCGACGATTTGGTCACAGTCATGCGTGTTCTCGATCGACTCTTGCGTATAAGACGCGACTGGATTCCAAATTGGTACTCAGCGAATCACCTCGTCGCCTATTGGGACATGTTCGGCTTCAAGGAGCCCAAGCCCGATTACGGCTTTCCGGTTGAGTCGCTGTGGTGGTTCGATGAAGCAAAGGCAAAGGCTATTGGCAAGGCTTGAAGATCAAGGAAACGTCCTGCGCGTTTCGTCTATCGATTTAATCTTTGGCGGAGTCGTTGCCTGATGGGAGCCTATATTCTCCGCCGTCTCCTGCTGATGGTTCCCACACTTTTCGGCGTCCTGCTTGTCTGCTTCGTGATCGTGCAATTCGTCCCTGGCGGCCCGGTCGAGCGCATCATCGGCCAGCTTACCGGTCAGGGAGGCAATGCAATGGACCGCATCGGCGGCGGCGGCGCTGACCTTGGCCAGTCTCAGGAACAGCTTGGGCTCGGCGAAGGCAATTCGAAATACCGTGGCGCCCAAGGCCTCGACCCTGCTTTCATCGCCAGCCTCGAGAAGCAGTTCGGACTCGACAGGCCGCCGCTTGAGCGGTTCGGTCTGCTGGTATGGAATTATGTGCGCTTCGATTTCGGCAAGAGCTATTTCCGCGATATCAGCGTCGTGAATTTGATCAAGGAGAAGCTGCCGGTATCGATTTCGCTCGGATTGTGGATGACCCTGCTCTCCTACATGATCTCGATACCGCTCGGCATACGAAAAGCCATCAAGGACGGCTCGTCATTCGACATATGGACCAGCGGCATCATCATCGTCGGCTACGCTATACCAGGCTTCCTCTTCGGCATCGCGCTGATCGTATTCTTTGCCGGCGGGTCCTTCTTTGACTGGTTTCCAATTCGCGGGCTGACATCGAACGATTTTGAACAGCTGTCGCTGGGCGGAAAAATCATCGACTACGCATGGCACCTCGCTCTGCCGCTGACGGCCATGCTGCTTTCCGCCTTTGCGACGACGACGCTTCTGACCAAGAACTCGTTCCTCGACGAAATCCGCAAACAATATGTGACGACGGCGCGCGCCAAGGGCCTCAGTGAACGCCGTATTCTTTACGGCCATGTCTTCCGCAACGCGATGCTCATTGTCATTTCCGGATTTCCGAGCGCCTTCATCTCGATCTTCTTTACCGGCCAGCTCCTGATCGAGGCGATCTTTTCGCTCGATGGACTTGGCCTTCTCGGCTACGAATCGATTATCAACCGCGATTATCCCGTGGTGATCGCGACCGTCTATATCTTCGCCCTTGTCGGCGTCGTCGTCAGCCTGCTTTCAGATCTTCTCTATACATGGATCGATCCGCGTATCGACTTTGAGCGGAGGGATGTCTGATGACCGATATTATCGGCACGACCCCAGCCCTCCCCGTCAAACGACCGCGACTTTCGCCGCTGAATGCCCGGCGCTGGCAGAACTTCAAGGCGAACCGGCGCGGCTGGTGGGCCCTCTGGATCTTCCTGTTCCTGTTCGTTGCTTCGCTCCTTGCCGAGTTTATAGCCAACGACAAGCCGATCATTGTTTCCTACAAGGGCGAGATCCTGTTTCCAGTCCTCGTCGATTATCCGGAAGAGAAATTCGGCGGCTTTTATGCCGTGACCGACTACCGCGATCCGGTGATCCAGGAGGAGATCAACCGCAATGGCTGGTCGATCTGGCCACCGGTCCGCTATTCCTATCGGACGGTCAATAATGAACTGCCCGATACGGCGCCATCGAAGCCGTTCTGGCTGTTTACGCCGGAGGAGCGCTGCGCCCGCTATCCGCAAGGCGTGGACGATCCAAACTGTGTTTTCGGCAACATGAATATTCTCGGCACGGACGATCAGGCGCGCGACGTCTTTGCCAGGGCGCTCTACGGGTTCCGCATCTCGGTGCTGTTCGGCCTGATCCTGACGGCAGCGTCTGCCGTGATCGGTGTCACCGCCGGCGCACTGCAGGGCTATTTCGGCGGCTGGCTCGACCTCACCGCGCAGCGTTTCATCGAGATATGGTCTTCGGTGCCGACGCTTTACCTGCTTCTGATCATGGCTTCGATCCTGCCGCCGGGCTTCTGGATCCTGTTGTGTATCATGCTGCTGTTCTCGTGGGTGAGCTTTGTCGGCATCGTTCGCGCCGAGTTTCTGCGCGCCCGCAATTTCGAATATGTCAACGCTGCCCGGGCGCTTGGCGTGCGCAACCGGACCATCATGTTCCGCCACCTTTTGCCGAACGCCATGGTGACGACGCTGACCTTCCTGCCGTTCATTCTCAACGGATCGATCACGACATTGACTTCGCTCGACTTCCTCGGCTTCGGCCTGCCCCCTGGATCGCCCTCGCTCGGCGAATTGCTCGCACAGGGCAAGAACAATCTGCAGGCGCCCTGGCTCGGGCTTACCGGCTTCATCGTGATTTCACTGATGCTGTCCTTGCTCATCTTCGTCGGCGAAGCCACGCGCGATGCCTTTGACCCGCGCAAGGCGTTCAAATGACGGCCCCGCTTCTTTCAGTTCGCGATCTTTCCGTCGCCTTCTCGCAGGGCGGCAAGGAGACGCTTGCCGTGGATCGCATATCCTTCGATATCGGCGAGGGCGAGACCGTGGCGCTTGTCGGCGAATCCGGTTCCGGCAAATCGGTCACGGCCCTGTCGGTCCTGAAGCTTCTGCCCTATCCGCCGGCGTCGCACCCGTCAGGACAAATTCTGTTCGGCGGCAAGGATCTTCTTGCAAGCAGCGAGAACGAGCTGCGCCGGACGCGCGGCAATGATATCACCATGATCTTTCAGGAGCCGATGACGTCGCTCAATCCGCTCCACACGATCGAGGACCAGATCAGCGAAATCCTCAAGCTGCACCAGGGCATGGCTGACAAGGCGGCGCGTCAACGCACGCTTGCGCTGCTGGAGGAAGTCGGCATTCGCGACCCGGAAAAGCGCATGAACGCCTATCCGCACCAATTGTCCGGCGGGCAGCGCCAGCGGGTGATGATCGCCATGGCGCTTGCCAACAAGCCGAAGCTCCTGATCGCCGACGAGCCGACCACCGCCCTCGACGTCACCGTGCAGGCGCAGATTTTGAAGCTTCTTGCCGATCTCAAGGCAGCGCAGGGCATGTCGATGCTGTTCATCACCCACGACCTCGGCATCGTGCGCAAGATTGCGGATCGCGTCTGCGTCATGACCGGCGGGAAGATCGTCGAAACCGGGCCGACGCGGGAGATATTCGAAAACCCGCAGCACCCCTATACGCGCCACCTTCTCGCCGCCGAACCGAAGGGCATCCCGCCGGCGGCAAATGCTGCGGCGGCGCCGGTCATGCGCGGCGAAAATATCAAGGTCTGGTTCCCGATCAAGCAGGGCTTCCTGCGCAAGACGGTCGATCACGTAAAGGCGGTCGACGGCATCGACGTAACGATCCGCGCCGGCCAGACGCTTGGCGTTGTCGGCGAATCCGGGTCGGGCAAGACCACGCTCGGCCTGGCACTGTCGCGCATGATATCGTCGGAAGGGGTCATCCGCTTCGGCGAGACGGACATCAACAAATATTCATTCCGCGAGATGCGGCCGCTGCGCCGCGAATTGCAGATCGTTTTTCAGGATCCCTATGGGTCGTTGTCGCCGCGCATGTCGGTGGCCGATATCATTGCAGAGGGTCTTGAAGTGCACGAACCAAAGCTCTCCGCCGATGAGCGCGACGCGCGGGTCGTCGCCGCCCTCAAGGAGGTCAACCTCGACCCGGAGAACCGCTTCCGCTATCCGCACGAGTTTTCCGGGGGCCAGCGCCAGCGTATCGCCCTCGCACGCGCCATGGTGCTCAATCCCCGTTTCGTCATGCTGGACGAGCCAACATCGGCGCTCGACATGAGCGTTCAGGCGCAGGTAGTCGACCTTTTGCGCACATTGCAGCAGAAGCACAATCTGGCTTATCTTTTCATCAGCCACGATCTCAAGGTGGTGAAGGCGCTTGCCAATGAGGTGCTGGTGATGCGCAATGGCAAGGCAGTGGAATATGGGCCGTCGGAGGAGATTTTTGCGCGGCCCAAGACCGATTATACGAGAGCCCTGATGGCGGCGGCCTTCAGGATAGAAACTGCCGAACAGGGAGCGGTGAGTGAATGACTGGCAATGCAACCGATACGATCCTTTTGGCCGTGACGGGATGGGACCCGGACGTTTGGGTGTCCGAATTTGCCAAGGCCGCGCCGAAACGCAAACTGGTTCTCAACTCGACGGACAAGGATAAGATCCGCTACGCGCTTGTCTGGAAACAGCGCCAGGGCTCGTTGGCCGGCTTGCCTAACCTCGATGTTATTTTCTCGCTCGGCGCCGGCGTCGATCACATCTTCCATGACCAGCAGATACCGGACGTGCCGATCGTAAGAATCGTCTCGCCGGACCTGACTATGCGCATGAGCGAATATGTGGTGTGGCAGGTGCTCGACCATCACCGGCTCGGGATGCGCTATCGCCAGCAGCAGGGCCAGCGCGTCTGGCACGAGGATCGGCGCCAGCCTGCGGCGCACGAGGTGAATGTCGGCATTCTCGGGCTCGGCGTGCTTGGCCGCGATGCGGCGCAGAAGCTGCGCGCGCTCGGCTTCCGCGTCAGCGGATGGAGCCGCCGCCTGCAGACCATGGAAGGTATTACGACCTATTACGGCAAGGATGGCCTCAAGGACTTCCTCAAGGATGTCGATATCGTCGTCTGCCTCCTGCCGCTGACGCCCGACACCAAGAGCATTCTTTCAATGAGCATGTTCGCGCAGATGAAGCAGCACGGGCCGCTAGGCGCCCCGACGCTGATCAATGCCGGACGCGGCGGGCTGCAGAACGAGCCCGATATTCTCGCGGCGCTCGACCGCGGCATGCTGTCGGCGGTGACGCTCGATGTGTTCAACCGCGAGCCCCTGCCGAAGGACAGCCCGCTGTGGACGCATCCGCAGGTAACGATCACTCCGCACGCGGCGGCAAGCTCGAGCCCGCAGGCGCTGGTCCCAGAGATCGTCGCCCAGATCGAATCCTTCGAACGCGGCGAACCGTTGAAAAATATCGTCGACCGCGCGGCCCAATACTAGAGTACCCGTGTTGCTCTAGGCAGCTTCGAGCTTGACCACCCGGACCAATTCACTAGGGTGCAACCGTTAGTGTTCTCAGGGCGGGGCGAGATTCCCCACCGGCGGTAATCACCTTGCATCACCCGATGTCTGGTGCGAGCCCGCGAGCGCCTCCCGGTCATCCGGGAGGGTCAGCAGATTTCGGTGCAATTCCGAAGCCGACGGTATAGTCCGGATGAAAGAGAACAATCGAAAGTGAAGGCTGGCTCCGTGTCAGCCTTGCGCCTTTTTGGTTGTGCCCTGATTCACGTCCACTCGAAGGAGAAAGACATGGATCAGTTCCAGAATAACGTTCCCCAAGACCCAGCCCCGCGTATCGCCTTTGTGCAGGCGCGATGGCATGCAAACATTGTCGACCAGTGCCGCCTCGGCTTCGAGGAAGAACTGCGCCGGCAAGGTGTGACACCAGCCCGCTTCGATGTCTTCGACGTGCCCGGCTCTTTTGACATCCCGCTCCTCGCCAAAAAACTTGCTGAAAGCGGCCGTTACGACGCCATCGTAAGTACCGGGCTCGTCGTCGATGGCGGCATCTACCGGCACGATTTCGTCGCCGGCTCTGTCGTCGACGCGCTTTTGACGGCGCAGATGCAAACGGGCGTGCCGATGCTGTCTGCCGTTCTGACGCCGCACCACTTCCAGGAGACCGAGCAGCATATCGATTTCTTTACGCGGCATTTCCTCGTGAAGGGTCAGGAGGCGGCGCGGGCCTGCCTCCAGATCATCCGCACCTTGCGGCAGGTGAGCGAACTCACCGCCGCCTGATTGCGCGAACGGGATGTGCCCGCTGCGCAGGTGGCGGGCACATCACGTGAGGCGACGAACGGCGGTCGGCTTGCCGTAAAGATAAGCGATGCGTTCGATCGCGTCGCGCAATGGCTCAAGCGTTACGGTCATCGTATGTCCGCTGGCGTGGAGCAACGTCGAGTGACTTGCCATCATTGCAGCGTGGCCTTTCCAGAAGACGAAATCGCCGCGCCTGAGATTGTGGTAGTCCGGGTCCGGTTCGATCGCCTCGCCGATCGAGGCTGCCTGCATGTCCGAATCCCGCAGGACGCCCTGCCCGGTCATGAGCAATGCCAGCTGAACGAGGCCCGAGCAATCGATGCCGAAGCCTGAAACGCCACCCCAGAGATAGGGCGTGTGCATCAGCGTCTCGGCGACGGCCACGTGGTCTTCCGCAACCTCGTCGATCGGCACCAGATGCTTTGCGATGATCGCCTCACCGCTCGGCAGCATGGCATACAACGTGCCCCGCCGTTCCTCACCGCCCGTAATCGTAACAAGCGAACCCATCGACAGGGCTTTGGTGCGCGGGAATTTCAGATCGGATCCGGGATAGACGAAAGTGCGGGGGGCAATGACGATATGCGTGGGATCGCCGGTTCGCCGGTCGAGGCTAGTATCGACCACATAGCCCACATAGCCGTCGCGCTCATTCTGTATCCAGCACCAGCCATTGTCGTCGTCGAAAACGAGGACGTCGTCGCCATAGAGGAATTGCGTGGTGATCGGGGCATCGCCGCGCGGCTCGGATCTCACATCGACCACCGGGTCCGCAATGCGCATGGGCTTGCCGGGAACGAAGCGTTCCGCCTGCACCAGCCCACGCAGGCTTTCATCGGCTCGGTCGGGCCGATATGCATTCAGTCGTTTGTCCAGCGACACTGTTGGATCTGTCAAAGCGGTAATCCTCTTGCCTTGGCAATCACGAGATCGCCAAGCTTTTCAACATAAAGCGCACCTTTTACCGTTCTCTTGACGAGAACGTTGCGCTTGTCCTTTTCATCGCGATGCCGGTCAACCAGACCATAGCCGCCCATCGTATCGAGCGCGCGGGTTATGACCGGCTTGGTAACGCCGAGTTTCGCCGCCATGCCGCGTATCGTGTGCGGCGGCGGCTCGAGATAGACCGTCAGCAAGACGGCCATCTGCCGCAACGTAAGGTCATGCGCATCATCGCGCACCTCCGAGATCGCGATTTCCTTCCACAGCGTCAATGCCTGGATAGGCTTCAGTTCGATGAACATGGACGGTATCCGAGATCATTTCGGTTCCGTTCCATTCTACCCCCTTGGCCGACCCAGGCAAGCCGTTCATTTGCTGGGATAACGATGCTTCAGAAGATGGTAAAGGGCGCGTATCGCCTGGGCCTCGCCTCCTACCGGGGAATGCGGCTTCTCGACGGGATTCCAGCCGTAAATATCAAAATGCGCCCACACCTTGGCCTTGCCGACGAATTTCTGCAGGAAGAGGGCCGCGGTAATCGATCCGGCAAAGCCGTCGGTGGTGACATTGTTGGTGTCCGCCACGCGGGAGGACAGTTTGCTTTCGTAGGGCTGCCACAACGGCATGCGCCAGACAGGATCGGCAACGGTGTCTGCGGCCCGGGCGACCTCGGCGGCGAACGTTTCATCATTGGTGTAGAACGGCGGAAGGTCCGGTCCGAGCGCGACGCGGGCTGCGCCGGTCAGGGTTGCCATGTCGATCAGGATTTCCGGTTCCTCGTCATCCGCAAGCGCCAGCGCATCAGCGAGCACGAGGCGTCCTTCCGCATCGGTGTTGCCGATCTCGACAGTCAAACCCTTGCGGCTTGCAAGGATATCGCTTGGTCGGAATGCATTGGCCGAGATCGAATTCTCGACAGCCGGGATCAGGACGCGCAGCCGCACCGGCAACTTCGCATCCATGATGAGGCTCGCAAGCGCCAGGACATTGGCCGCTCCACCCATGTCCTTCTTCATCAAAAGCATGCTGCTCGACGGCTTGATATCGAGCCCGCCTGTATCGAAGCAAACGCCCTTGCCCACAAGTGTCACACGCGGCGCATCCTTCTTGCCCCATTCGACGTCAATCAGGCGGGGTTCCTCGCTCCCCGCACGGCCAACGGCATGGATCATGGGAAAGTTCTGCTTGAGAAGTGCGTCGCCCTTGATGACGTTCACTGAGGCCTTGTAGTTATCGGCAACCTTGCGGACTGCCTGTTCCAGCGCCTCGGGGCCCATATCGTTCGTCGGCGTGTTGATCAGGTCGCGAGCCAGGGTGACGGCATTGGCAAGACGCCTCACATCGACCTTGTCGGCCCCTGCAGGCGAGGCAAGCGTCACATCCAGCTCGTCCTTCTTGCCATATTTTGTGAATTTGTATCCGCCGAGCAGAAAGCCGAGCGCGGCAAGGTTGGGCTCACCCACGACATTGGCGAGATGCCAGCTGCCCTTGGGCAGCCCCGTTGCAAGCTTGCCGGCAACGAGACGTGCATCGTCTTTGCCGGTACCGAGCAACGCTCCGGCAACTTCACCCTTGTCGTTGGGAATGATTAACAGGCGCGCGGACTGACCATCAAAACCGTTTGCCTTGGCCCAGTTCAGCGCACGGTCGTCTAGTCCCGCGTCGTTCAGTCCGCCGCTTCGCACCAGCCAGACGGGTTTGCTGCCATCGGGCATTTTGCCTTTGATTTCAATCGGCATCGGCGAATTTCTCCTTGGTCATTCTTGTGCTGCACCGCGCGTCGTTAACGGTCCGTTAGGGTTAACAGAATATTTCTAGTCCTGGGATTGGGTTAACACAGCTGATTTGCGTGGGTACGGGGCAAACTATGGTAATCGCAGGCATTATTCAACGTAATCGCCGCATGCTTTTCTCTGTGGCGATAGCGGGGCTCGTGGCGGGCATATCGGGCTGCACGACGACCGACAAGACGACGACAGGTTCCATTTCACCCGCTGTAGCGGCGACGGCAACGAGCGCGAGCGGCGATTTCGACCAGATGAACGAACAGCAGTTGATGCAGGCATCGACCAGCCTCGGTTCGCGCTATCAGGCTAATCCAAAGGACAAGGTCACGGCGATGAAGTTTGCCGCGGTCCTCAGGATGACCAATCGCAGCGATCAGGCCCTTGCCGTCATGCGCAGCCTCGCCATCGCCTACCCGCAGGATCGGGACGTGCTCGCCGCATACGGCAAGGCGCTGGCAAGCGCCGGCGAGTTCGAAGCGGCGCTTGATGCGTTGCGACGGGCGCAGACGCCGGAATATCCGGACTGGAAGCTCTTGTCGGCGCAAGGCGCTATCCTCGACCAGTTGGGCAAGGAAAGCGAAGCCCGCGACCTGTACCGGCAGGCGCTGCAGATCAATCCCAACGAAGCCTCGATCCTTTCCAATCTCGGCATGTCCTACGTCCTCTCGGGCGATCTCGCCAGTGCCGAAAACTACATGCGCCAGGCGGTAAAGGCACCGGGGTCCGACAGCCGCGTCCGCCAGAACCTTGCGCTCGTGGTCGGACTTCAGGGTCGCTTCGACGAGGCCGAGACCATCGCCAACCAAGAGCTCTCGCCGCAGCAGGCGCAGGCCAATGTGAAATATTTGCGCACCATGCTGGCCCAGCAGAATTCCTGGACCATGCTGAAAGACAAGGATAAGGCAAAGCCGAAAGGCTGAGTGCCACCAGGCCAACCAATAAAAAAAGCCGCCCCGAACCGGGCGGCTTTTTCGTTGATGGAAACGCTTCGATTTACTTCGGTGTTGCGTCGCCAAAGATGCCGCCTTGGGCGGAAATCTGGATGAAGGCCGGCCCCAAGATCACGGCGAATAGCACCGGCAGCAGGAAGACGATCATCGGTACGGTGAGCTTCGGCGGCAGGGCCGCCGCCTTTTTTTCGGCTTCCATCAGGCGGGCGTCGCGGCTTTCATCGGAAAGGACGCGCAGCGCACCGCCGATCGAAGTACCGTAGCGTTCCGATTGGGTCAGCGCCTGGACGACAGATTTGACCGGCTCGAGCCCGGTGCGGTTGGCGAGGTTCTCATAGGCCTGCCGGCGCTCGGGCAGGAACGACAGTTCGGCATTTGTCAGTACCAGTTCTTCGGCAAGTTCTGCGGATTGCGCGCCGATTTCCTCGGAAACCTTCTTGAACGCTGCCTCGATCGACATGCCGGATTCGACGCAGATCAACATCAGGTCGAGCGCATCCGGCCACGCAAGCTTGATCGACTGCTGCCGCTTGGATCCGACGTTCTTGACGTAGAGATTGGGCAAGTAGAACCCGACATAGGCACCGGCGAAGCAGGCGGCCATCCGTATCATGGTCGACTGTGCGGCAAGGCCGTCCATGCCGAAGATCCACAATGTGGTCAGGCCGAGCGTCACAAAGGGCAGGCCAAAGCGGGCCGCAAGAAAGATATTGAGGGCGTTCTGCCCGCGAAAGCCGGCAATACGCAGAGAGTTGACGGTATTCTCGTCGGCAAGAGCGCGCTGGAGATCAAGCCGCTCGACCAGTTGCCTGACACCCTGCCGCTCGGTCACGCGCAATGAACTCGCTCCATTCTTGCGCCGCGTCTCCGCATCCGCAGCCATGCGGGCCCGTTCGCGCGACCTGATCTGGTCGCGTTCCAGGGCAACCGACTTCATCCGCGTCTTCAGGCTGGTGCCGGAGAACATCGGCATCAGAAAAGTCATGAGCGTTGCAAATATCGATATGCCAACGAGCACCGCAAAGATGAAGGCGGGGTTGTGCATGGCTTTGGCGATGGTGGTGATCATTGATGGGCCTCGACTTTTCCGCTCAGAACTTAAAGTTGATCATTTTTTTCATGACCAGGATCCCGAGTGACATCCAGACGGCTGCGCAGCCCATGATGACGTGACCAGTGTCGGTCGTGAACAGAACCATGATGTAACCGGGGCTCGACAGGTAGACGAGCAAAGCAACCGCGAAGGGCAGTGAACCGATGATATAGGCAGAGGCCTTGGCCTCCATGGACAGCGCCTGAACCTTGGCCGCCATCTTCTTGCGATCGCGGAGCACACGGGAAAGATTGCCGAGCGCTTCCGAAAGGTTGCCACCGGCCTGCGACTGAATCTGGATCACGATCCCGAAAAAGCTTGCTTCCGGACAAGGCATGTATTCGGCCATTCGCATCGCGGATTCCGGGATGCTCACCCCGACCTGCTGCGCATCGACCATGCGCCGAAACTCGGCCTTGACCGGCTCTTGCGCCTCTTGGGCAATGAGCCGAATACCGTCATTGAGCGGCAGGCCGGATCGAAGCGCTCGCACGATGACGTCGATCGCGTTCGGAAACTCCTTGAGGAACGCCTTTATCCGGCGGCCGCGGCGATAGTAAACGAACCAGCGTGGCAGGCCGAATATGCCGGCAAGCAGCAAGCCTGGGGCAAGATAGAGCGGCGAGCCGAGGAAAAGCCCGACGAAAGTGACGACAACGCCAACCACTGCGGAGTAGATATAAAAGCGCTGAACAGTCACCCTCATCCCGGCCTGCATGAGCAGCATCTTCAAGGGCGGCGACTTGGCGTTCTTGTCACGCTGTTTCTGACGCTTCTCGATATCCTTGAGCGTATCCTGAACGGATCTCCGGCGCTTCTGCGCCTCTGCCAGCTTGTCGCGAACCACAAACTTGCCCATGCTTTCGCTGGCAGAGAGTTTCACGGAATTCAGCCGTTCCTCGGTGCGCTTCTGCGAGGCGATTGAATCGAAGAAGAAGACATAGGCAAGTGCAGCGAAGGTAAGCGCTACCAGGGCAACGAAGACGATCTGCGGAAGGCTAAGCCCAAACATGGTGGAATTCTCCCGGCGTCGTCATCCCTGCATGATTTCCATGGAATCAAGCGCCTGGGCGAGGCGGCGATCTTCGTTGAAATAGCGGGCACGCTCCCAGAAATGCGGCCGCGCAATACCCGTCGAAACATGCTTGCCGATGAGCCGGCCATTCGCATCCTCGCCGGTGATCTGGTAGACGACGAGGTCCTGCGTGATGATGACGTCGCCTTCCATGCCGATGACTTCGGTCACATGGGTGATGCGCCGCGAACCGTCCCGCAGACGCGCCGCCTGGATGATGACATCGACCGAGCCGACGATGATTTCGCGCACTGTCCTTTGCGGCAGCGAAAAGCCGCCCATGGCGATCATGGATTCGATACGGCTCAGGCACTCGCGCGGGCTGTTGGAGTGGATCGTTCCCATCGATCCATCGTGACCGGTGTTCATCGCGGAAAGCAGATCGAATACCTCCGGTCCGCGCACCTCGCCGACGATGATCCGCTCCGGGCGCATGCGCAGGCAGTTCTTGACGAGATCGCGCATCGTGACCTCGCCCTCGCCCTCAAGATTGGGTGGCCGTGTTTCGAGACGCACCACGTGCGGCTGCTGCAGTTGCAGTTCGGCCGAGTCCTCGCAGGTGATGACGCGCTCGTCCTTGTCGATATAATTCGTCAGGCAATTGAGGAGCGTCGTCTTGCCCGAGCCGGTACCGCCGGAAATGACGAGATTGCAACGAACGCGGCCAATGATCTGCAGCAGTTCGGCACCGGCCGGTGAGATCGCACCGAAGCGCACGAGTTGATCGAGCGTCAGCTTGTCCTTTTTGAACTTACGAATGGTGAGGACCGGCCCGTCGATTGCGAGCGGCGGCGCAATCACGTTGACGCGCGAGCCATCCGGCAGGCGCGCGTCGCATATGGGGCTTGATTCATCGACGCGGCGGCCGACCTGGCTCACAATGCGCTGGCAGATATTGAGAAGCTGCTGATTGTCGCGGAATCTTACACCTGATTCCTGCACCTTGCCCTGCACTTCGATATAGGTCTTGCGCGCGCCATTGACCATGATGTCGGCGATGTCGTCGCGTGCGAGCAATGGTTCGAGCGGTCCATAGCCGAGTACGTCGTTGCAGATATCGTCGAGCAGTTCCTCCTGCTCGGAGATCGACATGGCAAAGTTCTTGATCGCGATGATGTCGTTAACGATATCGCGAATTTCCTCGCGTGCGACATCGGGATCGAGCTTCGACAATTGCGCAAGATCGATCGTGTCGATCAGCGCCGTGAAGACTTGCGATTTCGTATCGTAATAGGCCTCGTTCTTCTCGCGGAGCACGACGATCGGCTTCGCGGCTTCAGTCGGTTGGCGTTTCGGCTCCAATATATCGCGCGGCAACCGGGACGCCTCTGCCGCAATATTGCCGAGCGGCAGCGCCGCTTCCATCGCCGGGGCACGAAACTCCTGGACCTGTTGATTTCCTCCGCCGCGCTTGCCGAACATGATGCCTCTTCGATCTCGCTATTTCTTGCGCGTCAGCTTGGAGAAGACGGCTTTCAGTCCCGGCTTCTTTCTGGCTTTGTGCGTCATGCGGCCCGTCAAGATATGGGCCATTTCGTTGATGGTCTGAACAATGGGATTTGCCGCGTCCGTCTCAGCGAGCATCCGTCCATTGTTGGCGGCACTGCCGAAAAGTGCCGGTTCAAAAGGAAGGGTCGCCATCGCCGGGATGCCGAGCGGACCACAGAATTCGAGCGGCGCAATTTCGGGACGCTTCGGCACGCCGACCTGATTGAGAATGAGCCGCGGCGGCGCATCATTGGGGCGAAGCTGCTTCAGCGTGTCGAGGAGGTTTTTGGTGTTGCGCAGATTGGCAAGTTCCGGCGAGGCAACGATCACGACCTCGTCGGCACGGGCGAGCGTCGTGCGCGTCCAGCCATTCCATGAGTGCGGCACATCGAGGATGACATGCGGGACCGAACGCTGCGCGACATCGATCAGATGTGCAAAGGAGTCATCGCGGAAGTCAAAGACGCGATCGAGCGTCGATGGTGCCGCGAGCAGCGAGAGATTTTCAGCGCATTGCGCAAGCAGCCTGTCGAGATAGACGTCGTCGATGCGTTCCGGCGAAAACACGGCTTCGGCAATGCCCTGTGCCGGGTCCTGGTCGAAATTGATGTTCGCGGTGCCATAGGGCAGGTCCATGTCAGCGATGACGACCTCGCTCTTGAACAGCGAGGAAATCGACCACGCGATATTGTGCGCGAGCGTCGAGGCGCCGACGCCTCCCTTTGCACCGATGAAGGCTATCGCACTGCCGAGCGGCTTTGCCTCCGGATCGACGAAAAGCGTGCCGATGACGCCGATGATGTCGGCCAGCTCGATCGGCGCGATCATATATTCGGAAATGCCGTTCCTGATCAGCTCGCGGTAGAGGGCGACGTCGTTGAAATGACCGATGATGACGACCTTGGTGCTGGGGTCGCACACTTCCGACAGGGCGGAAAGGCTTTGCAGCATGTCCCGCGGCGCTGCCGAGGTTTCGAGAAGGATCAGATTGGGCGTCGGCACCGTCTGGAACATTTCAACGGCAGTCGCGACACCTCCCATATGAATCTGGGCATGGGTCTTGGCCATGCGCCGGTCTTCATTGGCCTTGGCGATCTGGCGTGCGACCGCATCGGTCTCGCAAAAAGCTTCGATCGATATGCGCGGGACCGGACGATAGGCGTGCAGGCCCGCTGACCGCTCTGTGCCTCCGCCTGCCGGGTCTTCTATGTCAAAGGCTAGACTCATCTTCAGATTCCGCGTTTCAGGGAGTTGGTCACCACGAGTAATCGACTTCTGCTGCGCTGGGCGTATGCGGCCTGTCGGACGGAACCCCGCGATAGTCCTCGATCACGATGTTGCGGCGCTCCGCATCGATCGGCGAAGATGCCCGTGGTCCAAGAAGGTCGGCAGGGTTTGCGATCTGGGCGGCGAGATTATTCTGGCTGGCGCAGCCAAAATTCGCGTAGTGGCGATTATCGGCCGTCTCGAGCAAATCCTTCGGCCATTGACCGCAGGGATGCGTGGACGCCGTCATTGCCGAATAGGAAAGCCTGATCGGCGCCGAATCTGAAGAGCCTGCGCTGTAGCGCTCACTGTTTATGTTGAACGGCTTGACCCCGCCCTTGCGCAGAACTGCTGCGATATCGTCGCGCAGGCCAGCCGCAGCGCGTTCGTTGGGCGAGCCCGCCGGCAACAGGATGTGAACCATGCCGGAACCGTTGGCCCGATAATTGGCGATGACCTGTTCGACGATGCTTCGCTGTGTAATCGATAGTTTGCGATCAGCATGACCGACCGGAATATCGGCGACCTGCTCCTTCTCCGAGATGATTATCGGATGGTTGGTGCGATAGTCGTCCGGAATGCTCCCCGTCATCTCGCGTGGTGCGCAACCTGCAAGCAGGGTTACGGCGAGCAATGCAAGGACGGGCTTTATACGACGAATGGTGGTTGTGTCTGACATGTCCGCGTCCCTGCTTACTTGTAAATGTAACCGATGGTGCCTTCGTATCGACCTTCAGGCAGGCTGGCTTCCTTCGTGCCGTAGACACGATTGACCTTGCCGAGGAAGATGCCGGCGGCATCGCTGGCTGGATTGAGATTGTCGTCAGGCCTTGCAAGCGCTGTGCGGGCGACCGGACGCACCAGATAGGGCGTGATGATGATCACGAGTTCGCTCTCGTTGCGAATGAAGTCACGGCTGCGGAACAAGGTCCCGAGGACCGGAATCTTGGAAATTCCAGGCAGTCCCGAGATCGCGGCGCGGTTGTCGTCGCGCATCAGCCCGGCGATCATCATCGAGCCGCCCGACGGCAGTTCCACGGTGGTGTCGGCGAGACGTTTGCGCAATGAAATGATGTTGGTGGCGAGGTTCTGGGCCTGGTTCTTGTTCGTCGTTCCGTTGTAGGTCGGATTGACGCCAGCACCGAGCGGGATCGATTGTTCAAGTGTCGGTTCGGAAACCGAGGTCCGTACCTTCAAGCTGATGCGTCCGGGTGAGAGGACGACGGGCAGGAACTCGAGGCCGATGCCGTATTCGATCTTGGTAAGCTGATACTGGGCGCCCTGCGCATTCGAAGTCTGGCCGGTGATCATGTTGTATTCGCCGCCGACCTTGAACGTCGCCTGTTCGCCCGAGATGGCGGTCAAGGACGGTTCTGCGAGCGTCTTCATGACCCCCGCCACTTCCATGGCATTCAGGTAGGAATCGATCGTTGCGCTGCCGATCGATATCGGCACGGTGACGCCTGACGTTGTCAGGCTTTTGCCGGCCAGCGACGCGATGTTGGTCGAGCTGAAGAATATTCCGTCCGACTTGGTCTTGCCGACGAGATTGACACCAAGCTGCTTCATTACCGTGCGACTGACTTCTGCCACCGTTACCTTCAAGGTAACCTGGTCGTCACCGGCAATTTGAATGAGATTGACGATCTTGCTTTTCTGGCGCGCCTCGTCCGGGTCGCTGATGGCAACGTCCGACCCGCCGCCGCCATTGGTGCCGCCCTGGCCGGAGGCCGTGATCGCATATTGTCCCGTCGTTGCTTCACCGCCGGAAACGAGAAGGTTGGCGAGATCGCTCGCCCGCTTGGCGTCGAGCGGCGTTTGAACCGTTCCGGTGAGGATGACGTTGTCGTTCATCAACTCGACCTTGATGTCGGAGTCGGGAATATATTTCCGCAGGCTTTCCTCGAGCCCCGCCACGTCGCGTTCGATAACGAGATCGAAGCTTGCAAGCTGCTCGCCATTCGGCCCAAAGACGAAGATGTTGGTCTGCCCGACCATCTTGCCGAAAAGATAAATCCGCCGCGCCGTGCGGGTGACGGCATCGGCAACGGAAGGATTGGCAACGAGAATGTCGTAGGCATCCGCCGGCAGATCGATGACGAGCGACTTGCTCAGTCCAAGGTTGATCCGCTTGCCAGCGGTCTGGCTCTGGTTGAGCCTTACGACAGCGTCTTCCGCAGCCGCCGTATTCTGCAATGGCAGAACGGCTATGCTGCAGCCGAGCAGCACGCGGGCCGCCTTCATCAGCGGCGACATAGGGGATGCGCATTTGAGCTGCATGATGTTGATTTCGTGCCCCATTTTTTTATTTCCGCCCCATGACTTCGACCATGGTTCCAGACTTGATCAGTTTCACATTGCCGCTACGGCCCGGCGAATTGACGAGATATTCGGCGCCGGGTCCTGTCTGTTCTTGGGCGTCCTGAACCGAGCGGAGAACGAGCGACAGGCGCGCCGCCATCTGTTGCGCGACGGTGATGACTTCAGCTTGTTCCGGCGTCAGTTCGAGCGTTGCGGTGGACCCCAGCTTGGTCTTTTCACCGTTCTCGTCCTCTTGGATCGTCTGATCGATCGCCAGCACGCGAATGTTGCGAAGGACGGTTTCCGTAATGTATTGCTTCGCCTGGCCCTGTGTTTCGATCTCGTGGACCATGATGACATCGACATAGTCATCGGGAAGAATGAAGCCGCCCGCCGATGTCTCGGAGGCAATCTGCGTCGCCACAGCGCGCATACCGGCCGGGAGTTGCGCCGACATGAAGCTCTGACCCTTGCCGATGAGCTTTGCTTCACGAACCGGTTCGCCCGTGAATATGCGCAGTCGAACCGTAGAGCCCTTGAGTTCCTCGACGGCGTTCGGACGGTCGGCACGCTTGATATATCCGTCGGCAAGGGCATCGACCGGCCAAGGCTGCCAGCGCAGCTGGCCGTTCAGTTCCGTGCCGACGCCGAGATTGTCCGTGGCAACGAGAATATCCTGTAATTTCATCTGTGGTTGGGGTGCTGACTGTACGACGGTAACGTCGGGCTTCATCTGCGTCGCGATATAGCCCGCGGCGCCCGCGGCAGCGACCGCGACGGTCAAAATGACAAGTCGTGCTCTTTGCATTCAATGCACCCCGTTAGACTTTTGTCTAAGATTACCCACGGTTGCACTTTGACTTGCCAATCGTGTAATTATGGTTAACGCATTGCTTAAATCTATGCTTAACGGCGTTTAACCGTTAGACTTTCGATCTATGAATACTCAGCGGGTCAGTTTGAGAACGTCAGTAGCTAATAAGACGCAGCAGAACGTCGCGCATGGCGACATGGATCATGGCTTCTGAAACGTCGATGCGGGCCGCGTGACCATCGTCATCCAGCCGCTCCCGCCGTATGTATTGGTATTCAATTGAGTTCTTGGGCAAGCCCGATGAGAAGCCCTTCAGGCCCGCGAATGTAGCAGAGCCGATACAAGTCTTTATACTGGACCACTTCGCCGACGAGTTGCGCGCCGTGGGCACTCAGTCTTTCAAGCGTCTCGTCGACATCGTCCACGGTAAACATGGCGCGCAGGTAGCCCAGGGCGTTGACCGGCGCTTTCCGATGATCTGCGACGACAGGCGGTGAAATGAAGCGCGAGAGCTCGAGCCGGCTGTGGCCGTCCGGCGTGCGCATCATGGCAATCTCGACGTGCTGATCGCCCAGTCCGGTGACGCGTCCCGCCCATTCGCCTTCGATCGTCGCCCGCCCTTCGAGTTCGAGGCCAAGGTCGCGAAAGAAATCGATCGTCGCTTCGAGGTCTTCGACGACGATTCCGACATTGTCCATCCGCTTTAGGGCCATGTTCAAATCTCCAGGGTGTCGTTCCAATCTACAAGGTGACGCCCAGTCTAACAATGCACGCTTCTAATGGTTTAGATCCAGGAAAAGCCCTGGGATACGAACTCAATCAGAGGTGCGCCAGGCGATCGATAACCCATTGGCATAGGGGGGAGCTTGGAAATGCAAGGAGGCCGGCGCCGCCAAGGGCGATGCCATAGGGGACGCCCTCTTCCTTGCGCGCAAGCCGCCGCATGAACTCGATCCGGTCCGCATATATTATGGCAGCATGGGAATTGCGGTAGTTGAGAATTGCGAGGGTAAGCAGGCCGCCCAGCACAGACATCATCAACAAATATTCGGCAAGGCCCATGTTCCAGCCGAGCCAAAGCGCGGTCGCTGACATCAGCTTGGCGTCGCCGCCGCCCATCGTGCCGGTCGCGAAAAGGCCGAATGTTACCGTGAGAACCGCAGCGCCCGCGGCAAAATGCATTGCATAGGCTTCCCAGCCCATGCCGGTCAGCGGCGCCAGGATTACAAATGAAACGACAAGGATGAGCGAAACGCGATTTTGAATTGTCATCGACAGGAGATCGGAGATCCCCGCAAAGGCCATTGCAAACGGAAAGATGACGAGGATGGCGGCTTCAATCATGACCTTACCTGTTTGGCGCCTGGGCAACCTTGTCCGCAAGGGAGCCGTAAAGGGTCTGTACCGATGATCCAAGCACGTTCGCGCCGGCCAGAATGGCGATGCTTAGGATCGAAGCGATGAGCGTATATTCAATAGCCGTAGCGCCGCACCGGTTGTGCAGGAAGCGAGCGAACACGTCGAGGATCGCATTCATCGTGCCTGTCATCTGGACTGTCCTCGCTCGTACCACTGGTTGCGCCTGATCGAACGCTAGTGGCAGCGAATTTCATTCATCTTAAGGAACACCGTTACAAAATAGTAAAGCTTTGGCAACTCGAAATAGAGGTGACTAAAAGGTAAATCGTATAGTTAGAATTTGCATAAAATTTTACCGTTTGTACGTCGTCTTGCGCCGTTATGATTAACAAAAGCTTTGCGGGTTTAAGCTTTCCTTCACCAATCCACGCCATGTTTGAGAAGCATTCGTTTCGAGGGGCTCTTATCCATGGTCGGCAATAAATTCCACACTGTTTCTGCGTACGGATTGACCATCGCCTTGGCGCTTGTCGCCATTGCGCTCGCCCCCGCCCCCGCGAGCGCCGATACGGGCATCCATGTGATCATGAACCAGGCAAGAATATTGAGACTCGCGCGTCCGGCGGATACGGTCGTCGTCGGCGATCCCGCCATTGCCGATGCGGTCGTCAAGGATGCGCGCACCGTAATTTTGACGGGGAAAGGCTTCGGCATGACCAATATTGTCATTCTGGACGCCGATGGCAGCCCGATTGTCGATGATCAGGTCATGGTGAGCCGCAGCGTTGCCAACACGACGCGCGTCTATCGGCGCGCTTTCGTCCAGACACTTTCCTGTACGCCCTATTGCGAAACAGCGCAGAAGACGACTGCCGAAACCGAATCCGATCAAAAAATCGGCGGCAACTGAGCTGGCGCTACTCACGGTTGAAAAATCGTGAAGGAATTTACTGCAATTTCCACCGCGGATCGAACGGGATTCTAACTTCTGAATGCTAGGAATTTTCTTGCCTTAGGTGGTCGGGGAATTCCATCCATGTTCTACAACGATAAAAACAATCAATCGCACGAAGGTGTCGCGGCGGCCTCTGCCGCCCTACGCTGCACAGGGCGCGTCAGGCAAAGCCGGCTCGTGGCACTGCTTGCCCGCTTCAGGCGCAACCGACGCGGCACAGTTGCCATCGAATTTGCGATGATCGCGCTGCCATTCTTCCTGCTGATCTTCGTCATATTCGAAGTTGGAATGACCTTCATGGCGCAGCAGGTCATGGCAAACGCTACCGATGAAATCGCAAGGCGCTTGCGTACCGGCGAGTTAAGGGCTGCAAATATCTCGGGGAACCAGCTGCGCGACCGCATCTGCGCAAAGCTTATCCTGCCCGAAGCCGGCTGCGCCAACCTCGTCGTTGACCTGAAGACCTATGCGAACTTCACCAACGTTCCCGTCACCATCCCGCTAAAGCCGAATGGGGACGTCGATTCGACGGGTTTCATGAACAATGTCGGCGGTGCAGGCACGATCAACCAGCTGCGCGTTTTCTATCGCTGGCCAATCCTCACCAATCTCATGCGCAATCGTATCGAGACAATCGACGGAACGGGGAGGACTCTGCTGTTCTCTACCGCGACCTGGAGAAACGAACCGTTCGTCTGACGCTCAATTCCGGCATAGCTTCGAAAGTGTGACGCATGAACAACCAAAAACAACAAAAGACCACGAAATATTTGGGCCACATGGCGAAGCGCTTTATCGGCGACAAGCGAGGCGTCGCAGCGCTTGAATTCGCACTCATTGCCCCTGTCCTCATCCTGCTCTACCTCGGTACGGTCGAAACGACCGAGGGGGTAAACGTCAACAAGGACCTCGGCCGGGCGGCGACGATGGTGGCCGATCTCGTCACGCAACAAACGACTGTCACGACTGCCCAGCTCGGCGACATCATGAAGATCGGGCAGGCGACGGTGCTGCCCTATCGCCGGGATACGCCGCAGATCACAATAACCTCCATCGATATATCCGCCGCCGGCAATGCGACCGTCCTCTGGTCGCGGCGGGTGGTAAATGGGACCGAGTCAAGGCCGTTCAACGCTGGCAGCGCCGTGACGCTCGACGCCAATCTGCGCATCCCCAGCACCACTGTAGTGCAGGTGAAGGCCGAACTTGCCTATGTGCCGATCATCCCCTGGACGATCACCGGGCAGACGAACACGGCCGCCGGTGCTTCGGTTATCGGAATTCACATGTCGAAGAACACCTATGGCCGCATCCGGCAGGGCTCAAACGCGGTTACCTGCACCAACTGCTGAGGACGCTCCGCCACCATTGATTTGTCACGGCGCGCTGTTTGACCTATCTGTGATGTCTGATTTTACTCGGAGTATCGCATGGCTCGCGCTTTCCTTTTCGTTCTCGACTCCTTCGGCATCGGCGGCGCACCGGATGCCAAGGCTTTCGGCGACGAAGGTTCAAATACGTTCGCGCACATCGTCGAACGATGTGCTGCCGGCGAGGCCGACAAGGAGGGCCTGCGCCAAGGCCCTCTGCTTGTTCCCAATATGAGCTCGCTCGGCCTCTTCCACGCCGCCAACATCGCCTCGGCTTTTCCGGTATCATCGCGGGCCCCTGCCCCGGTCGGTTTGTGGGGCGCGGCCGAAGAAACCTCGAAGGGAAAGGATACCCCTTCCGGTCACTGGGAAATTGCCGGCGTTCCGGTGGCGTTCGATTGGGGCTATTTTCCCCAGACCGTCCCGACATTCCCCGAAACCTTGATCGCCGACACGGTTCGGCTTGCACAGCTTCCAGGCATCCTCGGCAACAAACACGCCTCGGGAACTGACGTGATCGAGGAACTGGGCGAAGAACACATCCGCACGGGCATGCCCATCTTCTATACGTCCACCGATTCCGTGGTCCAGATTGCCGCGCATGAGACGTATTTCGGGCTGGAACGCTTGTACAAGCTTTGCGAAACCGTGCGCGAGCTGGTCGATCCACTGAATATTGGCCGCGTTATTGCCCGGCCATTCATCGGTGAGGCGAAGGAAACATTCGAGCGCACCGGCAATCGCCGCGATTATTCCGTGCCGCCACCAGAGGCGACGCTGCTGGACCGCCTTACCGATGCCGGCCGCATGGTCATCGCCATCGGCAAGATCGGCGATATCTATGCGCATAAGGGCGTAGGTCAGGTGCGCAAGGCCAACGGCAACATGGCGCTCTTCGATGAAACCCTTGTCGCGATGGACGACGCACAGGATGGCGACCTCGTGTTTACCAATTTTGTCGATTTCGACATGCTCTACGGCCACCGGCGCGATGTCGCAGGCTATGCGGCAGCGCTAGAGGCCTTCGACATGCGCCTTCCCGAGGCTATCGCCAAGCTCCGTCCGGGCGATCTCATGATCCTTACCGCCGATCATGGCTGCGACCCGACCTATCAGGGCACGGACCACACGCGCGAGCGCGTTCCGGTGCTTTGCTACGGTCCGGACCTGCCCAAAGGCTCGTTCGGCGTACGCCCGACCTTCGCTGATATTGGCGAGACGGTCGCCGCCCATCTCGGCGTTGCCCCCGGCCTCCACGGCAAGAGCTTCCTCAAGGGCACGGGAGAGCGCAGCCCAGATGCCTGAACTACCTGAGGTTGAAACCGTCCGGCGCGGTCTCCAACCCGTCATGGAGGGCGCGACCATACTTGGCGTGGAGCAGCGGCGCCCCGACCTGCGCTTTCCCTTCCCCGAGCGCTTCGCCGAGCGTTTGACGGGACGGCGCATCGAAGCGCTCGAACGGCGCGCCAAATATCTCATCCTTCATCTCGATAATGGTCTTGGCGTCATCAGCCACCTTGGCATGTCGGGATCCTATCGCATCGAGCAAGGCGAAGCGGCGGAAACGCCCGGCGATTTTGCCCATGAGCGCTCGAAGAACGCGCTGCACGACCACGTGGTGCTGCAACTCGCCGCCAAGGACGGCAAGACGAGCCGCGTCGTCTATAATGATCCGCGGCGCTTCGGCTTCATGCTCTTTGCCGAGCCCGGCGAACTCAACAACCATCCGCTGATCAAGGGTCTTGGCACCGAACCGACGGGAAACCGCCTCGACGGCGCCTTGCTGGCGAAGCTTTTTCACAAGAAGGCGGCGCCGTTGAAGGCGGCACTTCTCGACCAGAGGTTGATAGCCGGGCTTGGCAACATCTATGTCTGCGAAGCGCTGTGGCGCGCCGAACTCTCGCCCATGCGGCCGGCAGGGAGCATTTCCGGCAAGGATGGAGCGCCGACCGATGATGCAAAGCGACTCGCGACAGCGATCCGGGCTGTCATCGTTGACGCGATCAAGGCCGGTGGATCGAGCCTCAAGGATTACCGGCAAGCCGATGGCGAACTTGGCTATTTCCAGCATTCGTTCTCGGTCTATGACCGTGAAGGCGCCCCGTGCCCGCGCAAGGGTTGCAATGGCACGGTGTCGCGTATTGTCCAAAGCGGGCGCTCGACCTTCTATTGCCCCGTGTGCCAGCATTAGCGATTGAGGAGGATCAACCATGACCTATGAAAACATCATCGTCGAGACGCGCGAAAAGGTGGGCTTCATCCGGCTCAATCGTCCACAAGCGCTCAATGCGTTGAATTCGGCGCTGCTCGCAGACCTTGCAGGCGCACTTGAAGCGTTCGACAAGGACAACGATATCGGCGCGATCGTCATCACAGGGTCGGAAAAGGCTTTTGCCGCCGGCGCCGACATCAAGGAAATGCAGACGCTTGCATTCGCCGACGCCTATCTCGGCGACTATTTCAGCGAGTGGGAACGCGTGACCCGGCTGCGCAAGCCGTTGATTGCTGCGGTCGCTGGCTATGCGCTTGGCGGAGGCTGCGAACTCGCCATGATGTGCGACTTCATAATCGCCGCCGACACCGCGAAATTCGGCCAGCCCGAGATCACTCTCGGCGTAATGCCGGGAATGGGCGGATCGCAGCGCCTCACCCGTTCGGTCGGCAAGTCGAAGGCAATGGACCTGTGCCTGACCGGGCGTATGATGGATGCGGCCGAGGCCGAGCGTTGCGGCCTGGTGTCCCGGGTGGTTCCTGCGGCGGACCTTGTGGCCGAGGCCGTCAAGGCGGCCGCGAAGATTGCCTCCTTCTCGCTCCCCGTCGTGATGATGACCAAGGAGACCGTCAACCGCGCTTATGAGACGACGCTCTCGGAAGGCTTGCGCTTCGAGCGCCGGGTGTTCCACTCGATGTTTGCCCTCGAGGACCAGAAGGAAGGCATGGCGGCCTTTGCCGAAAAGCGGGCGCCGTCCTTTAAAAATCGCTGAACGAAAATATCCCCGAATTCATCAGCGATTCCAAGTTGACGCAAAAGCAAACGTCATCTATAAGCCCCCCAACGTTCGGTGGCCCCTCGGCCACCCTATTATTTTGTGACGGCTGCTTTCAGGCTGCCGATTAGCTGACAGAAAAGAGAGGCATCATGGCCAACACTCCTTCGGCCAAGAAAGCGGCGCGCAAGATCGAAGCCCGCACCGAAGTCAACAAATCCCGCCGCTCGCGCGTGCGCACCTTCCTGCGCAAGTTCGAAGATGCGGTTGCAAGCGGCGACCAGGCGGCTGCCGCCATCGCCTTCCAGGCTGTCGAGCCGGAAGTCATGCGCGCTGCCTCGAAGGGTGTCCTTCACAAGAATACTGCCTCGCGCAAAGTATCTCGCCTCTCGGCTCGCCTGAAGGGCATGTCTGCTTAATCAGACCTTCATATTTATATTTGAAAACCCGGCATCTATTTAGCCGGGTTTTTTTATTTGAGCCTGATTCTGGGAATAAATTCGTTACCCGGGGAAAAGATTGTGGCTTATCAAAACCATGACATCTGGTGGTCACAAATCGATTAGGACAAAAAGCGTCAATCATCAATTTGTGTGTGTTTTCAACGAGTTATAAAAGGTAGTAATTATAACTCGGGACCGTCCGGTGGAATCTCCGACCACACCCGCTGTCAAGCGTAAATTTATAAATTTTTTTTCTGTGGGTCTGGTCGCAGTGCAACAAAATCTGAGCCTCAAAAAAAGCCTTGAATCCGAACGGTTTTTCCAAGTTGAGCCGGGGACACTTAAAAAAAATCAAATTCCATTAACCTTTTATTCATCAAAAAACCCTTGGGCCGGACTTGCTCTTCCTGCAAAGGTTTTTGTAAGGTCCAAGACATCGAAGGGGTGGGCAAAACCCATTTAACAGGCTTATTAAATTGTGGGTTCGGGCGCAGATTTGACCGTTTGCGTAACGAGTGGTTTTTGTCAGTACTCAGCCCATCGGGGTTGGGTTGTTTCATAAATCGAGCGGGTTGGCGACGCTGGCGTGAGCCGGGCGTAAGGCTTTACGCGCCTAACGAGAGGGATGCGAACGTGGTTGTGACAGACATTCTGAACAAGTCTTATTCAGGACAACACTGCGTAATCGCCAAATCCTCAATCTGTTAGATACGGCATTAACCAGACGGGCCACTGGGGCGGCTCGTCGGTCATCACTGCCTGACGGTGACACGTCGGCAAATATAAAACACGGGCGTCTCTACGACCCGAATGAAATACCAGGATGAGGCGATGACAATGACCAGCGGAATAATGGAAAACGGCACAAATGCCATGGTCCCGCTCCATGTGGATGAGGGGAAAGACATGGCTTCGGCCGGCAGCGAAATGATATTCGAGCGTGTCAAAAGCAAGCTCAAGGCGAAACTCGGCAGTGAGGTCTATTCGAGCTGGTTCGGCCGCTTGAAACTCGACGAAACGTCGAAGAGCATCGTCCGGCTGTCCGTGCCGACCGCCTTCCTGCGCTCGTGGATCAACAATCATTATTCCGACATGATCACCGCGCTCTGGCGCGAGGAAGAAGAGCAGGTTCTGAAGGTCGAGATCGTCTTCCGCAGCGCCAGCCGTGCCATCCGGCCGATCTGTGACGCCGAGGCACCCCAGCGTGCCGAGACCCGTGCGCTGGCCCGTGACAAGCCGGTTTTCCCGGTCGGCACCACCTCGCAGGAAAAGAAGGCTCCAGCGCATTTCGCCGATCGTTCGCAGAACTCGGTTTTTGGCTCGCCACTTGATCCGCGCTATACGTTCGAGACATTCGTCGACGGTACGCCAAACCGCGTGGCTCTTGCTGCCGCGCGCACCATCGCCGATGCCGGCGCCAGCGCCGTCCGCTTCAATCCGCTGTTCATTCATGCGTCAGTCGGGCTCGGCAAGACTCATCTCCTGCAGGCTATCGCCGCAGAGGCGCTGAAGCGTCCGGAGCGCGCCCGCGTCGTCTATCTCACCGCCGAATATTTCATGTGGCGCTTTGCGACAGCAATCCGCGACAACAATGCGCTTTCGTTCAAGGAACAGCTTCGCGATATCGACCTTCTGATCATTGACGACATGCAGTTCCTGCAGGGTAAGTCGATCCAGCACGAGTTCTGTCACCTGATCAATACGCTGCTCGACAGTGCCAAGCAGGTCGTCGTTGCTGCCGACCGTCCGCCTTCCGAGCTTGAATCGCTCGATGCCCGCGTGCGCTCACGTCTGCAGGGCGGCGTTGCCCTGGAAATGATTTCGCCGGACTATGCGATGCGTCTCGAAATCCTCAAGCGCCGTCTCGCTGCTGCCCAGCTCGAAGATCATTCGCTGGATATTTCCATGGAAATTCTCGACCATGTCGCCCAGTCCGTGACCGGCAGCGGCCGCGAACTTGAAGGCGCGTTCAACCAGTTGCTGTTCCGCCAGACGTTCGAACCGAACCTTTCCGTCGACCGCGTTGATGAACTCCTCAGCCATCTCATGCGTGGGGGCGATGCCAAGCGCATCCGCATCGAGGAAATCCAGCGCATCGTCGCTCGCCACTACAACGTATCGAAGCAGGACCTCTTGTCGAACCGGCGTACACGCACGATCGTCAAGCCGCGCCAGATCGCCATGTACCTGGCCAAAATGCTGACGCCGCGTTCCCTGCCGGAAATCGGCCGTCGTTTCGGGGGTCGCGATCATACCACTGTCCTTCATGCCGTGCGCAAGATCGAGGACATTGTCGGCAAGGACCAGAAACTTTCGCAGGAACTCGAACTGTTGAAGCGCCTGATCAACGAACAGGCCCAATAGGACACATCTTATCAACAGAAAGCCTGCGGTATGGTACGCTGATGCCTGCCGCAGGCTTGCTTTTTAAGGCGAAGTTCTGCCAATTTGCTTGACCCTGGGGAATAAGCGCCCCGCACCGGAGGAGGATTGCAGATACGCCGCCCTCCTGCCGGAATAGAAGTCAGCGAGACCGGTTTATCATGCGTGTAACTCTTGAACGTTCCAACCTTCTGAAGTCGCTCAATCATGTCCACCGCGTGGTCGAACGGCGCAATACCATTCCGATCCTGTCGAATGTCCTGCTCAATGCCGACGGCGCCAGCCTCGCCTTGAAGGCCACCGACCTCGATCTCGAAGTGACGGAAGCAACAAGCGCGCAAATCGAGCAATCCGGTGCGACGACTGTTCCGGCCCACCTCCTCTACGACATCGTCCGTAAGTTGCCGGACGGCGCAGAGGTGATGCTGGCCACCAATACGGATGGCAATTCCATGGCCGTCACGTCCGGCCGTTCGAACTTCCGCCTGCAGTGCCTGCCGCAGTCCGACTTTCCGGAGCTGACCGCTGGCGCGTTCAGCCACACCTTCCGCATGCCGTCGAGCGCGCTGAAAAGCCTCATCGAGCGCACGCAATTTGCCATCTCCACCGAAGAGACGCGATATTATCTCAATGGCATCTATTTTCACGCCATCGAGAGCGACGGCAAGCTGAAGCTGCGCGCTGTCGCCACCGACGGCCATCGCCTTGCCCGCGCCGAACTCGAAGCGCCCGCTGGTGCCGAGGGCATGCCGGGCATCATAATCCCGCGTAAGACCGTCGCTGAGTTGCAGAAGCTCGTCGACGATCCGGATATTACGGTGACTGTCGAACTCTCCGAGACCAAGATCCGCTTCACTATTGGATCGGTCGTCCTTACCTCGAAGCTCATCGACGGTACGTTCCCGGATTATCAGCGCGTCATCCCCTCGGGCAATGACAAGAAGCTCTCGATCGACCGGCAAAGCTTTGCTTCGGCTGTCGATCGCGTCTCGACGATCTCGAGCGAGCGTGGCCGTGCCGTAAAGCTTACCATCGGCGATGGGCTGCTGACGCTGACCGTCAACAACCCGGACTCCGGCAGTGCGACCGATGAGATTGCAGCGGATTATGACGCCGATCCGATCGAGATCGGTTTCAATGCCAAGTATCTCCTCGATATCACTGCGCAGTTGACCGGTAGCGAGGCGGTGTTCATGTTGGCCGATGCCGGTTCGCCGACACTGGTGCGCGATACGGGCGATGAAAATGCGCTCTATGTCCTCATGCCGATGCGGGTTTAGGGCAATCGCCGCAGCATCCAATGGGTGAACTTGTTATAGTCCCGTCACCCTCCTCTGCGTGGAAGCGCAGTCGGGGGTCGAGTGGCCTTCCAGGGGGCATGCGGTAGGCCTCTATGGAAAATAGTCTCCCACCTGCCCGCGTTTCGATCAGCCGGCTGAAGCTCGCCAACTTTCGCAACTATGAAAGCCTCTCGCTGCGGCTCGGGCCATCGCATGTGGTGTTGACGGGTGAAAACGGTGCGGGGAAGACCAATCTCCTCGAAGCGATTTCGTTTCTTTCGCCTGGCCGTGGATTGCGGCGCGCCGTTTATACGGATGTAACCCGCAACGGAGCGCCTGACGGTTTTGCCATCCATGCCGCCATTGAAACGGAGGAAGGCTCGGTCGATGTCGGAACCGGCCTTGCCGGCAATGCGCCGGGCGAAAGCGGACGGCGCGTCCGCGTCAACGGTGTCACCGCCGCAAGCGCCGATGAACTTCTCGACTACGCGCGTATCCTCTGGCTCGTGCCGGCGATGGACGGCCTCTTTACTGGCCCCTCCGCCGACAGGCGGCGTTTTCTCGACCGCATGGTTCTCGCCATAGACCCGGCTCATGGCAAGCGCGTTCTCGATTATGAAAAGGCGATGCGCAGCCGTAATCGACTGCTTACCGAAGAGCGCTCCGACGACGCCTGGCTCGATGCAATAGAGACGCCGATGGCCGAACTCGGCATAGCGATTGCCGCAGCGCGCGCCGAACTGATGCGGCTGATCAATGACATGATCGAACGCTCGCCCGACGGCAGTCCCTTCCCCAAGGCCGATTGCCTCATCGAGGGCGCACTTGAGCAGCGCATTGGCATTGAGGCGGCAACCGATGTGGAGGAGATTTTCAGGCGAGCGCTCCGTGATGGCAGAAGCCGCGACCGCGCTGCCGGGCGCACGCTTGACGGGCCGCACCGCTCCGATCTCCTCGTCCGCCACCGGCCAAAAGCGATGCCCGCTGAGCTATGCTCGACAGGTGAGCAGAAGGCGCTGCTGATCGGTCTTATCCTTGCGCATGCGCGCCTGACTGGAAGGCTTGCCGGCATGGCGCCCATCCTGCTGCTCGATGAAATAGCCGCACATCTCGACGAGGGCCGCCGGGCGGCCCTGTTCGACATTATCGAGGAACTTGGCGGCCAGGCATTCATGACCGGCACGGACACCTCGCTGTTCGACAGCCTTCGCGGACGGGCGCAATTCTTCAACGTGTCGCACGGTGCGGTCGCGCCGAATTGATCGCTATTCCCTCGGCATGTTGTCGGGTTCAGTCGCCATTCCAACTTTCGGCGGCGATTTATCAGCGAAAAGCAGATGCCAGGCGAGCAGAACTGGTTCGAGGATTACAATACCGAGCAAAATTCCAGCCAGGCGGTTCAAACCCGGCTCCGGCGCGGCATTCATGTAGTTGTCGGGAACGAGAACGACAAGGAAAGCAAGCGCGAACTGGATGCCGATATAGCTCGTCGCCGGATTGCCGTTCTCGACGTGCCGTCCGATGATCACGGCAACGCAAAGGGCAAGCGTCATCAGCAACGGCGAGTGATGGCTGCTCAACAGGACCGCGATGGCAAGCACGCCGCCGGCAGCGCAACCGACAAAGCGCATCGCGATCTTCGAGGTGACCGGATTCAATACGCTTGATTCAAGCGTTGCCACGGGCAACAGCATGACGGCCATGATGGTGACGCTCGACTGGCTGAGCGAGGCAAAGCCTGTCCACCGCCAGATGAACGGAATGAAAGCCAGCGCGATCCCGGCCTGGAGCGCATGGAGCGCAGCGCCCTTGTGCCAAAGCGTTGCCGCCGGGGTCGCGAGGGGCGTCGCAGTCTTCGGCTCGTCTCGCCGCAGCGCGCGGCGAATGGTCCAGTTGGACAAGGCGCTGACGATGATGCAGGCAAATGTGCCTGCAAGGATTTCGACGATACGCGACCGGGCAAAGGGAAAGACCGAACTCGCGGGCTGCATCATGCCTTCGATCAGGATCATGCAGAAGGTAAGTCCCGTAAAAAGCCAGGCATAGCTGCGCCGGCTGACAAGCGCGAAATAGAGCGTCGTTGCCCCGATCAGCGCCAAAGCCATGGCGAGCGGCAATGGTTTGTCGGCGATAAGCGGCGCGAAGATAAGCGCAACGATCGCGCCTGCTATCGTTCCCGTGATCCGCAGCGTCCCGCGCATGAAACTTTCCGACAGCCGCGAGCGCATGACGGCATAGCCGCTGAATGCTGCCCATCCGACATATTGCGCCCCAAGCGCATGGGCGAAGACAATTGCAAGCAGCACCGACAGGACGCATTCAAGCTCGTCGACGAGCCGGGGCCCCGGGCGGCCGACCGAACGGAGTTCATCCGTGATCGCCTTCCAAAGGCTGCGGGAGACACCGAAGAGATGCCGAATGAAGTTCATGGGGATGTTTTAGAGTTTTGCACACTTAAATAGAAGCGCTCCAGGGATACAAACGCGCGGCGCCGTTGCCAGCGCCGCGGGGCAGAGTTGCTGTTACTGCGTCACCAAGGGCTGCAAGGCAGGCGCGACAATGACGGCCGGCGGGTTCCATTTTCCCGTGAGGGCCTCGGATCGCGGCCCATAGAGCCGCATCGTCAGGTTGAACGGACCTGCAGGCGCGGGCAACCAGTTGGCTTCCTTGTCAGCGCCAGGGCTCTTGTTCTGGAAGTAGAGATCGAGCGAACCGTCGGCATTATAGCTGAACGGCATCCAACTGCTGACAGCAAAGCGATTGAGCGGATTGCCAACCTGGAAGCCCTCCATATCATAGAGCGTGACCGACCAGAATGCATCGACCGGCGGGAGTGATTGCTTGTCGAAATGCAGGGTGTAATTCCGGGCGCCGGTCAGAGGATCGCCTTTTTCATCAGCGAGATTGAGCGGGTAGATCGCGTCCTCAGGCAGGTTTGCACCCAGACCGAGTTGCGCAACAATGGCCCGCTTGAGGTAGTAATTGCCGTAAACGCCCATCGTATCGGTATTCATCGACCAATAATTGGCGACGCGAGCAAGCGTCGGCACCTTCCACTCCATAAGCTTTCGCGCTTGGGCGGGCACGTCTTGCAGCCCTTTTGCAACGGCCGGATCGAGCTTGCCTGCGTCGAAGCTCTTGCCGGGTTCGATGCCGATCCGCTTCATGCGTGCGATGATCGGCTGATCGGTGATATGCGGCGGATTGATTTTCAAGACGTCGGCCGCGTAGGCGAAGAATTCGTTTGCGGACATGCTGTCGACTGTCTTTTTAGGCGGCGTCTTCATATCGACCGAGGGATCGACCGTCACCTTGGCGGCTTCTGCAGTCTTTCCCCATTGCGATAGCGGAGTGATCTTGTAGCCCGCCTGGATCTTGTGAACCGCGTCGTAGTCTTCCGGTCCATCGGTCTTGGTACGGCCGATGATCCAGACATGGGGTGTCGGCGCGTCTATCCGCTGGAGGCCATCTGGCAGATCTTTGCCTTGCCAGCCGGGTGGCACCAGCACGTAATCGGCCTTGGCCGTACCGGTGGTCCGCCAGCCGGGTGATGCGAAGACGTCCGACCACAGGTCGAGCATGGGAAGGAGGTAATAGCGCCCGCCGGTATCGGGTGCGGATACGACCATAGGCTCCTTGGTCATGTCCAGCCAGGCGGAGGAATAGAGCGTGTCGAAGTTGGGCCTGACCACATCGCGGTAGTCGGCGGTCGGAAATTCCGGAACGTTGACGAAGCTGTTGGCCGGCCCTCGCCCCATGACTTTACCAGCCTCGATATTTGTTGCTTGCCGCCGCGTCACATCCATCGTCACCATGGGATAGAAGTAGACATAGGCATCTATGCCGATCGTCGTGGCCTCTTCCTCGGTAATGGCGTCAGCTGCTGCTGCGCCATGAACCAATGCGCCCATAACAATGAGCGCGGCAGCCACGTGTCTTGTTATTCTCACTTTCATGTTGGCCTCCGTTGAAAGTCCGCGCGCCATTCATTGGTTCCATGCAATGGGCTTGCGTCCGGTTTTCCTGAGATCGTCTGGTTTCGCGTCACAAGCTGCGACGCCGATGCGGCATGAAACTGCGTGGAAGATTTGCGTGAGTTGGAACTGCATCACAGCAAAAGCATTCTGCTTCCATTGGTGACCAGCAACCCGTTCACACGCAAGTATGTTACGGTAACACACGTCTGGATTGTGTTGAGTTGCTCCGAGAGGTCGGCGAAAGGCGCCGGACTTATCAAACGCTTTGTGAGTAAGTCGCCTTGCAATATTGGACTTTTGACATACCAACTAGGGACAAGACCGATTCATCTGCCACATACATTCGTCATGGAGCGTATTCAACATGTGGAATCAGGTTTACAACCCCTTCAATAACGCCGTTCTATCGACTATCGCCGCATCGATACCTGTTGTCGTGCTGCTTGCGATGATCGCCTCGAATAAGGTCAAGGTGCACATCGCCGCCATCATCGCCCTGGTCGTCGCCAATCTTGTCGCCATCTTTATCTTCACAATGCCTGCCGGCATGTCGGTCAGGGCATCGCTGCTTGGCGTTGTAACCGGCTTCTTTCCAATTGGCTGGATCGTCCTCAACGTCATATTTCTCTACAGACTCACCGTCGAGAAGGGCATCTTCGAGACGCTGCAGAACACCATCGGCGGCGTTACCCGGGACAGACGCCTGCAGATCCTGCTGATCGCCTTTTCTTTCGGCGCCTTCTTCGAGGGTGCGTCGGGATTTGGCACGCCCGTCGCAGTCACCGCGGCGATCCTTATCGGCCTCGGCTTTTCGCCGCTTGCCGCATCGGGCCTGTCGCTGATTGCCAACACCGCCCCGGTCGCCTATGGCGCGCTCGGCACACCCATCGCCGGCCTGTCGAGCGTGACCGGCATTGACCCATTTCTGCTCGGCGCCATGGTGGGACGGCAATTGCCGTTTTTCTCACTGATCATACCGTTCTGGGTCGTCTGGGCGTTTGCCGGTTGGAGAGGCATGAAGGAAGTCTGGCCTGCCATTCTCGTCACAGGCGTTTCCTTCGCCGTGCCGCAATTCCTGATTTCCAATTTCGTCAACCCCTGGATCGTCGATATCGGCGCTTCCCTGATCTCCATGGCCTGCCTCATAGGCTTTCTTCGCATCTGGCAGCCGCAAGTCATCTGGACCTCGGCCAAGCTGCGTATTCGCGACGACTCGGCAAGCCAGGTTCCACCGGTGAAGACAACCAAACGTGAGCCGACGCGAAAGGAGGTCTGGGCCTCACTGACGCCGTGGATCATCGTCTGCGCAGTGCTTCTGCTTTGGGGTACTGATTGGTTCAAGGGCATGGTCAATCCATGGGCAACGTTGAGCTACGAGGTGCCGGGCCTTAACAACCAGATCATGAAAGTCGCGCCGATTGCTGCCACCCCGACGCCGGAAAAGGCAGTCTTTGCCTTCACCTGGCTCTCCTTTACCGGATCCGGCATGCTGATCGCCGCCATCATTTCCGGCTTCATCATGGGTTACAAACCACTTGAATTGATCACGGCCTATGGCCGGACGATCAAGCTGTGCGCCTACTCGCTGATCACGATCTCGGCGATGCTTGCCATCGGCACGCTCACCCGCCTCTCCGGCATCGATGCGACGCTCGGCCTCGCTTTCGCCGCGACTGGTGTACTCTATCCCTTCTTCGGAACATTGCTCGGCTGGCTGGGTGTCGCCCTGACGGGATCGGATACCGCCTCCAACGTGCTCTTCGGTAATCTGCAGAAGATTACCTCCGAACAACTCGGTCTTTCACCGATACTGATGAGCGCGGCCAATTCGTCAGGCGGCGTCATGGGCAAGATGATCGATGCCCAGTCGATCGTCGTCGCCTCCACCGCTACCAACTGGTACGGGCATGAGGGGACGATCCTGCGCTTTGTCTTCAAGCATTCGATCGTGCTGGCCTGCCTCGTCGGCATTCTGGTCATGCTCCAGGCCTATGTGTTCACCTGGATGATTGTCACGCCGCCTTGATTTTGGCCCTCGAGCCTGACCAGTGCGGGCCCGAGGATCAACGTCGAGCAGATTACGTCCGTGTGATCGAGACACCGCCATCGACCAGCGAGGCCGTGCCGGTCACGAACGAAGCGTCGTCGGAGGCCAGGTAGAGCACGGAGCGCGCCAGTTCCTCCGCGGTCGCGACCCGCTTCAAGGCATGAAGGTTGGTGATGAATGCCTTTGACTCAGGCGTAGTGTTCATCTCGCGGTACATGTCCGTATCGACCGCACCTGGCAGGATCGCATTGACGCGTATATTCTGCGGTCCGTACTCGGCGGCCAGCGACTGGGTGAGGCCTATAATGCCGGATTTGCTGGCGGCATAGGCAGCAACGCCCGGGAATGCGAAGCTGTAGCCGACGAAGGTGGACGTGAAGATGATCGATCCGCCACCGTGCCTCAGCATCTCCGCGACCTGATGCTTGGCGGCAAGGAAAGAGCCGGTCAGGTTGATCGCAATGGCATCGTTCCAGCCTGCTTCAGAAACGCCGGTTGTTGGGCCCGCTTCTCCCATAACGCCGGCATTGTTGAAGGCGATGTCGAGCCTGCCGTAATGTTCCGCAGCGAGTTGGACGAGGCCCTTGGCATAATCTTCCGAACGCACGTCGCCGGCAAGGGCAACGGCATCGCCGCCATCGCTCTCGATTTCGAGCACCAGTGCATCAAGCTCTTCCTTGCGCCGCGCGCCGACGACAAGCTTTGCGCCCTCCTTGGCGAACAGCTTTGCCGTCGCCCGACCGATACCGGCGCTCGCACCGGTAACGATCGCCACTTTTCCAGATAATCTGCTCATGTTCTTCTCCTGATGTCTGATGCGGGCTGAGGGTCAGCCGCTGTTGTTGGACTTGATAGTGGTGATTGGCCTCGGTTCGAAGTAGGTGGCAGATGGCGGAACTGGTTTTCGGAAAAGCCGAACAATCACAGGAACCCGTCAACGTGGATGCGCGTTCGCCTGCATGCTAGCCTACCCGCTCCAGAATCAAATCCCCCCAAGGAGACGTGAATGTCCGATCTATCCGCTTTCCCCATTGCCAGCCGTTGGCCGGCACAATATCCGGACCGGCTGCAGCTTTATTCTTTTCCGACCCCGAACGGGGTCAAGGTGTCGATCGCGCTGGAAGAACTTGGGCTGCCCTACGAGCCGCATGCGGTCAATATCGGCAAGAATGAAAGCTGGACGCCGGAGTTCCTGTCGCTCAATCCCAACGGCAAGATCCCCGCGATCATCGATCCCGATGGTCCGGGCGGCAAGCCGCTCGGCCTCTTCGAATCCGGCGCCATCCTGCTTTATCTCGCCGAGAAGACCGGCAAGCTCATTCCCGCGGACCCGAGCCTGCGGTACGAGACCATCCAGTGGGTTTTCTTCCAGATGGCCGCAATCGGGCCGATGTTCGGACAGGTCGGATTCTTTCACAAGTTCGCAGGCCGCGAGATCGAGGACAAGCGGCCGCTCCAACGCTACGTTGATGAATCGAAGCGCCTGCTCGGCGTAATCGAAACGCGGCTCAGCGGGCGTGAATGGATCATGGGCGACGAATACAGCATAGCCGATATCTCCATGCTCGGCTGGGTGCGCAACCTTGTCGGGTTCTACGGCGCGCGGGAAATCGTTGATTTCGACAGGCTGAAATATGTCCCCGGCTGGCTGGAGCGCGGACTTGCCCGGCCCGCCGTGCAGCGTGGCCTCGATATTCCACAGCGTCCGGCAGCCTAGCGCCATGCAGCCTCGGAGCGGTTGATGGCGCGTAAGAAGGTCATACTGAGCGAGGTTGCCGAGCTTGCCGGAGTTGGTATCGCTACGGTCGATCGTCTGCTCAATGAGCGCGGCAACGTCAAACCGGAAACGGCCTTGAAGATCATTCGGGCTGCGCGACAGCTCGGTTTGCAGCGCATCCTGCCCGCGACCTATCATAAGGGACTGCGCCTGGAGGTAATACTCGCGCGGCCCTATTTGCCCCTGATCAAGCGCATGAACCAGGCGTTCATGCAGCTTGCACCCAGCCTCGACCGCTCGGTTACCATTCAGCGTAGCTTGCTCAAGGACGACAAAGCGGAACACATTGCCGAGCGTATCCGCGCCACGACTTGCAATGCCGTGATCATCTATGCGCAGGAGGATCCCGCGATCATCGGCGCCGTCGGCGCCATAACCGCAGCGGGTATTCCGGTGATCACCGTCATCTCCGACCTGCCAACCTCAGCGCGCTTCGCCTATGCCGGAATAGACCATTACGCTGCCGGGCGGACGGCGGGCTACTTCATGGCTAAGTTTGCGCGGCAACCGGGTCGCGTCATTGCCCTGTGCTATGACCTCGGAATCAGGGGCCATGCCGACCGCATTCGGGGTTTGACAGATGCAATGGATGTCCACGGCGCCGGGCTTACACTGGCGGAGCGTCTTGAGGGGCGCGACGATTCTGAAATTTCCGAGCGGCTCCTGGTCGATGCACTGAAACGTCACCGCGATATTGTCGGCGTCTATAATGCCGGTGCTCCGAATGACGCCGTTGAACTCGCCCTTCGCAAGAGCGCGCTGCAGCACCAACCCATCTTTATCGGGCACGAGCTGACCCCGCAATCGTGTAAAATGTTGCGCGAGGGGACGATGACCCTCGCCATCGACCAGAACCCGCAGCAGCAGGCGCGGCTCGCGGTCGACGTCCTGCTGCACCACTTCGGCTATGCCGAGCATCCCGTACACAAGACACCCTATAGTGCGACGATCGACTTCACGCTGCATGGACCGGAGAATTTCGAGAAGACATCCGATCGCACGGCAAGCTAACCAACGGAGATGAGGACTTTCCCGTCTTCGACCTTGACTGGATAGGTACGCAGGTTCACGCAGACGGGAGCGCCCTTGGCCGCGCCGGTTCGGTAATCGAAGCGGCCATTATGCTTTGGGCACTCAATGATGTTGTCCATGACGAGCCCGTCAGCAAGATGCACCTTCTCATGGGTGCAGAGGCCATCGGTGGCATAATACTCGTCGTCCGGCGAGCGGAAGATCGCGAAAGTGCGACCGTCGTGGTCAAAGCGGATAACATCCTCCTCGTCGATGTCATCGGCGTCGCACGCTTCGATCCAGGTCTTCGAAACAGCATTCATCGTCAGTTCTCCTCAAAATTATTGTTCACTCGGCGGGCGCGGCAAAGCGCATATCGGGTGCAGCCCGAATCGTTCCCGGCAGCGGCCGCTGGACAAAATAGCCGGGGTCCTTCACCTGCCTGATCAGCGCCGGGATGATTTCGCGGTAAACGGCCCAGATGGACGGATAGACCGGAGGGCACTGGTCCTTGATCATGGCATGCAGTTGCGGGAGGGCATAAAACGGCACCATAGGGAACATGTGGTGCTCGATGTGGTAGTTCATGTTGATGTAGAGGAAGCGGAACACAGGATTGGTCTCGAATGTCCGCGTGTTGAGCCGGTGGTCGTAGACATCCTCGTCCAGCCCCGCATGCTGCGTGATGTTGAAGAGCTGCGCCAGCGGACCGCCATAAAAGCGCGGCAGGACGATGTACAGGGCAGGCAGGATCGAGGCAAAATACCAGCAGGCGGCTCCGGTCGCGACGAAGATCGCAACGTAGATGCGTGACGACCAGAACACCTTGGGCTTTTCGCTGTCAGGAACGAAGTGACGGCCTTCCTCGTTCAGGCTGCCACAGGCGTGGCGCAGGATCGACGCCATCTGGATCAGGCCGGACTTCAGGAAGAAGAAATCGAGAATGATACCTGGAATATCGGGCGGACGCGGCACTGCAATCTCGGGGTCGCGGCCGACGATGATCGTGTCTGTATGATGCCGCGAATGGCTCCAACGCCAGTAAAAACCCTCATGCAGGGTCATGAAGCCGTTGAGGTGGTAAAGCGCCTCGTTGATCCAGCGCGTCTTGAATGGCGTCCCGTGCGAGAGTTCATGAGCGCGATGGTCGCTGGAAGCGTAGAGAACACCATAGACGGCGAAGAACGGAATGCACCAAAGCGTGCCCCATGTCAGAAAAGCGCCGGCACCCGATACGGCAAGCAATGCGAGCCAGAGCCCAAAATGGCGCAGCGAGACCAGGTCTGAACGCTTCATCAAGTGCTTGAAGACCTTGCGGTCGACTTTTGCGGAAAACCATTCGGATTCGACGCGGTGCTCGAAGCCAACGTCGGTCAGTACCGCGGCTCGCGCTGCGTCGCCAACAAGCGCATAGCTTTTCGTCATTTGATTTTCCTCCGCAACTGCGCCCCGCCGGCCTTTTATTGCCCGTGCATCGAAATTACCTTTCCGTATGCAGCCCGGTCCATTTGGATATTGATGGTTTTCCATCATCTCGCTTGTGGACGGGCGAGATGGTCCGGAGGATTTTTAAACAGGGAGAACAGGCCCGATGCGCTCGTATCGGCGCTGATGCTTTCAAAGAGCGCCGCAGTCAATGCAGGGATATGATGCCGTCCACTGCGCGCCATTCACGCGGCGAAATCAGGTGCTGGTGGACGATCCGGACTGAGTGCAGCGGCCCCTCGATGTCCTTGCACCAGAAATCAAGAAAGCCTTTCAATTCCGGGAAAGACGGAGCAAGATCGTATTCCTGCCAAATGTAAAGCTGCAGAAAGCTCGGGTGGTCGGGAAGGCGATAATGTATCTCGGCCGTTGTCAGACCGTAGCCTTTTAGCTGAAGTTCGAATGCTCTGCTTGTTGTCATGAATATTTCCCTTGTGGATCAACTCATGCGTCACTGTGAATCTTGTCAGATTCCGCTGTGTTTTCAAGGAAAATTACAGAACTTGTAAAAGGGAGGAGTGAGGACCATGGCTGCAAAAGAAGTCAAATTCAGCGCCGAAGCGCGGGATCGCATGATGCGCGGCGTCGATATACTTGCCAATGCCGTTAAAGTGACACTCGGTCCCAAGGGCCGCAACGTCGTGATCGAGAAATCCTTCGGGGCGCCGCGCATCACCAAGGATGGCGTCACCGTCGCCAAGGAAATCGAACTCGAGGATAAATTCGAGAACATGGGAGCCCAGCTGCTGCGCGAAGTCGCTTCGAGGACGAGCGACGTTGCCGGCGACGGCACGACGACAGCCACCGTTCTTGCCCAGGCGATCGTGCGCGAGGGCGCGAGAGCTGAAGCTGCAGGCATGAATCCGATGGATTTGAAGCGCGGCATAGATATCGCCGTGGAAGCAGTTGTTGCGGAACTGAAGCGCAATGCCCGTAAAATCTCCAACAATTCCGAAATTGCCCAGGTGGGAACCATCTCCGCCAACGGTGACATAGAAATCGGTCAATATCTGGCCGACGCCATGGGGAAGGTCGGGCACGAAGGCGTCATCACTGTCGAGGAGGCAAAAACCGCCGAGACCGAACTCGAAATCGTCGAGGGCATGCAGTTCGACCGTGGCTACCTCTCCCCCTATTTCGTCACTGACCAGGACAAGATGCGGGTCGAATTCGAAGATCCCTATATCCTCATCCACGAGAAGAAGCTCTCGAACCTTCAGGCAATGCTGCCCATTCTCGAAGCCGTGATCCAGTCGGGAAGTCCGCTGCTGATCATCGCAGAAGATGTGGAGGGCGAGGCATTGGCCACGCTCGTCGTCAACAAATTGCGCGGGGGGTTGAAGGTTGCAGCCGTCAAAGCGCCTGGCTTCGGCGATCGGCGCAAGGCAATGCTCGAGGACATAGCGATCCTGACGGGCGGCACCGCGATTAGCGAAGACCTCGGCATCAAGCTCGAGAACGTCACACTCGACATGCTCGGCCGTGCCAAGAAGACGATCGTCGAGAAGGAAACCACAATTATCGTCAACGGCGGCGGCTCGAAAGCCGATATCGATGCACGTATTGTGCAGATCAAGGCCCAGATCGAGGATACGACATCCGACTATGACAAGGAAAAGCTGCAGGAACGGCTTGCCAAACTTGCCGGCGGCGTTGCCGTGATCCGGGTTGGCGGCTCGACCGAGGTCGAGGTGCGCGAACGCAAGGATCGCGTCGACGACGCGCTTCACGCGACACGGGCGGCCGTGGAGGAAGGAATACTTCCCGGTGGCGGCGTTGCGCTCCTGCGCTCAGCCAATGCGCTTGAAGGGCTGCAGGTCAAGAATGCGGACCAGCGCGTCGGCATCGAGATCGTGCGGCGGGCCATCGAGATGCCCGTGCGCCAGATTGCGGAGAATGCCGGGGCGGAGGGTTCGCTGATCGTCGGCAAATTGCGTGAGAACAGCGACTTTGCATATGGGTGGAACGCCCAGACCGGTCGGTATGGCAATCTATACGAGATGGGCGTGATCGATCCGGCCAAGGTGGTGCGCAGTGCGCTGCAAGGCGCTGCCTCGGTTGCGGGTCTCCTCGTCACGACCGAAGCGATGGTCGCCGATATTCCCAAGAAGCCCGCGGCTCCAGCCATGCCTGCGGGCGGCGGTATGGACTACTGATCAAGTCTTTGCGGGTGCGTCTGTCGCAGGCCTTGCATTGTTCCACCCCGCCAACAGGACTATAGTTAGAACGGGGATGCGGAGGGAGCAAAATCGCGGCCACCGGCACGAGCCGTGCCGCGGGGGAGGTTAGCGATGACCACATATGTTGTTCTCTTGAACTGGACCGAACTTGGCCTCAAGAACGCCGGGGACTCGCCCAACAGGCTCGACGGTGCGAAGAAAATGCTCAAGGAAATGGGTGGTTCGTTCGATCAGTTTTTTCTGACGATGGGCGAATATGACATGGTCGGCATTATGACGGCGCCCGACGACGCGGTCATGGCGCGCTTTACGCTGGGCCTTGGGCAGAAGGGTTTTGTGCGCACGCGTACGCTGAAGGCTTTCCCGGAGGCAGCCTATCGCGAAATCATCAAATCGCTGGGCTGATTGTCGTCTGAAAGGAACAAAGGAAGCCGCAAGTCATGCTTGCGGTTTCCGCGCTGCGGCGATTTCACCAATCCTATGAGACCATGCGTTGCTGTGGGGCAAATGTGCTGAGGCCGAGCCATTGCTGCATGGCGCTCGCAATGCTGGGGTCGCCGTCGAATTCGACGCGGCCTGCTTCGACCTCGCGCCTGACGGCCGAAAGTCCCATCCAGATGGCCGTCATGCTCTTCAGCGAGCTTGTCACCAGAAGATCGACATCGAATCCCGGATCGAAGCCGCAAAGGTCAACGGAACTGCCGTCGACAACCAGCCAGAAATTCTGCCTCGTTTCCGGCAGTTCGGGGTACAGAAACTGAATCGTGCAGCGCCGTTTTGGCAGCGGCTTCGGATTGAGGTTGCGGCGCATGTCCCACATCAGCAGGGAGGGATCGAGATTGCGCAGCGACAGTTCCGATTCAACCCAGCGCTGCCCCCAGGAGCCAATGCCGAGCACGATTGCCCGCAGGTCTTCGCCAGCGGGCGAGAGATGATATTCGGTCGTGCCGTTGGCGTTGGTTACGACCTCTACCACCCCCGCACGTTCAAGCTCTTTCAACCGTTTGGACAAAAGCGCAGGCGACATGCGCGGCACGCCGCGGCGCAGATCGTTGAAACGCGTCGTTCCCATCAGCATTTCGCGTATCACGAGCGTCGTCCAGCGCGAGCACAATATCTCCGACGCCATCGCAACCGGACAGAACTGCCCGTATCCTCCACGTTGTTCCATTGTTCCCACCGGTCTTCCTGACCCTTTTCTTAAGGCAAGAATACCCTAAAACGCGGTCGAATCCTACCGGCTGGACATTCGGGTCGGAACGTTGCCTTGTGCCCAAGTCTGCGGATAAAACTATGCCTTGTCTTTTAAACGCTGCTCGAAAGGTTGGACGTATGACCGATACTTCGAATGAACCGCGTACGGTTGCCCAAAAGAAAACGGGCAAGACCGTCAAGAAGAAAGCGAAGGAACTCTCCGGCAAATCACCTGCCCGCAAGCCCCAAGGCACCCCCGCAGAGCCCAAGCTCTTGTCGGGCGGAAACCCTCAGATTGCGAAAGCTGACGGCGACGCCCCCGTTCAGGCCTATATCGCGGCGATGCCCGGCTGGAAAAGCGAGGCCGGCCGACGCCTGGACGCGCTGATCGCTCGCACCGTTCCCGATGTGCGAAAGGCGGTGAAATGGAACTCGCCGCTCTATGGTATTGAGGGTCAGGGATTCTTTCTCGGCGCCCACTGCTTTGACAAATACATAAAGGTCGCCTTCTTCCACGGCGCGTCGCTGCACCCGATGCCGCCTGTCGCATCCAAGGACAAGAACACCCGCTACTTTCACATCCATGAGAACGACGCGATCAATGAGGAGGAACTGGCGGCGTGGATCCGTCAGGCCGCCGCCCTGCCCGGCTGGGTCCCCTGATTTGATCAAGTAATATAGGCTTGCCTGCACGAATCGGGTCCGGAAGAGGAACAAGTACCCCATGAATCCCTCGGAACATATTGACCAGCTTATCGAAAAACTCGGCGACTGGCGCGGCGAGATGCTCGCAAGCCTCCGCAAGACTTTCCTTGAAGCCGACAAGGAGATCGTCGAGGAATGGAAGTGGATGGGTAGCCCTGTATGGGAGCGCGACGGGATCATTGCGGTGGGCAATGCCCACAAGGAAAAGGTGAAGCTGACATTCTCGCACGGCGCAAGCCTTCCGGATCCAGATAAGCTTTTCAACAATGGCTTCGGGGGCAAAGTGTGGCGCGCGATCGACGTCCACGAGGGCGACAAGGTTGACAAGGACGCTTTGAAAAAGCTCATTCGCGCCGCCGTCGAATTCAACCAAGCAAAGAAAATGGCAAAGAAGGCCACGCCGCGCGCACGGGCGAAAACGGCCAAGGGCGAAGCCGAATAGGCTAGTACATTTCCTGAACTGGACGAATTGCAGCGTTGAGAGGATCCTTTGCGCATGGGCTGTTGAAGCCCCAAGGAGGACCTATGAACAGCATGGCACATACATCATCCATTGCGGACGAAGCTTCGTCCGGGAGTGCCGTAGATATCGCGCACTCTTTGACACCAGCTCTCGCTGCGAGGGCAGCGGAATTTGACGAGACCGACACTTTCGTTGCGGAGAACTACAAGCTCCTCAAGGAGGCCGGCCTCGTCCATGCCGGCGTGCCCCACGAACTTGGCGGCGGTGGCGCCGACGTTGGCGAGCTTGCCGAAATGCTGCGCGTGCTCGCGCATGGCTGCTCGTCGACCGCGCTCGCTTTCTCGATGCACACGCATCAGGTCGCGATCCCTGCCTGGCGCTGGCGCCACCAGAAAGCTTTGGCCGTCGAGCCCCTTCTGAAGCGGATTGCCGCTGAAAAGCTGATCCTGTTGTCGAGCGGGGGCTCGGACTGGATCGGCGGCTCGGGCGACGCAACCAAGGTCGAGGGCGGCTACCGCATCAAGGCGCGCAAGGTGTTTACATCAGGCGCCAATGCCGGGGACATCCTGATGACCGGCGCGATCCTTCGCGGGGAAGACGGTTCGGCTCAGGTGATCCACTTTGGCGTTCCCATGAAGTCAGCCGAAGTCAAGGTTGTCGATACTTGGAAAGCCCTCGGAATGCGAGGAACCGGCTCCAACGATGTTGCGATCGAAGACTTCTTTGTGCCTGACGCCGGCGTCGCGTTTTCGCGCAAGGCGGGCGAATGGCATCCGGTTTTCCAGATCATCGCAACAACGGCATTTCCGCTGATCTATGCTGTGTATCTCGGCGTTGCCGAAAGCGCGCGGGACATTGCCATCCATCTTGCCAAGAAGAAGCAGCCGACCGAGACCTCCATGAACCTCGCCGGTCGCATGGACACCTCGCTGCGCGCCGCCCAGCTTGCACATCAATGGATGGTAAAAATTGTCGAGCGCAATTCGCCTTCCGCCGAAAGTGTCAACGAGGTCATGATCGGACGTTCACTGGTGGCGGAACATGCAATCAAGACAGTGGAGCTTGCTCTCGAGCTGGCGGGTGGTGCCGGTTTTTATCGCTCGAACGGTCTTGAACAGCGTTTCCGGGATATTCAGGGCGCGCGGTTTCACCCGCTCCAGCAAGGCCCGCAAGCGCGGTATGCCGGAGCGATGGCGCTCGGACAATCGGTGAATACCGTATTCTAGAGTGCCGTACAGAAGAAGGGCGTTGGCAGGCGTGGGGTCGGCTTCCGCAAGAAGCGGATTACCGCGAGGCAACGCTCGTCGTCGATGCCGGCATCCGGGCGACGACGACAAGCTGCGTGACCTCACCCCGCTTGAAGGCCGCAAGGAACCGGCGGTAATCCTTGAACGACACGCAGCCATTTGAATCGCCGCGCGGGCCGAGCATGTAGGTATGGGCTAGCAGTCCGTCGCGGCCAAAAAGCTTGCTCGGATCGAGTGGGTTGAGCCGGATCGCCTCGACGCCGTGGAAGAGGGCCTCGCGCATCGTCAACCGGTAGGTATGTGGTGGCGTTGCGCCGCGCATCTTCTTGTGCACGGAGCGTGGATCGTCACGCAGCGGACCAAGTCCGGAATGCGCCTCAAGACGCTCGCCATTGGGCATGTAGACCGTCTTGGCCGAGATATCGTAGATCGCGGTGCGATTGCGGGCAAAGAGGCGGGCCGCCGGCGGTTCGTAGGACGGCGCAACATCGCGAATGTCGTTGTCCTGCGGCGCATAGGCAAGAAGCTGCGGCGTTGCGCGCTTGGCCAGCCGGGCCGGGCGGTTGGGACGGATGCCGGGTAGCGGGACTTCAGCCGCATCGTCTGCATCGTCAAGCCCGGGGTCCTTTTCAGCCAATACCAGGCTGAACGGACCGTCTGACGGATAACCCGCAGCGGCGGGCGCACCGGCCAAGGCGACTTGCGGCGAAGGCGGCTCATCGAAGGTGCTGTAGGAACGCACGGAAGCGACATGCATTGTATCGAGGCCCGAAGCCCGGACACCAAACGCATCCTCTTCAAGCGGCGCCGTTGCCGCCAGAACGAACTTCGGCTTCGGCGGCGTGATGACAACGGTCTCGCCGGTAGCCGAGATCACCGAGCCCTCGTCCATATCGGTAGCCTGCCAGGCCGTGCCGGTGAGTTCCGGAACGCGGGGATATTTGGGATTGACGCGAACCGGGACGAGGTTGGGTGCGAGCGCGATGCTGCTCGGGCCGAACGCCCGTTCACCCGGCCTGTAGCTTTCAGCGAGGGCGTTGCCCTCGGACCGCGAGGCGACGGCATGGTGCAGTGTAACGGCAAGAATGATCGCGCCGAACGCGGTCATGATTCCGAGGCTTGCAAGAAAGGCGGCGGAGGTTAGTCCGGGACCCCGACGACGGCCATTTTTTTGCGAAGGCTTTCCGCCCGCCCCGACTGCAAACGCCATGATACTCGTACCCACACTGCTCAACCCACGCGACAGTCCGCGCAAAACCACGCTTACCGTGGCAAAACTGAGGCTGCGGGCAACAAAACCGCGTCCTCAATCCGCGACTGTCCTGCATGAACAATGAAGAATCTTGGTTACCAATTGATTGAGAGGGAGACGGATTTTTTCCATTTCCCGCGGCAGCGCTCACGCACATCCGCGATGGCTCCTCGGGTCAGGCCCGAGGATGGTGGCAGGGGTGTGCAGGCTGGCGAAGAGGTCGCTAGGAGGTAGCTGCGACGAGCACAATGAACTGCATGTCATTTACTGCAGCAGGGCCACGATCTGCGCATAGCCTTTCGCGCGTGCGTGCTGCAGCGCCGTGACGCCGTCCCTATCGGCAAGCGCCTTGTTCGCACCCGCATCGACAAGCAGCTTGACGATTGCAATATGGCGGGGACCGCCGTCGCCGAGAATGACCGCCTCGAGGAGTGCTGTCCAGCCGAGCTTGTTGACATGGTCGACATCAACGCCGGCATCGATGAGCGTGCGGACGGTTCCCACGTGACCGCGCTCCGATGCCGGGATCAGTGCCGTGCCGCCATAGCGATTGATGCTCTTTAGATCCGCGCCATGGGCGAGCGTCATGCGAAGAATTTCGAGGTGACCGCGAGCACCGGCATAAAGATAGGGACTATCCTCGATCCCGTCCTTGGCATTCACGTCGGCGCCGGCCTCGATCAGCATGCGTGCTGCCTCGATGCGGTTGGCATGCGTTGCAACGAGCAGCGCCGTTTCGCCGCGTTCGTTCCGCATGTCGGGATCAACGCCTTGCGCGAGCAACGACCGCAAGGTCGTCGTGTCGCCGCCATGCGCGGCTTCAATTAGTTCAAGTGCCTTCGTGTCAGCCATCGCAACTCCCCGCGTAGATATCAGCGTCATGCATACAAGGAGCGCCCGCCGGGTAAGATCCTTGGAGCGCCCCCTCATCGTCATGTTCATTCCTATTTGAGCTTGACGAGATCGCCTGGTTTCCACGTCTTGTCGAAGAAGGCCTTGGTTGGACCATAGAGGCGCAGAATCGTGAAGAACCCTTTGCCCGGGGCGGTGGCTACCCAGTTTTTGCCATTGCCGGGCGATTTCGGCCCGAAATAAATATCCGTTGTGCCGTCAGAATTCTGCACCGGCTTGTCCATCGTATTGAGCGAGGGAAACGTTTGGCCGTTGTCGAGCCCCGATCCCGTGACCGGGTCGTAGACCGTCACCGACCAGAATATCTTGGCCGGAATGTCCTTCGGCAGCGTTAGCTTATAGCTGTGGTCGCCGGATAGATAGTTGCCGTCGGCATCCTTGAAGGCATTCGGATATTTTGCGCCGACATTCTCCATGTTGATCGCCATTCCGGGGCTGGTGGAATAGGCATAGGTAAAGAAGCTCGACCGGGCATCGAGCAGGTTGAAGCTGTCGCCACGGAAATCTGCATTCGTGGAGAACGGGTTCAGCCATTGGCGATCGTCATAGTATTTCTCTGCCTCCGGGCCGTATGCGAAAGCATGAGACATCCGCGAGGCCGTCTTGGCGGCATTGTCCAGAGTTTTCTTGGTTCTCTCGTCGGGCTTGAACGGCTTGCCCTTGACTATACCGAGAGCCGCCGCCATGCCGCGCATCTCGAAATCCTTCGGATCGACATATTCGTGGTCGATGAAGCGGGCGAACATGTCGAAAGCCGAACCGTCTTGCGGATAAAGCATGTTTACCGCGACGCCCGAGGCATCGGGGAATTCCATCTTCTTTGCCGTTTCTTCCTTGCCAAACGGATAGATGCGGGTCTGCTCCATCACCTTGACCGGCTCCTCGAGCGCCTTCGGATCTTTAAAGAAACCACGCCAGAAAACAAAGACGCCGTATGTGCCGGAGCGATAGACAAAATAACCTTGTGGAATCTCGCCCTTATAGTCCGGCGGCAGGATGAGATACTTGCCGCCCTTGCCCTTGTCTGGCCCGGGCAGTCCGACGTCGCCGGCCCATGCCCTCCCCTCGATTTCCCCTTCCGACGGTATTGGCCGCTGCCAAAAATCGTCGATGATGCCCTGCAGGCCCGGCGGAACCTCGATCACCATCGGACCGTCTTCCTTGAGGTCGAGATAGCCAAGCGCATAGATGACATCGGAATTGGGCGTGGTGATCAGCGTCTTGGCGTCGAGCCGCTTCTTGAAGATCGGCAGGATGTTGTAGCCCTTGCCGAACTTTTTCTCCGAGCCTTCCTTCATGCCGTACATGTTCAGTGCGGGCAGCGCCCACAGGTAGGTTTGGATGCCGCGCTGCAGCAGGAGTTCATCCTGGAGGCGGGTGACATCCTTCTTCGACAGATAGCCTTGCTGATAGTGTGCGGCCGCCAGGTTGGGTTCCGCCGCGATGGCGGTACTTTCCGATGCAGCCAAGATGGTTCCAGCGACGATCAAAGCGCTTACGCAATATTTTGTCTTCAAAACAGCCATGTAAATACCTCGTTGCCAATATCGCCAACTCATCACGAGCCGGCACTTCAATTAAGTACATACCATTTAAATTGGCTGCCGCCCTTCATCGGCCTTGAACATAAACAACAAAATTAGTCATCACGCGACAGGCTTGCCATTCACATTGCCGTTTCCTAAATAGACCTCGTGAGGACGACCTCAACGCCGCTGGATTTCCGGCGCTTCCAGACAAATCCGGGACGGCCCGAGCAAATATGTGAAGGAGGTCGTCATGGCCTGGATAATACTCGTCGCTGCGGGACTCTTTGAAATCGGTTGGGCCATCGGGCTCAAATATACCGATGGCTTTACCCGCCTTACTCCCTCGATCCTTACCGCCGGCAGCATGGTCATCAGCGTTGTGTTGCTTGGCCTGGCTCTGCGCGATCTTCCCGTCGGCAGTGCCTATGCGGTCTGGACGGGTATCGGAACGGTCGGCACTGCACTTCTAGGCATGTATCTTTTTGCCGAGCCCGCCACCGTCGTCCGTCTTGTCTGCATCGGCTTGATCGTTGCCGGCATCGGCGGGCTGAAATTTCTCGCCTGAGTGCAAATCGGCCGTGCATTTCGAGGCGTTCTTGATCTAGTGTCGGTCTCGACGAGCGCCTCCAAGGGCACCAATCGCATTGGAGGCTGACCGGCAAAGTGGATAGCCAGCGCAGAAAATGATCGACGAGCAAAACACCGCCCTCTCCCAAGCTGAAATCGAACGCTATGCGCGCCATATCATCCTTGGCGAGATCGGCGGTCCGGGCCAGCAGAAGCTGAAACGTGCCCGGGTGCTCGTTGTCGGTGCCGGCGGCCTCGGCGCTCCGGTGCTGCAGTATCTCGCGGCCTCAGGTGTCGGCACGCTCGGGATCATTGACGATGATCGCGTTTCGCTCTCAAACCTGCAGCGCCAGATCATACATAGCTCCGACCTCGTCGGATCGGCCAAGGTCGAAAGTGCCGCGCGGGCCATCGCCGCGATCAACCCGCATGTCACCGTCGAAACCCATGAGACGCGTATCGCCAGGGAGAATGCCGCCGATCTCTTGCGCCGCTACGATATCATCGTCGACGGATCGGACAATTTCGATACGCGCTATCTGTTGGCGGACATTTGCCTTGAGGAAAAGCGGCCGCTGATTTCGGCAGCGCTTGGACGGTTCGACGGTTCGGTCACGACGTTGATGCCCTATGCCGCGAACCCTGCCGGCGAGGCCAATCCATCCTATCGCGATCTCTTTCCCAATCCGCCACCACCGGGACTGCTTCCGGCCTGTGCCGAGGCCGGCGTGCTCGGCGTTCTGCCAGGCGTCATTGGCACCTTGCAGGCGACGGAAGTCATCAAGCTCATTACCGGAATTGGTGAACCGCTGATTGGACGGCTCCTGCTCTATGATGCGCTGACCTCGCGTTTCGAAACGATCAAGTACAAGGCGCGCAAGCGTTCGGATGATGCCGCATGAGCTGACTGCGGAACAGCGATCGATTGCCGAAGGTGCGGGCGGTGACGGCGCCGCCATGGCGATGCGGATCGTTGCAGCAGCGGCGCGGCTGATGGGGGCCCCCTCCCTCATCCCCATCGCTTCAGCCCATATTGACGGTGCGCTTTACCACGGCGACTCCGGAACACTTTTTGCCGAAAAGCTCGTTGAAGGCAGGGCAAAAGTCGCCGTACGCGCTACACTCAATGTAGGCTCCATCGACCTTACCGGATGTTCAAGGAACCGGCTGCCGCCGCATGAGCGGGTGATGGCGCGGCGCATGATGGACGCCTATCGCAAGCTCGGCTGCGAGCCGAGCTGGACCTGCGCGCCCTATCAGGCGGGCCATCGTCCGGCCCCCGGCACGGACGTCGCCTGGGGCGAATCCAATGCGGTCGTGTTCTGCAATTCGGTGCTTGGCGCCCGCACCAACCGCTATGGCGATTTTCTCGACATCGCCTGCGCGATTGCCGGCTTCGCCCCCTATTACGGCTTTCACCTCCCGGAGAACCGCCGCGCAACCGTTGTGTTCGATGTGTCGGGTCTCGACCCTGCCTTTCTGGCTTCCGAAGTGGCCTTTCCCATTCTTGGCAGCCTCTACGGCCGTGAGCTTGGCGGCGCGGTCGGCGTCGTTTCCGGGATTGCCCGCCATCCCGGCGAAGACGCTTTGAAAGCCTTTGGCGCGGCGGCCGCTTCAGGCGGAGCAGTCGGGCTTTTTCACGTGTCGGGCGTTACGCCGGAAGCACCCGATCTTGACACCGCGCTCCAGCATCAGCCGCCGGAGATGGCCATCCATGTCACCGAAGAAATGGTCGCAGATTCGCGCCGGCGGCTCTCCACTGTTTCAGGCACCGACAGGCTCGATGCCGTCGCCATCGGCAGTCCGCATCTGTCGGGTGAGGAGTTCAACCAACTTCAACAGCTTGTTGCCGGCCGCAAGCTCAAAATCCCGCTCTATGCCTGCACCGGCCGCCACGCATTGGCTGCGCTGGAAGCCAATGGCGGCCGCAAATCTCTCGAAGACGCCGGCGTTGTCATCGTTGCTGATACCTGCGTCGTCGTCACGCCTATCTTGCCGGAGGCAGAAGGGGCCGTGCTGATGACCAACTCCGGCAAGTTCGCCCACTATGCGCCCGGCAATACCGGCTATGGCGTGCTGTATGGGTCGATGGCCGAATGTGTGGAAAGCGCCGTTGCGGGTCGGCCGCGTTTCGGAGCCGCGCCATGAAGGCGAAGGTTCTTGTTGCGGGCGCCGCAGTTGAGGGCGCGGCACTCGTCCTTTCTGCGCCGATCAGTTTCTGGGGCGGGGTCAATCCCAAGACGGGGTTGATCGAAGACGTGCGCCATCCGGAGCACGGTGCCTCGATTGCCGGAACGATTCTTTGCCTGCCCGGGACAATCGGTTCCTCTTCGGCCGCTGCCGTGCTGCTTGAGCTGGTTTCCGTCGATCTTGCGCCTGCGGCAATCATTCTGCACGAACCGGATGCTATTCTCCTTCTCGGGCTCATCGTGGCACAGGAAATGGGCTACCAGACGCCGATCGCCGTTGAACTCGACCGCGAGAAATTCGAAGGACTGAATGGAGAGAAAGTCCGGATCGCCGTCGATGGCGATATCGCGGTCGCTGCCTGAATTCCGCCGTCAAACGCGATCGGGCAAGACGCGATCCGGTGGACGGTGACCATCGATAAAGGTGCGGATATTGATTATCACCTTCTCGCCCATGTCGATGCGCCCTTCGAGGGTCGCCGAGCCCATATGCGGCAGGATGACCACTTTGCCCTGTTTGGCGAGCTTGCGCAGCTTGGAATTCACGGCGGGTTCGTGCTCGAACACGTCGAGCGCAGCGCCGGCGAGCTTGCGCTGTTCCAACTGTTCGATAAGTGCGTGCTCGTCGATGATCTGGCCGCGCGCCGTATTGACGATAAACGCCGTCGGCTGCATCAGCGCCAGGCGTCTTGCCGAAAGCAGGTGGAACGTGGCCGGGGTCGACGGGCAATTGACCGAGATGATGTCCATGCGGGCCAGCATCTGGTCGAGGCTTTCCCAATAGGTCGCCTCGAGTTCCTCTTCGGTACGCGGATTGACGGGCTTGCGGTTGTGGTAATGTATGGAAAGGCCAAAAGCCTTGGCCCGGCGCGCAACCGCAGTGCCGATGCGGCCCATGCCGACGATGCCGAGGCGCTTGCCCCAGATGCGGCGGCCGAGCATCCAGGTCGGACCCCAGCCCTCCCACTTGCCATCGTCGAGAAGGATCGATGCGCCTTCTACCAGGCGGCGCGGGGCGGCGAGCAGAAGAGCCATGGTCATGTCGGCCGTGTCTTCGGTCAGAACGTTCGGCGTGTTGGTAACGGTAATGCCGCGCTTGCCGGCGGCAACGACGTCGATATTGTCGGTACCGTTGCCGAAGTTGGCGATCAAGCGGAGGTTGGGTCCCGCGGCGGCAATAATCTCTTCGCTGATGTGGTCGGTGATGGTCGGGACGAGCACGTTGGCCGTTTTGACCGCCTCGATCAGCTCCGCCTTGGTCAGCCGCCGGTCATCGACATTCAGCCGGGCCTCAAAAAGCTCGCGCATGCGGGTTTCAATGGGATCCGGCAATTTGCGAGTTATGACGACCAGAGGCTTCTTGCTCACCAATATTCCCCTCCCATTTGACAGCGCTATTGAGACCTCTTTAACCAAGTCATTGCAAACTGCAATTGCTCTTTGCGCTCCTCCACTTGTCTATCAAGGCGGCGCATCAAAGACAAAGAAAAATAGGGATCGTCCGCCATTCTGCCGAAAAACGCGCGGATTGAGGCCCGGACGACGAAGGACCGACCTTGTTGAATATTGGAACTTTTCGCCGCTTCCTGACTGCCGCCAGCCTCGCTGCAGCCATGACGCTGGGGCTGCCATTTACCTTGCCGGCTTTCGCACCGGCGCAGGCAGCGCAGGTCGGGCCCAGCGGTCTGCCCCTGCCCCGATTCGTCAGCCTGAAGCCCGGTCGCGTCAATCTGCGCGTTGGCCCGGGCCGCGACTATGCGGTGACGTGGCTATTCTTGAAGTCTGGCCTCCCGGTCGAGATCGTCCAGGAATTCGACAACTGGCGACGCATCCGCGATTCCGAAGGCACGGAAGGCTGGGTCTATCAGTCATTGCTCTCCGGCAAGCGAACGGCTCTGACGGCGCCATGGCAGCGGGACAAGGACGGCGCCATGCTCAATGTCTATCGCAGCGCCGACGATCAGTCCGCGCTTGTCGCCAAGGTCCAGCCGGGCGTACTTGGAACGTTGAAAGCCTGTAACGGCACCTATTGCCGCGTCGTTTTCAGCGGCGCCAGCGGCTGGATAAAGCAGCCCGACATCTGGGGCGCCTATCCGGACGAGAAATTCGACGATTAAAAACGAGTATTTGTTTCGCCTATCCCGGTCCGATACGGCTGGTTTAAAGCTCGGCGGCCGGCACTTTCGTCGACCTGCTGCTGCGCAGGATGTTTTGATAGATCGTTTAGCCGCGCTTCTTGCGCAGGCGGATCACGATATCGACGTTGACGATTTCCATGCCCTCTGGCACGGGAGGCAGGTGCCCGACCATCGCCGAACCATCGGGAATATCGATAACCTCGTTGGCGCCTTCGACGAAGAAGTGATGATGGTCCGAAACATTGGTGTCGAAATAAGTCTTTGCACCTTCAACGGCGAGGATGCGCAGCATTCCCGCCTGGGTGAACTGGTGCAGGGTGTTATAGACGGTTGCCAGCGAAACCGGCACGTTGGCGCCCTGCGCCTCTTCATGCAGTTCCTCGGCTGAAAGGTGCCTGTCGCCCTTCGAGAAGATCAGGCTGGCAAGCGCGATGCGCTGACGGGTCGGCCTCAGACCAGCAAAGCGCAAGCGCTCCTGCAAGGAAACATCAGCCTCTATTTCGTAAGAAACATGCATGGCCCGTCTGCCACTCCGTTAACCACATCCAAAACCACACCACGGGCAAAGTGCCCCTGATCCGCACTATTTGATATATGCTGTCTTGCGAAATCGATCAATAGGCAGCATTTAGGCCATTCGTCTATGTCGGATTCCGGCCGATCTTCTGTCATAAGGATTTCACCGAAGGCACAACGAAGCCAAGGGTTCCATTTGACTTCGGATTGCTCTAGAGAGCGTTTTCAGGCGGAAACAGTCTGTGATAGGGTCCGCATGCGCAGGAGCGTCTTGCTTTCCATGCGCCAACGTCAAAAGCAGTCGATGGGAGAAAGAATGCCAGAACAGAAATCAAGCTACGGGTATGAGGAGCTTCTTGCCTGTGCCCGCGGAGAGATGTTCGGTCAGGGCAATGCGCAGTTGCCGGCTCCGCCCATGCTGATGTTCGACCGCATCACTGAGATTTCTGAGACAGGCGGCGAAAACGGCAAGGGCTATATCCGCGCTGAGTTCGATATCAAACCAGACCTCTGGTTCTTCCCCTGCCACTTCATCGGCGATCCAGTCATGCCCGGCTGTCTCGGCCTCGATGCCATGTGGCAATTGACCGGCTTTTACCTCGGCTGGCTGGGCGAGCCCGGCAAGGGTCGCGCGCTCTCGACAGGCGAAGTCAAATTTACCGGCATGGTCACACCAAAGACCAAACTTGTCGAATATGGTATCGACTTCAAGCGCGTCATGCGCGGTCGTCTCGTCCTTGGCATTGCCGATGGCTGGCTAAAGGCCGACGGCGAAACTATCTATAAGGCAACCGACCTGCGGGTTGGCCTGTTCAAGGAAAGCGCTGCCTGAGCCTTCAGCCAGCGCAACACCTTCAAGGAGATCGCGATGCGGCGAGTGGTTGTGACGGGCATGGGTATCGTGTCCTCTATCGGCAATAACACGCAGGAAGTGCTGGAATCCCTGCGGACTGCAAAGTCAGGCATCGTCTTTGCCGAAGAATATGCAAAGCATGGATTCCGCAGCCAGGTTCATGGCGCTCCGACACTCGATCCATCGACCCTGGTCGATCGCCGCGCCATGCGCTTCCATGGAGGCGGGACGGCGTGGAACCATGTCGCCATGGACCAGGCCATCGCCGATGCCGGTCTCGAAGCGGACCTGATCTCCAACGAACGCACTGGCATCATCATGGGATCCGGCGGTTCATCGACGCGCACCATCGTCGAAGCCGCAGAGAAGACCATCGAATCCGGATCGAGCAAGAAGGTCGGCCCATTCGCCGTACCGAAAGCCATGTCTTCGACAGCTTCGGCAACACTCGCCACCTGGTTCAAGATCAAGGGCGTCAACTATTCGATCTCCTCCGCCTGCGCCACGTCCAACCATTGCGTCGGCAATGCGTTTGAGATGATCCAGTATGGCAAGCAGGACATGATGTTCGCCGGCGGCTGCGAAGACCTCGACTGGACCCTCTCTGTCCTCTTCGACGGCATGGGGGCGATGTCCTCGAAGTTCAATGATCGTCCGGCGGTCGCCTCGCGCGCCTATGACAAAAATCGCGACGGCTTCGTCATCTCCGGCGGTGCTGGCGTACTCGTTCTCGAAGAACTCGAACATGCCAAGGCCCGGGGCGCCAAAATCTATGGCGAACTCGTCGGCTATGGTGTCACCTCCGACGGCGCGGACATGGTCGCACCGAGCGGCGAAGGCGCAGCCCGGTGCATGCGCATGGCGATCGCCAATGTCAAAGGACCGATCGACTATATCAATCCGCACGCCACATCGACGCCGGTCGGCGATCTCAAGGAGATCGAGGCCATTCGCGAGGTCTTCGGGTCCGGCAATCAGTGCCCGCCAATCTCGGCGACGAAGTCGTTGACCGGCCACTCGCAAGGCGCAACTGGCGTGCATGAGTCGATCTATTCGCTTCTTATGATGAACCACGACTTCATCGCCGAGAGCGCCAATATCGAGGAGATCGATCCCGCCTTCGGCGACATGCCTATTGCGCGCAAGCGGATCGACAATGTCAAATTGAACACGGTTCTCACCAATTCCTTCGGATTTGGCGGCACGAACGCTTCGCTGGTATTCCAGCGCTACGACGGTTAAGGGGAGAGCCGAATGGATCGTCTCGTCAGCCGAGCAACAGAATGCGGCCAGCGTGGCCAGGAAAGGCTCTGAACATGGGTGATTTGATGAAAGGCAAGCGCGGTCTCATCATGGGGGTCGCGAACAGCCATTCCATTGCCTGGGGAATTGCCAAGGAACTTGCGGCCAATGGCGCCGAGCTTGCCTTTACCTATCAGGGCGAGGCTTTCGGCAAGCGCGTCGCGCCCCTGGCGGAACAGCTCGGATCGAAATTCCTGCTGCCCTGCGATGTGGAAGATATCGCCACGGTGGATGCTGTATTCGACACGCTGGAAAAGGAATGGGGCGCGCTTGATTTCGTCGTGCACGCCATCGGCTTTTCCGACAAGGCGCAGCTCAAGGGACGCTATGCCGATGTGACGACGCGCGACAATTTCAGCCGCACGATGGTCATATCCGCCTATTCCTTCACCGAAGTTGCCCAGCGCGCCTCCAAGCTCATGAAGGAGGGCGGCTCGATTCTGACGCTGACCTATGGCGGCTCGACGCGCGTCATGCCCAACTACAATGTCATGGGCGTCGCCAAGGCCGCGCTGGAAGCGATGGTGCGCTATCTCGCCGCCGACTACGGGCCGGAAGGTATTCGCGTCAACGCGATCTCGGCGGGTCCTGTGCGCACGCTTGCCGGTGCCGGCATCGGCGATGCCCGCGCCATGTTCTCTTACCAGAAGCGCAATGCGCCCCTGCGGCGCACTGTCGACATCGAGGATGTCGGCCGCTCGGCGCTCTACCTCCTGTCGAATCTTTCGAACGGTGTGACCGGCGAAATCCATTACGTCGATTCCGGCTACAACATCGTCTCGATGCCGACGCTGGAAGAACTGAAGAAGTCCGACGACGACAAGGAATAATCTAGCGCTTGAAGTGTTTATCGAAGGCCCGCCGGCGATGCGCTGGCGGGCCTTTTTGTTTATGTCACTTCTTCGCTTCGATGATCTTGTAACCGGCATTGTCCTCCAGCGGTGTCACCGTGCGAAACAGCGCCTTTAGTCCGGCTTCGTAGGGCATCTGCCGGTTGGCGACGAGAAGGAGGCGGCCGCCTGGCTTCAATCGCTTGGCCGCCGCCGCGATGAACCCCTGCCCCATGGTCGGATCGGCGCTGCGTGCGGCATGGAAGGGCGGGTTCATGACGATGGTGTCGTAGATATCTGCAATTGCTTCACGGTTGACATCGTGCCAATGGAACGACACCGGGATGTCGGCCGGCCCGACCACATTCTGCCGTGCCGCTTCCAGCGCCTCGAAATCGGCTTCATAAAGCGCCAGCGACTTCATTTTCTCGGTGTGGCCGAGAAGTTCGCTGGCAAGGTAACCCCAGCCTGCACCGAAATCCGCAACATGGCCGCTGATGCGGCCTTCAAAATGCTGCGCAAGAAGCGACGACCCCTTGTCGATTGCCATGTGCGAGAACATGCCCGGCGCTGTGGTGTATCGGTCTTCGACTCGAACAGGGAGCGGCTTCAGCGCTTCGACGTTGTCGCTCGCCAGCTTTTCGGGGCGCGTCAGCCAGAAGGCGACGGCGTGGTGCTTGGAAAGGCGGTCCATGACCGTCGCAAAAGTCTCGACCGTCCTGCGGAAACTGTCGATACCCAGCTTCTTGTCGCCGGCGACGACGATCGTGCCTCCGGGCCTGACGTGAGTGAAAGCCTGGGCGAGCCAGGCTTCATTGCGGCCGCGGTGCTTTCCGATCAGGATCAGCGCACCATCAAATGTCTGCGGGCCCTCAAGGCGCGGAATCGTATTGAACCCGGCCTTTTCAAGGTCGATGAAATCCGGTCTGAATGGCTGGAGGCAGGTCAGGATATCGCGCCATGCGAGAGCAATGTCGCGGTTCGCCTCGGCGCCGAGAAACAGCCAGCGTTGGCCCTCGGGAACCGGCAGGATTTCGTTTTCAAAGGGTAGAAAAAGCGTCTTGAGTGCGCCGTCGGTCATCGCCTTATCCATTCTGGTCATTCAAGAAAAAAGCGCGCCACAAGGGCGCGCTCTTCAATTGCGTTCGCTCGAGAAATTACTCTGCGTCTTCTTCCGCAGGCTTCTTTTCCTGAACGATTTCCTTGCCGGTTTCCTGATCGACGACCTTCATCGAGAGGCGAACCTTGCCGCGCTCGTCAAAGCCCATGAGCTTGACCCAGACCTTCTGGCCTTCCTTGACCACATCTGAGGTCTTGGCAACACGCTCGGAAGCGAGCTGCGAGATATGGACCAGGCCATCGCGCGGGCCGAAGAAGTTGACGAAGGCGCCGAAGTCGGCGGTCTTGACGACCGTGCCCTCGTAGATTTCGCCGACTTCCGGTTCAGCAACGATCGAATGGATCCACTTGCGGGCGGCTTCGATTTCCTTGGCCGAGGACGAGGCGATCTTGACCGTGCCGTCATCTTCGATGTTGATCTTCGCGCCGGTCTTTTCGACGATTTCGCGAATGACCTTGCCGCCGGAGCCGATGACATCACGAATCTTGTCGGTCGGGATGTTCATGACTTCGATGCGCGGCGCGAACTCGCCGAGTTCCGAACGGCCTTCGGTGATGGCTTTCGCCATTTCGCCGAGGATGTGGACGCGGCCGTCCTTGGCCTGAGCCAGGGCAACCTTCATGATCTCTTCGGTGATGCCGTCGATCTTGATGTCCATCTGCAGGGCCGTGATGCCACCTTCCGTGCCGGCGACCTTGAAGTCCATGTCGCCAAGATGATCTTCGTCACCAAGGATATCGGAGAGAACTGCGAACTTCTCGCCTTCGAGGATCAAGCCCATGGCAATACCTGCAACCGGACGAAGCAGCGGAACGCCTGCATCCATCAGGGCCAGCGACGTGCCGCAAACCGTTGCCATCGACGAGGAACCGTTGGATTCCGTGATCTCGGAAACGGTGCGCAGCGTATAGGGGAACTGTTCCTTGGCCGGGAGCACCGGATGGATGGCGCGCCAGGCAAGCTTGCCGTGGCCGATTTCACGACGGCCGGGCGAACCCATGCGCCCCGTTTCACCGACCGAATAGGGCGGGAAATTGTAGTGGAGCATGAAGGTTTCTTTGTACATGCCGGTCAGCGAGTCGACATACTGTTCGTCTTCGCCGGTGCCAAGCGTGGCAACGACGATTGCCTGGGTCTCACCACGAGTGAACAGGGCAGAGCCATGCGTGCGTGGCAGGATACCGACTTCCGAGACGATCGGACGAACGGTCTTCAGATCGCGGCCATCGATACGGCTGCCTGTGTCGAGGATGTTCCAGCGAACGATCTTGGCCTGAACCGACTTGAAGACAGTCGCAATCTCTTCAGCCGAAAATTCGGGCTCCTCGACGCCTTCCGGGAAGAAATGCGCCTTGACCTTGGTCTTGGCGGCATCGACGGCGGCGTAACGCTGCTGCTTGTCGGTGATCTTGTAGGCGGCGCGCAGATCGTCTTCGGCGACTTTCAGAACGGCGGCTTCTACGGCCGAAAGGTCTTCGGAGACGAAATCGCGCGGCTCCTTCGCAGCAACTTCAGCCAGCTTGATGATCGCGTCGATCACCGGCTGGAAGCTGCGATGACCGAACATGACTGCGCCGAGCATGACGTCTTCGCCGAGCTCCTGCGCTTCCGATTCAACCATCAGAACCGCATCGCCTGTGCCCGCAACGACGAGGTCGAGCTTGGATTCGACCATTTCATCGACTGTCGGGTTCAGCTTGTACTCGCCGCCGATATAGCCGACGCGTGCGCCGCCGATCGGGCCCATGAAGGGAACGCCGGAAAGTGTGAGAGCAGCCGAAGCGCCGATCATCGAGACGATGTCGGGATTGTTTTCGAGGTCATGCTGGATGACGGTGAGGACGACCTGCGTGTCGTTCTTGTAGCCATCGGCAAAGAGCGGGCGGATAGGGCGGTCGATGAGACGCGAAACAAGCGTTTCGTTCTCGCTCGGACGGCCTTCGCGCTTGAAATAGCCGCCCGGGATCTTGCCGGCGGCATAGGTCTTTTCCTGGTAGTTGACCGTCAGCGGGAAGAAATCCTGGCCCGGCTTCGGTTCCTTGGCGGAAACGACGGTGGCAAGGACCACGGTCTCGCCATAGGTGGCGAGCACCGCGCCGTCAGCCTGACGGGCGATCTTGCCGGTTTCAAGAATGAGCGGACGACCGCCCCATTCGATTTCAACCTTGTGTTGATTAAACATGTCTTGTCCTTCATTGGAAGGCAACGCGCACCCTTTGGTGCCGCGATGATCTTCCGTTTCGTTTCAGACCAATCACGGGCAAGACAACGTGCAACTCCCCAAGCCGAGTTGCCAGCAATCCTGCCCCATGATCTGTCTCATGGTAGTTTCACCCGCGAGGGATGAAAAGAACCGGCGGCGCAAGGAGCGACCGCCGGTCCAGTCTGTTAGCGGCGCAGGCCGAGCTTTCCGATCAGCGTCTGGTAGCGCGTCTCATCAACCTTCTTGAGATAATCGAGAAGGCTGCGGCGCGTCGAGACCAGCTTGAGCAGACCACGGCGGGAATGGTTATCCTTCTTGTGGTCCTTGAAATGGTCGGTCAAATTGACAATGCGTTCCGTCAGCACCGCAACCTGGACTTCCGGAGAACCGGTATCGCCTGGCTTGGTTGCATATTCGGAGATCACTGCCTGCTTGCGTTCAGCGGTAATCGACATCGTATATCCTTTCTTTGGAAGGGAAAAACAGGATGCCCACGGCCGGGATGTCGTCCAGCGGGGGCCGGTTAAAGCGAGAGCTATGCTTGTCGCTGGGGGCCGTATAGTCGAAAACGCGGCAAATTACCAGCCGCAAATGATTCTCAGCCGAAACCCAGAAGCTAAGCGGTAAACACCCGCTTCGGCTTGAACTGGCCCTGCTCGATGAAACCGATCGCAAGCAGCTTGCCGCGGCTCGTAACGCAAGCTTCGTCAGCCTCGACCGGCGCGTCGCGGCCGCGCAATATAACCGGATTGCCCATGCGGATGCGGTGCGCCTGATCGTCTGAAACCGCCACCTGCGGCAGGCAATCGAGCGCAGCGCCTGTCTCAATGAGAAAGGCATCCATCACGGCAAAGCGCTCGGCGATTGCCTGATAGGATTGCTCGCCGACCTCTTCGCCTTCGGGCACAGGCGGATGCGCCGCCTCAAGTTCGGCCAAGGTCACGAAATCCTGTTCGTCAAACGGCGCGACCTCGATGCGGCGCAGGTCCGCAATATGGCCATAGCAGCCAAGATCGCGCCCCATGTCGCGTGCGAGCGAGCGCACATAGGTGCCCTTGCCGCACTCGACTTCGAATATTGCCGTCGAATCGTCGGGCCGCTCTATAAGTTCGAGCCGGTCGATCTCGACTTCGCGGGCGGGTATTTCAATTTCCTCGCCGCCGCGGGCAAGGTCATAGGCACGTTCGCCAGCGATTTTGATTGCCGAGAACTTTGGCGGGACCTGCTCGATCACGCCGGTATATTTGGGCAGGATCGCCTTGATTGCAGCCTCGTCCGGCCGATCGGCCGACGTCAGCGTTACTTCGCCTTCAAGGTCGTCGGTCGTGCGTTCTGCACCCCAAGTGACCGTGAAGCGATACATCTTGGTTCCGTCCATCACATAGGGAACCGTCTTCGTCGCTTCACCAAGGGCAATGGGCAGCATACCGGAGGCAAGCGGATCAAGCGTTCCGGCGTGTCCGGCCTTTTCCGCCTTGAAAAGCCATTTGATCTTGGAGACGGCTTCGGTCGAACCCATGCCTTTCGGCTTGTCGAATATCAGCCAGCCGGAAACCGGGCGGCCCTTCTTCTTGCGCTGTCTTGCCATCTTAGTCGTTACCGTCATGTCCGGGAACATCGCCGGGATTGGGCTCGCCGCCATCATCGTCATCATCGGCGTGAAGGTCGCGCGTGACTTCCGGCTTGCGCAAAAGCGCATCGATCTTCGCGTAATTATCGAAGCTGGTATCGATGCGGAAGCGGAACTCCGGCATGTACTTCATCTGCTTGAGGTACGGCGCGGCGCGTCCGCGAATGAACTTCGCGCTCTTGTTGAGCGCCGTAATCACGCCTTCGCTGTCAGTTGCGCCGACGGGCGAGACGAAACACGTCGCGATCTTCAAGTCCGGCGACATGCGCACTTCCGAGACGGCAACCACGGCATTTTCGAGCGTCGGATCACGAACCTCGCCGCGCTGGAGCACCTGCGCAACTGCGTGGCGCACCTGCTCGCTGACGCGCAACTGGCGTTGTGAGGGACCCGATGATGCAAAACGAGACATAACGATTTTATCCAAATAACGATAACGGACCGCCGGCTTTCATTCCGGCGGTCCCATCGAACTTAACAGAGACGCTTTTACAGCGTGCGGGTGACGTGCTCGACGCGGAAAGCTTCGATCGTATCGCCTGCGCGAATGTCGTCGTAGTTTTCGAATGCCATACCGCATTCCTGGCCCGCCGGCACTTCGGAAACTTCGTCCTTGAAGCGCTTGAGCGTCTTGAGCTTGCCTTCGTGGATGACAACGTTGTCGCGGATGAGGCGTACGCCTGCACCACGTTCGACCTTGCCTTCCGTAACACGGCAACCGGCAACCTTGCCGACCTTGGTGATGTTGAAGACCTCGAGAATCTCCGCGTTGCCGAGGAAGGTCTCGCGCCGTTCTGGCGACAGAAGTCCCGACATGGCTGCTTTCACATCGTCCACGAGATCGTAGATGATGTTGTAGTAGCGGATTTCGATGCCTTCGCGCTCGGCAAGGTCACGTGCCTGCTTGTTGGCACGCACGTTGAAGCCGATGATCGCAGCATTGGACGCCTCGGCAAGCGCGATATCGCTTTCCGTGATACCGCCAGCGCCGGAATGGATGATCCGGGCCCGCACTTCATCGGTCCCGAGCTTATCCAGCGCGCCGGAAATGGCTTCGATCGAGCCCTGCACGTCGCCCTTGATCAGGAGCGGGAACTCCTTCTGGCCGGACACCTGCAACTGGCTCATCATCTGCTCGAGCGAGCCGCGTGAACCTGCCTGCTTGGCCACGGCCTTTTCACGGGCAAGGCGCGTACGGTATTCAGAGATTTCGCGTGCCTTGGCTTCGTTCTCGACAACCGCGAAGCGATCGCCTGCCTGGGGCGGACCCTGCAGACCGAGCACTTCCACCGGTGTTGCCGGGCCTGCTTCCTTCATGTTCTCGCCGCGATCATTGACCAGCGCGCGAACGCGGCCCCACTCGCTGCCGGCAACAATGATGTCGCCAGGATGCAAGGTACCCTTCTGGACGAGTACGGTGGCAACCGAGCCACGGCCGCGCTCGAGCTTGGCTTCAATGACCACGCCCTCGGCGGTCCGGTGCGGATCGGCCCTCAGGTCGAGAATTTCCGCCTGGAGCAGGATGGCTTCAAGCAGCTTTTCGAGACCGGCGCCTGTCTTTGCCGACACTTCCACGTCAAGCGTTTCACCGCCCATCGATTCCACGAAAACTTCGTACTGCAGCAGGCCGTTGCGGACCTTCTGCGGATCAGCGGAAGGCTTGTCGATCTTGTTGATCGCCACGATGATCGGAACACCGGCCGCCTTGGCGTGATTGATCGATTCAATCGTCTGCGGCATGACGCTGTCGTCGGCCGCGACAACAAGGATCGCAATGTCCGTTGCCTGAGCACCGCGGGCACGCATTGCCGTGAAGGCGGCGTGGCCGGGCGTATCGATAAAGGTGATCTTCTGGCCGTTCTGCTCAACCTGGTATGCACCGATATGCTGGGTGATGCCGCCGGCTTCGCCGGAGACGACGTTGGCATGGCGAATGGCATCGAGCAGCGAGGTCTTGCCGTGGTCGACGTGACCCATAATGGTGACGACCGGCGGGCGTGGCTCCAGTGCTGCAGCGTCATCCTCAACGTTGAAGATACCCTCTTCGACATCGGACTCGGCAACGCGGCGAACGGTGTGGCCGAATTCCTCGGCGATGAGTTGTGCCGTATCGGCGTCGATCAGATCGCCCGGCTTCATCATCTGGCCTTCCTTCATCAGGAACTTGATGACGTCGACCGACCGCTCGGCCATACGCTGGGCAAGTTCCTGAATGGTGATCGTTTCAGGAAGAATGACTTCACGCGCGATCTTCTCACGCGTTTCCTGTTGCATCCCGCGCTTGAACTTCTCCTGACGGCGACGCATCGCCGAGAGAGAGCGGTTGCGGCCGCCTTCATCGTCAAGGGCAGCGCCCAGTGTCAGCTTGCCGCGACGGCGTTCGTCTTCACCACGAACAACCTTCGGCGCGCGCACTTCGGGCTTGGCCGGCACGGCGCTCGTACCGCGGCGGGCACCTGCTGGTCCACGGCGATCGTCTTCTTCTTCGGTAGCATTGGTCTTGCGCGCCGGAGCCTTCAGCGCCGAATCGTCGGCGGTCTTTAGCTCGGGCTGGCGCTTGCGCGATTCTTCCTCGGCCTTCTGCTTGGCTTCGGCCTCGCGGCGCAGGCGCTCTTCTTCCTCGGCCTGGCGGCGGGCGGATTCCTCACGCTCCTTGGCGCGCAATGCATCTTCTTCCGCACGGCGTGTGGCTTCGAGCGCAGCTTTGGCGCGGTCTTCGGCGTCACGCGCCTTCGAACCTTCGAGCGCCTTGCGACGCGCTTCGAGCTCGGCGCTCGAGAGCGTGTTCAGCACCATGCCGGAACGGTCGTTCGGACGCTGGCCGGCGGGACGGTACGGCTGCTGCTGGCCGGAAGGACGCTGCTGCGGCTGGGCCGGGCGCGCGGTGGGCTGAGCGACCGGCGCGGCAGTTGCCGTCGCTGCCGGACGCGGGGCAGCCGCAGGCGCGCTCACCGGCGCTGCCGCAGGCTGAACGGCCGGGCGAACCTGGGCCGGTGCGGGCGAAGGTGCAGGAGCCGGCGCGGCGGCAGCAGGAGGCGCGACCTCCGGCTTGTGATCCGGAAGATTAAACTTGCGCTTCTTGGTTTCAACCACAACAGACTTCGTCCGCCCATGGCTGAAGTTCTGGCGCACCGTGCTCTGTTCAACGCCGGGCCGCTTCAGGGTCAGGGTTTTCTTATTGACGCCAAGCGTCTTGTCGTCTGTCGATTTCGTATCGCTCATTCCGTTTCCGTTTCCTTCGCGGCAAATGCCGTTTTTGCGATGGCGTGATCCTCGGGGCCACCGCGAAAATGCTGAAGCAACCAGGCCCGCTTAACGAACCCGGCAGCTGCCATTCCCTTGAGTACGGCAGCATGTATCACATTTACCCCGCCCAATGCCAAATCCATTTCACTGCTTTCGAACAATGAAAGAGCGGGTATTTCCGGTCCGCCCGCATAAACTACCGAACGGCGGGCCTGGTCAAGCTTGCGAACACCATCTTCCGCCGCTTCATGGGCATGAAGAACGAGTGCGGCAGTACCGTTGCGGATGGCGGCGTCGACTTTTGCCGCCCCTGTTACCACAATCCCGGCCTTGCGCGCCAACCCAAAACTTCCAAGCGCGGATTTTGCGAGCATACGATCAACGACCGCTCCGAAATCGTCGGGGACGACGACGGCACCCTTCAATGCGCGCGGAAACAGCTTGCGCTTGACCGCTTCATCCAAATAGCGCCGCTCGGCCTTCACCCAGCATCCCCGGCCGGGAAGGCTGCGCTTCAGATCCGGCACAACCGTTCCGTCAGGGCCGGCGACAAACCGGATCATGTCGTCGACAGAACCGCTGTCACGCGTGACGATGCACGTCCTGTCGTTCATTTCCGGTTCCACGCCTCAATCGCCCTTCGATAATCCCGCATGACCCTTCCCGAATAGTCATGCAACTTTCGGGATCGAAGGTCAGCCGGCAACCTCTTCGTCGGAGGTGGCTTCCGCCGCCTCTTCCACAGCAAGGTCCTCTTCCGTGATCCAGCCTGCCTTCAGACGCGCGGCGAGGACCATTTGTTCCGCATCAGCGCGGCTGACATCAAACTGCGACAGGATGCCGGGGTAGTTGACCGTTTCGCCATCCTTGCGTTCGCGCCAGCCGGTGAGTTCGTCGACCGCATAGCCTGCGAAATCCTCGACCGTCTTGACGCCGTCTTCACCGACCGCAACGAGAATGGCATTCGTCATTCCCGGCAGATCGCGCAATTCGTCGGAAACACCGAGTTCCTTGCGGCGCACATCCCGCTCTTCTTCGATGCGGGCAAGGTATTCCTGGGCGCGCTGCTGGATTTCAGCCGCCGTTTCCTCGTCGAAGCCGTCGATGGAGGAAATGTCGTCGCTATCGACGTAGGCAATTTCCTCGACGCTGGCAAAGCCCTCGGAAGCAAGAACCTGGCCGACCATTTCATCGACGTCCAGCGCCTCCATGAAGAGGTTCGAACGTTCGACGAATTCCTTCTGGCGGCGCTCGGATTCTTCCTGCTCGGTGAGGATGTCGATATCCCAGCCTGTCAGCTGTGAAGCAAGGCGGACGTTCTGGCCACGACGACCGATCGCAAGTGATAGTTGGTCATCCGGGACCACAACTTCAATACGTTCGGCATCTTCATCGAGAACAACCTTGGCGACTTCGGCCGGCTGCAGCGCGTTGACGATGAAGGATGCAGGCTCCGGCGACCACGGAATGATGTCGATCTTCTCGCCCTGCAACTCGCCGACGACCGCCTGAACGCGCGAACCGCGCATGCCGACGCAAGCGCCGACGGGGTCGATGGACGAATCGCGCGAGATCACGGCGATCTTGGCGCGCGAACCCGGATCACGGGCAACCGACTTGATTTCGATGATGCCGTCATAGATTTCCGGCACTTCCATGGTGAAAAGCTTTGCCATGAATTGCGGATGCGTGCGGCTCAGGAAGATCTGCGGGCCGCGCTGTTCGCGGCGCACGTCGTAGACATAAGCGCGGACGCGGTCGCCATAGCGGAAGGTCTCGCGGGGGATGAGTTCGTCGCGGCGGATAATGGCTTCACCGCGGCCGAGATCGACGATCACATTGCCGTATTCGACGCGCTTGACGCTGCCGTTGATGATTTCGCCGACACGATCCTTGTACTCGTCATACTGACGATCGCGCTCGGCTTCGCGAACCTTTTGCACGATGACCTGCTTGGCCGACTGGGCGGCAATACGGCCGAAATCCATCGGCGGCAGCTGATCGGCAAGGAAATCGCCAACCTGCGCATCGGGATTGCGGTCGCGCGCGGCATCCATGCCGATCTGGGTGACCGGGTCTTCTACCGCATCGACCACTTCAAGAAGGCGCTGCAGCTTGATTTCGCCGGTCTTGGCATTGATGTCGGCGCGGATGTTGGTTTCCTGGCCATAACGCGAGCGGGCGGCCTTCTGGATGGCATCGGCCATTGCCGCAATGACGATCTCGCGGTCAATTGACTTCTCGCGCGCTACCGCGTCAGCGATCTGCAGAAGTTCTAGCCTGTTAGCACTGACTGCCATTTTCTTCTCCTTGGGTTCACCGCCGCGCTTCTCCCGCTGGCGTATGAAAGATCAATTCTTCTTTGTTTGTTCCTGGTCGGCGGCGGGCGTCGCGTCGCTCGCTTCAGCCGCGTCCGCGTCGTCATCCGCGATGCGGCCTTCGCGCAGATCCTTGTCACGCCGCAGCGCGTCGCGGATAAGGTCGTCGGTCAATACCAGCCGCGCATCCGCGATCAATTCGAACGGGATTTCGACCACTGGACTGTCGCCATAGCTTGCCTGATCGCTTTCGACGGTAACCGCTTCATCAGATACCGCAGCGATGCGGCCGCGAAACTTCTTGCGCCCCTGGTGGACCGCCGAGGTATCGACCTTGACGATATGACCGGCCCAGGTGGTGAAATCCGACTTGCGGACCAGCGGGCGATCGATGCCGGGCGATGAAACCTCGAGATGGTAGTGGCGATCGATCGGATCCTCGACATCGAGCACCGGCGACAAGGTGCGGCTGACCAGTTCGCAATCCTCGACGGTCATGGTGCCGTCATTGCGCTCGGTCATGATCTGCAGTGTCAAGCCGTTAAGGCCCGTCAGACGGACCCGGACCAGCCGGAAGCCTATCGAAGTAAGGACCGGCTCGATGATACCGGCGACGCGCGCATCAACCCCGGTTTCGGTAATGATCCGCTCGTCGGTCGCGCCGCTTGCGGCTGCTTCCTGTTGTGTATTGGCGCTTTCAGTCACGCAGAAATGTTCCTTGTTTCGGCCTTAAGAAACAAAAAAGAGCGGGACCGGTCTGGACCCACTCCTGTTCTATCGACCAAGAATATGACTTCTATATACCGAATTGCCGTTAAGGTTTCAAGCGCCGAGACGCATTTCATCTCCTGGTACACGGCAACGTGCATTGCAATGCATTTGCGCATGGCTGCCTTGCAGCAGCGGGCCTAACGGCGAAGGCTCAGCGATCCTATCTTTGTGGCATCGCAGCATGGATGCGAGAAGGATGGAAAAAATGATCAGGAAAAATGAAACCAGCAGGATCGGCCGCTTCTTCAATGTATGGGGCAGCGCTGTCGCCGTGGCATCGGCCACGCGCACCGGCTACCAGCCGGCCGCATCGGATCTGCGTGCGCTCGGCATCGATCCGGTTCAGTTCAACGCGATCCACCGGACCTAACAGTCCCGGCGGATCATCGATGACGCTGATCAGTCCTCGTTAGCCGCGAGGGCCGACAGGACCTTGCCTTTGCCGCGTGCCCGCATGATGAGCGGCACCACGACGGCGCAGACTGCAAGCAGCAGCAGTATCACCGCGATCGGCGAGTGCACGAGCACCGTCGGATCGCCCTGGCTGATGGCAAGAGCGCGGCGAAGCTGCTGCTCGGCCATCGGTCCGAGGATTAGCCCGACGACGACTGGCGCGATCGGATAGCCGAAGAGACGCAGCACATAGCCGAGCACGCCGAAGGCCAGGAGCATGCCGAGCTCGAAGGTCGATGGGTTTGCCCCAATCGTGCCAAGCGTCGCGAAAACCAGGATGCCGGCATAGAGCCAATGCCGTGGGATCGACAGCAATCGTACCCACAGCCCGACAAGCGGCAGGTTCAAGACCAGCAGCATGAAGTTGGCAACGAGCAGGCTCGCAATCAAACCCCAGACGATCTGCGGATTGTTCGCAAACAAGAGCGGTCCTGGCTGCAGGCCGAACTGCTGGAAGCCGGCGAGCATGATCGCCGCCGTCGCGCTCGTCGGCAGGCCAAGCGTCAGAAGTGGTACGAGCGTACCGGCGGCGGATGCATTATTGGCGGCCTCCGGACCGGCCACGCCTTCAATAGCGCCCTTGCCAAACTCCTCCGGCCGTTTTGCCAGCTGTTTTTCCACCGAATAGGACAGGAACGTGCCGATCTCGGCACCGCCGGCTGGCATGGCGCCAATCGGGAAGCCGATGGCGGTTCCGCGCAGCCATGGTTTCCACGAACGCGACCAATCCTCGCGGCTCATCCACACCGAGCCCTTGACCGGCTCGATCTTCTCTTCAGCCGTGGTGCGCGAGGCGGCAACGGCCAGGGTTTCGCCGATGGCAAAAAGCGCGACCGCGAGTGTCGTCACCTCGATGCCGTCGAGAAGATCCGGAATGCCGAAGGCGAGACGCGCCTGCCCGGTTTGCAGGTCGATGCCGACAAGTCCCATCGCAAGGCCGAGGAACAGTGCCGTCAAGCCGCGCAACGTCGAATCGCCGAAAGCGGCCGAGACCGTCATGAAGGCAAGGATCATCAGGGCAAAATATTCAGCTGGGCCGAACGACAGCGCGAACTTGACGATGGTCGGCGCAATCAGCGCCAGCGCCATCGTCGCTATGAAGCCTGCAACGAACGAACCGATAGCAGCTGTCGCGAGCGCCGGACCACCGCGCCCGGCCCGCGCCATCTTGTTGCCCTCGAGCGCAGTGACGATCGAGGCGCTTTCGCCGGGCGTGTTCAGCAGGATCGACGTCGTCGAGCCACCATACATGCCGCCATAGTAGATGCCGGCGAACATAATCAGCGAGCCGGCTGGATCGAGCTTGTAGGTAACGGGAAGCAGAAGCGCCACGGTAAGCGCCGGTCCGATGCCGGGAAGAACGCCGACGGCAGTGCCGAGTGTTACGCCGATCAACGCATAGAGCAGATTGAGCGGCTGCAGGGCAACGGCGAAACCATTTGCCAGAAGAGTAAAACTATCCATAGCCGAACCTGCTTCTAAATGAGGCGTTCAAGGGGTCCCGCGGGCAGCGACAATTGCAGTCCCTTGGCGAAGATGACCCAGATAACGAAAGACAGAACAATGCCGACAGGAATGGTGAGCCAGAGCGGTCCACGTCCGAATCCCCGCGCAGTCGCTGCAAAGAGCAGGCCTGTCGCAATGGCAAATCCGGCAATGTGAAGGAGCAGCATCTGCGTCGCGAGGCCGCCAACGATCCAGACGATCGGGCCAACCTGTTGTTCTTCCCGTTCGGGAAAATCACCGCGAACCGCTTCAAACGCCGTCCAGATCGCCAAAACAAAGAGGCACGCAGCGATTGCATAGGGAAATGCTCCGGGACCGATCCGGGTCGCGCTGCCGCCACGGGCGGTGGCAGTGCTGTAGACGATCACAGCCGCAATGATTGCCAGAACGGCTGCGATAACCAGCGCCGCCCGGTCAGGGCGGCGCGTTTCGGTGCTCGGTGGCTGTTGCGTCATTTGACGAGACCAATGTCTTTCAGGATCGTGGAGGTTGCCTCGGTATCCTTCGCCAGCTGCGCCTTGAATGCGTCACCGGCGAGATAGGTGTCAGCCCAGCCCTTGGCCTTCAGCTGCTCCTGCCAGGTCTTCGACTTCACCAGCTTTTCGATATCGGCATTGATCGCAGCTTCCTGCTCGGCCGAGATGCCGGGAGCCGCGGCGACCATGCGCCAGTTCTGGATCGCGACGTCGACGCCGCCTTCCTTGAAGGTCGGCGCATCGATGCCTTCGACCTTCTGTTCGCTGGAAATGCCGATGATGCGCAGCTGACCCGCCTTGATCTGCGATTCAAATTCGCCGTAGCCGGAAATACCAACGGTCACCTGGCCGCCAAGAATAGCTGCCAAGGCTTCACCGCCACCGGAGAATGCGATGTAGTTGACCTTGGTCGGATCGACGCCGGCCGCCTTGGCGATGAGGCCTGCAGTGATGTGGTCGGTACCACCTGCCGAGCCACCGCCCCAGGATACTGAGCCGGGGTCAGCCTTAAGCTTGGCAACGAGATCGGCCATCGACTTGATGGGCGATGCCGCCGGCACAACCAGCGCCTCATATTCGCCGGTCAGGCGGGCGATTGGCGTCACCTGATCGAGCGTAACGGGCGATGCATTGGTGAGAATCGCGCCGACCATGACGTAGCCGCCGACGATCAGCTGCGAAGGATCACCCTTGGCCGAATTTGCGAACTGTGCGAGGCCAATCGTGCCGCCCGCGCCCGGGACATTCACGACCTGAACGCTGCCGGAAATCTTCTCGTCCTGCAGGGCCGTCTGCAAGGTGCGCGCGGTCTGGTCCCAACCACCGCCCGGCGCTGCCGGCGCCATTATCTTGTAGTCGGCCGCAAAGGCCTGACCGGAAAGCGCCAGCGCCCCGGCTGCAACAAAAGCGAGCAATATCTTACGCATTATATAGTTCCTCCCATGACGGCCATCAGCCATCTGCGCCTATCGATTTCGAGGTCGCGGGAAGATATCGACAATCGAGCCTCTGAATTGACGGTCAGTCAAATCCAAACGCTCAACAATAAAAGCTGACAGCCTCCCAGCGGTCTCCTCACCGTCGAAATGATACTAGAAAACTGTCAGGAAGCTGTCACGCGAAATGGCGGCCGGTCGGCCGATCACAGCGTTTCTTGCCTTAACAGAACCGTTCAGGACCTGCTCTAGACCCTGACGAATGTCAGATAGGCGCCGATCCGGCCCTCGCGATGCGCCTTCTGTTCGTAACGCGTGCCCGGCCAGGCCTCGTAGGGCGTATGCCAGTCGGCCGCGTTTTCAGCCTGCCAATCGAACCCGCCATGGGCCCGGCAATGCTGCAATGTCCAATTGACGTAGGTATCTATGTCGGAGGCGAAGCGGAATTTGCTGCCGGGCTTCAGGACCCGGGCAAAGCGGTCGAGGTTTTTCTGGCTGACGAAACGCCGCTTCCAGTGTTTCTTCTTCGGCCACGGATCGGGGTAGAAGAGGTCTATGCCGTTGAGCGAGGCTTCCGGCAGCCAGTCGAGCACTTGCGTCGCGTCGTCATCATAGAGGCGGATGTTCCGCAACGGCTCGTCATGGAGATCGACCACCAGCTTCGCCATACTGTTGACGAAGGGCTCGACGCCGATGAATCCGGCCTTCGGATGCCGTGCTGCTTCGTGCAGCAGATGTTCGCCGCCCCCGAAGCCGATTTCCATCCGCACTGCGTCGACCTCCGCAGTAAACAAAGTGCGGAGGTCGTCAGGTGCAGGTGAACCAAGATCGAGCTTGAGGAGCGGCAGCAACTCGTCACGAATGGCTCGCTGCATCGGGCGAAGCGTCTTGCCGGCTCTTCTGCCGAAGAATGCTTCTGTGGAACGTTCTCGCCTTGGCTCGGTCATGGTAGGCAATGCTGGCCGCTCAGACGGCCAGTACTGACTTCAATTGCTTGGCGAGATCGGTCTTCTCCCACGAGAAGGACCCATCGCGGCCGGGCTTGCGACCGAAATGACCGTAGGCCGACGTCTTGGCATAGATCGGTTTGTTGAGGTCGAGATGCTTACGGATACCCGATGGCGAAAGGTCCATGACCTTGCGCAGCGCTTCCTCAACCGCATCTTCCTTCACCTTGCCCGTGCCGTGCAGATCGACATAGATCGACAGCGGCTGCGCCACGCCGATGGCGTAGGAAAGCTGGATGGTGCAGCGATCGGCAAAGCCGGCAGCGACGACATTCTTGGCAAGATAGCGGGCTGCATAGGCAGCGGAACGGTCGACCTTGGTCGTGTCCTTGCCCGAGAAAGCGCCGCCGCCATGCGGCGCAGCACCGCCATAGGTGTCGACGATGATCTTGCGGCCGGTCAGGCCAGCGTCGCCATCGGGACCGCCGATGACGAACTTGCCCGTCGGGTTGATGTACCAGGCGCAATCGTCGGCGATCTTGAGATCACCCAGCGCTTCACGGATATAGGGCTCGACGACCTTGCGAACCTTTTTCGAGTCCCAGCTTTCATCCAGATGCTGGGTCGAAAGCACGATCTGCGTCGTCTCGGCGGCAACGCCGTCGACATAGCGCACGGTCACCTGGCTTTTCGCATCCGGGCCGAGCTTGGCGGCATCGCCTTCACCCTTATGACGTGCAGCAGCAAGAATCTCGAGGATCTTGTGGGAATAATAGATCGGTGCCGGCATCAGGTCAGGGGTCTCGCGGCAGGCGTAGCCGAACATGATGCCCTGGTCGCCGGCGCCCTCTTCGCCCTGGCGGTCGGATGCATTGTCGACGCCCTGGGCAATGTCGGCCGACTGCGGATGCAGGAGGACGTCAATCTTGGCCGTCCTCCAGTTGAAGCCGTCCTGCTCGTAGCCGATATCGCGGATGGCGCGGCGTGCCGCAGCGCGGAAGCGGGAAGGATTGATGACTGGATGCCCCTTGGCGTCCTTTACCACTACGCCGCTCTTGTCTTTCTTCAACAGCGTGTCCGGAACACGTACTTCACCGGCAATGACCACGCGATTGGTGGTTGCCAGGGTCTCGCAAGCAATTCGCACAGTCCACGGGTCAACGCCCGTCTTCTTTGCCTCTTTATAGATCATGTCGACGATTTCGTCGGAGATGCGGTCACAGACCTTGTCTGGATGTCCTTCCGATACGGACTCACTGGTAAAAAGATAAGAACTGCGTGTCACGGGGAACCCCTCTTGAAAGCAAACGAAAGCCCACCAGACCAAGTCCAGTCTGGGCCGCATAGTCTTTGCCAAGCCAAAGTGGATCAGTCAATTGCTTTCATTTTCAAACATTCGGGGGACCGGGAATTTTTTTCCCGCCCCCTTCCGCCCCCAAAAGGCGTAATGCGTCGATGAAATCAATCTTCCTCTAGGCCGAGTGTACGCACGAGATCGAGAATTTTGCGCCTGACCTTGGCATCGGTGATCTTGGCAAAGGCCCGCGCAAGCTGAATCCCTTCGGAACTGTTCAGCAGACCGACCACATAGGTCGTCTCGCTCTCCTCGTCGAACCCCTTGGGCTTGTCATCCTGCCCGGGCATGTCGTCGAAGAAAAACGTTACGGGAACGTTGAGAACATTGCCGATCGCCTGCAACCTGCTGGCACCGACGCGGTTCATCCCCTTCTCGTACTTCTGGATTTGCTGAAAGGTTATTCCGAGGCTGTCGCCAAGCTTTTCCTGGCTCAAACCGATCATATTGCGACGCAATCGAATCCTTGCGCCAACATGTACATCCACCGGATTTGGTCTCTTCTTATTATCAGACATGAAAATCTCATTCGTATTTAAATTGAACTAAAAAAGAATTTTATCACTAATGTATCAACGCACCAAATGGGGCATCATTGACAGGACAGGGCTTAAAATGTCAACCAACCCTTGTCCTCTGGCGCGAAAAATACGCTAGCGTTGCAAGCAAAGCAAGCCCCAACACAATCGGAAATTGCAGCTTGCGAGCGCGCTCACCAAGCGGTAGCGCCACCTTTGACGGCAGGATGGAATCCGCCACACCCACGGCATCCAGCGCGAGCCCGTCGATAATGCGGCCATAGGGGTCGACGGTCGCCGAAAGCCCGTTATTCGCCGCCCGGATCATCGGCAGGCCTTGTTCCACCGCGCGCAATTGCGCCTGGCGAAAATGCTGGTAGGGACCGGGCGTATCGCCATACCAGGCGTCGTTGGTGACGTTGACGATCGCGTCGGCGCGCGGGCCATCATAGCCCATTTCTGCCGGGAAGATCGCTTCGTAGCAAACGAGCGGCAGGATTTGGAAACCATCCTTCACGGCCAGCGAGCGACGGCTCGAGGCAGCGCTAAAGCCGCCCGGAAGTTCCACGACTTCACTCACGCCCAGCCTGCGCAGTACATTCTCCATCGGCACATACTCGCCGAAAGGCACGAGATGGACCTTGTCGGCGGCGCCAATGATTTCACCATCGCTGTTAATGGCATAGATCGCGTTATAATAGAGGGGGTCTACCCCTTCGCCCCTACTCTCCATGCGGACGGCCCCGGCGAGCAGGATCTGGCCGTCGTCGAGCTTGTCGGCAATCGCACCGAGCACTTCCGGCGACTGCGGCAGGACGTATGGAACAGCCGTTTCCGGCCAGACAATGATCTGCGGCTTCGGCTTGCGGTCCTTCGGCGTTTGCGCCGTCAGGGCGAGATGCTGGTCGAAGATACTGCGCCGCGCGTCATCGTCCCATTTCAGATCCTGCTCGATCGAAGGTTGGACGATACGCACGAGCGGCCCTTTTGCATCGACCATCGCCGTCGACAGCCGCCAGGCGCCATAGCCCACATGCGCGGCAACGAGGAGCAGTGCGAGCCCCAGTCCGGTCTTCAGATCGCGGCGGCCCGAAAGCAGAGCCGGCATGGCGAAGACGATCACGGCAAGCACGTTCATTGCAAGAAGGCCGACGATCACCGACGACTGCATGAGCAGTGGTACGGGCATCGCCGCGTAGCCTATGGCGTTCCAGGGGAATCCCGTGAGCACAAATGAGCGCAGCCACTCGGCAATGCCAAATCCGACGGCCAGCGCGAAAATTCGCCCCAGTCCGTCGCTCCACAACAGGCGGGCGATCGCGGCGGCAAGGGCATAGAAGATCGCGAGAACCGCAGGCAGGCCAAGAATGGCGAGAGGCACGGCCCAGGCGAAATTCTCCGCATCGACGAGGAGCGCGTTGCCGATCCACCAGAGGCCAAGCACGAAATAGCCGAAGCCAAACCACCAGCCGACCATGGCGGCCGGAAGCAGGCGGCGGATGGGGCCGGCGTCAGCATTGTCGACAGCGCCATCGATCAGCCAGACCAATACGGGAAACGAAACGAGACAGACCGCAAAGAAATCATAGGGCGGCAAGGCAAAGCTTGCGAGCCCGCCCATGAGAAACGCCAGCAGGATACGCTTCCAGCCCGACACGAGAATGATTGTTCCGGCCAGACGCTCGATCATGCCCTGCCCCACGACTTCCGATTTGACGTCAGTCTTAAAAGGTGAGGCTTGCGTCAATCATTCGTCCGTTTCTGCGGGTTGGTCTGCTGCATCCTGCCGTACGGTGCGCGGTCGGCGGTCCGCATGGCGCAGGGGCACGATGCGCACCTTGCGAATGCGGCGTGGATCGGCCTCAAGCACATGGAATTCATAATCGGGGACGGCCTGCAGCATCTCGCCGCGAACCGGGATGCGGCCGAGGATCGAGAAGATCAAGCCGCCGACCGTATCGACGTCCTCACCGTGCTCGCCGACGACAAAAGCAGGCCCTATTTTCTGCGACACTTCATCGAGGTCGGCGCGTGCATCGGCAACGAAAACGCCTTCTGGCTCCTCGACGATCATAACCTCGTCGTCGTCGTGCTCGTCCTCGATATTGCCGACCACCATCTCGACGATGTCCTCGAGCGATACCAGCCCATCGGTGCCGCCATACTCATCGATGACGAGTGCGATCTGAATACGCTGCGCCTGCATGCGTGCCATCAGGTCGTTGGCAAGCATGGACGGCGGAACGAAGAGAATTGGCCGCATTAGGCTGAGGTCTGCAATCGTCTTGCCAAGATCGACATGGGACAGATCAAGCTTCGCCGACACGGGCGGTTTAGCGCGAGCGGCACCACGCCGCGGCGCCTTTACGCGCGAACTCCGGGTTATGTGATTCACCACATCGCGGATATGGACCATGCCGCGAGGGTCATCGAGCGTTTCGGAAAAGACCGGCATGCGCGAATGGCCGGATTTCTCGAATACTTCGAGGAGATCGCCGAGAGTCGTTGATATATCGACTGCCTCAATATCGGCGCGGGGGATCATCACATCCTCGACGCGCAATTCGCGCAGCCGCAGAATATTGTGCAGCATGGCGCGTTCTTCCGGCGAAAACGCCGTGTCGCCACTATGATCTTCCGCCAGCGCCGCGTCGAGATCTTCTCGCAAGGTCGTGCCCGGGCGGGCGCGCAGGAAAGGAAATATGGTTGAAAGGAGCGAGCGCTTTTCTGGGCCTTGCGCTCTGGTGCTACTTTGCCCTTCGGCATCACTCTCCTGCCCCGTAACCCCTCGTGCAGGCGCGGCAGGATCGTTCTGGTGCGACGTGTCAGACATGGTCCTCAATCGGATTGATCGTCAATGACGGATAGCGCATATGGGTCCGGGATTGCAAGACGCGCCAGAATTTTGCGCTCCAATCCCTCCATTTCCTCGGCTTCCGCATCGGAGAGGTGATCATACCCCAGGAGATGCAGAAATCCATGCACAACAAGATGGGTCAGATGGTGGTCGAAAGGCTTTTCCTCATCGGAGGCTTCCCGCGCCACGGTTTCGCGGGCAATGACGATATCGCCAAGCATGGGCCCCGGCTTCTGTCCCGGTTTGAGGGTGAATGCCGGAAACGACAGCACGTTGGTCGGCTTGTCCTTGTCCCGCCAGTCGCTGTTCAGTTCCCTGATCGCGGCGTCGTCGGTAAAGACAAGGCTGAGTTCGCTCACCGGCTGCTCGCCGCCGTCAAGCTCGTCCCAGGCGGCCGCGATCGCGCTTGCCGATAACTGGCGAAGGCTGGACTCGTCGGCCCAGCCTTCCGTTTCCACCAATATGTCGATATCGATCACGATCGTGTCGCCAAGCTCAGGGCTTCGCGCCTTCCTTGTCGTAGGCCCGTACGATTGCCGCAACCAGCGGATGGCGGACCACGTCGACATCCGTGAAGCGCACGGTCACGATACCGCTGACGCCATCGAGGATACGCAAGGCTTCCACGAGACCCGACTTCTGGCCGGGCGGCAGATCGATCTGGCTTGGATCGCCGGTGATGATCATGCGGGCATTTTCACCAAGGCGCGTCAGAAACATCTTCATCTGCATCGATGTCGTATTCTGCGCTTCATCGAGAATGATGGCAGAATGGCCAAGCGTGCGCCCTCGCATGAAGGCGAGTGGGGCGATTTCGATGACCCCGGCGGCAATAGCCCGCTCGACCTTGTCAGCCGGCATCATGTCATAGAGCGCATCATAGAGCGGGCGCAGATAGGGATCGACTTTTTCCTTCATGTCGCCGGGCAGGAAGCCGAGACGTTCGCCTGCTTCGACTGCCGGACGCGAAAGAATAATGCGGTCGACAAGGCCGCGCTCAAGCAGCATCGCGGCATGGGCGACGGCAAGATAGGTCTTGCCCGTGCCCGCCGGCCCGACGCCGAAGACCAGTTCAGACCGGTCGAGCGCGCGCATATAGGCGTCCTGCGTCGGCGTCCGCGCGAAAATCGTCTTCTTGCGGGTCGATATCTGGGCAGCAGCCATCTTGCTTTTGTTTTCCATGGTCGGGAGCGTCAACTGATCGTCGGCGGCGATCGCCATGCGCAGCGCGCCATCGACATCGGAAGCAGAAATATCATGTCCCTTCTGCAATTGCTCGTAGAGATGGTCGAGCGTCCGGCGCGCCTGCTCAGTTGCAGTGGGTTCACCGCGAATGGCAAGCTGGTTGCCTTTCGAGCGGACATCGACGCCAAGCTTTTGTTCTATACGGGCGAGATTTTCATCGAATTGACCGAAAAGCGCGCTTGCCAAACGGTTATTGTCGAATGTCAGTACGATATGGGCCAGATCCGAGGCCCCTGAGGGAGCGGGTTTCAGCTTTTCGGTGGCGTTCAAACGGCTCTCCTAAAGAAGTGTTCAGCCCTATATAGTCCCATTCCTCTGCGAGTTCATCTCCCGCACGCCAATCAGGCTGTTCGTGCCCGTGTCGATGATTCGTACATTGATAATGTCGCCGATTCGACCGCCGTGTACATCGATAATTACAGGTTGTAACCAGGGAGATCGTCCGACCATCTGTCCGGGCAGGCGGCCAGCCTTTTCGATCAGAACATCCATGTTTTTGCCGATGAGGCTGCGCTGAAACGCATATTGCTGTTCCGTGAGGAGGTTCTGCAACCGCTGCAACCGTTCATCCTTGACGCTTTCCTCGACGTGATCCTCCATGTCGGCGCCGGGAGTGCCGGGGCGCGGCGAATATTTGAACGAATAGGCGGCAGCGTATGTCACGTCCCGTACGATCTGCATCGTCGCCTCGAAATCTTCTTCGGTCTCCCCGGGGAAGCCGACGATGAAATCGCCCGATAGCGCAATATCCGGCCGTGCCTGGCGGATGCGCTCGATAAGCCGCAAATAGCCCTCGCCCGTATGCTTGCGGTTCATCGCCTTGAGGATGCGATCGGAGCCCGACTGAACGGGAAGATGCAGATAGGGCATAAGCATATCGAGATCGCGGTGCGCCTCGATCAGGGTATCATCCATGTCGCGCGGGTGGCTGGTGACATAGCGCAGACGGGCAATGCCGGGGATTTCGGCAAGGCGGTAGAGAAGTTCGCCAAGTCCCCATTCGCGCCCGTCGGCGCCTTCGCCGTGCCAGGCATTCACATTTTGCCCTAGGAGCGTCAGTTCGCGCACGCCCGCATCGGCAAGTTTCTCGGCTTCCTTTACAATCTGGGCGACCGGCCGCGACACTTCCGAGCCGCGCGTATACGGCACGACGCAGAAGGTGCAGAACTTGTCGCAACCTTCCTGGACCGTGAGGAAAGCGGTGACGCCGCGGCTCCGGGTCTGCTCCTTGGGCGGCGCCGGCAAGTGGTCGAACTTGTCCTCGACCGCATACTCGGTCTCGACGACGCGCTCGCCCTGGCGCACCCGCGCCAGCGCCTGCGGCAGCCGGTGATAGGTTTGCGGTCCGACCACCAGATCGACGACCGGTGCACGGCGGGTGATTTCGTTGCCCTCAGCCTGCGCGACGCATCCCGCGACCCCGACGGTCAATTCGCGGCCTTCGCTGGCGCGCGCATCCTTCATCTTGCGCAGCCGCCCGAGCGCCGAGTAAAGCTTTTCCGAAGCTTTCTCGCGGATGTGGCAAGTGTTGATGAGCACCAGATCTGCGTCTTCGGCGCTGTTGGTCTGGCTATAGCCCTCGGCGGCAAGGCTGTCGGCCATGCGCTGGCTGTCGTAGACGTTCATCTGGCAGCCATAGGTCTTCACAAAGACCTTGCGCGTGTTCGGCTGCGCCGGCGAATGCGTCGTTGCTCCGGAAGCGGTCTCCGGCTCGTGATTGATACTGATATCGTCCATGGGCGAGGCTTCTAGCCGTTTTTGACCGCCTTGAGAATAGGCTCGGCGTCGCTTTCCGACGCGTCGAGGTAGTCGCGTCCCATCAGCGAGGTGTGCACCATGGCGCGCACGCGCTCTTCGGCCGTTCGCGCCAATGCCTTGCGGTCGCTCCTGGCATCGATCACCACCGGCTCGCCGAACCAGACGTCGACATCGACTGCGCCCTCCTTCAGAAGGCCTATGAGGCTCGGCCCAAGTGCGACATCGCCCGGCCACGCGACGATCGGACGATGGGTGCGCCCCATCGGCATGCCATGGATGCGCGTATAGGCGACGGCCACGGGTTGCACGGTCACGGTTTCGGCATCGGTATCGCGAATTGCCACTTGCGCCGCGCCGAAGAGCGAAGTCTTGAAGGGCAATACGCGGTTGCCATCGGAAGTCGTACCCTCGGCGAAAAGCACCATGGCATCGCCCGCGGCAAGGCGCAGCGCGATTTCGCTCGCCTGATGGTGAGTCTTGCCGCGTTTCTCCCGCTCGATGAAGACAGTGCGTTGCAGCTTGGCGAGCATGCCGAAGAGCGGCCACTTCGCCACCTCTGCCTTGGCAATGAAGGCCATCTTGCGCAGCGAGCCGAGAATGACGATGTCGGTCCACGACGTATGGTTGGCGGCCAGAAGCAGCGGACGGCCTTTTGCCATATCGCCATGAACATGGATGCGGAAGCCAAGCAGGCGGCATACGATGCGGTGAAATAGCATTGGGGTCCTGGCGCTTGGCCCGACACCTGTCTTCAGAAAGACGAATTGCGCCGGCACCAGCAGAATAATCGCGAGAACGAAGACGGTGGACGTCAGGGCGAAGCGCAACCAGGCCATTTCAACGTCCCGGCTTGAGATCGCGGCGCATCGTCAGGGCCGATGAGCGGCCGCTCGACGTTTCGTAATATCCCGGCCGCTTTCCGACCTGCTTAAAGCCGAGGCGGCGGTAAAGCGCAACGGCGGGGCCATTGAGTTCGTCGACTTCCAGAAAAAGCATGCTTGCGCGCGCATTGTGGAGATGGCGGAGGATCGCATCCATCAAGGCATGGCCAAGGCCCCGCCGCTGTGCTGCGGGCGCGACGGCAATCGTCAATATTTCGGCTTCATCCAGCACCAGGCGCGCGAGAACGAAGCCGCCCGGCTGGGCGCGGCGATTGCCCTCCTCGCGGGCGACGAACCCAAACACATTCTCATCGACCAGGAGAGCGTGAAAATCTTCATCGCTCCATGGCTGGCGGAAGGTCAGTCCGTGAATATTCGCGATCGCGGCAGCGTCGGCGCGCGCGAGCGGCTCGATGACGAAACTGCGCGGACGCAGATTGTCGAACGGAAAGCCGATCATTCGGTTACCTTCCTCTGCATGACGAAACCCTGCTGCGGCTTGACGTCGAGACCGCGCAGATAGAGCGGCTTCGGCGCCTCCGCCGGGGCCTCGCCTGCCGCGCCAAGGCGGGCAAAGGCCTCGATGCTTCCAGTCGCTTCCGTTGTTGCGACATCGAAGGGCTTATCCCGCCCCTCATTGACGAGCAGAGCGCCGGAGCCGGAAAGCACCATGTCACGCCCGGCCAATTCATCCAATATTGCCGGCAAATCCGTCACCATCGGTTTGGATATTGCCACCCCGTCTTTGCCGTAGAATTGGGCGTAGACCTCGTCGCGCCGGGCATCGATGATGGACAGGACCGGTCTTCCGGGAAAGGTTCGGGCACCGTCGAAGGCGAGCGCCTGCAACGTGCTGATGCCGATAACCTGGCATTTAAGCACAAGCGCAAAGCCGCGTGCCGTCGAGACCCCCACCCGAACGCCGGTAAACGAACCGGGGCCGACGCTGACAGCAATCCTGCTGATGTCTATAAGTTCTACGGCCGCGCCCTGCAAAGTCTGCTCGATTGCGCCCATTAGCCGCTCGGCATGACCTTTGCCGATATCCTCGCTGTTCGAAGCCAGCACCACTCCCGTTTCGACATCGAAAACGGCAACGGAGCACAGATTGGCAGCGGTATCGAGCGCAAGCAATTTCATGCGCCTTCGCCTAAACAAGAATCAGCCAGCAAACAAGTGGGCGCGGTGAGTGCATTCCTTCATTCGCTGCGAGTTCAGGTCAGTCAGGTCAGATTTGCGTCCTTACTGATTTATCTCGTCGACACGTCAATATGGGTCGATCATTTTAAGTGGTCGGGCCGGCGGCGAGGCGTAATATCTAGATCGGGCATGCTTCCGCCGAGACGAGCAAGGCGGCGCGCGCTTTCCCGCTCAATTAAAGCGCGAAGCGCTTCGCGAACCAAGGCCGACTTCTCATTTAATCCGGTATAGGCCCGGGCTTTTTCAATCAGTTCGTCGTCCAAAGCAATTGTAGTTCGCATCATCGCCTCCAGAAGGCACATTATCAGCATCAAATGATGCCGCAAACAATGCCGGCTACGGCGGCCCGTTCCCTGACAATATCTGCGCTGCGCCACGCATGCCATTGCGAAACGCATCGTCGAAGCCAACGCCTTCGATCTGCCATTTATAGTGCGTGCCAAGATAGTCTATACGCCAATCGGCGATCCACCCGAGTGCTGCATCGCTCCAGCACAGATCTCCGGCAAGCGCGACGTCGCCCCCGGCATCGCGCGCCGCGCCATCGAGCGCGGAAAGTTGGGCGCTCGGCAGTGTCTCGACGCTCAGTTCGTACTTTGTGAGTTGCGCAACAGTGGGCAAGGCCACGGGCAAGCCGACCTTCCCGGCGGCCGCTGCCAGCGAACTGTTCATTTCCGGCTCCTTCCAACCATCCTCAGCGAGCGCGAAACTTTCCTTTCGTCCGACAACATCGAGAAAGACGACGATACGCGGGCGCGGATCAAGCCAGGCTTTTCGTCCGAGCGAATGCAACAGCGCATCGATCCTGGCCGGATCGAAGCTGACGGTCAGATCATGCGGCCGGTCATAGGTCCCTTGCTCGTCATGGATCGGCACGCCTGACATGCGGTCGCGATACTGATAGGTCGCGACGAACTGCGCCGCCTGCTGTTTCAGCGCCGCGACCTTCGGGTCGCCCATCAGCCGTGGGTCGCCAGAGACCTTGACGAGCACATCCTCGAAAGTCTGCGCAAGCCCGATTGACCGGCTGGCTTCGCCCTGCCCCGAAACGACTGCGCTTGCCTGATAGAGATCGCCGCTGGCGGCCAGCGCCGCACCGCGTGCGAGCAAGACGGTCAATAACAGACCGATCGGACCCCACTGGCGAAACATCGCGGCCAACACCCTCCAGATTTTTTCGGTATTCTATCAGGAAATGGGGCAGCTCCCAGTCGAAACGGTGAAGGTCTTAGATGCGAGCTCGCTCCCCGCAAGGTCCCGCAGCGAGATTTTCCAGCGGCCAGGCACCAGCTCGAAATTTTCTTCAAACACCCAGCCGGCGTAGCGGCGGGCGAGGATGGCACTGTCCGGCCAGCTGCTGTGTTCCATCGCCCGGCCGTCCGGGGTCCTGATGAGCGGATGATCCACAACGACCTTAATCGGAACCACAGACGCCTCGCCGGTATAGGCTGCCCGATAGACAATGCCGAAGCTCGTTCCGATACAGGCGTGAATTTCGTTCGCTCGCGTCACATCGACCGGTCCTTCGACGAGGCGATTGATGCCCGTCGGCGTATCCGGCGAAACCTCGGAACCAACTTCTTTTGCTGCGGTCAGGCCCCAATCGACAATCTCAATGACAGGTTCTTCCGCCGCGCCAACCGGTCCGGCCATCAAAACGATGGCCCCAGCAAGCAAGACGCGGCGGAAAGTTTCCATTGTTTCCCGTCTATGCCGCCTTTGCCTTGGCTTTCAGTTCGAGGCGGCGACGATGCAAGACCGGTTCCGTATAACCGTTCGGCTGTTCGCGGCCCTTGAAGACGAGGTCGCAGGCGGCCTGGAATGCCACGGAGCCATCAAAATCGGCGGCCATCGGCTGATAATGCGGGTCTCCAGCATTTTGTTCATCAACGATCGCGGCCATGCGCTTGAGCGTGTCCAGCACCTGCTTTTCGCCGGCAACGCCGTGGTGCAGCCAGTTGGCGATGTGCTGCGCGGATATGCGCAGCGTCGCACGGTCTTCCATCAGGCCGACATTATTGATGTCAGGCACCTTCGAGCAGCCGACGCCCTGGTCCACCCAGCGCACGACATAGCCGAGGATGCCCTGGGCATTGTTGTCGAGTTCGTGCTGGATGTCTTCCGGCGTCCAGTTCGGCCGCGATGCGACCGGAACCGAGAGGATGTCACTGAGCTTTGCCCGCGCGCGCTGCTTCAGTTTGGCCTGAACCTCGGCCACATTGACCTTGTGATAGTGAGTGGCGTGCAGCGTCGCTGCGGTCGGCGACGGCACCCAGGCGGTATTTGCACCGGCCCTTGGATGCGCGATCTTCTGCTCGAGCATGGCGGCCATGAGGTCGGGCATGGCCCACATGCCCTTACCGATCTGCGCATGGCCGGAGAGGCCGCATTCGAGACCGACATCGACGTTCCAGTTCTCATAGGCGCCGATCCACGACGCCTGCTTCATGTCACCCTTGCGGATCATCGGACCCGCCTCCATGGAGGTGTGTATTTCATCGCCGGTGCGGTCGAGGAAACCGGTATTGATGAACACGACGCGTTCCCTGGCGGCGCGGATCGCCTCCTTGAGGTTCACCGTGGTGCGACGTTCCTCGTCCATGATGCCCATCTTGATCGTATTCGGTTGAAGGCCAAGCAGCGCTTCGACCCGGCCGAACAACTCCGCCGCAAACGCGACTTCTTCCGGTCCGTGCATCTTCGGCTTGACTACATAGACCGAGCCGGCGCGGGAATTCATGTGGCGACCGCCCTTGCCGATGTCATGCAGGGCGGCGAGCGTGGTGATGGCCGCGTCCATGATGCCCTCGGGAACCTCGTTGCCGTCACGGTCGAGGATGGCAGGGTTGGTCATCAGGTGCCCGACATTGCGGACAAGCATCAGCGAGCGGCCCGGCAATGCAAGCTTCTGACCGTCCGGGCCAATATATTCGCGGTCAGGGTTGAGCTTGCGTGTAACGGTCTTGCCGCCCTTCTCGAACGTATCGGAAAGGTCGCCGTTCATCAGGCCCAGCCAGTTGCGATAGACGACGACCTTGTCTTCCGCATCGACAGCGGCGACGGAATCCTCGCAGTCCTGAATCGTCGTTACCGCGGACTCGAGAACCACGTCGGCGATATGCGCAGGGTCGGTCTTGCCGATGGGATGGTCGGCGTTGATGACGATCTCGACGTGGAGACCATTCTTGACGAGCAACACTGACGTCGGGCTCGTGGGTTCGCCGCGATAGCCCGCGAACTGGGCAGCGTCGACGAGTTGCACCTTTTTGTCGTTTGCCGTCAGCACCAGCTTGCCGCCTTCGATGGCGAGGCCCGTGACATCGGCCCATTGTGCACCTGCCAGCGGGGCGCTTTCATCAAGAAACGCTTTCGCCCATGCGATGACCTTCGCACCGCGCGCCGGATTGAATGCCTTGCCCTTCTCGGCTCCGCCATCGTCCGATATGGCGTCGGTTCCGTAAAGGGCGTCATAGAGCGAGCCCCAACGCGCATTGGCGGCATTGAGGGCATAGCGCGCATTCATGACGGGTACGACCAGCTGGGGACCGGCAATGACTGCGATTTCCGGATCGACATTATCTGTCGTCACCGTAAAGGCGCCACCTTCCGGCAGGAGGTAGCCGATTTCCTTGAGGAACGCCTCGTATTCTTCCTGGCTGTATCCGCTGTCGCGCTTTTCCTTGTAGAAGGCGTCGAGCTTCGCCTGGAATGCATCGCGCTTGGCCAGAAGTTTGCGGTTTTTTGGCGCAAGGTCGCTGACGATCTGCGCAAAGCCGGCCCAGAACTTCGTCGCATCGACGCCCGTTCCCGGGATGGCCTCATCGACCACGAAGTCATAGAGCTCCTTCGCTACCTTCAAGCCATTGATTTCGATGCTTTCGCTCATGATCGGTTCCTCGTCTTTACGTGATCCTACCCTTGATCATATAGAAGCATTCCCCGTCAATTCATCAATAGTGCACAGGATTTGTGCCGTAGCGGATAAAATCAAACTTAATGCGCGATTCTGGGCCTGCCGGAAGCTGTGGCGATAAGCACTGCCTCGATGAATTTGCGCTGATCTTCGACTGTTGCGGCGCTGATGTCCCTTGAAACAACGATCTGGCCTTCGTCGGTACCTGCTTGCAGGGCAAGGTCGGAAACTTGTTGGCGCAAGACGGTTTCTGCAAAGGCGATAGCATCCTCCTCGAAGGGCAAATCCTTCAACACTTCGCCGGCCATCACCCGGAATACGCCCTCGGCCGGCTGGCTGACATGCGCTTCCACCGAAACCCGCACCTGACCGACGACGGCGCCGAGCGCATTGGCAACATCCGTATCGGTAGGGACAACGCACTCTGCTCCAAGCATAGCGCCGACAGCGGGGTAATAGACCGGAGCCGAGGCGCCGAGACCAATGATCGGCCGGTCGATGGCGAGTTTGACGCCGGCGATGCGCCCGTCGCCCGACAGCGCACGCTGGACAAGAGGGCTCGCAGCCGTCTCCGGCCCGTCAAGCTCGTCTTCGGCAAATGCCGTCTCCAGGACGACCTCGGACGAGCGCCGTATCAGGGCGTCATAGGTGCGATGCGCCACTTCCTCGGGCGTATCGCAGAGGGGACGTCCGGCGCCATCCTTGCGCCGGGCATAAAGGATCGCACCGTAGCGCGCGGCATCCGCGTTCCAATTGCCCTGCAGGCCGAGCACGTGGCACGCATCCGAAGGCGTAAAGCCGGACACATGAACCAGACCGCGGGCAACGAGGCGATTGACGGTCGCAGCCTGTGAAATCGAAGCGAGAAGCCGGTCGAGCGGCTGCGGCGCGCTGGTTATGCGCTCGTAAAGTTCGGCTTCGCTCTTGCTCAGGCCGGAAGCGAGTTGGGCGGGCACCCCCGTGCGCAGGGCGAAACGGCCGTCGAGCCGCCCGACATTGGCTGCCTTGACCTGACGCTCAAGGTGGGCAAGCACGCTCTCGCCGTGGTTGGCAGCAAGCAGCGACAGCGGCACCAGCCTGCGCGGTCCAAGCTTGATGCTTGGTGCCATGGCATTATCGTCGAGCGACACTTCGGAATCGCCACCGAGGCCGAAGGTGCGCATCGCCACCGCTTCCACCATCGTACGAAAGCCGCCGACCGTCGCGCCATTCGGATCGAGCCGTGGACGGCCCTTGTCAAGCACGGCGACATCGGTTGTCGTGCCGCCAATGTCCGAAACGATGGCGTTGTCGAGTCCGGTCATATGACGCGCCCCGACCAGGCTGGCAGCGGGGCCGGAGAGGATCGTCTCGATCGGACGGTGGCGCGCAAAAGCCGCAGTGACGAGTGCACCGTCACCACGGACCACCATCAAGGGGGCGTGGATGCCGCTGCGGTCGAGAAACCCTTCCGTCGCCGCCACGAGCCGGTCGATCATTGCGATCAGGCGTGCGTTGAGGACCGTCGTGAGCGCCCGGCGCGGTCCATTCAGCTTGGCGGAGAGTTCATGACTGCAGGTGACGGGGAGCCCGGTCACGTTGCGGATGAGATCGCGCACAGCGATCTCATGTTCGGGATTGCGGACCGCAAAATAGGCGCAGATGGCGAATCCTGTCACTTCACGGGCGAGGTTTGGCAGCGCCTCGCAGAGAGCAGCCGTATCGAGCAGTTGCGGCCTGCCATAGACATCGTGACCGCCGGGGACGAAGACGACCGGGTCGGATCCAAGCGCGGTCTTGAGGTCCGCCTTTTCGAGATCCGCTTGCGAGAACCCGATCATGACAAGGGCGATGCGGCCCCCCTGCCCTTCGACGAGCGCATTGGTTGCGAGTGTCGTCGACATGGAGACGAGGCGAATATCCGCTGGGCGAATCGCGGTTTCTTCAACGATACGCTCGACGGCGCCGCCAATGCCGACGCTGAGATCATGCCGGGTCGTCAGCGCCTTGGCTTTCGCGATAACGCCATCTCTTTCCGACCACAGCACCGCATCCGTATAGGTGCCGCCCGTATCGATGCCGAGAAAGATTGCCGTTTCAGTGATGTCTGCCATGATGTCCTGCCTTGTTCGAGGCAGGGTTAGCGCATGACGCCGGCAAGAGCTAGCGTCATTCCGACCAGATGCTGACGCATCGGCGCGGTTGAACGTTTCACGCGGAACCTGTTCAATCCAAAGACGTTTCGTCGGGCACAAGGGGATAGTCGATGGCATCACAATCGGGAACACATGCCGGTTCGAAAAAAGTGATCTACGCCGCCATCCTTGGCAATCTCTTGATCGCAGCAACAAAATTCATCGCCGCCTTCTTCACCGGAAGTTCCGCCATGCTGTCGGAGGGCGTTCACTCCCTTGTCGATACCGGCAATGGTGCCTTGCTGCTCTACGGCTTGCGCCGTGCGGCGCGACCTGCGGACAAATCGCATCCTTTCGGGCATGGGCGTGAGCTCTATTTCTGGAGCTTCATCGTAGCCCTCCTGGTTTTCGCCGTCGGCGCCGGCGTTTCCTTCTACGAAGGCGTCATCCATATCATGCGGCCGGAACCGGTTGCCAATCCGATCGTGAACTACGTCGTCATCGGCCTTGCGATGATCTTTGAAGGCGCGTCGTGGTTCGTGGCACTCAAGGAATTTCGGACGATGAAGGGCAAACTCGGCTATGTCGAGGCTGTGCAGGAAAGCAAGGATCCGAGCGTCTTCACGGTGCTGTTCGAGGATACGGCCGCGCTGCTCGGATTGATCATCGCACTGGTTGCGATTTCGGCGGCGCAGATATTCGACATGCCGGCACTTGATGGCGTGGGCTCCATCGGCATTTCCGTCATTCTCGCCGCGACGGCGATATTTCTCGCCCGCGAAAGCAAGGGCCTGCTCATGGGTGAGGCAGCGCTTCCCGAAGTGGAACAGCAGATTCTCGATCTTGCCAACAAGGATCCGGACATCCAGAGGGCAAACGGCGTGTTGACGGTCCATATGGGTCCGAAGCAGATCGTCGCCGGACTGAGCGTCGAGTTCGAAGACCATATCCAGGCTCCGCAGATCGAAGCCTGCGTCGAACGGCTCGAGGCGGTGTTGAAAACCGCCAATCCCGATATCGTCACATTGTTCGTCAAGCCGCAAACGGCACGAACATGGGAAGTTCGGCGCAAGAAGATCGAGGCGGCTTAAGCCGTCACCCGGCCTTTCTTCTATTCCTCGCCATCGACGACGCGCAGGCGCAACTGCCCGGTTGACGAAGCGGCGGCACGGCTGGGCTCGGTCTCCTTCGTGGGCGCCTCCGCGAATTCGAGGGCTTCAATCTTCTGGCCCCGCCTCGTGACCTTGCTCGAAGAGACAAGAATGTCATCGATATCCTTGTTAGCCTGGCCGAAGTGCGTTTGCAGACGGCGTACCCGGTCGTCGAGGCGGCCGACATCTTCCATCAACCGGATCACCTCGCCCTGGATGAGATGCGCCTGTTCGCGCATGCGCACGTCCTTGAGGACGGCCTGGATGACCTGGATCGAAAGCATCAGCAGCGAAGGCGAAACGATGACGATGCGCGAGCGATGGGCCTTTTGCACCACGCCTTCGAAGTTCTCGTGAATCTCGGCGAAAATCGATTCCGACGGCACGAAGAGAAACGCCGTATCCTGGGTTTCGCCGTTGATCAGATATTTCTCCGCGACGTCGCGAATGTGAATCTCAACGTCACGGCGGAACTGCGCAAGAGCAACCTTCTTTGCTTCCGGGTTGTCGGCCTGGCGAATGGCGTTCCAGGCTTCCAGCGGAAACTTGGCATCGATGACGAGGTTTGGCGCTCCATTGGGCATGTGAACCACGCAGTCGGGCCGGCTGCCATTGGAAAGCGTAGCCTGGAACTCATAGGCGCCTTGCGGAAGGCCGTCGGCGATGATCGCCTCCATGCGCGCCTGCCCGAAAGCGCCGCGGGTCTGCTTGTTGGCGAGAATGGCTTGCAACTGTACGACCTGGCCGGCCAGCGCCTGGATATTGTTCTGCGCCGTATCGATGACCGCGAGCCGCTCCTGCAGCTTCGCAAGATTCTCGTGGGTGGAACGGGTCTGCTCGGTCATGGTCTGGCCGATGCGGCTGGTCATACTGTCGAGGCGTTCGCGGATCGACTGGTTGAGTTCGGCCTGCCGCGAGCCGAAGAGTTCAGCCATTGTCTGCATGCGGCCCTGCATTTCCGCCTGGCTCTTGAGAATCTCGCCCATGCGGAACTCGGCGTCGCGGGCGCGGTCCTCGGCCTGGAGTTCGGCAGTCAGCCGTATCTTCGACGAACGCCACAGGACGATGAGGGCAAGCAGCACGGCGCCGCCTGCAACCACAGCCCCGGCAATGAGCGCCGAACCCAGCGAAATTGAGCTCGCACCGAGATGGATAAGCGTTTGATCGAATGAAATTGATGTTTCCATACGAGCCAGACTAGCCGATTCGGGTGACAAATGTGAGATCAAAACGAGAACATTTTTGCAAATGGATTTTGCGTCGGATTGACGGTTTATGGATGAACTATTAGGTGATGTTGCATGTCTATCAAACCACTTGTCATTCTTCCTGATCCGCTGCTGCGTCAGGTTTCAAAACCAGTCGAACGCTTCGATGCGGATTTGCGCAAGTTCGCCACCGATATGCTCGACACCATGTATGACGCACCGGGCATCGGCCTTGCAGCGATCCAAATCGGCGAGCCCCTCCGCATGCTCGTTATCGACCTTGCCAAGGAAGACGAGCCCAAGGCGCCGCAGACGTTCATCAATCCGCAGATTCTCTCATCGAGCGAACAGCGCAATGTCTACGAAGAAGGCTGCCTCTCGATCCCGGACTATTATGCCGAGGTGGAGCGGCCGGCGGAGGTGCGCATTGCCTATTTCGATCTCGACGGCAAGGCGCAGGAAGTAGCCGCCGACGGGCTTCTCGCCACCTGCCTCCAACATGAGATTGACCATCTCAACGGCATCCTGTTCATCGACCATATTTCCCGCCTGAAGCGCGAGATGGTCGTCAAGAAATTCAAGAAGCTCGCCAAGGATCGTCCGCCGAGCCGGCTGGCGGTGTAGGCGATGAGTTTGCGCATTGTTTTCATGGGAACGCCGGACTTCGCCGTCCCCATTCTCACCGCCTTGATTGGCCAGGGTCACGAGATTGTTGCAGTCTACAGCCAGCCGCCGCGCCCCGCGGGGCGCAGGGGCCTGGAACTCACGCCCTCGCCGGTCCAGCGCAACGCCGAGCAGTTCGGCATCGAGGTGCGGACGCCGACAAGCCTCAAAAGCGAAGAAGAGCAGCAAGCCTTTCGCGACCTCAATGCCGATGTTGCGATTGTCGTCGCCTATGGACTGATCCTGCCGCGCGCAATCCTCGATGGCACGCGGCTTGGCTGCTACAACGGTCACGCCTCGCTCTTGCCGCGCTGGCGCGGCGCCGCGCCGATTCAGCGGGCAATCATGGCCGGAGATCTCGAAACCGGGATCATGATCATGAAGATGGACGAGGGTCTCGATACCGGACCTGTCGCCATGGTCGAAAAGGTGAAGATCACCGCCGACATGACGGCAGGCGAATTGCACGACCAGTTGAGCGCGGCAGGGGCGGATTTGATGGTGCGCGCCATGGCCGCGATTGAACGGGACAGCCTCACGCTTACGCCGCAAGCGGAAGACGGCGTCACCTATGCGTCCAAGATCACCAAGGCGGAAACACGCATCGACTGGAGCGAACCGGCGATCGACGTTCACAACCGTATTCGCGGGCTTGCGCCCTTTCCCGGCGCTTGGTGCGAGATGGAGATCGGCGGCTCGCTCGAGCGCATCAAGCTGCTCCGCTCGGTGCTTGCGACCGGCGTCGGCGATGCGGGCACAGTGCTCGACGATAGCCTGCGCATCGCCTGCGGCGAAGGCGCGGTGCGGCTGCGTTCGCTGCAGCGGGCCGGCGGCAAGGTCATGGACAGTATCGAGTTCCAGCGTGGCGCCAAGATCGCCCAGGGCACACGGCTGCCATGAGCGGCGTCGCGGTGCGACCTGCACGGCCTGAAGACCATCCGGCTATCTCCACGCTGCTGAATGCCGCCTTCGGCGGTGCGGATGAAGCCGAACTCGTGGAAGACCTGCGCGGCGCCGGCGACGTGGTCCTCGAACTGGTGGCCATCGCGGGTGACGCGATTGTCGGGCAAATCCTGTTTTCCCGCCTCACCGTGGGCGATGATTTCGATGCTGTCGCACTCGCACCACTCGCGGTCCTACCCGTAAATCAGCGCCATGGCGTAGGTACAGCGCTAGTAAAGGCGGCCCATGATCAACTCCAGGCCAGCGGCGAAAGCCTTTCCATCGTCCTTGGCGATACTTCCTATTACGGACGTTTCGGCTACACGCATGCCCGTGCCGCCGACTACGACAGCGCCTATCAGGGCGAGCATTTGCAGGCGCTGGCGTTTCGTGAGGCGCCGATAGCGGGCGCTCTGACCTATGCGCCCGCATTCGGAGCGCTCTGATGCCCCGCTACAAGCTTCTGGTTGAATATGACGGGACGCCCTATGCGGGCTGGCAGCGCCAGGAAAACGGCCATACGGTGCAGGCGGCTATCGAGCAGGCAATCTTCAATTTTTGCGGCGATACGATTTCGTTGGGGGCGGCGGGTCGCACCGACTCGGGCGTGCACGCCTGCGCTCAGGTCGCTCATGCCGATCTTACCAAGAACTGGAGCAGTTCGAAGATCCGCGAGGCGCTCAACGCCCATCTCGTCGTTGCCGGTGAGGCTGTCAGTATTCTCAATGTCGAACTCGTCGGCGATGGATTCGATGCGCGCTTCTCGGCAACGGGCCGCCACTATCTTTATCGAATCATCAACCGCCGCCCCCCTGCTCCGCTGGAAGCGCATCGCGCGTGGTGGGTGAAGAAGCCGCTCGATGCCGAGGCTATGCACGACGCGGCGCAGCGCCTGATCGGCACGCATGATTTCACCACGTTTCGCGCGACGCAGTGCCAGTCGAAAAGTCCGGTAAAAACGCTGGACCGCCTCGACGTAACGCGCAATGGGGAGATCATCGAGATCAGGGCGTCGGCGCGCTCGTTCCTGCACAACCAGATCCGTTCTTTCGCGGGAACGCTCAACGAAGTGGGATGCGGGCGCTGGGACGCTGACGATGTGAGCGCCGCGCTCGAAGCCCGCGACCGCAGGGCCTGCGGGCCGGTTGCGCCGCCCTACGGGCTCTATCTCATTGGGGTCGACTACCCGATCGTAACCGGGTCCGGCAGGGAAATGCCGAGGGCGCCCTGAAGCAGGATCATCACGAAAAGCGAACCGACCATCAGGACCACGAAAAACCCCGCCGTATAGGCGTGCGATCGTTTCAGGGCGATATGTGTGAGACGGTAGGTCAGGAACATGATGCCCGCATAGAGCAAAAGGCTGATCGCGGTGGTGAAGCCCGGCCAATCCGGCACGATCACCCGCACCAACGTGGCTGGCACCATAAGCCAGGCGCCAATTGCCGTGCCCCAGTTGCTGGCGACGACATAGGGGCTGAAGCGCTTGCTGAGACCGAGGCGGCGCGCACTGAAAGCAAGAACAACAAGAGGCGCGACCCAGGCGGCGAGATCGACGAAGGCGACGCGGCCCATGATCGAGAAGCGGTTTCCGGTTTCGGGCCGCAGCGCAATCATATCGTTGGCGAAGATGATCCAGCCAAGGATGAGCGGGGGCAGCGAGATCGTTATGGCGTGAAAGGACTGCCAGAAACCGTCTTCGGAAAAATCGAGCATGTCGAGGCCGTCGGCATGACCGTTCATCATCCGCCATGCGCCCCACAAATATTGCTGAGTTTCATCGAAATCCGGCATTGTCACTCATGCTCTACGCAAGAAAATCCTCGATGAAGCGTTCATATATTTGGGTGAGCGTTTCAAGATCGGCAATGTCTACCCTTTCGTCAACCATGTGCATGGTTTTGCCGACAAGGCCGAACTCGACGACAGGGCAATAGTCCTTGATGAAGCGGGCGTCGGACGTGCCGCCTGACGTTGAAAGCTGCGGGCGTCGGCCGATGACCGCTTCGACGGACTTCGTCAGCGTGCCGACGAGCTTGTCGTCGTGGGTCAGGAACACGTGGCTCGGCCGGTCGCGCCAGGTCAACTCGTAGTTCACCGGCGTTTTCCGCCCGGGGCGCAGCTTGCGCCGTCCCGCGGCACGGTCGAGCCGGTTGTGGATCTCGGCCATCAGCGTTTCGTCGGTCCAGCTGTCGTTGTAGCGGATGTTGAACGTTGCCGTCGCTTTGGCCGGTATGACATTGACCGCAGGATTACCGACATCCATCGTCGTGACTTCCAGATTTGTCGCCTGGAAATCCTTGGTGCCCTTGTCGAGCGCGGGATAAAGCAGGCTGTCGAGCAAGGTGACGAGGCCCCGCACCGGATTGTCGGCGAGGTGCGGATAGGCTGCATGACCCTGAACGCCGTTTACGGTTATCGTGCCGGAGAGCGAGCCGCGTCTTCCGATCTTTATCATGTCGCCGAGCTTGTCGGGATTGGTGGGCTCGCCGACGATCGCGGCATCCCAGCTTTCGCCCTTGGCCTTTGCCCATTCGAGAAGCTTGCCGGTCCCGTTGATCGACGGGCCCTCCTCGTCGCCGGTGATCAGAAACGAAATCGACCCCTTGAGGCTGCCATGCTTCGTGATGTGACGCGCGACGGCAGCGGTGAAACAGGCGACTCCGCCCTTCATGTCGACAGCGCCGCGGCCATACATCTGGCCATTGTGAATGGCGGCGGAAAAGGGCGGGAACTTCCATGCGGCCTCGTCGCCGACAGGCACCACATCCGTATGACCCGCGAACATCAGATGAGGTCCATTGCCTGAACGTCTCGCATAAAGATTCTCGACGTCGGGCGTCCCCTCCTCGCTGAAAACCGGTCTCTCGACCGAAAACCCGAGGGGCGCAAGCATGGATTCAAGAGCTGTCAGCGCTCCGGCCTCGGCGGGCGTTACCGACGGGCAAGTGATGAGCTGGGCGAGGTTTTGTACGGGATCTGTCGCGGATTTCATGCAAGAAGCGATAATGGAAAAGGATAGGCCTGTCACCTACTACTGCGGCGCGTGCCGGGGCACTGCGGTTCCCGGCATCGGGCGCTGGATTGAAGCACCTGCATCTGTTTAAATGCTGCGACCGATGAACCGGGAACAGCAACATGACCGAAAACGAAAGCCGTATCGTCATCGCTGGAGCCGGATCGATAGGGTGTTATGTCGGTGGTTGTCTCGCCGCTGCCGACAAGAACGTGGTTTTTCTTGTACGACCACGGGTCGATGAAGCGCTTCGCCAAGGGGGCCTCAACATCGTCGATCTCGACGGAACCGAGCGCCTTGTTAGCTCGGAGAAGCTTCAGCTCGCGGTCGATCCTGCCGCAGCCTTTGGGTCGGCCGAGATTATTCTCGTCACGGTCAAGAGCGGCGCGACTGAAGAGATGGCAAAGCTGATTGCCGCGCACGCCCCTTCCAGCGCCGTCGTTGTGAGCCTGCAGAACGGCGTCGACAACGCAAAGGTGCTGCGTCGCACCCTCCCCAAGGGTTTCACCGTCGCTGCAGGCATGGTTCCCTTCAACGTCGTGCAATCGGAACCCGGGGAGGTGCCGCTCACTGTCCGGCGGACCACGGAAGGAACAATTCTCATCGACGACAAGCCCGGAGACCTTGCCGATGAACTCTCGGTCCCCGGTCTCCAGGTGGCAAATGATGAAGACATGCAGAGCGTTCTCTGGGGCAAGCTGCTGATGAACCTTAACAACGCAGCCAATGCCCTGTCGAACCTGCCGCTTGCGACGGAACTGTCCGATCGCAACTGGCGTCGGCTGCTGGCGGACCAGATGAACGAAGGCATCAAGGTGCTCAAGGCCCATGGGATCGCGCCGGCAAAGATACAGGGTCTTCCGCCGGCGCTCCTGCCGTGGATATTGCGGTTGCCGGACTTCCTCTTCGGGATTCTCGCACGAAAAATGCTGAGCGTGGGGCCACACGCGCGATCGTCCATGTGGGAGGACCTGTCACGCGGGCGCCCGACCGAAATCGACTACCTGCAAGGCGTGATTCTTCGGCTGGCGCAGGAGAAGAACATCGACGTCCCCCTGACGCGCCGGATTATCACCCGTATCAGGGAGGCGGAGGGCAAGCCGCTCCGCTCTCACACCGTGGAGGAAATCCGCAACTCGCCCGCGTGAGCGGATCAGTCGCGCAACAATTCGTTGATCGACGTCTTCGAGCGGGTCTGTTCGTCGACCCGCTTGACGATCACGGCGCAATAGAGGCTCGGACCAGGCTGGCCATTGGGGAAGGGCTTGCCGGGAAGCGAGCCGGCGACGACCACCGAATAGGGCGGCACTTCGCCGTAGAAGATTTCGCCCGTTGCACGGTCGATAATCTTCGTCGACTTGCCGATGAAAACGCCCATGCCGAGGACAGAGCCTTCGCGAACGATGCAGCCCTCGACCACTTCGGAGCGGGCGCCGATGAAGCAATTATCCTCGATGATGGTCGGACCGGCCTGCATGGGCTCAAGCACGCCGCCAATGCCGACGCCACCCGACAGATGTACGTGCTTGCCGATCTGCGCGCACGAACCGACGCCGGCCCAGGTGTCAACCATTGTTCCCTCGCCGACATAGGCGCCGAGGTTGACGAAGGATGGCATCAGGATCGCGCCCGGCGCGATATAGGCCGAGCGGCGGACGATGGCGTTGGGTACCGTCCTGATGCCCGCCTTGGCGAACTCCGTCGCACCCCAGCCGTCAAACTTCGATGGCACCTTGTCCCACCAGACAGCGCCGCCCGGGGCTCCTTCGATGATCCCCATCGGATTGAGACGGAACGACAGAAGCACTGCCTTTTTCAGCCACTGATTGACTTTCCAGTTTCCATCAGCCTGTTTCTCAGCGACCCGAGCCTCGCCGCCGTCGAGCAGAAGAAGCGCTGCCTCGACAGCGTCGCGAACTTCGCCGCGCGTATCGGTATTGATGGCCTCGCGTTCATCGAAGGCCTTCTCGATGGTCATTTCGAGGCTGGTGAGGTCAGGCTTGGACATTTGCAGGTCACTCCATTACACGGGCGGTTTAATTTAAGTCTGTGAGAGGGTCAATCTCACCATTACCATGCTGGACCGCGAAAGAATGTCTCAGAACGTCATAAGTGTCCGCACGAGGAGAAGCCGAATTGAACACCGATGAAAAAGACAGCTGGACACCGTTTTCTCATTCTTCCGAAGCGGTACGCCGTGTCGAGACTGCACCGGAAACGCCGCAGACCCTGTCCAGCACCTATAAGCTGGCCTTCGCCGATCCGGAATTCATGACGCGGCGCGAATTGCGGGCCGTGCGCCTGCAACTCGAACTGTTGAAGCCGGAAATGGCGCTTGCCGAGCGCGGCATCCGCTCGACCGTGGTCCTGTTCGGCGGAGCGCGCATCCCCGAACCCGGCGGCGCCGCCTGGGCGGCGAAAAATGCTACCCAGAAAAAGAACCTCGAGGCCAATTCACGCTACTACGCCGAGGCGCGCAAGTTCGCCGAACTCTGCTCCACCTATTCGTCAACGACCTACTACCGCGAGTTCGTCGTCGTCACCGGTGGCGGTCCCGGCGTGATGGAAGCGGGCAACCGCGGCGCATCGGATGTCGGCGCGCCGACGATCGGGCTCAATATCGTGCTGCCGCACGAGCAGACGCCGAACCCCTATGTATCGCCGGATCTGTGCTTCAATTTCCATTACTTCGCTATTCGCAAGATGCACTTTTTGATGCGGGCGAAGGCCATGGCGATATTTCCCGGCGGTTTCGGAACCATGGACGAAACCTTCGAGACGCTCACACTCATTCAGACCGGACGCATGGAACGCATCCCGCTTCTACTCTTCGGGAAGTCTTTCTGGGAGAAGGCGATCAATTTCGACTTCCTCGCGGAGCAAGGCGTGATCTCGCCATCGGATCGCGAACTCATCACCTTCGTCGATACCGCCGACGAGGCCTGGGATGTGATCCAGGCCTTCTACAAGCTGGATTGACGCCTCAGACCGGCTCGCTCCTCTTGACCTGCCTTGGCAGGATCGCGTCGAGGAACGCGGCAAGTTCATCGGTCACGTAATCGACGTGGTCGGTGTTGCCAGGATCCCGCTCCCATATCTCGGAATAGGTCGGTTCGAAATTATGCGGAACGATGAGGACCGTAGTCATGCCGAGCGCCTTCGGCACGACGAGGTTGCGCGCCAGATCCTCGAACATGACGCAACTGGCGGCGTCGATCTTGTGCATTGCCAGGAACCGATCGTACGTCTCGCGCGCCGGTTTGGGTGTCAGCTCCGCTGCCCTGATGTCGAAAATGTCATCGAACTGCTCGAGCACACCGAGCTGGCGCGCTGCGCGTTCAGCGTGGCCCCGGTCGCCATTGGTGAAGATGAATTTCCGTCCCGGTAACTGCTTGATCGCCGTGGAAAGCGACGGGTCGGGCACCAGCCAGGAATAATCGATGTCGTGGACCTTCTGCAGAAAATCATCGGGATCGATATCGTAGCGGTCCATCAAGCCTTTGAGCGTCGTGCCGTATTCCTTGTAAAATCGCTTCTGGAGATCGCGTGCATCCGTATGCGAAAGCTTCAGCAGATCAGCGACATAGCCCGTCATCTTGACATCAATCTGCGAAAAGAGATTGGAATGATGCGGGTATAGCGTGTTGTCCAGATCGAAGACCCAGTCCGTTATATGCGCAAAGTTTAATGGATCAGGCTGGTTTGTCATCCGTTAGGGTTTCCGCTATTTATCTGCGCTGCTCATGCATCGATTTTATTAGTGCGTCTCATCAATAGACGAAAATGGTCGCAACTACGACCGATTTTAGATTTATCGCTCGCCTGCATTTTCCCAATTTCTTGTTTCATGCATTTTCCAGAGAAACGATGTCCAAAGTCATTTTCAAGTGCATATTGGTAACCATTGTCATGACTGCCTCCTGCGTCGTGATTACCAACGCGATCCGCGAGGCGGTCCATATGTCAGATGGCCCTACGCGCGTTATTGCGATCCTCTGCCCGCTGCTGATCACTCCGCCCGTAATCTACCTGTGCCTGCGCCAATCGGAAAAGTTGCGACAAGCCCTAACCGACCTCAATCGAATCATGCAGGAACTCGAGACAACGAACGTCCGTCTGTTCGAGGCATCCCTGCGCGACAACATGACCGGGCTTCTCAACCGCGAAACGTTCTTCGAGCGGATGGAGGCTTTGCGCAGGCAGGGACCGGGCTCCTTGCTGATTGTCGATGCCGACCACTTCAAGAAGATCAACGATAACCATGGCCATCACACCGGTGACGCTGCGCTCATTGCAATCGCACAGTGCATATCGCGGTGTATCGGTGAAGATGACTGCGCCGGCCGTATCGGGGGCGAGGAGTTCGCCATATTCCTCGCGACGGCGGATGAAACCGAGGTACGCGGCGTAGCCGAATGCATTCGCGCCGAGGTCTGCAGCCATGCATTGAAATCGGCCGAAGGCGCGGAGGTTCCGCTCAGTGTCAGCATCGGCGGCGTAGCAGGCGTTGCCGCCGGTACGGTCAAGGAACACTTCCGGACAGCCGACCGGCGTCTTTACGATGCCAAACGTCGCGGCCGCAATTGCGTCAGCGTCCGCTCGCCTGTCAAGAACATCGCCTGAACGCGGCGCTCCCATCAGACCATGGCGGGGTCAAGCGGTTCTGCCTCCTTCCACCGCGCAATCAGCGTCGGCATGTCCGCCGTCTCGAAAGCATCGCGAAGGGCGGCGAAAGACGGCAGTACGAAATAGGCCCGCTGGAACTTGTCTATCTCATATCCCGTCCGCATAACCGTTTCGATGTCGAAGGGGACGTGGTGCGCATCGGCACTCGTCACCGCGAACTGCAACTCGCTGAAAGACGACATCAGCCCCGCGCCGAAGGCCTTAACCGGGGCGCCTTCCTCCTGCATCAAGCCGAACTCGGCGGTGTACCAGTAGAGACGAGCGGCCAGTTGCTCGCCGCCCATCCGCGACGCTGCTCCACCCTTGACCCCGTATAGCTGCATGAAATCGGCAAATACGGGTTGGCTCAGGATAGGCACGTGGCCGAAGAAATCGTGAAACATGTCTGGTTCGACGATGTAATCGAGTTCCTTCTTCTTGCGCAGCCAGTTGGTGACGGGAAAACGCTTGTTGGCGAGATGATCGAAGAAGGGCTCGTTGGGGATGAGGCCAGGGACCGCTACGATTTCCCAGCCGGTCAACTTGCGCAGCCGGTCACTGACCTCATGGAAATCCGGGATGCGATCCAGTAGGCCGAGCGCTTCCACGCCGTCGAGATAGCTGCGATGCGCAAGCTTTTCCGTCAACTTCGTCTGGCGATCGCACAGGGTGCGCCATACCTCCTGGTCTTCGTCCGAATAGTCATATTTCTGTTCGACCGTGAAGTCGGCATTGCACACCGTATAGTCGCCGCGCAGACCCAGCTCAGCGCATTCGCGCGCATAGGCCTCAACACTGATCGTCATGATTTTCTCCTCCACCATGGAACCAAGACCCGCAGGATACCTTGAGGATAAGAGAGAATTTGACCTAATCATCTCAAAAACGCATGCTATAAGGTGAAACTTGATCTTTTTTGGAGGAAATCGGGTGACATCACCTCAATTGAATGAGTTCGAGATCAAAATGCTGCAGATCCTCCAGGCCAATGGCCGGGTTGCCATCACTGATCTGGCGCAGATGATCGGGCTGTCCGCGACGCCGTGCGCGCGGCGTTTCGAGCATCTCCAGGAGAGCGGCGTGATCAAGGGTTTCGCGGGGATGATAGACCGCCGCGCCATCGGGCTCATGGTCGAAGTGTTCATCCAGGTGCGGCTCAATACGCACAGCGACGACTCGCCCGAGCGCTTCGTTGGAGAGATAGAGCGCATGGACGAAGTTTCGTCATGCTGGACCATGACTGGCGAACACGATTTTCTGCTGCATGTCATGGTACCGACGGTCGACGATCTCAACGATTTCGTCATGCATCGGCTGATGCGGCTGAAAGGCGTGCGCGACGTACACACCCAACTCGTCCTGCAGAACATCAAGGGGCCGGGAAAGATCCCGCTCGAACACCTGAAGCGGTGATCAGGGAACGATCAGCGTGCCGGCGCCGCGCTCGGTGAAAAGTTCGAGCAGAACCGAATGCGGCGTCTTGCCATTGAGGATGACGACGCCTTCGACGCCGCGTGTTATGGCATCGATGCAAGTTTCGACCTTGGGAATCATCCCGCCCGAAATGGTGCCATCCTTGATGAGCGCGCGCGCCTGGCCGACCGAAAGCTCCTTGATAAGCTCCTTGTTGGCGTCAAGCACGCCCGGAACATCGGTGAGGAACAGAAGGCGCGAGGCTTTCAGCGCGCCGGCGATGGCTCCCGCGAAAGTATCAGCATTGATGTTATAGGTATGCCCGTCGCGTCCCGGGGCAACGGGTGCGATCACCGGGATCATCTCGGAGCGCGCCAGAAGGTCGAGCAGCGTGCGGTCGATCTCCACCGGTTCGCCGACGAAGCCCAGATCGACGATTTTTTCAATGTTGGAGTCGGGGTCGATAACGGTCTTCTTGGCCTTCTCGGCGAAGACCATGTTGCCGTCCTTGCCGCACAGGCCGATTGCCCATTCGCCTTCGGCATTGATGAGCGCCACGATCTCCTTGTTGATCGAGCCCGCAAGGACCATCTCGACAATCTCGAGGGTCTTTTCGTCGGTGACGCGCAATCCGCCTTCAAACTTCGATTCGATCCCCATGCGCGCCAGCATCGAAGCAATTTGCGGTCCGCCGCCATGAACAACGATGGGATTGATGCCCGATTGTTTCAGCAAGGCTATGTCCCGCGCAAACGCCTTGCCCAGCGCGGCATCGCCCATGGCATGGCCGCCATATTTCACGACGACGGTCTTGTTTTCATAGCGCTGCATATAGGGAAGAGCAGCCGAAAGCAGATTTGCCTGGATTTCGGCGGTTTGGTCGTCGGGCGTCAGGGACATGCGCGGGCTCCGGCTTTTGGAAGGTCGTGGGGTTCTTAGCGCCAAAGGCGATCCCGGGCAAACATGATTTCGGCTTGCCGCCAAGGTTTTTGCCCGAAGCCATTGACAGTGTGCCGCACCGCCGGATTTAAATCATGCAACCAGCAGTTGGAAACGCCCTTCACATGACGCCCGAAGGCATATCGGAACTGATCTCACGCGTCTCCCTGCGGGACCGGGCGGCTTTCGATGCGCTCTATGCTTCGACGAGCGTGAAACTTTTCGGCGTGTGCCTGCGTGTCTTGGGTAACCGCACGGAGGCCGAAGACGCGCTGCAGGACATCTACGTCAAGATATGGAACAAGGCGGACCGGTTTGCTGTCGCCGGCACCAGCCCGATTTCTTGGCTCGTCGCCGTTGCCAGGAACCACTGCATCGACCGTCTGCGGGCGCGCAAAGGCCGAACGGAGGATCTCGACGAGGCATCGGATATCGCCGAGCCTTCCGCCGATCCCGAACAATCCGCCATTGCGACGGGAGAGGCGCGCCGCCTTGGGGATTGCCTCGACCAGCTCGACGCTCCACGTGCGGCGGCCGTGCGCGGCGCTTACCTTAATGGCGACAGCTACGAGTTGCTCGCGCAGCGTCATAAAGTGCCGTTGAATACAATGCGAACCTGGCTGCGACGCAGCCTTTTGAAACTGAAGGAATGCCTGGAAGGATGAGCGCGACACCACCCGATGACACTGTTCCGGACGGCGACGATCTCGTTGCCGCCGAATATGTGTTGGGCGTGCTGCCCGAAGAGGAGCGCCGCGACGCCGCGCGCCGCATCGAAACGGACCCGGTATTCGCCCGCCTTGTCACCCGGTGGCAGGAATATTTCAGCGCACTCGATGAGGGGTTCACGCCGGTTTCGCCGCCGCACCATATCAAGTCCCAGATCGATCATCGCCTGTTCGGAACCGATGCGCCGGCGCCGGCGATGCCGCTATGGACCAGCCTCGTATTCTGGCGCGGGCTTGCACTCGCCGCCCTGCTGCTGGCGATGATCGGTTTCGGGCGCGACCTTATTTTGCAGCGTCCCGCGCCGGCGCAGCTGGTGGCATCCATGGCTGCTGACAACAGCAAGGTTCGCACAGTCGCAGTTTATGACGAGCAGACAAAGCGCCTGAAAGTGAGCCTGGTTGCCGGTGACATGCCCTCAGACCGTTCGCTCGAACTCTGGCTGATTGCCGGAAATGACGCGCCAGTCTCACTCGGGTTGATGAAATCGCCGCAGGTCACCGAATTCAATGTCCCGCAGGGTTTGGCCGCCAAACTGCGTGACGGTACGACGCTTGCCATTTCGGTCGAACCGCTTGGCGGTTCGCCAAGTGGAGCCCCCACCGGTGCAGTCGTCGCCGCCGGTACGATCCGTGCAATCTGAAAAAATATCGCGCCGCTGAAACTTTGCCGTCAGCACTCCCGTATCTCCACCGACCTCTCAAGAGAGGCAATGCAACAGTGGAGATAGAGATGTTACGCAAATCATTGAGCTTGATCGCGCTTTCGACGGTCCTGATTGCCGGAACTGCGTTCGCCAAGAATCCGACTGTGGGCGGTGCGCCCATGTATCCAAACAAGAACATCATCGAGAATGCGGTGAACTCGAAGGATCACACGACCCTCGTCGCTGCCGTCAAGGCTGCAGGCCTCGTCGAGACGCTCGAGGGCAAGGGGCCCTTCACGGTGTTCGCACCCACCAATGAGGCCTTCGCGGCGCTGCCGAAGGGAACCGTCGAGACCCTGTTGAAGCCTGAAAACAAGGACAAGCTGGCCAAGATCCTGACCTGCCATGTCGTCGCTGCCGACGCCTCGTCAAAGACGATCATGAAGATGATCGATGATGATGAAGGCGCGCATCCGGTGAAGACCGTGGGCGGCTGCGTCTGGACCGCGAAGTACAAGGGCAAGAACCTGACATTGACAGATGAAAACGGCACCGTCGCTCACGTGACGATCGCCAATGTCAAACAGTCGAACGGCGTCATCCATGTGATCGACAAGGTGCTGCTGCCAAAAATGTAAGCCGCAGCACTCAAATGCGCAGACGGCATCTGCGCATCTTGCCCCGCGGCGATCTCCTAGCCCTAGGTCGTGCGGGGCCCTTTTATTTCTGGTTTTCTTCGAGCAAAAGCGCGATTGCACCGCGCAGCTCATCAAGCCCGGCGCCCTTCTCGGACGACGTCGCCAGGATTTCCGGATAGGCGGCAGCGCGCTTTTTGATCGCCTGCGCCGTCTCCTCCATCAACCGGGGCACACCGGCTGCCTTGATCTTGTCGATCTTGGTGAGAACAAGCTGGTATGAAACCGCGGCCCGGTCCAGAAGATCGAGCACTTCGGCATCGTTTTTCTTGACGCCGTGGCGCGCGTCGATCAGCACATAGACCCGCTTCAAGGTCGAACGCCCGCGCAGATAGTCGAACACCAGACGGGTCCAGGCGTCGACCTGTTCCTTCGGCGCTTCGGCAAAGCCATAGCCCGGCATATCGACGACGGCGATTGGCGGCAGGTCCTTGCCCTCGCCCGAATAGCCGTCGGGAACGAAATAGTTGAGTTCCTGCGTACGGCCGGGCGTATTCGAGGTGCGCGCCAGCTTCTGGCCGAGGGTCGCATTGATAAGGGATGATTTGCCGACGTTGGACCGGCCGGCGAATGCGATTTCAAGCGGTCCCTCAGGCGGCAGGAATTTCATCGACGGCACACCGCGAATGAATACCCAGCCCTGCGCGAAGAGCATCCTGCCCCTCTCGATCAACCCGTTGGTCCTGTCCTCGGCTTCAGTCACGTTCATTCCATTCCATTGCGCGTGCGGGATTGAGAAGTGTGCATCAAGGTTTATCCTCGCCTTGTCAACACAGCAGGGCAGACCGGCGCAACAGCTTTTACCCCTTATTGCGTCATGGTTGCGTTCGGCTGCCGTCAATGTCCAGCGAAACCAGGCGCTGAAACGAGATCAGCCGGACCTGTGGGGCCCGGCCGATGCAAAGAATTTCGCGAAACTCCGGCCGCTACTCGGCCGGTTTCGGTTTCTTCTTGAACATGCCCGCCAGGTTATCCCAGAGCTCGATCTTGACGCCCTGGCGTTTCATGATGACGCCTTGCTGGATGATCGACAGCGTGTTGTTCCACGCCCAGTAGATCACGAGACCTGCAGGGAAGCTTGCCAGCATGAAAGTGAAGATCAGCGGCATCCAGTTGAAAATCATCTGCTGCGTCGGATCGGGCGGCGTCGGGTTCATGCGCATCTGCAGGAACATCGTCACGCCCATGATCAACGGCCAGACGCCAATCATCAGGAAGGCCGGAACCGCCCAGGGCATAAGCCCGAAGAGGTTGAAGACCGAGGTCGGATCGGGCGCGGCAAGGTCCTGAATCCAGCCAAAGAACGGCGCGTGGCGCATTTCGATGGTCACGTAAAGGACCTTGTAGAGCGCGAAGAAGACGGGGATCTGGATCAGGATCGGCCAGCAACCGGCGATCGGATTGATCTTTTCCGTCTTGTAGAGCTCCATCAGCGCCTGCTGCTGCTTGACCTTGTCATCCGCATATTTCTCGCGAATTTCGGTCATCTTCGGCTGCACCAGCTTCATCCGCGCCATGGAGGCGTAGGACTTGTTGGCGAGCGGGAAGAACAGGCCCTTGAGGATAACGGTGACCAGGAGGATGGCGATGCCGAAATTGCCGATCGCCTTGTAGAGCGTGTCGATCAGGTAGAACATCGGCTTGGTGATGAAATAGAACCAGCCCCAATCGATCAGGAGATCGAACTGGCGGATGCTGCGTTCCTTTTCATAGGCATTGATCGTTCCGACTTCCTTGGCGCCGGCGAAGAGCAGGTTCTCAATCGTAGCAGACTGACCGGGCTCGATCGTCGTCGGGTCGGAAAGGTAGTCGCTTTGATAGCGCGGACGTCCGTCGTCGAAATAGGACATGCGCGCCTGGAACGGCTTTGCTGCCGAGGGAACGAGGGTTGCTGCCCAATATTTGTCGGTGATGCCGATCCAGCCGCCGGTCGTCGCCTTCGGCGGGGACACTTCGCGCGCCTTTTCGATGGCGGCGAACTTGTATTCCACCAGACCTTCGTCGCCGATAACGCCGATCGGACCTTCGTGCAGCACATAGGTGCTCGGATGAAGCGGCTTGGAGAAGCGCGTAACGCGGCCATAGGAGGCGAGCGAAACGGGAGCGGACGTGCTGTTGGTTACCGTGTCCTTGACCGTGAACATGTAACGGTCGTCGACCGTAAAGGTGCGCTTGAACGTCAGGCCCTTCTCGTTGGTGAAGGAGAGCGTCACCGGATTGGCCGGCGTCAGCGTGCTGTTGCCCTCGACCGTCCATACAGTGCCCGGCCCAGGGACCGTGCCGGTCAACTCGTTGCCGGTAAAGCCGATCTCGGCGAATTGCCCGTCAGCCATCTGCGCCGGGCTCAGAAGCTGGATGGCCGGCGAGTTGTCGTCAACGGTCTCGTGATACTTCTTGAGCTGCAGGTCGTCGAGCCGTGCGCCGGTCAGGCTGATCGAGCCGCCGAGGCTCGGCGTATCGATCTTTATGCGGGAGGTCTGGCCGAGCGCGGCGTCGCGGGTCAGGCTGCCGGCCTGGGCGCCATCCTGGGATTGGCCGGGGATATTGGCGCCAGGCGTTGCCGGCGTCGACGACGGCAGGTTTGCCGCGGTGCCGGTGGCTGGCGTTCCGGCCGGCGTGCTCGCCTGTCCGTCAACGCGCGTCTGTCCTTGCCGCGTGGCCTCGATCTGGGCCTGTTCGCGCTGCGCTTCGATCTTGGGGTTCATGTAGAACACCTGCCAAAGCGTCAGGATCACAATGGACAAGGCAATGGTGATAAAGAAATTACGATTGGTTTCCATTGTAGTCCTTGGGTCGGGTCGGGTGCGCCATCAGGGCTTTGTCGAACGCCGGGTCTGTGTTTTCCTGGAAACCCGTTTTAAGAGTTCCCGTGTCAGGTCCGTGAACGGCGCGTCTAGCGCATCACGGCGAGCAACGATCACATAATCGGTTCCCGCCTGCATGTCATCAGCAACATTGACGCGCACAGCCTCTTTCAGGCGGCGTTTGATGCGATTGCGGATGACGGCATTGCCGTTCTTTTTGGTGACGGTGAAACCGACGCGCGGTGGGCCAGCCTGGTCCTCGCGCTCCTTGACCTCGAGCAGGAAGTAGGCGCCGCGGCGCTTTTCTCCGTTCCGAACAGTCAAAAACTCCGCTCTCTTGCGAAGGCGGAGTGGTTTTTGCTCATTCATCGTGTAGTGCCAACTTTGGCAACCGCACCAAGTCGCGCGGTTTTGCCTTTATGCCGACAACCGCTTGCGACCGCGGGCGCGGCGCGCTGCGATTACCTTGCGGCCGCCAGCCGTAGCCATACGGGCGCGAAACCCATGGCGACGTGCGCGGACAAGCTTGGATGGCTGATAAGTACGCTTCATTTGTTAAATACCGCGGTGTGCGGCCCTTCTTGTGGTCTGTTCTTTGACAGGAGCATATCAGGACCGCCATTAGCGCATAAAAACACGCCGCCGGGGCGGTCAGCCCGGACGTGCGCGGCTTATAGAGGCCCGATGCCGAGAAGTCAATTCGTTGCCGTGATTCAAAATAGGCAAAAACGGCCAAGTGAATTATTGTGCTAATTCGTCAGGCGGCTTACACCGCCTGACGACGGAGATCAAATGGCTGCACCGGAACAAAAGTCTGCCGAAACGAGCGTGACACGGCACGCCGGACGACGCTTGCCCGTCTTCAAGCGCCTTTCGGGCAAGCTGCTGCTGCTCACCCTGCTCTTCGGCCTCGTCGCCGAAGTGATGATTTTCGTGCCGACCATGGCCGACATGCGCATTCGCTGGCTGTCGGATCGCCTCAATACCGTTGCCGCCGCGAGCGTCGTCCTTGCGGCAAACGACAGCGAGGAAATTCCGCGCACGGTGCAGGACGACGTGCTCCTCGCCACCGGCACGAAAGCAATCGCCTTGCGCGAAAAAGGCGCCTCGCGCCTGCTGGCCGTAGCGGAAATGCCGTCGAAGGTCGATCGCCACGTCGATATCACGGTGACCGACCCGATCACCGTAATTCGCGACGCTTTCGATACGGTAATCAACGGCGGCAACCGGATCATTCGCGTCTACGGGCCGATCGGCGACACGGGCAAGGTCATCGAGCTCCTGACCTCCGACGGGCCGCTGCGCAATGCCATGCTGCGCTATGCCGGCAATGTGGCACTCATCTCGCTGTTCATCTCGGCGATCACCGCCGGTCTCGTCTTCCTTGCCATAAGCCGTCTGCTGATCCGGCCAATCCAGCGCATGAGCGACAATATGCTCGCCTTTGCGCGCTCACCAGACGATCCGCAAAAAATCATCAAGCCCGAGAACCGCGAGGACGAACTCGGCATTGCCCAGCGCGAGCTTGCCGACATGCAGCGCCAGCTCCAGCGCACGCTTTCTGAACAGAAGCATCTCGCTGATCTTGGCCTTGCCGTCTCCAAGATCAATCACGACATGCGCAATATCCTCGCCTCGGCGCAGCTGATGTCCGATCATCTCGCCAATACCAGTGATCCGGCGATCCAGCGCTTTGTCCCCAAGCTTGTGCGCACGATCGACCGCGCCATCAATTATTCACAGACGGTTCTCGCCTATGGCGGAACGCAGGAGCCACCGCCGCAACGCCGGCGCGTGAAGCTGCGCACGCTTGTCAACGAAGTCGAGGAAATGCTCAGCATCGACCCGAAATCCGGTATTGAATTCAAGAATCTTGTGCCGGAATCCTTCGAGTTCGATGCCGATCCGGATCAGTTTTTCCGGATCATTCTCAACCTCTGCCGCAATTCGGTACAGGCCATGACCGGCGACACGCGCGACGACGACGCCATTATCAAGCGGCTGACAATAACGGCCGGCCAGATCGGGACGACATCGATCATCGGCGTCGAGGACACGGGGCCGGGCCTGCCCGCCAAGGCGCGGGAGAATCTGTTCAGGGCATTCAGGGGATCGGCACGCTCCGGGGGTACCGGACTTGGCCTTGCAATCGTACACGAGCTGGTACGGGCACATGGGGGAACAATTGAATTGCGTGACAATGAAGGGGCGGGAACGAGTTTCGAAATTCGCATTCCCGACCAGCCTATCTCGCTGGCCGAATGGCGTTCGCGTCGGGATTCGATTTCCTGATATGATGCGTTCGCATGTCTAATTTCATTACAACCTACTGGCCGCACATCTTTTTCGTGCTCTCGGTTCTTCTTGGTGTGCCGGCCGCTATCCATGCGACGATGACCAAGGAGGAGGTGCGCGCAGCGATTGGCTGGGTCGGCGTCATCATTCTCTCGCCGGTCATTGGCGCCGTCATCTATGCCGTTGCCGGAATTAATCGCATCCGGCGCTCGACCATCTCGTCGCAGCGCGAATTCCTGCGCGAGATTGGCCAGGATCAGCTCGTGCGCTTTCACGCGCGCGATCAGGATGTCCTTGCGCATTTCGAAAAGCGCCTCGCCACGATGAAGACGCTCGGCGATAGGGTCAGCCGCTGTCGGCTCACCACGGCAAACGACATCGACATGCTGCACGGCGGCGACGAAGCCTACCATGCCATGCTTGCGGAAATTCAGGGCGCGCAACGCAACATCCTGGTCGAAACCTATATTTTCGACCGCGACAAGATCGGTCTGCGCCTCGCCGACGCGCTCATTGCCGCAAAGAAGCGCGGGGTGGAAGTCAGGGTGCTTATCGATGCCGTCGGCGCGCGTTATTCGATACCGACGATCGTCGGCTATCTGGCGAAACACGGGGTCAAGGTCGACGTCTTCAACGGCAACATCATCATCGGCCTGCGCCTGCCCTATGCGAACCTTCGCACCCACAGGAAGATACTGGTCGTCGACGGCAGGGTCGCCTTTACCGGCGGCATGAATATCCGCGCCGGCTTCTCGCGCGAAATTTTTGGCGTAGACAACGCGCGCGACACGCACTTCCGGTTGACAGGGCCGATTGTCACCGACCTTTTCCACGTGGCGGCAGAAGACTGGCGCTTCACCACGCGTGAGCACCTTGGCGGCGAGGCCTGGGCCATTGAGCCGCCGACAAAGCAGCCGGGCCAGCCGGTGTTCATCCGGGTGGTGCCGTCGGGTCCCGATCGCAGCGTCGAAGCCAATCATCGCATGCTGATGGGCGCTTTTTCGGTCGCACAGCAACACATCCGCATCATGTCGCCCTATTTCCTGCCGGACCGCGAGTTGATCAGCGCGCTCGTGACCGCGGCGCGGCGCGGCGTCGAAGTCGATATCGTCGTGCCGTCGGTCAATAATCTCAAGCTGGTCGACCGGGCCATGACCGCGCAGTTCGATCAGATATTGAAGAGCCATTGCCGCATCTGGCGGGCATCCGGCAACTTCAACCATTCGAAGCTGCTTGCCATCGACGGCGCCTGGTCCTATGTCGGATCGTCGAACCTCGATCCGCGCTCGCTGCGGCTGAATTTCGAGGTGGATCTTGAAGTCATCGATGCACCGTTCGCTGCGGAAGTGGAGGCGCTGATCGACACGGCAATCGCCACGGCGAAACCGGTGCTCCTACAAAAGCTGCGGGCCCGCTCGTTCTGGGCGAGGCTGATCGACCGGATTATCTGGCTAGGTTCGCCCTATCTTTGATGGCATTCGTCTCGGCAATGGCGGCCTTGAGATCAATATGCGCCTTGATAGGGAGGTGATCGGAGGCGACGCGCGCAAGCGGCGTGTCGTGCACTTCGATCGCCGTGACGAGGCTGTGCGGATGGCCGAGGACACGGTCGAGCGCGAGCACCGGAAAGCGCGACGGGAAGCTTGGAACAGCGTTCCTCGCCGGATCGAAGATCGGCTTCAGGAAATGCAGGGACGATCCCTTGCCGACGCGCCATTCATTGAGGTCGCCGAGCAGGAGCGTCGGGCGCGAGGGGTCCGCATGCACCGCATCGAGGATCGCTTCCGTCTGCTGCTGGCGCGAATGCTTGAGCAAGCCAAGGTGGGCGGCAATGATGCGCAAGGGCCCCGCCTGAAGGTCGATATCGGCAACCAGCGCGCCCCTAGGCTCCAGTCCCGGCAGCACCAGTTGCTGTACGCGCTGAACGACGCCGGCGCGAAACAGCAGCAGATTGCCGTGCCAGCCATGGCCTTTCGGATAGAGCGACGCCACGGGCACGGGTATCAGCTTGTTCTCCCGTTCGAGGCGCGCCAGGTCGAGAAGCCCGCTGCGCTCGCCAAAGCGCTTGTCGGCCTCCTGGATGGCGACGACATCCGCGCCAATCTCGCTGATGACGTGCGCGATGCGGTCGGGATCGAACTTCTTGTCGATGCCGACGCATTTGTGAACATTATAGGAAGCGATGAGCAGGTCGCTGCGCACGACCTTGGTCGCGCCGATGGAGCGCTTGTTGCGGTTCCTGACCGCTGCGAGAATGCTGGCGGAGACGCTCGGTCTGAATGGCCGCGTCGGCTTCTTGCTATCCATCCGCTAGGAATATGTCGCAACGCGCAAGATGGCAAGCAAATGCGGATGGCTAAAACCTGTTCCCGACGAAATGCGCGAGTTGCGAACCGACTTCGTAATAGCCTTCGCGAACAGTGCGAAGACCCTGCTCCCGCGGCTGGGTGACCGGCAGCGGCAGGTCTGTTTCGCTGACCTTGCCTGCAACGTGCTCGGCAAGAATGCGGCCGAAGACCGTCCCGGGCGCGATGCCACGACCGTTATAACCGCTGAAACTGATGATCTTTGGGGCGAGCGTGTGGAAACGGGGCAGGCTGTCGCTGGTCATGCCGATCTGACCGTACCAGCCGGCTTCGAATTGCACATTCTTGATCTGCGGAAAAACCTTGCGGATCGAGCGTGCCGCCCAGGCCTTGTGCACGGCCATGCCGGTGCCGCGCAGGGCGCCGACGCTGCCAAACACCAGGCGCCCTGCCCTGTCCATGCGGAAGGAGCTCAGAATCTCCTTCGTATCCCAGCCGCCCTGCCGCTCGGGAAGAACAGTTTTCCGAATGTCTTCCGGCAATGGTGTGGTCGCAAAGTTGAAATAGGGCAGATGCAGGAGTTCGGCTCGCAATTGCGGCCACGGCGACGTCGTATAGGCGTTGGTCGCAACGATGATCCACTCGGCCGAGACGGTGCCCGATGGCGTGCGCACCAGCCAGCGATCGCCGCTCCGTTCGGTCCCAGTAACGGGAGAACCCGAATAGATCGCCGCGCCTCTGGAAAGCGCCGCTCGCGCAAGCCCGCGCACGTAGCCGAGGGGCTGGATCGTGCCCGCCCGGCTATCGAGAAGCGATGCGGCATAGGCGGTCGAGCCGACCTTCGCGGCGGTTTCGGCGGCGTTCAGCAGCCGTACGGCCGCTCCGCGCGCCAGCCATTGCTCGGCCCGCTGTTCGAGTTGTTTCACGCCGTCATCGCCGACGGCGCAGTGCAGCGTACCATTGCGTTCGAGTTCGCAATCGATCTCGAAACGGTCGACAAGGTTGAACACCGATTGCGGCGCATTGCCCAGAAGTTCAAGCAGCCTTTCACCGTGGACCTGCCCGAGAACGCCCGGCAGGTCATTCGGCATCACCCACATGCCGGCATTGACCAGGCCGACATTACGGCCCGAACCGCCGAAGCCGATCTCCACGGCATCGACGACTGCGACCTTGGCGCCCACATCGGCAAGGTGGAGGGCGGCAGAGAGGCCGGTGAAGCCCGCGCCGATGACCGCGACATCGACCGAAATATCGCCGCGCAAAGCTTCCGTCCGAGGCGCAGGCGGGGCGGTCTTTTCCCACAAGCCGTGGGAGCGTTCGTCATTGAGCATGGATCACCTGAACAGTCGGCCGAGGGCGTGCGGCACAATTACCTATGGTGGTTATAAAGCGCAATCTTGCAACCTGAAGTGAAATTCTTCGAAGACATTATGCGGTGAGCGAATGACCGGTGCCCGCGCGTTCGGACACCTGCTCGGCGATCCAGGTGACGAAGCTCTGCATCAGCGGATTTTCCTTCTTGTGGTCCGGCACGACGAGGTAGTAGCTGTTTTCCGTCCGCAATGGTTGATCGAAGAGGACGATAAGCCGCCCGGATGCAAGCTCCTGTTCGATCAGGTAGCGCGGCAGGAGCGCAAATCCGAGCCCGGCAAGCGCAGCCTCGATGACCATGGAAAAATGTTCGAACCGGTGGCCCTTGTAGGGGCTCGCAACGCTCACCTGCGCCGCTTCGAACCAGGAGGCCCATGATTTCGGCCGCGTCGAAATATGCAAAAGCGGCGCATCGGCAAGTTCGGCCGCTGCCTTGATCGGATTGGCCGTGCAGAGTTCGGGACTGCCCACCGGTACGATCAACTCGCTGCACAGATAGGTGCAGGTGGCATGCGCCCATACCGGCTGGCCATAATGGATGGCGAGATCGAACGGCTCGTCCTCGAAATCGAAGGGCCGCGAGCGCGAGGCGACGCTCAGTGCCATTTCCGGGTTCCTGCGCACGAAATCCGGAAGGCGCGGCATCAGCCAGCGGCTGCCGAACGTCGGCAGCGTGGCGATGCTTAGCGACGAGGCGGATTGCGAGGCGGCCATGGCCCGCAACATCGTCTCCTCGGTAAGACCAAGCAGATGCCGCACCTCTGGCAGGAATTTCTGCCCTGCCTCGGAAAGCACCACGCGCTGGCGAACGCGCTCGAACAGCAGCACGCCGATCTGGCTTTCGAGTTCGCTCATCTGGCGGCTCACCGCGCTCTGGGTCAGGGAAAGCTCTTTGGCCGCCTGCGTGAAGCTGCCATGGCGCGCCGCGCATTCGAACGTTTGCAATATGTCGATATCCGGGATCAATCGGCGGCTTAACTTCATTCCAATCTCGCATTAACCCAGTTTGATTCTTCGCAATCCGCAGGCAAGTGACCACTCTATAATCCATAACATGCATGAACGGAAAAAAATTGCCGTCGCAAACAATAACGGAAGCAGAGTTATGAATTCAGCCACGTTTACTTCAACGGACGTGATCCGCGCATCCTTTTCGACAGCGATGTCGGCCATGTACAGGACCGAGGTTCCCGCCTACGGAACGCTCCTCGAGCTCGTGGCGCAGGTGAACGTCGATACGCTCGCCGCTTCGCCGAAACTGCGCCACCGGCTGGAACAGACCGAGACGCTCGACCGCATCTCTGAGGAGCGGCATGGCGCTATCCGCGTCGGAACCCCTGCCGAACTTGCCATGCTGCGCCGTGCCTTTGCCGTCATGGGCATGTATCCGGTCGGCTATTACGATCTCAGCGAAGCCGGCGTGCCGGTCCATTCGACCGCTTTTCGGCCTGTCGGTGACGAAGCGCTGAAAATCAATCCATTCCGCGTATTCACTTCGCTCCTGCGCCTCGACTTGATCGACGACGGCGCATTGCGGGAGGAAGCGCGCAAGACCCTCGCAGCGCGCCAGATATTCACGGACAAGGCGGTTCTCCTGATCGAAAAGGCTGAAGCTGCGGGCGGCCTCGACGCTGCGGACGCCGCCCTGTTCGTCAAGGAAATCCTCGAGACGTTCCGCTGGCACGACCAGGCCAGCGTCAGCAGCGACCTCTACCGCCGCCTGCACGATGCGCACCGGCTGATCGCCGACGTCGTGTCGTTCAAAGGACCGCATATCAATCATCTGACCCCGCGCACGCTCGACGTCGATGCCGTCCAGAAGCTGATGCCGGCCCACGGCATCGCGCCCAAGGCCGTTATCGAGGGCCCGCCCACCCGCGAATGCCCCATCCTGTTGCGACAGACCTCATTCAAAGCCCTCGAGGAGGCGGTGTCGTTCCGGGATGAAGAGGGCACGTGGGCAAAGGGTTCGCACACTGCCCGCTTTGGCGAAATCGAACAGCGCGGAGTCGCGCTGACGCCGAAGGGCCGCGCGCTCTATGACCGGCTGCTTGCGCAGGCACGAGAGGTTGTGCGTCCTGCTCCCGACGGTTCGAACGCGGCCGCCTACATCGCCGCCCTCAGCGAAGCCTTCAAAGCCTTCCCGGACGATTGGAACACGATCCGTCAGCAGGGCCTCGGCTATTTCCGGTATACGCCCGTTGAAGGGTTCCCCCGGGCAGCGCTTTCGGCGCGCGAGCCGGCGAGCCTCGAAACGCTGGTCGCCATGGGCGCCGTCGTTTTCGATCCGATCGTCTATGAAGACTTCCTCCCGGTAAGCGCCGCCGGCATTTTCCAGTCGAACCTTGGCGATAACGGTGCGCAGAAATTTGCGGCAAGCCCGAGCCAGCAGGAGTTTGAAGCCCATCTCGGCATGCCGGTCCTCGACGAATTCGCCCATTACGAAGGCCTTGAGAAGGCGTCGATCGCCCGCTGCCGCCGCTATCTCCAGCCAGTCGCACTTGTAGATTGAGAAACTAAAACTTGGGGTCAGGACCTGCTAAGGTGGCTGACCCTCGAACATGGCTGGCAAAAGCCCGTCACGCATCCAATATCTCTGCCAGCCCGGCAGAAAGACAAATTAAGGGAAGCAAGATGACCATTGCTCAAGAAGTAAAGACCCTCCTTTCCAAGCTCGGCGTCGCCGAGGCCGCCTATACAGGCGGCGCGATGCCATCGTTCAGCCCGGTCACGGGCGAGAAGATCGCCGACATTGCCGTCCACTCGGCCGACGACGCCGCAAAGATCATCGACAAGGCCGATGCCGCATTCCGTGAATGGCGCCTTGTCCCCGCCCCGAAGCGCGGCGAACTTGTCCGTCTGTTCGGTGAGGAACTGCGCGCCCTGAAGAACGAACTCGGCCGCCTGGTTTCGATCGAAGCCGGAAAGATTCCCTCCGAGGGTCTCGGCGAAGTTCAGGAAATGATCGACATCTGCGATTTCGCCGTCGGTCTTTCGCGCCAGCTTTACGGTCTCACCATTGCAACCGAGCGTCCCGGCCACCGCATGATGGAAACCTGGCACCCGCTCGGTGTCGTCGGCGTGATTTCGGCCTTCAACTTTCCGGTCGCCGTCTGGTCGTGGAACACGGCGCTGGCCCTCGTCTGCGGCAATGCCGTCGTGTGGAAGCCGTCGGAAAAGACCCCGCTCACCGCTCTCGCCTGCGCGGCCATCTTCGAGCGTGCCGCAGCCCGTTTCGGCGAGGTTCCGGCCGGCCTGTCGCAGACGCTGATGGGCGACCGCACGATCGGCGAAGCCCTCGTCGACAACCGGAAGGTTGCGCTCGTTTCGGCAACCGGTTCCACGCGGATGGGTCGCGAGGTCGGTCCTCGTCTTGCAAAACGTTTTGCCCGCTCGATCCTCGAACTCGGCGGCAACAATGGCGGCATCGTCTGCCCCTCGGCCGATCTCGACATGGCGCTGCGCGCCATCGCTTTCGGCGCCATGGGCACGGCCGGTCAGCGCTGCACCACCCTGCGCCGCCTTTTCGTTCACGAGAGCGTCTATGCCGCCTTGGTGCCGCGCCTGAAGAAGGCCTATGAGAGCGTCAGCGTCGGCAGCCCGCTCGAGACTTCGGCCCTGGTTGGCCCGCTGATCGACAAGGGCGCCTATGACAACATGCAGAACGCCCTTGGCGAAGCACGCGACCATGGCGGCAAGGTCACCGGCGGCAACCGCATCGAAAACGGCCATGCCAATGCCTATTATGTCCGTCCTGCCCTCGTCGAAATGCCCAAGCAGGCAGGCCCGGTTCTCGAAGAAACCTTCGCGCCGATCCTCTATGTCATGAAATATGATGATTTCGACGCAGCGATCGCCGACCACAATGCGGTTGGCGCCGGCCTCTCCTCCTCGATCTTCACGCTGAACCTGCAGGAGGCAGAGCGCTTCCTCAGCGCCGACGGCTCGGACTGCGGCATCGCCAATGTCAACATCGGCACGTCAGGGGCGGAAATCGGTGGCGCGTTCGGCGGCGAAAAGGAAACCGGCGGCGGCCGCGAATCGGGTTCGGACGCATGGAAGGCCTATATGCGCCGCGCGACCAATACGGTGAACTATTCGACGGCCCTGCCGCTTGCCCAGGGCGTCTCCTTCGACATCGAATAAGTCCAGGGCATAACAAGCCGTTCCCGGTTTCATGCCGGGGACGGCTCCCTAACGGAGCGGAAATTCTGTCGGCCTATTCGACGATGGTGACAGGCGCCTCGAGCTTGGCGTGCTCGCTGGCGATCTTCGCCTGTCGCGCTGCGACGATTTCCGCATTGCTCGGCTTGAACCGGCCCTGCACGTCGAGAAATGTCGAATAGAAAAGACCAGCCAGAAGCAATATCGCCACGCCGTAGTCACACACCTTTACCAGGAACGAGCGCGCGTCTCTGCTGTCATCGTCATAGTAGTCTCGAGTTTTTTTCATGGCCCCAGTGCCTTATTGTTATACCCCCATCTATATTTTACGCCTCGCCATGACATCGGACAATTAATCAGTTAGGGGGGCATCAGCGGTGGCTGCGCTATCCCATCGACTACTATTTGGATTGGGACAGGAGTTAGGACCTAATACTGCGTGACTTCAGGTTGGCCCCTAGCGCGGTCGACGAGGACAATGCAAAATTCGCCATTGAAGCCTTGGCCCGCATCGGCTAGAAACGCTTCGCGCATGTAAGGCCAACGCCTTATATCAGCACCCGTAGCTCAGCTGGATAGAGTGCTGCCCTCCGAAGGCAGAGGTCACAGGTTCGAATCCTGTCGGGTGCGCCATTCTTCGATCCCCACCTCACCGTCTCCAGAAGCGCTTGGCGATCTCTTCCTCGACCTGCCAACTCGTCAGGCCGATATCGTCAATCAAATGCGGATTGTCCTTGGCCATTTGCGCAAGTGCCCAGCGAAAGCGGGCCCGCTCGCTCCATGCGGCCATTGTGCTGCGCAGCGCCGTCAGGCCGTAGTATCGGCGTGGTGCTTCTGCGGCCGCCAGGCGCGCTAACTTCCGTACCAACTGATGCGGGACCGGGGTAAAGGTGCGAATATCGTCCATGACAACCTCCTGATGGCTTCAGGACCTGAAGGCCCTAAAGAAGGGTGAATTGTGCAGGATGCGGTCGGCGTCGTAATTAAGCCCTGCCAAATAGTTCTCAAAACTTCCAAACGGAGCTGTAGTGGCATGTTTGGCGATCGTCCGCCTGTTGCTCAACGTTGTCGGCATGCAACCTCGTCCGCGAAGACGCGCATATCCTCGGGCGCCTCGAATAGCTTGAAGGTGCAGGGGGCAACGCTCGCAAACCCGGTCAACGATGCGGTCTCTTAAAGGCGTGCCCAAAGAGTTCTCAAAACGTTCCAAACCGGCTATATCCGCCATATGCAGGGATCGCGGTTTGCCTTTGGTCCGTTCGTGCTTGATCCGGGTGCGGGAACGCTCCTTCGGAACAATGAACCCGTTACCGTAGGCTATCGCGGGATAAAGCTGCTTGCGGCGCTCGTCGAACGGTCGGGCGAAATCCTCGGCAAGGCCGAACTGATGGACGCGGCATGGCCAGGCGTGGTCGTCGAGGAAGGCAACCTCACAGTCCAGATCGCGCAGCTGCGGAAGCTGCTTGGACCAGCAACCGATGGCGGCGAATGGATCTCCACCGTGCCGCGCGTCGGCTACCGCTTCACCGGCGCCATCGAAAGGCGCGATGGCCCGGCGCGAAAACCCCTGGCACTGCCCGATAAACCTTCGATAGCCGTGCTGCCCTTCGTCAATCTCAGCAACGATCACGCGCAGGAATCCTTCGCGGACGGGCTGGCCGAAGACCTGACCACGGACCTCTCGAGAATCGCGGGCCTTTTCGTTATCGCACGCAACTCGGCCTTCGCCTACAAGGGAAAGGCGACGAATGTGCGCGAGATCGCGCAGGAGCTTGGCGTGCGCTATCTCCTTGAGGGGAGTGCACGCCATGCCGGGGGGCGCGTGCGCATCAACGCCCAGCTGGTTGATGCCGTCAATGGCGATCACCTTTGGGCGGAACGCTTCGATCGCGGCCTCGAGGACATCTTTGCCGTCCAGGACGAGGTCACCGCCAAGATCGTCGAGGCCTTGCTCGGGCGGCTGCGCGCACCGCCGCCACGCAATCGGCCCAAGAGTCTCGAGGCGTACGATCTGTGCGTGCGCGCGCGCAAGCTGATCGACGATTCGCCGCAGACGGCGCGGGAAGCGCATCTTATGCTCACGCGCGCGGTTTCGCTCGATCCGGAATATGCGGAAGCCTATCGCTGGCTTGCCATGAACCACTGGATGGGCTGGGTGCATTGGGGCGATCCCATTGAACCGACGCGCCGCCTCGCCCTGGATCTGGCGCGCAAGGCCGTCGCGATCGACCCCAACGACGCCGGCTGCCGCTGGGTCCTCGCCAATCTGCTTGCCTACGAGCGCTGCTTTGCGGAGGCCGATGCGGAATTCGCCAGGGCGATCGAGCTTGACCCGAACGAGGCGGACACCTGGGCGACATTATCAGACATCGCGGTTCTGGCCGGGCGGGTCGAGGAAGGCCTTGAGCATATCCGCAAGGCGCTCCGGCTCAATCCGTTTCCGTCGGGCTGGTACTATCTGACGCTCGGCCAGGCGCAATACGCGGCCGGCGACTACGAAGCGGCCGTCGAGACGCTGCGCCGGGACGAGACGTATCGCACGAGCTCACGGCGGTTCCTTGCCGCAAGCCTTGCGCAACTCGGCCGGTTCGACGAAGCGCGATCCGAGGTCCAACTGTTCCTTGTCGCCAATCCGCATTTCACGACAAGCCGCTGGGCCGCGACAGAGCCGTTTCGCGACGACGCGACACGTGCGCATTTCGTCGATGGCTATCTTAAAGCCGGTCTTCCGGAGTAACGGACCGACAGACCTACTCCTCGGAGCGGCTTGTGGAATTGCGACCGCGCTCGTACCGCTTCGCCAGCGGGAACGGCGGCAACCAGGACTCGCGCCGCAGCGTCCAGCTTTCGTAGATCGGCATCAGTTGATCGGGGGCATCGAGCGACCCGAGATGCACTTCGATCTCGTCTTTGGTGCGTGCGAAGACCGACGAGCCGCAGCGGGGACAGAAAAACCGTCCGGCGTAATCGCGCGTTTCGCCATCGATCGCTACTGCGTCCTCAGGGAACACCGCAGCAGCGTAAAACAGGGCGCCATGATGCTTGCGGCAGTCGAGGCAATGACAGATCCCGACCCGGTATGGGAGCCCCGATGCCACAATTCGGACGCTGCCGCACAGGCAACCGCCAGTGAATCGTTGCATGCCATGCCTCCTTTAAAATCAAGCCGCCAGAATGGTTACAACGAACCCTGTCGAGCGTCCATGCACGATCCACCGCTCCTCGCGGCTAGCGCCCATTTTTTGCTGTTCCGCAATGACGAGAAATGTTTAAATATTCAATGGGATAGGAGAAGGGAAAGTGGCCGATGATGTTTGACCGGATTACGCGCATTGCGTTCGGTGTCGCAAGCGCATTCCTCATGCTGCTTGCGTTCGGGCTGATCGCCTATGCGGCCTATGAAGTCGTGCGCTCCCTCCTGATCGACAGAACCGACATTGGAGCAACGCTGCTCGAAGCCGTTGGCTATACAGTCATTGCCATTGCGGTGTTCGATGTCGGAAAATATCTCCTCGAGGAAGAAGCGATCCGTGGCCGCGAGATGCGGCAGGCGGCTGAAGCGCGCCGCAGCCTGACGAAGTTCATTTCCACGATCGCCATCGCCGTGTTCCTTGAGGGTCTCGTCGCCGTCTTCGAGGCCGGCAAGGAGGATCTGCGGATGATGATCTATCCGACGCTTCTGCTTTTCACCGGCGTCGCGCTTATCATCGGCCTTGGCATCTACCAGCGCCTGAGCGCCATGGTCGAGAACGAAACCAGCGATCCGGAGAGTTCAAAGAAGACACCGAAGGCAAGGGCGGCGCGCGGAGCCGCCTGACCTGCTGCGCCTTTCACGCATCACATATCGGAAGTCTTCACCCATTCGGCTGAGATTGCGGTCCGATCACCTGGCCTTCCGGCGCAGAAGGCGGTCTTTCGGTTTCCGTTACCCCTTATGGACAAATTGATTCCAGCGCCCGGCTGCGGTTGATTCAACGCTGCAACCGAGATTGGAAATATGGACTGGTCGGCGCTCTGGATTCTCACTCTTCTTTGTTTTGGAATGCTGGTTTACGGCCTGCTGGTGCCAGGGCGGTTCTATCATTTTCCATTTTTCGCAGCTGGCATCTTCCTCAGCTTCATCCTTCCGCAATTGCCCGGGCTTGCCAATAGCCGCTTCATTTCGGACGAGGCACTGACAAAAACCCTCCTGTTCTCGACGCTCTGCCTTGCCATGTGCGGCATAGGCTGGCGCTATGGCATGCGCGCCAGGCCAATGAAGGACCACGTTTACAGCGAAGACCATCTTTTGAAGGCTGCCGCAGTCCTCTCGGTGATCGGCGCCTATTTCTTCTATAAGTTCGGTCACCTTCCCGATGATCTTCGGCTGAAGGGCCAGCTTACGGGTCTCCCCGTCGCCTACCTGTTCTTTGCGCGGCTTCTCACCTACGGCCTCGCAATAGCGCTGGTCTGCTACGCGCGGCGCAGTTCGCCGCTCGCGCTTGGCATCATACTCTTCGACACGATCTTTTACCTAGACCGCATCGTCATTGCGGGGCGACGCGGCGAAACGGCTGAATTTTGCCTTATGATCGCGCTGGCCTTCTGGTTCCAGAAGCGTTGGGTGGTGCCGCGTATCGCTGTCGTCGCCGGCCTGTTCTTCGCTATCGTCGGCATGCTTGGCGCCGCCGAATACCGGCAGGCGACCTATTACGGGGCAACGCGCGACTGGAGCGCGGTGGCCGATATCAATCTTGCGGAAAACTGGAACCGTCTCCTCAAGGAGGGCGGACCGGAAATGACCAACGCCTTGATAGCCATCAACTACATCGATGAGACGCATGAATTCGACTACGGCATCGAACACTGGAACAGCATGGTCTTCACCTTCGTTCCGGCACAGATCTTTGGGCCCGAGTTCAAGAAATCGCTGATGATCCCGCAGGACTCCATGTTCGGGCGCTATACGCCGGGCGTCGGCGAAACGCCCACGGGCATGGCGGACGCCTTTGCATCATTCTGGTGGTTCGGATGCCTGAAATTCTTCCTGGTCGCCTATCTCATGGCGCGGCTCTATATGTCGGCTATGAAAGGCAACACTACCGCCCAGACAATCTACATGCTCTCGGCAGTGCAATCGATTCTCGTCATCACGCACTTCACCAACGAGATCGTCATCGCATGGGTCCATATGGCTATTTTCCTCGGGCCGGCGCTCTACTACGCGCGCATTCCCAATGCGCCGTTCTCCAAGTTCGCGGTGAACCCCGGCGGGTAGTCTTACCCTATAAGGCAGTGACCGCGCTCCTCAGTCCCCAGGCCAAAAGTTCCTCCGCGCGCACGTCGGAGGACGCTTCGGCATAACAGCGCAATTCCGGCGCATTGCCTGACGCACGAAAATGGATGACCTCACCGCTCGCGAGGACGACGCGAACGCCATCGATCGAATCGCATTCCCGAATGGTCCCGACTTCGGCAAAGAACCGCTCGCGGGCCTCGCCATCGAGGAGACCCTGGAGGAACGGACCGCTGGCGGTTGCGGAAACATGTTCAAGCCGCCCGCTGCGCGTGAAACGCGAAGGCAGGCCACCCAGAAGCTGCGATATCGTCGATCCGGTTCGTGCCGCCATGCCGAGAACGCTCATGACCGGGAGCACCGCATCGCGGGTCGGGAGCGCGTCGAGCCTGTGGCCATCGAGGTCTGCCGGAGAGCCGAGGAGCACACCGCCATTCGCCTCAAAGCCCACGACGCTATGGTAACCGTCCTTGAGCGCCCGCTGCATGCCCTCAATGACGTAGGGCGAGCCGACCTTCGTCCGGTAGACCCGCTTGAACAAGCCACAAAGCTCGATCGCCGTGTTCGACGTAACAGGCGTAACGACCGCATCCGCGCCGAGGAAATGCGCGGTCAGCAATCCAACACTGTCGCCACGCAAAAAATTGCCGCGCTCGTCGGCAATAAGCGGGCGGTCGGCGTCGCCATCCGTCGATACCAGAGCATCGAGCGAATTTTCTTTCGTTGCTGCGGCAGCAAGGTCCACATCCTCAGGACGCAGCGCCTCCGTATCCACGGGAATGAAAACGTTAGAGCGTCCTATCGCAACGACCGTGGCGCCTGCATGCGCGAGCAGATCGACGAGCACATCGCGCGCAACCGAACTATGCTGATAGACGCCGATACGCTTGCCCGCCAGGCTTCCTTTTCTGAGGATGGCACGGCCCCGCGCCAAATAGTTCTGCAGCGCTTCCGGTGAAATAGCAGGGATGTCCGCCGGACCCGGAGTGGCTGTCTGGTCGACGTCGAGGACCGCGAGGATACCCGCTTCGTCGGCCTTGTCGATTTCGCCGTCCGGGCGATAGAATTTCAAACCATTGCGGTCGTCGGGTATGTGGCTACCCGTCACCATGATGGCGGGGACTCCAACCCTCATCGCGCGAAGCGCCAGCGCGGGGGTTGGCAGCGGTCCGCAGTTTTCGGCTTTCATGCCAGTATCCGTTATGGCCGCCATGCAGGCGCCGGCGATACGCCGGCTGCTTGAGCGCAGATCATATCCGACAAGAACGGTGGCATCGGTAGCCGTGCCGAATGTGCCCTGCATGTGTTGCAGGAAGGCGCGCGTATAGGCCATGCAAACTGAATCGGTCAGATCCGTTACCAGTCCGCGCAGACCGCTCGTTCCAAATTTGAGACTGCTCATGGTTTTTCACGTTAGGGAAGAGGGCGACTTTGGAAACGCTACTATATGCAGCATTTTCTCCCTTGGACACCCAGACGTGCGTCTGCGACGGCCTAAGAAGCGTCCCGGTCCTTTACTTCCGCCAGGAGCCGCGACACGGTGGCTTCGGTTGAAACCTGCCAATCCGGCGCGCGCCAACCGAAAACCTTGAAAAACTTGTCCGTAGAAAGCCGCGAATTGAAGGGTCGCTTGGCCTTGGTCGGATAATCGGCACTGGCAATGTCGGCGACCTCGGCAAAAGGTCCGCCATTGTTGCGGCTCGATGCAAAGATTGCCCGGGCAAAGCCGCTCCAATTGATATTGCCGGTCCCCGCGAGATGATAGATGCCATAGCCAGTAAACGACGGTTCAACGTCGATGCGCCTGGCCGTCTCGATGATCGCGTCGGCAATATCGATTGCCGAGGTGGGGTTGCCCCATTGATCGCTGACGACCGAGACCTGGTCGCGCGTTTCGGCAAGGCGCAGCATTGTCTTGACGAAGTTCTTGCCGAAAGGGCTGTAGACCCAGGCCGTGCGCAGGATGATGTGCCGCGGATTGGCGGCGATTACCGCAGCCTCGCCATCAAGCTTGGTCCTGCCATAGACGCCCTGCGGACCTGTCGCGTCCGTCTCGGTGTAGGGCGCTTCACCGTCGCCCGCGAAAACATAGTCGGTTGAAAGATGGATAACCGGAACGCCGAGGTCGGCAGCGGCCCGCGCTACAGCACCGGCGCCAAGGGCATTGATTGCGTGGGCGAGATCAGGCTCGTCTTCTGCCTGATCGACCGCCGTGTAGGCGGCAGCCGAAACGACAATATCCGGCTTCGCCTCGGCAATGGCTGTGGCCACGGTTGACGGCACGGCAAGGTCGAGACCAGGGCGTCCGAGGGCAATGATTTCGATATCGCTATGGCCCGCAGCACGCTCGACGAGGCTGCGTACGACCTGCCCCTCGGTGCCGGTGGCAACGATCCTCATGCGCTCGCCTTGATGTCCGCGCCGAGACGCTCGCCTGCATACCGGCCGCTGCGGATCGGCTCCCACCACCATTCATTGGCGAGGTACCAGTCGATCGTCTTGGCAAGACCCGTCTCGAACGATTCCTGCGGGGTCCAGCCGAGGTCGCGCTCGATCTTCGAGGCATCGATGGCATAGCGGCGATCATGGCCGGGCCGGTCGGATACGAAGGTGATCAGGTCGCGGTAGCGCCCGCCACCCTTACGCGGCCGCTTCTGATCCAGAATATCGCAGATCGTTTCGACGACGTTCAGGTTGGTCTTTTCGTTGTGGCCGCCGATATTATAACTCTCGCCGACGGCGCCCTTGGTAACGACGGTCTCGAGCGCGCGCGCGTGATCCTCGACATAGAGCCAGTCGCGGACATTGGCGCCCTTGCCGTAGACGGGCAATGGCTTGCCATCGAGGGCGTTCAGGATAACGAGAGGAATCAATTTCTCCGGAAAATGGAACGGCCCGTAATTGTTCGAGCAGTTGGATAGCACCACTGGCAGGCCATAGGTCTCGTGCCAGGCGCGCACCAGATGGTCAGATGCTGCCTTCGATGCCGAATAGGGGGAAGACGGTGCATAGGGCGTCTCTTCGGTGAAGATGCCGCTGTCGAAGGGTAGGTCGCCGAATACCTCGTCCGTAGAGATGTGGTGAAAGCGGAAGGCGCTCTTTGCGTCGGCCGGCAATTCGCGCCAATAGGCCAGTGCGGCATTGAGCAGGCGGAATGTGCCGACGATGTTCGTCTCGATGAAAGCGCCCGGGCCATCGATGGAGCGATCGACATGGCTCTCCGCTGCAAGATGCATGACAGCGTCGATGTTCTCGCTCCGCAGCAGGTCCAGCATCGTCGCATCGTCGCAAATATCGGCCTGCACGAAGCGGTAGTTCGGATAGTTTTCGATCTGGCGCAGCGATGTGAGATTGCCGGCATAGGTCAGCTTATCGACGTTGACCACATGATTGCCCGGATTGGCTGCAAGCTGGCGACAAACCGCCGAGCCGATAAATCCAGCACCCCCAGTAACGAGAATCCGCATCAAATAAACTCCGTCAATAAATGAAGGTTTCAGCGTCGGCGAGCCGCGGCGCCGCGCGGTCCTTGTCCGAAAGCTGGATCATATCGGTGGCGATAGGCCAGTCGATGCCGATCTCCGGATCATCGAAGCGCATCGAACGGTCATGTGCCGGCGAATAATAATCGGTAACCTTGTAGACGACCTCGGTATTTTCCTCGAGCGTCATGAACCCGTGGGCGAAGCCCTTGGGAACGAGAATCTGGTTCCATTTCGCAGCGGAAAGTTCAAGCGCAACCCACTTGCCGAAGGTCGGCGAGCCTTTACGGATGTCGACCGCAACGTCGATGATCGAGCCGCGAACGACGCGCACCAGCTTGTCCTGCGCCTTCGGCGGCAATTGGTAATGCAGCCCGCGCAGCACGCCCTTGGCAACCGAAAGCGAGTGATTGTCCTGCACGAAGACGAGGTCGATTCCGGCATCCTTGAACAGGGACGCGTTATAGGTTTCCGAAAAGAAGCCGCGGTCGTCGCCGAAACGCTTCGGCGCGATCTCGAGGACGCCGTCGAGGCCGAGGGGACGGATATCAAGCATCTGTCGCAAGCTCCGCAATACGCCGGCGCAGATAGGCGGCATAGCCGGTCTTTCCAAGCTGCGCGGCCCGAGCCAGAACCTGCTCATCGTTGATCCAACGGTTCTGATAGGCAATCTCCTCCGGGCAGGCGATCATGACGCCCTGGCGGTGCTCGATCGTCCTGACGAAGGATGACGCCTCGTGCAGGCTGTCGTGGGTACCGGTGTCCAGCCAGGCATAGCCGCGCCCCAACCTTTGCACGTGCAGATCGCCGCGCTCGAGGTAAATATTGTTGACGGCGGTGATCTCCAGTTCGCCGCGCGCCGACGGCTTGATGTTGGCAGCAATGTCGACAACGTCGTTGTCGTAGAAATAAAGGCCGGTGACCGCCCAATTGGATTTCGGCTTCTGCGGCTTTTCCTCAATCGAGATAGCCCGCTTGGTTGCGCGATCAAACTCGACCACGCCATAGCGTTCGGGGTCCTCGACATGATAAGCGAAAACCGAAGCGCCCTTTTTGCGGTCGGCGGCTTCCTTGCACAATCGCGACAGGCCGTCGCCGTAATAAATATTGTCACCGAGCACCATGGCGACAGGGTCGTTGCCGATGAATTCGCGCCCGATGATGAAGGCTTCCGCGAGGCCGTTGGGCTGCGGCTGCTCGGCAAATGTCAAATTGAGGCCGAAATCGCTGCCATCCCCGAATAGGTCGCGGAATACCGGCAGATCGCGCGGTGTCGATATGATCAGAATGTCCCGGATACCTGCGAGCATGAGTACGCTCAGCGGGTAGAAGATCATCGGCTTGTCGTAAATCGGCAAGATCTGCTTTGACACCGCAATTGTCAGTGGATAAAGCCGCGTTCCGCTGCCGCCAGCTAAAATAATACCCTTCATGTAAGCCAAATTCCTACGTTATCGATAGCTTGGAACCGTTATCCTATCCGCTTGGATAGGACAACTCCTCAATGGGCGATCTCCCGCCAGAGGAGGTTTGCCGCTTAATGGGGAAAAGCGGCATGAAATCGACCGCGCCGCCCGACCGTCGCCATTTCTCGCTTCCGAATTGCGACAGGCAGTCACTATTAAGTCCCAATCTAATGTGCTAACCGCGAGGCTCTGCAAAAGGACGACAGAAGAGAGACTGCAATTCGATGGCCACAGCGACCTCGCAAAAGATGACGGCATGGCAAGATATTTCCGCGTCCCTTGCCAATTTTCGACTGGCGGCGCTGCTCGGATGGCAGGACGTTGCCCAGCGCTATCGCAGATCGAGCGTCGGCGCTTTCTGGCTCACGATCAACATGGGTGTGCTTATCGGCGCGCTCGGATTGGTTTTCGGCACGATCTTCAACACGCCCATGTCGGAGTTCCTGCCGTTCATATGCGTCGGCCTGATCATGTGGGGTTATTTCTCGAGCCTCGTGACCGAGGGTTGCGGCAGCTTCGTTGCCAATACCGAGACGATGCTGCAGCTTCCGATCCCGTTTTTCACCTATATCCTGCGGACCTGGTGGCGCAATACCATCATCCTCGCCCACAACATCATCATCTTCCCTCTGGTCCTCTTGATCTTCGGCAAGTTCGTCAATTTCGACGCGCTATTGGCCATTCCCGGCTTCATCCTGGTGTCGGTCAATCTGCTTTGGGTGATGGTCATTCTGGCGGTTCTGTGCACGCGCTATCGCGATTTGACGCAGATCGTCCAGAATATCATGCAGGTCGGCATGTATGTGACGCCGATCATGTGGATGCCGAAAAACCTCCCGGGCGGCGCGCGCTCGCAGCTCATGCTCGACTACAATCCGTTCTATCATCTCATCAGCATCGTGCGCGAACCCCTGCTCGGCGGCGTGGCAACACCGCTCAACTGGGTCGTCTCCATCGGCATGGCCCTTATCGGTTGGGTCGTCGCACTCCTGTTTCTTAATCGCTACCGCACCCGGATTACTTATTGGCTATGAACATTACATCCCCGCTCCAATTTGCGCAGGCAGACATGACGTCGTTGCACCTTGAAAATGTGACCGTGGATTTTCCGATCTACAACACGCGCAGCAGATCGCTGAAGAACCAGGTCATGAGTCTGGCGACGGGTGGCACCATCGGCTCGAACCCGGAAGGTCATGTCGTCATTCGCGGGCTCGAGAACGTCACGCTCAGCCTCAAGGAGGGTGAGCGGCTCGGGCTGATCGGCCATAATGGATCGGGCAAGACGACGCTCCTGCGCGTCATGAGCGGCGTCTACTACCCGTCCGGCGGCAATATCACCATCAATGGCAAGTGCACGTCGCTCATCAATATTTCGCTCGGCATCGACCCCGAGGCGACAGGCCGGGAAAATATCGGAATTCGCGGCGCGCTCCTCGGATTCAAGAAAAAGGAACTCGCAGAACGCTTGGCGGAAATCGAGGAATTCTCGGAGCTTGGCAACTTCCTCGACATGCCGGTGCGTACGTATTCAACCGGCATGCAGCTACGCCTTGCCTTCTCAATCTCGACAGTAATTCAGCCGGAGATCCTGATCATGGACGAATGGTTGGCGACAGGCGACGAAGGGTTCCAGCACAAGGCCAATGAGCGCCTGCACGATCTCGTCAACAAGACCAAAATCCTGATCATTGCCAGCCATTCAAGAGACCTGCTCGTGAAGAACTGCACACGCATTGTCTGGCTCGAACATGGGCGGGTCAAGATGGACGGCGATGCCGAGACCGTGGCCAACGCCTATTTCGGCCATCACTGACCGCCGCATACCTTCGATCAGATCTTGCCGAGAATCGCTGCCACATAGAGGCCAAGCTGCCCGAGCGCAGTCTGCCGATAGACACCGGATCGAACGAAATAGTAGAGCCGTCGCAAGGGCCCGCGTCCTCGGGCTTTGCTGAACTCGGCGAGGATACCGCGCGATTCTGCCGTAAGCAGGTCACGGCTTCGCTCAAGCCCCTGCAGATTGAGGTCGGTCCACTCGGAAAGACGTCCCTTGAAGAGCAGGCGCAACCGCTGCATGGCCGCCATAACGCCTATATTGGTTCCGAACTGATTGCGCACATGCTGGCGGTAGCGAATGAGCATTTCTGGGGAATAGCGAACCTCGCCGCCGGCCCCCGAAACGATCAGGTAGATCCACCAATCATGGCTGACGAAGCCGGTACGGCGCGAAGCGTCGGCAAGCAAGACACGCGCTGCATGATTGAAGAGCATGGTGTTGCCGCCCGCTAGACTCTGCGCCAGCGCATTTCTAAAGCTGGGTGAGCGCCTGAACAGCGCTGAAGGCGCGATGGTTTCGCCGTCTTCGGTTATCGCGAGGGTTCGCGAGCAGAACAAGCCGGGCGTAGACAAGGGGATTTTCTCGATCGAAGCAACTGACTTGGCTATCTTGTCGGGCTCCCAGATGTCGTCCTGATCGGAAAATCCGTAATAGTTGGAGATGATATCGGGATTGACGATCAGGGAGCGGAAGTTCTCCGCGTAGCCCTTGCACGGTCCAGGCAGGATAGTGAACCTGCCCTTCGACCACTTGCTGCGCCACACGTCCAGCACCTCCAGGGTAGCGTCGGTCGATCCGTCGTCCGAAACCCATATATCAATCGCGGGGTAGGTCTGGTTTTCGATCGAGGCCAGTTGCTCGTCCAGAAACTTGGCGCCGTTATAGGTTGCAAGGAGGATTGAAACCACTCCGGTGGATGGGGCGCCTGGCAATGCGTTAAAATCCCTGCTGAAGAATGTTCTGGCTGTCTCATGCAGATACAGCTTTTTTCCGTCGCGCATAGCCCAAAATCGCGATCGCCCCTCCTCGCCCCGCCGCCTGTTCCCGGCATTCGGCAAAACAAATGCCAAAAACATGCGATCGGGGGTTTGCATCCTCCAAGAATTCAACTATATGACGACCCGCACCGGCCGCTGCCGGTCGGCTGTTGGGGAATAGGTTAACGGTAGACCCACGGACTCTGACTCCGTTAGTCCTGGTTCGAATCCAGGTTCCCCAGCCAACTGATTTCAACACATTTTCTGATAATTGCATCGCCAGGCTCTGCACTGCTCGCGCACCACGTCTGTGCGATCGCCCCTGAGTGAGCGCGCCATGGACAGGCGTGACCGAACGGCGGCGGCACGGGCATCGGCGATCCACTGTTCCCACATTTATTGGAAACTAGACAACTGGTTAGCCTTTCGCCTGTCTCAACGAAGTTGACCCTATCGGCGCGTCGGAAGCCTGCCGTAAGTCAATAGTCGAACCGTACACAGGCGAGCGAGCGTTGCCGTCGTTATTGGCGCTACGCATGCTTATTACTCTTGCCAGCTCGGGCAGGAGGCCATCGCTGCGCCGCGCCGCGCAGCGATTGCGTGCATGCCGGTCAACAGGTTCTCCATGGGTCTCCGCCCCAGCTTGTATATGCTTTACCGTTGCACTCGCTCAAGCAGCGTGCCACCCGATTCCTGCACCCGCCGCAACGGCGATGGACAGCAAGGTTTTTGCCACCGCTCCGATAACCGTTGACGGTAAAATGGCGAGCGTGGCCTCGATAAGGGCGAGCGCTGTTGCCTTGCTGCAAATACGCTTGACGGGTCCGCCGGGCGTATCCGGCTTCCCAGCCAGCAAATTTCAGGAAATTTCTATCATCTTCGAGACATGCCTCGCGATGGCAAGGCAGGATGTGAGGCCGGGGCTTTCAATGCCGAAGAGGTTGACGAGGCCGTTCACGCCGTGCGTTTCTGGACCTTCAATGACGAAGTCTGCAGCGGGCTCACCATCGATCATCAGCTTCGGCCGTATGCCGCAATAGGCCGGCTGCAAGGCTTCGTCCGCAAGGTCCGGCCAATATTTGCGGATTTCGGCGTAGAAGCGATCGGCGCGCTGCGGGTCGACGGAATAATCTATCCCTTCGACCCATTCGACGTCCGGGCCAAATCGCATGCGCCCGTCGAGATCAAGGGTAAGATGCACGCCAAGCCCTCCCTCCTCCGGCATCGGATAGATCAAATGCTTGAAGGGCGTCCTGCCGGGTGCCGAAAAATAGTTTCCCTTGGCATAGCGGGCGCGCGGAACGAACCTCGGCGACAGACCGGCAATCGTTGAGGCCACGGTCGGTGCGTCGAGGCCGCAGGCGTTGACGAAGATCGTCGTGTGCAATTCGTAGCGCCGGTCGTTCTCGACGCCGATGGTCTCGAGCCGCAGCCCCTTATCATCGACCTCACCGCCCACTACTCTTGTGCCAAAGGCAATCGCTGCACCGTGGTCCTGCGCGTCGCCAAGCAGCGCGAGCATCAGTCCATGGCTGTCGATGATGCCCGTCGACGGCGAAAGCAACGCGCCATTGCAGGAAAGGTCCGGCTCCCGGCTTTTGGCCTCCGCTGCCGACAGTTCGACAAGATCGTCAACCCCGTTGGCGCGAGCGCGCGAGGCTATCGTCGCCAAAGTCCCGATCTGGTCCTCGTTGGTTGCGACGATCAGCTTGCCGCAGCGCTTGTAGGCAACGCCATGACTTTCGGCGAAAGCATACAGAGCCCTTCTCCCCGCAACGCAAAACCGCGCCTTGAGGCTGTTTTGCGGGTAATAGATACCCGCATGGATGACCTCGGAATTGCGCGAACTAGTCCCGGTACCGATGGTTTCCGCTGCCTCGACAACGAGCGTCTCGATGCCGCGCAGCGCAAGTTCCCGGGCAATCGCCAGGCCGATGACGCCCCCGCCAGCAATGACGCATTCGACGCGTTCCAACGTTTTTCAGTGCCTTCCGTGCGTTGCGAGCGGAGCAAGCTTGCGTTCGAGGCTTTGCAGTGTTTCCATGATCTGCAGCCCGACCCGTTCATAACATGGATAATGCAAAAGATGCTCGTTGTCCCAATCGGCAGGCGACAGGCCGTGGGGGCAGCAATCCTGGGGCGCGGAGTTCTTGAGTTCTGTAAGGTATTCCTGGACTGAAAAGGAGCTCGGCGGCGTGCCCGTTGCCACATGCATGAAAAGTGCACGCAGCCAGAACTGGGTGGCCATAAGTTCGATGCGTATTTGTTCGTCTTCGATCATGAAAATTCAGATCCCGCCGCAAGGGTTTAAAGCCATCTAACTAAAGACCTTTTTGTTATTGATTGATAATTCGGCTTGACGGATAGAGGACGCATCCAAAAGCGGACTGTCTGCATGCCCGCCACGGCAGTATTATAGCCGCGGTGCACGTTCGACCGATGTCAAGTGGCGTCGCGCTACATCCGATTGATCGCGCGGTCAGCCAGATTTCGCACGGCTTACCTCAAACGGCTTAGCGTGCGCTATCTCATTAGGCATCTTAAATGCCGTCCCTCCTGCAGTTACCTTCGTTGGATCACGGGAGGCAAATCATCTCCTATTGCTGTGCGATCGCAAAACAATCAACAATCAATGCCCTTCGCACATGCGGCATCGAAGCGACATACGGGAGCGCATCAATTGGGCACAGTACGCCGGGCATTTTTCATGGCGACCTTGGAGCAATATTCCCAAGTGATCGTAAGCTTGGCAATGATCGCCGTTCTTTCGCGTCTGTTGGACACGACAGCAATCGGTATTGCGGTCATAGGCCTCGGAATTGGTACGATTGCGTTCAATATCCGCGAGTTTGCCACCTCGGAGTATCTCATTCAGCGCATCGACGTTTCGCGTGAGGATATCCGTACCGCTTTTACGCTGATGTTCGGCACATCGCTTCTTATCTGCTGCGGCCTGTCTGCCTTTGCCCCCTGGATCGCGGAGTTCTACTCTCAGCCGGCCCTGAAGATGTTCATCATTATTCTGGCATTCTCCGGCGTTATCGATTCGTCCGTCAGCACCATCGCCGCCTTGCTGAAGCGGGATATGCAGTTTGGAGCGATGACCCGGATCAACGCCCTCGGCGTCATCACCAATGCCGCCGTCACGGTCACGCTGGCCTGGTTCGATTTCGGCTTCATGAGCTATGCCTGGGGTACGCTGGTTTCCGCCTTGGTGCGGATGGTGCTTGCGTTTCACGCACGCCCCATTCTCTGGATGTATCGCCCATGCCTTAAAGGTTGGCGGTCCTTCTTCGTCTTCGGCGGATACAAGGGGGCCTCGACCGTCCTCGACCGAACCTACGAAGCGTTGCCTCAACTCGTTCTCGGACACTTCATGCCGCTCACCGCAGTCGGCCTGTTCAACCGCGCCAATCTCGTGTGCGGGCTCCCCGACAAGTTCATGCTGTCGGCGCTGTTCTCCATTGCCTTTCCGGCCTTTGCCGCTGAGGTTCGACAAAATCGCAGCGTAAAGGAAGCCTATCTCAGGTTGATCAGCTATATCACCGCCCTTTACTGGCCGGCCCAGCTTGTCCTCGCGATACTGGCCTACCCCATTGTCCACATCGCTCTCGGACCGGCGTGGGATGGAGCAGTACCGCTCGTCCAGCTCCTGTCGCTGGCCGCGATATTCTGGTTTCCGAATATTCTGACGTTCCCGGTTCTTGTTGCCTTGGGCGCCAACAGGGAGGCGTTCGAGGCGAACTTCATCGGTCGAGGTCTGGCGATGGTGGTTATCTGCGTCGCGAGCTTCTATGGCCTTTACGCACTCGTCTTCAGCCAGTTCATCGTCCTCCCCTTCCAAATGGCGACTTCATTGATCTATGTGCGCCGGCATGTACCGTTCGCATGGACTGAGTTCGCTGCGATACTTTGCAACAGCGCACTTGTCACCTTCGGGGCTGTCATAGGGCCACTCGGCGTATTGGCGGCCCATGGTTTCGCATTCGACCTGTCGATCGGCCTTGCGCTCGTCGCGACCCTCCTTTCTGCGGCCGGGTGGCTAACGGCACTCGTCCTGACGAAACATCCTCTCCTTGACGAAATCATCCACATGGTCGAGCTGTTCATGCCCCGGCTGCTCGCAAACAGGCCGGGGGTCCCCGCCGAATGATCACCTGGTACCGACATCAGTTTCATGGGTTCAATCGATGAAATCGGTCGATGTCGTCATACCGAACTATAATTATGCCCGCTACCTGCGAGGTTGTGTCGAAAGTGCCTTGAACCAGAATGTCGATGCAATCCGTGTGTTGATCATCGACAATGCTTCGACAGACGGCAGCCAGCAGATAGCGCGCGATATCGCAGCGCAAGATCCACGCGTCGAACTCCTGCTTCGCGAAAAGAACATGGGACCTCACGCATCATTCAATGATGGAATCGAGTGGGCCCAGTCGGACTATTTCCTCATCCTCTGCTCGGACGATCTCCTTGCCCCCGGGACCCTCGAAGACGCGGTCGGTTGTATGGAGGCGAACCCGAACGTCCACCTGACGCATGGTGCAACGTTCTTCCAGGTCGAGGGCAGAGGCAGCGATACCGCGCCGAACATTGGCGCGAGGGCGCAGTGGACGATCAAGGATGGCCCGACTTTTCTGAAAGACATTTGCCGCGCCGGCCTCAACTACGTGAGCGGGCCGACCGTCGTAGTCCGCACGTCTGTCCAGAAGCAAGTCGGATACTACAACCCAGAATTGAGCCACACCGACGATATGGAAATGTGGATGAGATTTGCATTGCGTGGCTCGATTGCATCCACCGCGGCGGTTCAGGCCATCGCGCGGGTCCATTCGAACAACCAGTCAGCGACCGTTGGAAACATTCGCCAATGGAGCATTGAGTTTGAGGATGCTTACAACGCGTTCTTCAATGGTGTCGGCGCGCACCTCGACAATTCCGAGGAACTGTTGCGCACGGCGCGTCTTGCGCTCAGCGACCGGGCCTACTGGTCGGCCATCGCTCTGATATGCCGTGGCGAACCCGGCGGACGCCAACTTTTTGCCAGGGCCTTGCACTTGCATCCGGCCGCTGCATTGTTGCCACCCGTGGGATATCTGTGGAAGCGTGCTGGCGCCTGGTCCTTGGCCAAAGCCAGTATTGCATCGCTAACGCGGCGGATGACTGGAACTGCGATTGCAGATTGAAGCTCTGGCGGGCTACGCGCCGATCACCCGGCGATGACGCGATGTAGCAGGACGGCTTCCTGTTCAGCCAGCTTTTCTTGAAGCGAACGATTGACCCCCGCTATCTCTTGCTTGACGGCATCCATGTTGCCAAGCACCTGGTTCGTCTGCTGTTTGAGCTTTTCGACATCAAAGGTTTCGATGTGTTGGCAGTAGTGAGCCTGCCTGAACTGGGACAGCAGATAGTCGTTCTTTAAATTATAGCTCAACGAAATTGTCGGCCGGCCCGATTTCAGCGCACAGACCACGTTGTGATAACGTGAGACAACGACAATGTCCGTCTGTGCGATTTCGCTCATCAGCTCGTGCAACGACCCCCCGTGACCGACCGCGATGCGCTCCATGGGAATATCGGGCCGTGTCGAGGAAATTGACTTCATCAACTGCTTTACGGCTCTGCCATCGCGCAGATCGCCGGTCAGAAGGCGTGCGTTATGTCCTTCGTCAATCAGCCAGCAAATATATTGGGTCAGTTTCGCAATATAGTTGTTGTGAATTCGTTCGCCTTCCGCATTGTCTGCATTCGCTTTCTTCCATCCATGGTAATCCATCACACCGACCCCGACGGTCGTGCGCGCCGTGTCTTTCGCGGGTACCGAGGCAGGCAAGGGAAGCCGAAAGGCGATGTCCGGATAGCGCAGGTCCGGCGTCACATCGAGCCCAATCCCCTTCATGTATTCCAGTGAGAAATCATCGCGATACGACCGGTATTGCGCCATTCTCGCCGCGGATTTCAAAAACCAGCGACTCAAGGGGTTTTCAATGGGACCCGCTCCAATACTGACGAAGGCGATGCGCGCATTTTGCAGACGCGCAGCCAGGCACCAGCGAAATACAACGAAAGGCCAACCGAACGCGGTCTCCTGAAAGTCGTCGAGAATCCCCGTGCCGGGGATGATCAGGACACTCACGCCGCGCAGTCCACTGATGACGGCATATAGGCTGCCCAGCCTGCGGGGAAAATCCGCGAGCAACCGATTGAGCCTGTTGGACCAATTGCCTTCAAGCTTGACGCCGCCGATGCTGATTGCATCGACCTTGTAGCGTTCCGTGACCGCAGCCGGATTGGAACAGACGCAAAGCAGCGTGGCCTCCTGTTTGGAAGCACGCAGGAAATCGAGCATGGCTTCGAGCGAACCGTCATTGCCGGTGTTCCCGCTGCCAAACTGACCTAGCAAGCCGATTTTCATTCAAGCCCTCAATTGTACATTGCTCGGACCACCGATCGACGCATACTCAACACCTGACCCCAATTTTGTTGCGTGCCGCTGTTCGAACAAGCGCGGTCGATTGGGCACCGGATTTGATCTTGCTGCGCTGCGATGCAAAAAAACACATGGCTCTTGGAACACCGGGGGCACCCGAACGATGAAGGTGTTCCCCCAAAAGGCTACGGCATCTGCCCATCGCGGCAGGTACAGTCGTGGGCCCAATTGCCACTATTATTGCAATGTGGCCGGGCGATGTGGCGCGGACCCCAGCAGGATCAAGCGGAATGAAGTTCGCCTATTTTGTACGCCCGCATATCGGCGGAACCTACACAGTCTTCAAGCAGTTGCGCGAGGGGCTTGCGCCCTACGGCATCGAGGTCTGCTGGATGTCGATGGGCCAAACCGAAGCGCTGAAAGACCCGGAATGGTTCCCGGAATTTGCGCTTGGCACGTCAGTCAGTACGGATGGACTGGCGAACGAGCGCGATCAAGCCCGGGCTCTCGCGGCCGCGATTGAAGCAGGCGGCTTCGACGGCGTGTTCATCAACGTTCTCAGCGACCGAATCCAGACCAACATCGCGCGCTACCTGCCGGAAGCGATCACGCGTATCATGATCGTGCACAACATCACCGCCGGCACCTATGCAGCTGCGGTCGCCGTGCGTGATCATGTGCATGCCGCAATCGGCGTTTCGGATCGGATCCAGTCCGATCTCGTCAGGACCATGGGTTTTGATGCAGACCATACGTTCGCCATTCCGCACGCGGCCGAGACCCGATTGTCGAGACTGCTCAATCGTACGCCGCGAGCTACGGAACCGCTTCGCCTCGTGTTCCTCGGCCGCGTCGAGGACGCTTCCAAAGGCGTATTCTGGCTCGCCGACATTCTCGACCATCTCGACGCCTCCATTCACCTGACCATCGCGGGGGATGGCCCAGACCTACAGGCGCTGAAGCTCAAGCTTGCCCGCCATGGCAAGCGTGTCACCTTTCTCGGAGCCGTACACCCGAAAGAGGTTCACAGGGTCCTGCTCCATCAGGATGTGATGATCATGCCGTCGCGGTTTGAGGGCTTTGGCCTTACGCTGACAGAGGCGATGGCAGTCGGCTGCGTTCCCGTCGTTTCGCGGATCCGGGGCGTAACCGACACGATCATTGACGACGGCATCAATGGTTTTCTCTTCCAGATCGGCAACAGCGCGGAGGCCGCTCGGATCATTACCGGCATTGCGGCAAATCCGGAGGCGGCGCAGCTCCTTTCCAGTGCCGCGCGAGACAAAGCGGAACACGTCTTCACCCTTGATGCAATGGCGCGTCGCTATGCCGAAGTCATCCGGAACGTCACGGCCGCGCCCCCCGAAATCGCGCCTCCGCTCAGCTTTGCCGACTGGTCGTTCCCGAAAGGGCTTCGTCCGGGCCTGCGCACCTATATCCCGACTCCGATCAAGAACTGGCTGCGCGTCATGCGGGAAAGAACTTGAAGTTTAGGTCCCTACCCCTTTTGACGCTTGCTGCTGACTGAATTGCCGAAGTGAATTTTCCCGGCGCCGCCGTCATATTTGATCGTGGGAGAAAACGCCCGCGTCGTGGTTATGAGGTTAGCAAATGTCGACATTGATCGAGAGCTTCGAAAAATCGGACCAGTTGCGCGGGCCGGCGCATCACCTTATCCCGGGCGGCGCCCACACCTACGCAAAGGGCGATGATCAATATCCGGTGCTATCGCCTGGCTTCATAGCACGCGGGCTCGGTAGCCATATCTGGGACGTCGACGGCAACGAATATATCGAATATGGCATGGGCAACCGAGCCGTCGGGCTTGGCCATGCATACGCCCCGGTGCTCGAAGCGGTCACCCGGCAGTTACAGCGCGGCTGCAACTTCGTCCGTCCGGCAGATATCGAAGTCGAATGTGCCGAGACCTTCCTTGAAACAATCCCGACGGCCGAGATGGTCAAGTTCTGTAAGGACGGATCGCACGCAACGTCAGGCGCGGTCCGTCTGGCACGAGCAGTCACGGGCCGGGACTATATTGCCCGCTGCAGTGACCATCCGTTCTTTTCGACCGACGACTGGTTCATCGGTACGACGGAAATGAATGCCGGCATACCGCGAGCCGTTCAGGAACTGACACTCGGGTTCAAGTATAATGACATCGCAAGCGTCAAGGCCCTGTTTGCGAACCATCCGGGAAAGATCGCCGGATTGATTCTCGAGGCATCGCGCGGGGACGATCCGGAAAACAATTTCCTGCATGAAACGCGCAATCTTTGCCACCGCAACGGCGCGCTCTTCATTCTCGACGAGATGATCACCGGTTTTCGTTGGCATGTCGGCGGCGCTCAACAGTTCTATCGTATCGAGCCCGACCTCTCCTGCTTCGGCAAGGCACTCGGCAACGGCTTCTCCGTCTCCGCACTTGCCGGCAAGCGCGAATTCATGCGTCTCGGCGGGCTGGAAGAGACGGGCAAGCCGCGGGTATTCCTTCTGTCGACCACGCATGGGGCGGAAACGCACGCCTTAGCGGCGGCGATCGCCACGATGCGCATCTATCGGAACGAACCGGTTATCGAACATCTCTACGATCAGGGCCAGGCCTTGCGCGCCGGGATCGCGCAGGCAACGACGCGTCATGGTCTCAGCGCCTACGTCAAGGTAACCGGCCGCGCCTGCTGTCTGGCCTATGCGACGCTTGATCAGGATCGAGCCCCTTCGCAGGCATTCCGCACCCTGTTCCTTCAGGAAACCATCAAGCGCGGCATCCTCATGCCGTCACTGGTGGTGAGCTACACCCATAGCGAAGAAGACGTGGCCCGCACGATCGATGCAGTTGACGGGGCATTGGGCGTCTACAAGCAGGCGCTCGAAAACGGCGTCGAGAACTATCTCGTCGGACGCCCGTCAGACGTCGTCTTCCGTCGGTTCAACAGGGGGCCCGTGGCGCACCGTCAACTGGAACGTGCATCGAATGGCTGAATATATCCGGCGATGGGCATGCCTGTTGCTGGTGCTTTTTCCATTTACTAGCCATGCAGATCCGGTGGCATTTCCGCTGCGCGTTTCAGAAAATCACCGCTATCTGGAGGATGCCTCCGGCAAGCCATTCCTCGTCACCGGAGATGCCGCCTGGTCGCTGATTGGCGAACTGTCGCGCGAAGAGGCGGACAAGTATCTCGCTGACCGGCAAAAGCGTGGCTTCAACACGATCCTCGTATCGTTGATTGAACACCGCTTCAGTCGCAACGCACCGCGCAATTTCTATGACCGCGATCCGTTTCTCGCAAAGGGCGACTTCAGCCGGCCAAATGACGCCTATTTCGACGATGCCGACTTTATCCTGCAGAAAGCGCAGGAGCGCGGTTTTCTTGTACTTCTCGTGCCGTCCTATCTCGGAGCAGGCGGCGGTGACGAAGGCTGGTACAAGGAAATGGAGGCTGCAGGACCGGCAGCCCTCAAATCGTACGGGCGCTATCTCGGCCAGCGTTTTCGAAAGTACAAAAACATCGTTTGGGTTCAGGGTGGAGACTATAACCCGCCAGACCACGTACTGGTCAATGCGGTCGCGGAGGGGCTGGCCGAAACAAATTCAGAAGCTCTCCAAACCGTTCACGGAAGTCCGGATACCGATATTCAGCGAATGTGGGCGGAGGCGAAATGGCTCAGTTTCGATACACTTTACACGTATGACGAGGTGGAAGACAAAGCGCTCGAACGCTACACTTACAACGCAAAAACCCCATTCCTGTTCATCGAAGGCGCCTATGAGGGAGAACACGATTCGACCGAGCAGAGCCTTCGCGAGATCGCATACGGTGCCCTTCTGGGCGGCGCCTGCGGCCAGATATTCGGCAATAACCCCATCTGGCATTTTTCCGGGCCTGGACTTTTCGATGCCAAGGACAGTTGGGAAGCGGCCCTTGGAAGCCGGGGAGCACAAAGCATTAGCTATTTGAAGCAGTTCTTTGACGCGTTGCCATGGTGGAAACTCGAGCCCGAACAGGGAAGGCTTCTGGTGGATCCGGACACGCTGTTTCCAGGCACCGCGTTTGGAAGCATGTCGAAGGACGGTAGCCTTGCCGTGATCTATGTTTCAGGGCGCAGCGACGTCGCCATCAATTCGGCGGTACTTGCGCCCCATGCCAAACGCGCCCGCTGGTATGATCCCGCATCCGGCAAATATACGGATGCCGCCGAGCAGAAAACCCAGCGGCGGGAAACGGTAACATTTGAAGTTCCGGCTGCGCAAAATGCCGCCGGTTATACGGATTGGCTCCTCGTGTTCGAGGATCGCGGCTAGAGTCCGGTTCGGTGAAAGTGCAATCGGGCAAAAGGCGTAGAGAACCTCCCCAAAGTGTAGCCCTTGTTACACCCTGATCCACCGAACTCCTCTCTCGCTGTCGAACGCGCCCGGAAGTACCGTTTTTACAAATCGAACGTAAATTTCAAAAGGATTGGGACATGAAAGTACTCGTGACAGGGCATCGGGGTTACATCGGAACGGTCATGGTGCCTTTCCTGATGAAGGCTGGCCACGACGTTCATGGCTATGACGCCGAACTCTATCGCAGCTGTGGCTATGCGCCGGGCGGCTCGATCAAGGATGTTCCGGGGCTCTGCAAGGACGTGCGCGACGTCGAGGTAAGCGACCTGAAGGGGTTCGATGCGGTCATCCATCTTGCTGCGTTGTCGAACGATCCCTTGAGCAACCTCAATCCGGATATCACCTACGAGATCAATCACCGTGGTAGCGTCAAATTTGCCGAGACCGCCAAGAAGGCAGGCGTTTCACGCTTCCTCTTTGCGTCTTCCTGCAGCAATTACGGCAAGTCCGGCGAGGGCATGATCGACGAGACGGGCGAACTCAATCCGGTAACAGCCTATGGTTCGTCCAAGGTGCTTGCGGAAAAGGACATAGCCAAGCTTGCCGATGACAATTTCACCCCGACTTATCTGCGCCCGGCGACCGCCTATGGCCTATCGCCGATGCTGCGCTTCGATATCGTCCTTAACAACCTTGTTGCATGGGCAGTGACCGAAGGCGTTATCCTCCTGAAGTCTGATGGTTCGCCATGGCGTCCGATCGTTCATATCGAGGATATTTCGCGTGCCTTCCTCGCCGCCATGGAAGCGCCGAAGGACAAGGTGCACAACGAAGCGTTCAATGTCGGCCAGTCGGCCCACAACTATCGCATCCGTGAAATCGCTGAGATCGTTTCAGAGGTCGTTCCGGGCTGCAAGCTCGAATTTGCCGCCGACGCCGGGCCGGACACACGCTCCTATCGCGTCAGCTTCGAAAAGATTGCGCGCGTTCTCCCGGCTTTCAAGCCGGTCTGGGATGCCCGCGCGGGCGCCGAGCAGTTGCACGCGGCCTATGCGACTTCCGGCCTGACGTTGCAGGAGTTCGAGGGACCGCGCTACCAGCGCATCGCCAATATCCGCAAGTCACTAGAGGAAGGTACGCTCAACGAGAGCCTGCGCCGCGTTCCGTCCTCGAGCCGACATCCTGCCCTGGCAGATGCTGTCGTCTAAACGCAAAGCGCATGACATGAACACATTTATGGTCTCGTTCGAAAACATGCGGCCGGCGGCCGACGCGGAAGTGGATGTGGGTATCCGCATCTACGCGCTGGCGGCTCGCCTCTACCCGATCTGCCGCAGCATAACGGGCGAGGGCGTTCGCAAGACATTGCAGGTCCTTGGCCAGCAGATCGACCTGACCCAGCACGAGGTTCCGACAGGAACCCCGGCGCTGGACTGGACGGTGCCGCAGGAATGGAACATCCGGGGCGGTTATATCAAGGACGCCTCGGGGCGAAAGGTCGTCGATTTTGCCGACCATAATCTCCATGTCCTCGGATACAGCGCGCCGGTACATCGGACGATGCCGCTAAGCGAACTCAAGGCGCATATCTACACTTTGCCAGATCAGCCTGATCTCATCCCCTACCGCACCTCGTATTACAGCGAACAGTGGGGGTTCTGCATGACGCATAACCGCTTCCTCGCCATGGAGGACGGCGAATATGAGGTCATGATCGATTCGCAAAAGGCGGACGGACATCTCACCTATGGCGAATATGTCCATAAGGGAGAGACTGACCGGGACGTGCTGCTATCGGCGCATATCTGCCATCCCTCGCTCGCCAACGACAATTGCTCCGGCCTCGCGCTGCTTGCCTGCTTGGCCAAGGCGATGCGCGGGCGCAAGACCCGCTATAACTACCGCTTCCTCTTTGCCCCCGGCACGATCGGGGCGCTTACCTGGCTAGCCCATAATGAGGCAAATGCGGCCCGGATCGATCATGGCCTCATCGTCTCCTGCGTGGGTGACGGCGGCGGACCGAACTACAAACGCAGCCGGCGCGGCGATGCCACGATCGACAAGGCGATGGAATATGTGCTCAACCGGGAAGATCGCAAGGGCACGATCAAGGATTTCAGCCCTTACGGCTATGATGAGCGGCAATATTGTTCGCCAGGCTATAATCTTCCTGTCGGCTTGTTCCAGCGCAGCGCGTTCGGCACGTTTCCGCAATATCACACGTCCGCGGACAATCTCGATTTTATCGCGCCTGAGCACCTTGCCTCGTCGTACAGGATGATCATGGAGGCAATCGATATCCTCGAACTGAACTGGACGCCGCTCAATCTCTTTCCCAAGGGCGAGCCGCAGCTCGGACGCCGCGGCCTCTATTCGGCGCTCGGCGGCGACAAATCCGCAGGCGAAACAGCCATGGCCTATCTCTGGGTTCTCAACCTCGCCGATGGTCAGCACTCGCTGCTCGATATAGCCGAACGCTCAGGGATGGCCTTCAGCGATATCGTGCGCGCAGCGCAGCTGCTGAGGGAGAACGACCTTCTCGCTGAAGCTGCCTGATCCGGTCAGGCAGGCAATTTATCGAGGAGCGGCCAGGCCTGATCCTTCTCCGACAGCACAGTCGGTTCAGCTGGCCAGGCGATAGCGAAGGCAGGATCGTTCCAGCGGACGCCGGTCGAGGCCTGCGGATTATAAAATTCCGAGATCAGGTAGGCGACAACAGCGTCCTCGGTGAGGGTCTGAAATCCATGGGCAAATCCCTTGGGGATATAGAACCGGCGATTATTGCTCGCCGTGAGCTCACAGGCGGTCCAGCGGCGATATGTCGGCGAGTTCGGACGCAGATCGACAATCACATCGAGGATCGCGCCGCCAATACATGACACAACCTTTACTTCGGCGTGCGGCGCGCTCTGGAAGTGCATGCCCCGCAGCGTGTGCTTCTTGACCGAATGCGAGACGCTGTGCTGAACGAAATTGGTTTCAAGGCCATGCTCGGCATATTCCGCGGCGCAGAACGTCCGGGCAAACGAGCCGCGCTCGTCGGATATCGGCAAAGCCTCGATCAGCCAGGCGCCATTCAGTTCTGTCTCGGTGAATCGCATGCTCAAGCCTCGCATCGGTTACGTTCCGCAAGGCCAATTCTGTCAAACTCTTTGCCCGCGCGAAACTCACAAATAGGGGTAGAATTTGCCGTCGGCTCTGGCGCCGACAAGGCTCTCCAACCGCCAGTTTACGGCCGTTTTCCGTCAGATGCTGCCTCCGTTTGAACGACCTGATCCGCCTACGTTCCACCTTCGGATGACCCCACTGGTCGCATAGTCATATCGCCCCTGAAGCGCCGACGCCGTACCTTCTAGCCATGAACAGCAATGATCGGTCCGCCGGGAACGTCTCCTTTGCGCGGATCGTGGCCAGTGACCGGGAGCGACCGCATGAACATTCAAACCAGCACGCTTTTGTTGGCAAACCGCCCGAGTGACAAAGTTCACCATTGTCGCCTGTGCGGCACCGGTTTGAAGCACACCTTCATCGATCTCGGCATGCAGCCGCCCTGCGAAAGCTTCGTGCCGCGCGAACACATCGACTCGATGGAGGCCTACTATCCGCTGCACGTCTTCGTTTGCGAGGAATGTTTCCTGGTCCAGCTTGCTGAATATGTCAGCCCCCAGGCGATCTTCGAGGAATACGCATATTTCTCCTCCTACTCGACAAGCTGGGTCGCTCACGCCAAGAAGTACTGCCACCAGATGGCACGGCAGCTCGACCTCAATCGCAATAGCCTGGTCGTGGAACTGGCCAGCAATGACGGCTACCTGCTGCAACATTTTCTGCCGCTCGACATTCCAGTGCTCGGCGTCGAACCCGCAGCCAACGTCGCCAAGGTCGCGATCGAAAAGGGCGTACCGACGCGGGTCGAATTCTTTGGCGAGAACTATGCACGTGAACTCGTTGCCGAGGGCCTGCGTGCCGATCTCATCGTCGGCAACAACGTCCTCGCGCAGGTTCCAGACCTAAATGACTTCGTCGCCGGCATGAAGGTCCTGCTGAAGCCCGAAGGCGTCATTACGCTCGAGTTTCCGCATATCGAAAAGCTGATCGCCGAAAACCAGTTCGATACGATCTACCACGAACACTTCTCCTATTTCTCGCTGCTGACCATCGAGCACATGGCCACGCGCCATGGCCTCAAGGTCATCGATGTCGAAGAACTTGTCACCCACGGCGGCTCGCTGCGCATCCATTTCGCTCACGAAGACAGTGCACGCGAGATACAGCCGAGCGTAGCGCGCGTCCGCGACAACGAACTGAAGGCAGGCCTCGACACGCTCAAAGTCTACACGTCGTTTGTCGAGCGGGCGCGCAAGGTAAAGCGCGAACTTCTCTCCTTCCTGATCAAGGCCAAGGAAGAAGGCAAGTCGATCTGCGGCTACGGCGCACCGGGCAAGGGCAACACGCTGCTCAACTATTGCGGCATTGGCACCGATTTCCTCGACTTCACCGTCGACAGGAACCCGTACAAGCATGGGCGCTATACCCCAGGCATGCATATCCCGATCGAACCTGTCGAAGCCATCGACCTGATGCAGCCAGACTACATCCTGATCCTGCCTTGGAACCTCAAAAAAGAGATCGTCAATCAAATGCGCCATGTCGCCGAATGGGGCGCGAAGTTCATCGTCCCGATCCCCGGCGTCAGCATCATCGATCCGAAGGAGTTGCAGCCATGAAAGTCGTCCTTTTCTGCGGCGGTATGGGAACGCGCATCCGCGAATACTCCGAGAACGTGCCTAAACCGATGATTCCGCTGGGCTCGCAACCGATCCTTCGGCATGTGATGCAGTACTATGCCGATTACGGGCATGACGACTTCGTCCTGTGCCTTGGCTACAAGGCCAATGTCGTCAAGGACTTTTTCCTCAACGTCCGGCCGCAGACCTTCTCGGACTGCGTGGTCTCCGGCAACGGCAATGTCGAACTCCTGGGCGAGTCGCAGAAGGATTGGCGTATCTCGCTGATCGATACCGGCATCTGGCGCAATATCGGCGAGCGCCTGTGGGCCGTGCGCGACCAGGTGAAGAGCGAGCCCATCTTTCTCGCCAATTACAGCGACGGCCTTTCCAATGTCGATCTCGACGACATGATCGCCAAGTTTGAGGCAAGCGGCAAGATTGGCTGCTTCCTCGCTGTACGGCCACCCCTCACCTATCATCTTGCAGACATTGCCGAAGACGGGCGCGTGCGCGAATTCCGTTCATCCGACCGCTCGGACATCTGGATCAACGGCGGCTATTTCCTCTTCCGCAACGAGATCTTTGACTATATGCGCGAAGGTGAAGAACTCGTCCTTGAGCCCTTTACCCGCCTCATCGCCGAGGACAAGCTGATGGCCTATAAGCATGAAGGCTTCTGGCGATCCATGGACACTCTGCGCGACTGGCAGTCGCTCCAGGAGATGGTGGAACGGGGCGACATGCCTTGGACGGCCCATGGTGCTGCGCGAGACGGAACGAATATCCGAGTGGTCAAGGCACTATGAAGCAACTGCCTCTGGCAAAACGCGGTGAACGCCTGTCGATACTCTGCCTCGGCGCCCATTCCGATGACATCGAGATCGGCGCCGGAGGCACTATCCTGAGCCTGATCGCGGATGGGGTGCTCGTTGATGTTCACTGGTGCGTGCTGAGCGCATCCGGGGTCCGGGCACGCGAGGCCAATGATTCGGCTGTGTCGTTCCTCCAGGGCGCTGCATCCTACATGATCGACCTCGGCCAGTTCGAGGACAGTTACTTTCCCAACCAGAGCCGGGAGATCAAGCAGTGGCTGACGGCGCTGCGCGACCGTGTTTCACCCGATGTGATCTTTACGCATGCGCGCGACGACGCGCATCAGGATCATCGCGAAGTCAATCGCCTCACCACCAACGTCTTCCGCGATCATCTCGTGCTGGAGTACGAGATCCCTAAATGGGATGGCGATGTCGGACAACCTAACACCTATGTGCCCCTGACCTCGAACATCATGGATCGCAAGGTGGAGCTGCTGATGAAGCATTTCGGCACGCAGCGCTCCAAGGACTGGTTCGATGAACTGACCTTCAAGGGGCTCGCAAGGCTGCGCGGCATGGAATGCCGGGCCTCCGATCGCTTTGCCGAGGGCTTCACCGTTCGCAAGCTCGCGATCACATTCAAGTGAGCTTTCACTCTTGCAAACAGCAAGCCCACGATTCGGAGGCCTTTCGCGACCGAATCGCCCTTCCCGCACGCCTCTGCTGTGCGTAAATTGATCATCCCTAAGTATAAACCGTGTAATTAAGTATTTAGCCCGTCCGATTCTTCGCAGTTTTATGACTAGACACCGCCTAAGTCGAACTAATCCTGACTAGGCTTAGATCTGGGCGCTGCCTACATCGGCCCGTTTGCCCCAATCGAATGAATTATTCGAGGATTAAAGACACCCCGAAATAATCGGCGTAAATTGAAAACCGTGAAAAGAAGTGCGGCTGGGCGTGGTTAACACGTTCAATATATCAACTCGCAACAAATATAAAAACTGGGGTAGTAAAATGGAGAATACGCATCCGTCCCTTATGGGGAAACTCGAGAATGAATCCTTTACCCGCGAAATCGTTGTAAACAACAATCAGCACCATCACGCAGTATATAGCAACGATCGCCATTTCCAAAAGTATCAGCCTGAAGATTATCTCGCAATCGTCGACAAACGCGCCCTTGAACGCGAATGTCTTGCTCAGGCTCTTCACAATCATCACATCGGTCTTAAAGTATATACATTCGGTAGCCTCGAAGAATGGCGCGCGTCAAAGCGAAGTGTTTCCCATCTTCGCGCTGTCCTGGTAAACGCCGGCAACCGCAACATGGATGATACCGATCTGACGGCGGAAATCAGCGAACTCGTTGCAACATTCGAGAGCGCAGCTGTCGTCGTCGTCGCCGAAAATGATGATCTCAACTATGTTCTGAAGGCGCTCGAAATCGGTGTTCGCGGCTATATTCCGACAACGTGCGGCATCGAGATCTGCATGCAGGCCATCGAGCTTGCCATTGCCGGCGGCAAGTTCGTACCGGCAAGCAGCGTCCTCGCACTGCGCAAGATGCTCGGCAACCGGAACGACGAATTCCGCCACATCGCAACCTCGTTCACGGCTCGTCAGTCGGCCGTCGCCGAGGGTCTGCGCCGCGGCAAGGCCAACAAGATCATCGCCTACGAGCTGAACTTGTGCGAAAGCACTGTCAAGGTGCACATCCGCAATATCATGAAGAAGCTCGGCGCGACGAACCGGACCGAGGTTGCCTACAAGATTAGCGACATGATCCCGCATGAGACCAGATTCTGACCTGACCTGGGCCAGTTAACCGAAATCTGAACTTGCAGGGGGGTCAATCATGATCGTATCCGAAGTACCGTCCACCCACGGCAGCGGCATGGCGCTGCCTCGCATCGCCTCGCTACTGTGGCGCCGAAAGCTCGTTGTTCTGGCGGGAGTTGCAACAGCCGTTGGCGTGGCGCTCGTCGGCTATATGCTCACACCGGCACAGTATAGTTCCGAAGCGATCCTCGCCCTCAATGTACGTAAACTCCAAGCATTGCCGACGGAGTCCGTGGTTTCCCCCCTGCCGCAGGAAAGTCCGGTGCTGCGGACGGAACTCGACATCATAACCTCGCGAACGATGGCAGAGAACGTCCTGGCCCGGCTCGATCGAGAGGGCTTCAACGCCAACGGGAGGCTCGTTCCCGAGGCGGAGCGAGCCGCATCGCGAGTGGAACCGCCAGTTCCGGACAGCGCCAATGCGGCGACGCTGGAGGATCAGAACCGCGATCGCATCGACAGGCTTCTGTCGGATGTGAATGTTGCCAATGACGGCCGTTCCTACACAATCTATATAAGCTACCGCTCCGATAACCCTGTCTATTCCGCAGCAGTGGCCAACGCCTTCGGCGAGGCCTATCTCGACTACCAGGTCGATGTTCAGACATCGGCTACGCGGCGCGTCGGCGACTGGCTTGGCGGCAAGATCGTCAGCCTGCGTGCAACGCTTGAACAGTCCGAACGGGCCGCCGCCGATTTTCGTGAGAAGTCGGGCCTTGTGAAGGCCAATGGCATGACATTGCAGTCCCAGCAGATCGCTGCACTCAATGGCGAATTGGCCAATCTTCGGGCAAAGCTTGCAGGGACGGAAGCCCGGCTTGCCACGGCGATCGACGCGGCAAACAACAAGGCTGGCGTCGCATTGACCGAAGTCCTGAATTCCCCGGCAATCCTGGCGTTGCGAACCGAGCAGTCCCGCGTCGAACGCGCCATTCTGGAAATCAAGCAAAGCGGCGCCACGCAAAGCGCACAGCTGCCGCAACTGAACTCTCAGCTGGATTCACTGAACGTTCAGATTAATGAAGGGATCCAGCAGATCATCAACAGCCTTCGAAGCGAGATTGATGTCACGCACCGCCAACAGGCGGCGGTGGAAGCCAACCTCAAAGAGATTCAGGACAGCATGTCCACGGCCAACCAGGCGCTGGTACACGCAGACCAACTCGACCGCGAGGCGGCCGCCAATCGCGCCATCTATGAAAGCTACCTGACACGCTACAAGCAGACGATCGAGCAGGATGGCATTGCCTCGGCTGACGCCCGCATGATCTCGCGCGCGCAGCCGGCATCGTCCAAATCGAGCCCGCGCCTCAAAAGCTGGCTCCTGCTCGGCATCATTGCCGGCACGGGTCTGGGCTTCCTCGGAGCATTCCTTATCGAATGGTTCGACCGGTCGATCCGCTCGCCTGAATCGCTCGAAACGATCACCCGCCTGCCGATCATTGGCCGTATTCCCGAGCTCACGAATCGCGAGCGCCAGGAAGTCGCCCGCATGGTAAGGGATGGCCACTCGAGTTTCGGACGAGCCATCGCTGATCTTCAGGCCCACTTGCTACTGTCGTCTTCGCCGAAGGCATCGCGTGCCATCGCAATCACCTCGGCCGGCGATCAGGAAGGCAAGACGCTGATCGTCGCCGGCCTGGCCCGGTCCCTGTCTGCGACGGGTATCCGGACTGTCGTTGTTGACGCCAATTTCCGTAACCCGATGGTTGCGCAGGAATTTGGCGACCAGTTCGGCCCCTATCTCGAAGAGGTGATCCGCGGCAGGCAGACGTTGGAAGCTGCGGTTCAACACGATCTCGCGTCGACCATCGATTTCGTCGCTTCGCAAAGCTGCGAAGTTCCAGCTGAATATCTGCTGGGCCACGAACAATTCGCCAAGATGATCGCCCAGTTGAAGCGTCAGTATGACATCGTGCTGATCGATACGCCTGCCCTCAATAACGGCGCAGACGCGATCCGCGTCTCGGCGCTGGTCGATACGACAATCGTGGTCGTACGGCGCGACACTGCAAGAACCGATATGGTGGTTGCCGCCGTTAACAGGCTGCGTGCGGATGGCCGCAAGATCAGTGGCATCGTGCTCAACAGTGATCGCCGGAAAGGCAAGGTTGGCCATATCGATACCTCCCTCCCGAAGATCAAGCTTGCATCGCCTCAGGTGATCAAGAAGATCGCCGGGCATGTCAAAAAATCCCGCTCCTTCACAGCGAAGGCATGAGGTGAACCATGTCAATCAAACAAAAGAACAAAAGTAACGGCATCGGCTTTCGCATCAATCGCACAGTGGCAGCCTGGACTTTTTCGTCACTGTTGCTGCTTTCATCGACGGTGTCCCCCGCCTGGGCTGAAGAGCCTTACAAGATTGCGTCCGGAGATGTGCTGCAGATCACTGTCTATGGCGACGCCGGCCTCTCCGGGGTATTCCCGGTCGGTGTCGACGGAACGATCGGCTATCCGATCCTCGGCAACATTGCGGTCGCCGATCACAGCATCCCGGAAGTTACCGGCAGCATCAGCCAGGCGCTCCTGCAACACATACCAGGCCTTTCGGTCTCGGTGGCGGTCAAGGAATATGCTCCGGTATTCGTTATCGGCGACGTGCAGAAGCCGGGAAAGTATGAGTATCGTCCCGGCATGATCGCGCTCGAGCTCTTCGCCTTGAGCGGGGGGTTGAAACAGGATGCGGGCAAGATCGACGCTGCTGGCGTGCAGCTCGTGGCGGCCCGCCAGGATTATTCGGACACCAGCCTCCAGCTCTTCGCCCAAGAAGTCAGGGAGGCGCGGCTGAAAGCGGAGCTCGACGACAAGCCTTTCGAATATGTGCTTTCGAGCGATACGCCAACCGAGGACACGGATGCGCGCCAGGGCGTGGTCGATTCCGAACGCAGGTTATTCGACCTGCGGCTCGCAACACTCGCGAGCCAGGAACAGGCGTTGAAAGCCCAGACGCAGAACTACCGCGAGGAGATCCAGACGCTCGAAGAAAGCACACGGCTGCGCAACGACGAAATTTCGCTCCTGGAGAAGAATGTCAACGCCTCGCAAACTCTGGTCGACAAGGGCCTTACGTCGCAGTCGACGCTGCGCGACACCCAACGCCAGCTTTCGGCAATGCGCCGCGACTCGCTGGAGTTTGGTTCGTTCCTCGCCCGGGCAAAGCAGAATGAGAATGCCATCCAGCAGAACCTGCTTGCATTGCGCGAGCAGCGCTCGAACGACGCAGCCAGTCAGTTGCGGGACATCGACCTCGACATTATGAGGTTGCGCAAGAAGCTCTCCTTCATCGTGCAGACCATGTCTGAAATCGGTGCAAGCGCGCAGCGTGCAAGCACCCGCGAGGAATCGATCAAACTCACGTTCAGTGTGCTTCGCAATGTGAATGGCGATTACAAGGAAACCGAACTTTCCGAGCATGACCCGATCAAGGCGGGCGATATTCTGCGCGCGCAACTGACCATGCCGGGCCAGGTCGAAAAGAAAATCAATTAGCAAGTAATTAAATCGAAGAAGCCCGCCGGCGGTTTTAACCCCGGCGGGCTTCTTCGTTGGGTCCAGATTGCAAAAGATCAACCCGCCAGCGCCGGAAGCGCAGGCGGGTTGATCGAATTTTGGTATTAGGCGGCAGTAACGATGCGCTTTTCGCTGAGAGATACGTGCATGGATTGCTGCCAGCGCAGATAGAGGTCGCTAATGCCGGCCTCGAGCGCCACGCTCGGGCGCCAGCCCATGCTCTCGAGTCGCGCCGGATCGACCAATTTGCGCGGGGTTCCATCGGGCTTGGTCGTATCGAAGACAATCGTGCCTTCGTATCCCACTATCCCGGCTATGAGCTTTGCGAGTTCGCCGATCGAGACCTCGCGGCCAGAGCCGATATTGATGATCTCAGGACCGGCATGGTTTTTCATGATGAACACGCAGGCGTCGGCGAGATCATCGACGTGGAGGAATTCACGCTTCGGCGTTCCGGTACCCCATACGATTGCCTTGGAACTTCCCGCGATCTTCGCCTCATGCATCTTGCGAATCAATGCCGGCAGCACATGTGCGTTCTGCAGGTCGAAATTGTCGTTCGGACCGTAGAGATTGGTCGGCATCGCCGTTATGAATCGCTGGCCATATTGGCGCGCATAAGCCTCGGCAAGCTTTAGACCGGCGATTTTTGCGACTGCGTAAGCCTCGTTGGTTGGCTCAAGCGCACCGGTGAGCAGCGAGTCTTCGCTGATCGGTTGCTCCGCAAATTTCGGATAGACGCAGCTCGAGCCAAGCCACAACAGCTTCTGCACACCGAGCTGATGCGCGGTGTGCATGATGTTCATGGCAATCATGGCATTGTCGTACAGGAAATTGGCCGGATAGGTGGAGTTGGCGATAATGCCGCCAACCATTGCCGCGGCAATGAAAATCGCATCCGGGCGGGCTCTGGCCATCCAGGCCTCGGTATCGGCCTGGCGCGTGAGGTCGAGCTCGTCATGCGAGACCTGCAGGAGGTCGCATCCCTCGTTCTGCAGGCGCCGCACCAGCGCGGAGCCCACCATACCCGTGTGCCCTGCCACCCAGACGCGCTTGCCGCACAGGTCAAAATGATGATCGCCGGTCTCAGCCATAGAAATCGTTCCGCCCTTCTTCGCGCATGATGTTCCTGAGATCTGATTCTACCATTTCCGTCACCAGCGAGTCGAACGAGACCGTATGCGTCCAGCCGAGTTTTTCCCGCGCCTTCGCAGGATTGCCGAGGAGCAGTTCGACTTCGGTCGGTCGGAAATAGCGCGGATCGATTTCGATGAGTTCCTTGCCCGACTTGCGGTCATAACCGATCTCGTCGACGCCTGAACCCGCCCACTCGATTTCCTTGCCGACGGCGCCAAAGGCCTTTTCGACGAATTCGCGCACGGTGTGGGTTTCGCCGGTTGCGAGAACATAGTCATCGGGCTGGTCCTGCTGCAGGATGCGCCACATGCCATCGACATAGTCCCGCGCGTGACCCCAGTCGCGCTTGGCTTCGAGATTGCCGAGGCGGAGCTTCTCCTGGAGGCCGCGCTCTATTGCGGCAACAGCGCGCGTGATCTTGCGGGTGACGAAGGTTTCGCCGCGCAGCGGGCTTTCATGGTTGAAAAGGATGCCGTTGGACGCATGCATGCCGTAGGCTTCACGGTAATTGACGGTTATCCAGTAGGCGTAAAGCTTGGCTGCAGCGTAGGGGCTACGCGGATAGAAAGGCGTTTGTTCGTTTTGCGGCGCCTCTTTGCTCTTGCCGAACAGCTCGGAAGTTGAAGCCTGGTAGAACCGGCAGGTCTTTTCGATCTTCATGATGCGCATGGCTTCGAGCAGGCGCAAGGTGCCCAGCGCATCCGAATTGGCGGTGTATTCTGGGGTTTCGAAACTGACCTGAACGTGGCTTTGCGCACCGAGATTGTAGACTTCGTCCGGCTGGATTTCCTGGACAACACGGCAGAGGTTCGTTGCATCCGTCAGGTCGCCGAAATGCAGACGAAAGCGAATGTCTTCCTCATGCGGGTCCTGGTAGAGATGATCGATACGCGCAGTATTGAACGAGGAGGAGCGCCTCTTCAGGCCGTGAACGATATAGCCCTTCTTGAGCAGGAATTCACTCAGATAGGCGCCGTCCTGGCCTGTTACGCCAATGATCAAAGCGGTCTTCGCGGTCATATCTTATCCCCGGTCTCGTGCTCTCAGAGCTTCTTTTCATTTTGGCCTCCGGACCGGCTTCCCCGAATGGAAACGGCAACCGAAAACAGTGAAGAATCCTCGTTTCACTATAGAGACCGCGGGCCGGGAGACACTTCGGCAATAGGGATAGGCGCGGCATCTAGGGCGATGGAACATAAGGCGTAGCGGGCTGATTCCGGTCGATAAAAGGGGCGACTATGGATGATGGCTTCTACGGAAGTGGTAGATCCGGGAAACGGGGCACCGACATTCGTAGTGCCTTTGTTGAACTGTCCGTGCTCGCTGCGAACTGCAACAATCGCAGCCAAGTTTTCAGGGCTGGGCACAGCCATGGCTCGAGGCAGGTCCACATGAAGATCGTTTTTGCAAATCGCTACTTCTCACCCGATCAATCGGCGACGAGCCGCATGGTTTCAGGGCTCGCGTTTGCGTTGCGACGACGCGGCTTCGACGTTGCCGCCATCGCCAGCCGCACCATGCACGACAATCCCAATATCGAGCTTCCCGCCGATGAGGTGGTCGGTGGGGTTACCGTTAAACGCCTCTGGGCAACGCGATTTGGGCGCAGCAACATTCTTGGCCGGGCAATCGACTACCTCACCTTCCATGTTTCCGCGTTCTTCTGGTGTCTCGCCAATCTGGAAAAGGGAGATATTTGCGTCGTCTGCACTGACCCGCCACTCCTTTCCGTGACGACAGCGCTGCCGATCCGCTGGCGCGGCGCACGCATGGTCAACTGGGTCATGGATCTGTTTCCGGAAGTGGCGATGGAGCTCGGCATGCTGTCCGAAAAGAGCATTGCCGGCAGGCTGAGCAAGGTTGCGCGCGACTGGTCGATGCGCAAATCCACGATGATCGTCTGTCCCACCGCTTCGATGGCGTCCTACCTTGCCGAACACGGGCTTGACGAAGACCGGCTAAGCGTCATGCATCACTGGTCCGACGGGGAAGAAATCTATCCGGTCTTTCCCGCCGACAACACTCTGCGTACGCGCTGGGGACTCCAGGAAAAGTTCGTCGTCGGCTACTCAGGCAATTTCGGCCGTGCCCATGACTTTTCGACCCTGATCGAAGCCGCCGTGCTTCTCAGCGACCATGACGACATACGGTTCCTCCTGATCGGTGGCGGCCAGCAACGCGCCCATGTCGAAGAAATCGTCCGCAACCGCGACCTCAAGAACGTAACGTTCAAACCGCTCCAGCCGTCCGAACACATCGCTGAAAGCCTCAGCACGGCCGACGCGCATATCGTCTCGCTCATTCCAAGGCTCGAACATTGTATCGTTCCAAGCAAGTTCTACGGCGTCCTTGCTGCCGGCCGTCCGACGCTGTTCATCGGCGACGGTAATGGCGAGGTTGCGCGCGTCGTTGCTTCGGCAGATTGCGGCGCAGCGGTCAGGATCGGTGAGGGCCAAAGGCTCGCCGATCATATTCTCAGATTGAAGAACGAGCCCGCGCACCGCGCGCAGATGGGGATCAATGCCAGGCACACGCTCGACACCGTATTTTCGCGCGACCGGGCGGTTGGAGCCTGGTCCGACGTCATGCACCAGTTCCGCCAGCAATCGGCGGCTTCATCGCAAACCTCAGTTTTCGGACCAGCAGAATGAGCGGTAGCGTCGTCGTCAGTCAGCTCGGTGCGCGCATGCATTACGCAGTGCCACGCATCTTCGCCTCGGAGGGGCGGCTGGCACATTTCTATACGGATATCTGTGCTACTCAGGGATGGCCCCGACTCGTCAACAAGCTGCCACGGCGTCTGCTTCCGTCATCCGTCAAGCGCCTGACAGGGCGGATCCCGAAAGGCGTTCCGGCCGAACTCATCTCGACCTTCCCGAACTTCGGCGCCCGGTCGGCGATCCGCCGGTTGCGGCAAAAGAACAGTATCGAGCACATGGCCCATACGATCTGGGCCGGTTCGGAGTTTTCGCGCCTGGTGGCGTCGAGCGGCTTCCACGGCGCCGACGGCCTCTATGCCTTTGCCGGCGATGCATTGGAGCAAATGCAGGCCGCCAAACGGCAGGGAATGTGGACCGCGGTCGAGCAGATGATCGCGCCTTGGGACACTGTCGAAGAACTCGTCGCCGGCGAACACGCGCGTTTTCCCGATTGGGCCGGTCCCTATAGCGAGAATCAATATGCGCGGGTATTTGCCGAACGGGAAAAAGCCGAATGGGCGCTTGCCGACGTGATCGTCTGCCCTTCGGAATTTGTACGGCGCAACGTCATTGCGCGCGGTGGCAGCGCGGAACGCTGCGTCGTCGTGCCATATGGGATTGATCCGCAATTTCCGGCGCAGGACATTATCCGTATCGGCGGTCCCTTGCGGGTCCTGACCGTGGGCGAAGTCGGCCTGCGCAAAGGTTCGCCCTACGTCGCCGAGGCTGCACGTATGCTTGGCAAATCCGCTACCTTTAGAATGGCTGGCCCAAGCAGATTGTCACCGGAAGTCAAGGCCGAGATCGGCCGATCCGTCGAACTGCGCGGTATCGTGCCCCGCGCTGAAATGGCCAAGGAATATGAATGGGCTGACGTGTTCCTCCTGCCATCCATATGCGAAGGTTCGGCTACCGCCATCTATGAGGCGCTCGCCGCAGGTCTGCCGGTCATCTGTACCGAAAATGCCGGCAGCGTCGTGCGGGACGGCGTGGACGGCTTCATCGTGCCTATACGTGACAGTGAAGCCATCGCCAAAGCGGTGACTGATCTTAGCGAACACCCCGGCACGCGAGCGGCGATGTCCGAAAGCGCGGTGACACGGGCCGCAGAGTTTACGGTCAAGCGCTATGGCGAGCGCTTGCTCGAAGCACTTTCCCTGCTTCCATCGCAACAGCAGACAGTCAACCAGGCCGCGCTTTCATGAAAATATATCACGTCGTCAGTTCGATCGATCCAGCGCAGGGCGGACCCCAAGCCGGCTGCTTACGCCTCGCCGCAGCACAGGCAGCCCTCGGCCACGAGGTCGAGATCATCAGCTATGGCGGGAGCGATATCCGGCAACGCGCATTAAGCGCGGCACACGACGTGCCGCACCTTGCAAAAGTCCGCTGGCACCTTCTGGCCGACCCGGACAGAATCGAGCGCGTTCTCGGGCTCAGCGCAGCAAGAGCGCTTCGGAACGTATTGAAGGACGCGTCTTTCGTCCACATTCATGGCGTTTGGGAACCCATCCTGAAGCATGCCGCGCGCATTGCCCGGAGTTTGAAGGTACCATATTGCGTTCAACCGCATGGGATGCTCGATGTCTGGAGCATGCGGCAGAAGCGCCTGAAGAAGCGTGTGGCGCTGCTGCTTGGCTACCGCAAGATGTTGAATGGGGCAAAGTTCATCCACACGCTCAACACGGACGAAGCAAACCTGCTTGACCCGTTGGGACTGACCCCGCCACGGCTGGTCATTCCGAACGGCATATTCCTCGAAGAATTCGCCGATTTGCCAGGCAAGGGATATTTTGCCGAGCGCGTTCCGCAGTTGCAAGGCAAGCGGGTCGTATTGTTCCTGTCGCGCCTTCATACGAAAAAGGGGCTCGATATCCTGGCCGCGGCGTTTTCGATGGTGGCCAGATCCCACCCTGACGTCGATCTTGCCGTTGCGGGACCGGACGGCGGTGCGAAGGATGGTTTCGTTAGCCTCGTCAAGGACCTCGGAATTACGGACCGGGTTCATCTCACCGGACCGATCTATGGCGCGGAAAAGTTACGGGCGCTCATGGATGCGGCGTGCTTCTGCCTGCCGAGCCGCCAGGAAGGCTTTAGCGTCGCCATTACCGAAGCCCTTGCCTGCGGCCTGCCGGTGGTGATCAGCGAGCCTTGTCATTTTCCAGAAGTCAGGACGGCCCACGCCGGCGCAGTCGTTTCGCTCGAGCCCGCGAATGTTGCCGCAGCGATCGGCGATATCCTCGACAATCCGGGTATGGCCGCGATCATGGGCGAGAACGGCAAGCGTCTCGTGCGTGAGAATTATACGTGGCCGCGCGTTGCGGAACTGACGCTCCAGGGCTACGCATCGCCGAGCCTCAGCGCAGCGACCGGTTCAGCAAATCTCCGCGTCGCTCCCGACCATTCATAGCCGCTTGGATATGCAGGGCTGACACTCAGCCGTTGGCTGGTTGTTTGCGCGCCCTGACCGGCTGCGCCGGATTGCCGACATAGATCATCCATGGATCGAGTTTGCGCATGGCAACGCCCCGCGCACCGAGGACAGCACCTTCGCCGACGACGACGCCGGGGCCGACAAATGCTTCGGACGCGATCCAGGCGTTGGTCTTGATTGTGATCGGCCGGCTCTTCAGCGGAAAATCCGCATCGTCCACGTCGTGCGTTCCGGTGCAGAGATGTGTGCGCTGCGAGACGATGGCGAAATCCTCGATCGTGATCTCGGCGACGTTGTAGCAGATCACGCCCGGCCCCATGGATGCATGCTTGCCCATGATGAGGTTGCCGGGCCACCAGATCTTCACGCTGCTCCTGACAATGGCCGAAGGGTCGATCCGGGCGCCGAATTTGCGCAGCAGCCAACCCCGCCATGGACTGAGCGGCGAAGGCGTCCACGATGCAAGGAGCGTCCACGATACCATCCAAAGGAGGCGCATGAGGCGGAACCTAAGAGCAAATGTCGCTCCGCCGAGACGCGGCAAAGGCGCGCTCGCTGCGTCGAATGCCGGATCGTTGTAACGTGAGCGCATTGTCTTACCCCGCCTTACCAGTTCTGTTTGATGCCATGTGCCACGTTTGCCGAGTCACGTTCATGCCCGGACCTCCCGCGATGGGAACGGCGCCGGCACGAATGTCGAATTAAGCCCCAGCCAACCGCGCACGGTATACCAAATCAATTTCGGGAATTCCTTTTGCAGGTAGGTGTCGGTGCCGATTGCCAGTTTCCACATGGGCTGCTGATTTGTCACCGGGACGGACAGCCAGTGAATGTCCGGCGACGCGGCGTCGAAACTTGTGATCGCTCGCCGCGAAGCATACCAGCTTGTCACCACGATGCCGCTGCGAGCGCCCATTCGCTTCACGTAGGGAGCCGAATAGAGCGCGTTTTCCCATGTCGTGCCGGACTGACACTCAACGTCGATGGCCTTTTCATCGACGCCGCGCTCGACCATTGCGGTCTTGATCCAGTAGCAATCGCCATCGCCGCTGATAAGGACGCGCGGCGCAAACTTGCCAAGCCACAGACTGGCCGCAAGCTTGGCGCGCGCCGGGCCGTCGCCGCCAAGGACGACGATCACATCGACTTTGGCCGGCTGGTCCTGAATGGTCAGGAACCTCTGCGCGAGGAGCGGAAGCGACAGCACGGAAAGAACTGTCAGGACCGCAACAAGTCCGATGGCCGGAAAGACGTACTCCCGTAACGGCAGGCGTCGCACGCGCTCGTCCGATACCGTCACAGAATGCGCGTTGACTGCGGTCATATCGAAAGGCCAAGCTCTCGCCGCTGCAGTTCCCGCATCTTGATAACGATCATATATTCGTAGGACGCAATGAGGCGGCAGTAATGATAGCCCTGCCATCCGTCGAGAAATCCGCCGCGAAGGAAGTACATGTAGGCAAATCGTGCCAGCGGCCGGAAAGGAAGACGATAGGAGAATTCCTTGAGCGCCCTGCGCCTTGCTTCCGGCGTGGCGCTGAAGAAGCTGTGCCAGGGGATGCTTTTGCTGCGCAGGATCTGCAGCGATTCGCGCGCTTCAAAGCCGGAATAGCGGTTGTGCTTATCGAACCAAGCCGCCATGCCCTTGTTGAAGCTGTAGTGGATGAAATGCGACTTCAGGCGGCCTGTCGGACCATCGCCAACGGGTCGGGAGTGGCACTCGCGCTCATATTGGATGCGTTCAGGACGTGCAAGCCGCGTGATCCAGGTCGGGTAGAGGCTCGAGTGCTTGACCCAGCGTCCCATGAACATGTTCTTGTAGCGGGCGCTGAACATCGCCTCAGGACGGTTCGGATCAGCGGCGATCGCCAGCATCTCGTCGCGCAAATCGTCAGGCGTTATCTCGTCGGCATCGGGCATATAGACCCATTCGTGCTTGAACTCGATCTCCTTCAGCCCATACATGCGCTGCTTGGTTTCGGTTTCATATTTGTGCTGATAGACGCGGGCCCCGGCGGCCTTGGCGATCTCGACGGTGCGGTCGGTGCTGAACGAATCCAGCACGACGATATCGTCACACCAGCTGAGGGATGCCAGGCAGGCCGGCAGGCACTCTTCTTCGTTGAGGGTCATGATCAATGCAGAAATCACTGTCTCGCTCCGGTTTCTTGGGTCGTCAAACTGCGTCCGAAAGGATGCCAGGCCGGGTGGGCTTGGCCGGTTGCACGGACGTGTGGGTTAAATTGAGGTCGGGCCGAATAGCGCTTGCCGAAACGGCCGACATTTTCTGCACCGGCGCCAGCGGGCGCTGAACTGTCGTCGAGCGCCCCGACAGCGTTGCGTAGACGAAGGCGCTGTGCACGAGGAACGGCACCACCAGCGCCAGTGTCATGGCAAGGTTCGAGATGCCGAGAATGATGCCGAGGCACCCTATGCCTCCGCACACCGCCGAAGCCGCAACGATCGTCAGTGTGGTTTTCGCGGGCGGGATCGCGCGGTCGAGCAGGAGGTGGTGGAGATGCCAGCGATCAGCAGCAAGCGGGCTGCGGCCGGCATGGACCCTGCGCACGATCAGGCTCAACGTATCGATGACCGGAACAATGACGATCCAGAGCAGCACGGTGAAAGCTATGTTGGCGTGGATGGACAGGGTTATGATGAAATAGGCAATGACCGCACCAAGCGCGGTGCTTCCGGCATCGCCGAGAAATATCTTGGCGCGCGCGAGCCATGGGCTGCGCATGTTGAAGGCAAGAAACCCTCCCACAGCCGCAAGAAGCACCAGCATTGGCAGGATCAGCTCCGTCACGCCCTTAAAGCCAGCAATAACCGACAGCCATAACAGGGCGACTGCGGCGCAGCCGCCAGCAAGGCCATCGACGCCGTCGATCATGTTCCAGGCATTGATAAGACCTATGACGAAGAGAATCGCGACGATGGTCAGAAGCGGAAACGATATGGCCAGCAGCGCTGGCGGCAGGGCAATGCCGGTGACAATAGTAGCTCCGGAAAAAGGATTGACCAGCGTCAGGGCAACCAGAAACTGCGCAGCCAGGCGACGCACGGCCGGCAGATCGACGCGGTCATCGGTTATGCCGACCACCAAAGTTACGAAAAGACCTGCCCAAAAATTGACGGGAAGCGACGGCGCGTGGTCGTGCAACATCATGACGAGCGCAAAGGTTGCAAAGATAGCAATGCCGCCGCAGAGCGGAACGACGCCATCGTGCAATTTGCGCCGGTCGGGATGATCGACGAGGGCGAACACAGGCGACACCCGTTTCAATATTACGACCAGCGCAGCACTTACAATCAATGCTGCAAAACAATTGGTGATCCATGCAAACAAGGCGCACCCCCGCGAATTGAACACTCGCCATGCAAGGTGTGTTCACCTGTCACGGCCAAACCGAGTGGATTTTGGAAAACAGTACCGGCGGGAGTGATTGCGCGCCATTTAGGAGAAGTGAGAAGAGGTTCCACCTGATGGATGAACCCGGCTCGAACTTGTGTGTCCCTTTGGTGGAGTGAAAGAACGTCGCTCGTGGGAAAACAAGCGCTTCCCGTGACCTGTTAGCCGAACGCGTCAACCCCGAAATGATCGGAATAGACGTGTCCGGCCTCGCGCGCGCGTACATCGCACCTTCGCGTCACGCCCGCGTCACGTTTGGTCCATTACCCTTGCCGATTAACATGAAATACAAGGGGTTAGCCGCAACGAATCGGCCTTGGGACGGGGGCGATTCCAATCGAATCATAACAAAATCTGGCGGCTTTTTTCTCATCAAATGGCGTAGGGTAGGATCATGAGTGTGACGGTGGCGCGTATGAGGACTGACCAAATCCAAAACGGCTCCCCGAACGAGGGCGGAGCGAATTTCAAGAGCGGCATCCTCATCTATGCCGAGGCTGGAGTCGTTTTCCAGGGCCTTGTGCAATCACTCGAACGAACGTTTCCCGATCTCAAGGTCGACCTTTCAAACAAGCTTGCCGACTCCGGCGAAAACGACGACGCAATCGGCCTGGTCATGATCCACGCCGATTTTGTCTCCGACCTCATCGACTGTATCGCGCGCTGCAAAATACGCTTTCCCGATGCTTACGTGACATTGATGATCGATGACACGAGTGCGTCCATTCCGGAATTCAACACGCTCTTCGACAATAATCTGGTGCAGGGCCTCCTGCCTTTCAGCCTGAAGCTTGATGCGTGGCTGGCGGTCGTCTGGCTGATGCTCAACGGCGGCGAATATTATCCGTCAACGATTGTTCGCTCGATGGCAAAGGCTGCAAACGGCACACAGGTCAAGGCTCAGACGCCGTTCAGCGCCCAGCCGAAGCATACATCAATGAATGCCTGGCCGGTAAAGACATTGACCCTGCGCGAACATGAGATTTTGCAACTTCTCTCCGAGGGCTTGCAGAACAAGATCATTGCCGACCGCCTTGCCCTTTCGGTGCATACGGTCAAGGTGCATGTTCACAATCTCATCCGCAAATTGCGCGCGCACAACCGCACCCAGGCGACGGCGATCTATCGCGACAGCATGGAGCACCACGGTCTGAAGCCCTTCGATACGACGGTCGTTCACTAGAGAACGAGGACGGCACTAGCCAAATCGAGCCATCGACAATTTCTCCTTGCGGGACGTTGCGCCCGCAAATCGGAGCACTGCGAGCCCCAGCACCGGGAAGAGCGCGCCCAGCCATCCAAGATGGATCAGCCCGACATGGGAAAGGATCTGGCCGCCTATCATCGATCCGAAAGCAACGCCGAGGTAGAGCGCGGAGAAGTTAAGCGAGAGCGCCAATGGCGCGCTTTCCGGCGCGATGGTCAGGATCCGGCTCGCCTGCGCCGGCGGGAACATCCAGGCGATCACGCCCCAGACGAACATGTGCGCGATGAGAACGGGACCGGCGATTTCGTGCGGCAATTGCATGATCCAGCTTACGGTCGCCAGCACCACGGCATTGAGGACCGAGGCAGCGACGACAGTGCGGGTCGCACCGAGCCGGTCAGCCAACTGGCCTCCCAAAAAATTACCGATGGCCGCGCCGATACCGAACGATAGGAGAACCACGGGCAGCATCGACTTGCCAAGGCCTACGCCGTCAACGGCAATCGCTGCAATATAGGTGTAAACCGCAAAAGCGCCGGTCATGTAGAGCAGCGTGGTCAGCAGCGCCGGCATGAGGCCGGGGTGGCGGATCACTGAAAGGCGCTGGGACAGAGTAAGTCGGTCTGCGTAAAGTCCACGCGGCAAAAGCGACCAGACGACAACCGCTGCAATCAGACCGATCAGCGCGATGAAGGCATAGGTGCCGCGCCATCCGGCAAAAGCGCTGATAGCAGCGCCAAGCGGTGCGCCGAACGCGACAGCAAGCGTGGTGCCACCGACGACGGCAGCAACCGCGCGGGCACGATGATGGGCTTCCGAAATGGCGACCGCTGTTGCCTGCGCCGTCGCCGCGTATAGACCTGCGGTCACCGCAATCAGGAGGCGAGCAAGCAGGAGAAGCAGATATGTCGGCGCAACGGCGGCGCACAGCGCGCCAACTACGAAAACCGTCGCGCTGCCGGCCAGAATCGTGCGGCGGTCGAGCGAGCCGGTGAGCGCGGCAACAACCGGGGCTCCAATCGCATAGGCAAACGCATAGGCCACGACAAGATAGCCGGCCTGGACCAAAGTGACCCCCGTATCGCCGGCGATCTGCGGCAGAAGACTTGCCGCCACGAATGCTTCGATACCGATGGCGAATGCACCAAGCGCTAATCCGAAAAGACGAATATCCATGGGAGTTCACCTAAATGTTCAATGAACGTTGAACTAACGCCTGGGCCTTGCAGGAGTCAAGCCTAAAGTTCAACAAATATTGAACATTGAAAACTCTCCTGCCAATTGCTATTAAATTCGTATGACAGAATATCTCGATCACCCCACGGCCGAAGACATCGCGCTGCCGGCCGTCCTGACTGCGCTTGGCGACGAAACCCGCCTTGCCATCATCGCCATTCTTGCCCGTAACGGCGAAAAAGCGATGACTTGCGGGCAGTTTCTCCAGCTGGGCTCCAAGACGGCCATCAGCTATCATGTGGCAAAGCTGCGCGAGGCCGGCATTATACACGTTCGCCCGGACGGCACGCGCCGCCTCCTGACATTGCGCCGCGATGATCTTGAGCACCGGTTCCCGGGATTTCTGGATTCGGTGGTCACGTCGGCTGCGGCAATGCAAACGCATGAGGTTTTGGACTATCCGGCAGCACCGGAAACTGCGCGAGGTATGTGATGGAAATCAAAGCAATTGGCTCGGTCGCTTCGCGTCGTGCCCCGGAGGAATATTTCACCGGAACGGTCTGGCAGGACCCTATCATCGAGACGCCCGCCCCAGCGCGGCTTCAGGCCGTTCTTGTGCGCTTCGAGCCCGGAGCCAGGACCGCCTGGCACACCCATCCGCTAGGACAAACGCTGCACGTGGTTTCGGGAAAAGGGCTCGTACAGGTGTGGGGCGAACCGATCCGCGAAATCCGGGCCGGCGATACGGTGTGGATTCCGCCGGCCGAAAAACATTGGCATGGCGCCGCGCCCGATACCTATATGGCGCACCTTGCCATGCAGGAGAGGCTTGAAGGCAAGGCTGCGGAGTGGATGGAAAAGGTCTCCGACAGCCAATACTCCGGCCAGGAATAATCTGTTATCATAAACTACTCAGTGTACGGCGTGAAAGGACACAACATGGCATTCGAAGACATCAAGGCGCAAATTGCCCTCTTGCTCGAAGCGATGGTCCAGCGGCCCACCGATGCCCATGAAATTCACGAGAACCTGCGTGAAAAGCTCAACGAGCTCCGGGCTATGGGCATGCCCTTGCCCGATGACCTTGTTGCACTGGAAAAGCAGCTCGAAACCGATTTCGACTCCTAGACTCTATAGAAACCGCTTCGGCCCGTCGCGCAGCAACGCGCCAAGATCATCCTCGCCCGCGCGCTCGCCGCGGGCCGGACGGCCGTCAATCACGCCGATATCGCGCAGCATGTGATCGGAAAACTCTTCGGCGTCGATTCTGACGGGGCGGCGTTCGACCGGGTTTTGGCGTCCGGGCTTGCTCAGAAGGCCGCGAAGCGTCAAGTGGCCGACGGTACGAGCGGCGTGGGTTGTGATAGTGTTCATGGTCTCAACTCCAATTCAATCCTGGCGATTTTAGTTGGGTGGTACGAACATGCGCCCGTTCCGCCTTGTTTTCCAACAAAACGCCAAGTAGCATGCATAAGCAGTGCTTATGTGAGACGTGAATGAACCTACCTCCGCTTGCCTCCATCCGGGTGTTTGAAGCCGCCGCCCGCCACGGCAGTTTCACCAAGGCCGCGGAAGAACTCGGCATGACCCAAGCTGCGGTCAGCTATCAGATCAAGCTCCTTGAAGAGCGCATCGGCGCGCAATTGTTCCTTCGCCGCCCGCGCCAAGTCACCCTGACAGAGGTCGGCGCCCGCTTGTCGCCGGTCATCAGCGACGCGTTCGACATGATGCGGGCGGCCATAGCCGCGACGCGCAAGAATGCCGACGGCGTATTGACCATCAGCACGATCCCGACATTCGCTGCGAACTGGCTCGTGCCACGGCTTGGATCATTCCAACTCGCGCAACCAAACCTGGCGGTGCGCCTGCAGGCGAACCGGGAAATCATTGATTTTTCAAGACAAGACGCCGACATCGGCATACGTTCGGGCAGCGGAAAATGGCCGGGCCTCGTCGCGCACCGTATTTTCGATGCCGATTTTACGCCGATGCTCAGTCCCAAGCTTGCCGCGTCGATTGGGGGCGTGAAATCACCCGAGGACCTTCTGAGGCTGACGATCGTCGATCCCGGCGATCCGTGGTGGCGCCTGTGGTTCAATGCCGCCGGAATTGCCAATCCCGACCTGCGCGGCGACCCCCGCAGCCGTTTCGGCGATCAGCACCTTGAAGGCAAAGCGGTCATTGCCGGCCAAGGGGTCGGCATTCTTACCCCGGCCTTCTACGAAACCGAGCTTGCACAAGGCCTGCTTATCCAGCCGTTCAATATTGTCGGCACTGCCGACCACTATTACTGGCTTGTTTATCCGGAGGCGCGGCGCAACGTGCCCAAAATCCGCGCCTTCCGGGACTGGCTTCTCGGCCAGTTGGAGCCTGTTGCTGAAGAGGCTTAGAAGACCGCGAGATACTTCAGCAGCGAAATGATGCCGATCACAATGACGATGACCTGGGCGATCTGCTTCGCGCGCCCGTCAAGCGGCAGCATCTGGATGAGGTAAAGAACGAGGAAGATCACCAGAACGGTGATCAAGAGACTGATCAAAATCGACATTATAAACTTCCTGTTTTTGGGGAACCATATGAGTGTAGCCTCAGATAACTCCTTGCTTTCTATATTGGTTCCATGAAATCCATGACTTGGCAGCGGAATAGGTTTGTTTGGCTGCTTTTTTGCTGTTAGCGTCCGCCGCACCCCGCCATTGATCAGGATTTCCCATGCGCTCGTTGTTTCACCTTGCCTACCACGTCACCGATCTCGACGAGGCGAGGCGTTTTTACGGATCAATCCTCGGTTGCGAGGAAGGACGAAGCACTGACACGTGGGTCGATTTCGATTTTTTCGGCCATCAGATTTCGCTGCACCTCGGCAAGCCGTTCGAAACCACCAATACGGGCAAGGTAGGCGACCACATGGTGCCGATGCCGCATCTCGGCGTCATTCTGCCGCTTGATGTCTGGAACGATCTGGCCGCGCGCCTCGCCAAGGCCGACGTGGAGTTCGTTATGCCGCCGACCGTGCGCTTCAAGGGCGAGTCGGGTGAGCAATGGACCATGTTCTTCCGCGATCCTTCGGGCAATCCGATCGAAGTCAAAGGTTTTGCGGATTTCGCCGGAATTTACGCCAAGCAATAATTCATCATGCCGCAATCCACACTGAAGGCTGCCCTCTGGATGATGGGATCGCTTACGGCGATCCTCATGATGGCTATATCCGGCCGCGAAGCCTCTCGCGAGCTCAATGTCTTCCAGATCATGGAGATGCGCTCGCTGATCGGTCTTGCAATGCTTTATCCGCTCGTCCGTTCTTCGGGCGGCGTCAGGTCCATGAAGACGAGCCGCATCTGGCAGCATCTCGGCCGCAACGCCGCGCATTATGCCGGACAATTCGCCTGGCTCCAGGCCCTGTCGATGATTCCGCTGGCGCAGGTCATCGCTATAGAGTTCACGACGCCGGCCTGGACCGCGCTGATGGCGGTTGCCTTCCTCGGCGAGCGCCTCAATATTTGGCGCATCCTCACCATCATCCTCGGCATCGTCGGCGTGGTCATCATCGTCCGCCCAGGCATCGGTTCGGTCGAAACCGGACAGCTGATCGTGCTTGGCGCGGCTTTCACCTTCGGCATTTCCTTTACAATGGTCAAATCACTGACGCGAACGGACAGCGTCGTGAAGATTATTTTCTGGATGCTGATCATCCAATCGGCGATCGGCCTCCTGCCCGCCCTGCACGTGTGGCAGTGGCCGTCCTTGCACGTTCTGCCGTGGGTGGTCATCATCGCCTTTACCGGCACGTTTTCGCACTTCTGCATGGCGAAGGCGCTGCAATATGCCGACGCAACGGTGGTGATACCGATGGACTTCCTGCGGGTACCCCTGATGGCCGTTCTCGGCTGGCTGATCTATGCGGAGCGCGTGGATATGTTCACCGCACTCGGCGCAGTCCTCATCCTCAGCGGCAATCTTCTCAATCTCAAGAACCGAACGTCTGTCCGCAACAAGGATGCCGTTTCACTGTCTCAATCATAGGAGAGACACCAGCCCTTTCCCTCGAGCCAGCAACGCTCGGGGGGTATATCGTTTGAACGGTAGAGGCGCGTCACGCGCTTAAGCTCGCCATTGCCGAATGCGATGGCCAGGGCTCTTTCGGACTCTGGGTCCCGCATTCCTGCGCAGGGATAAATCGCTACGCCCGAGATTGCCCGCGCAGTGTACGCATCGCCCTGGCGGGTAATAAGGAATACGGCGCCGCGGGGACGCGAGCCACAGCCGATCAGCGTGAAGCCATCGTCGGTCGTGAGCGGCAGAAGAAGCCGGCCGCCGTCGTTGAGACGATCGAGCCAGCCATCATCGAGCCTGGTTGCGCCGGCATTGATGTAGATCACATCGGCGGGCTCGAACGATCGTTTCGTGCCATCCCCCTGAACGATTTCGACATTGCGATAACCGGCGAGATATTGCTTCGCGCGCACCGCAAGATCCGCTTCGATCTCAATGCCGAGAACATGTCCTGAAGGTCCCCCGAGATGCGCCATGATCGCGGTATAATAGCCCGTGCCGGTGCCGATATGAACGACACGCTCGCCTTCGGCGATGTTTGCGTGCCAGAGGAGGTGGGCATGCAATGACGGTTCGCCATTGTTGATGTGCCGCTCTGGCGCTATGCCAACGAGATCATCCGTATAGAGGTGAACCGGATCGTCATCGGGGCTGAGACCAAACCCCAGTCCATACCTGATGATCGGCCATGGACCCGGACCGAGAAAGTCCTCCCGCGGCACTTCGGCAAAGGCCCGCTCGATGCGCGCGTTGTCCACGCCAACGCTTGCCAGCACCTTGCTGGCATAGGCTCGCCTTATGCGCTTCAAGTCTTCGGAATCAGTCATGGGCATGATTTCGATCAGCCAGCTTTCGCTGCTTCAGGAACCGAGAGTTCATCGCACGGTCCAATATTCTCTACCAGAAAATCGACGAAACTGCGGACTCTTGCCGCCAGATATTCATGGCCGACGAAGACCGCATGGATGAGTTCAAGGTCGCCGGGATTATATGGCTCGAGAAGCACTTTCAGACGGCCTGCTCGAAGGTCATCGATCACATGAAACAGGCCGAGCCGCGCAATTCCAAGTCCAGCGACACACATCTGCTGGGCGGTTTCACCGTTATTGGAGATGAAATTGCCAGAAACGGCCAGGAGTTCTGTTTCCTTTGATTGCAGATTACGAAAAGGCCACTCGTTCAAGGTGCGGCGAAAGTTGAAATTCAGGCAATTGTGGTGCTGCAGGTCACTTGGACGCTCCGGCACTCCATGCCTGTCGAGATAATCCGGCGATGCGATAACGACGACGCGGCTTTCGAAGAGTTTGCGCGCCTTCAATGCCGAATTGCGCATGGGGCCGACGCGGATCGCTATGTCAGCCCGCTCCTCGATAAGGTCGACAACGCCGTCGCTCAGCGAAACATCCAGCCTGACATCGGGATATTGCTCGAGAAACTTCGGCACGAGCGGCAAAACGCAGGTGACACCAACAGGCACAGACGAGTTGACGCGCAGCAGGCCGCGCGGCTTGGCCGATGCACCATGGGCGACCGCCCGCTCGGCCTCCTCGATCTCGGCGACGATGCGCATGGCACGCTGATGATAGACCTCGCCTTCAGGCGTGAGTTGCAAGGTGCGTGTCGAGCGGACGAGAAGCCGCGTGCCAAGCCTCTCCTCGATGCGGCTGATCATCTTGCTGACGGCAGACGGTGACAGACCAAGGCGTCGCCCCGCCGCAGAAAAGCTGTTGAGCTCCACGGCTTGAACGAACACGTCCATTTCTCCAGCCCGGTTATCCATCTCGAAACGCGCCATTTGTGAACCCGCGTCACAAGTATTGCGCGTTGCACCCCGATTATCAAGGTAATCGCCGCAAGCCATATTCACCGCAACGGACTCCAGGTTCGACATACTCAATTTGCGGCCGGTTCCCAAGATCGCCGTTTTGAAAAGGACAGCACAATGCCTCTTGCTCTTCTGGCGTTGACAATCAGCGCCTATGCCATCGGGACGACGGAGTTCGTCATCGTTGGCCTACTACCCACGGTCGCCAACGATCTCAACATCTCCCTGCCGCTCGCGGGGCTTATTGTCAGCGTCTACGCGCTCGGCGTGACCTTTGGCGCGCCGATCCTCACCGCTCTTACCGGCCGCATCGAGCGTAAGCCGCTGTTGCTCGGGCTGATGGTGCTCTTCATCATCGGCAACACGGCTGCGGCACTTGCGCCAAGCTATGAGCTGCTTCTCGTCGCGCGCGTGCTCAGCGCTTTTGCCCACGGGGTTTTCTTCTCCGTAGGAGCGACGATTGCCGCCGATCTCGTTGCCCCCAACCGTCGCGCCTCTGCCATCGCCATGATGTTTCTCGGCCTTACCGTCGCGATCGTCACCGGCGTGCCGCTCGGCACCTTCATCGGCCAGCAGCTTGGCTGGCGCGCCACATTCTGGGCCGTATCTGGCCTCGGCGTCATCGCTTTCGCGGCGATTGCCATCCTCTTGCCTTCGCAGATCGCCAAGGCGGCACCTGCCCGCCTGATCGACCAGGTGCGTGTTCTTGCGAACGGCCGTCTACTGCTCGCCTTCGGCATGACCGCACTCGGCTATGGTGGCACCTTCGTCATGTTCACATTTCTCGCTCCAGTGCTGCAGCAGATCACGGGCTTCGGCGAATCCACTGTTAGCCTCATTCTCGTGCTCTATGGCCTCGCGATCGCGGTGGGCAATATGGTGGGCGGGCGTATTGCCGATGGCAATCCAGTCGGCGCGCTTGTGGTCATGTTCGGCCTGCAGGCTGCCGTGCTTGCCCTTTTCACCATCACTGCCGTATCGCCGGTCTGGTCGCTGGTGACGCTCGCCGCCCTTGGCGCGCTCTCCTTCTCCAATGTTCCGGGGTTGCAACTCTACGTAGTACAGCTTGCAAAGGTCCACACGCCCGATACAGTCGATGTCGCCTCGGCGCTCAATATTGCCGCCTTCAACCTCGGCATAGCTGGCGGGGCATTCCTTGGTGGCATCATTGTCGCCTCCCCGCTCGGCCTTGGCGCAACGCCATGGGTCGGTGCTCTTCTCGTCGTCGGAGCCCTCGGCCTGACGCTCTGGAGCCAGATGCTCGATAGGCGCGCTTCGGCCGCAGTACTGGCCACCTGCTAAGTCAAAGGAAAAACCATGTTTAACGTTAATACCAATGGCGCAGAAATCCCCGCAATCGGCTTCGGCACCTTCCGCATGCCGGGCAGCGATGTGCTGCGCATGGTGCCGGCCGCATTGAAGCTCGGCTACCGCCACGTCGATACCGCACAGATCTACGGCAACGAGGCCGAAGTTGGCGAAGCCATTGCCAATTCGGACGTCGCTCGCGGCGATGTGTTCCTTACCACGAAGGTGTGGGTGGACAAGTATCGTCACGACGCCTTCGTCAGGTCGGTGGATGAGAGCCTCAAGAAGCTGAAGACTGACTATGTCGATCTTCTTCTCCTGCACTGGCCGCAAAGCGATGTGCCCCTTGCCGAGCGCATCGGCGCGCTCAACGAAGTGCGCGATGCGGGCAAGGTTCGCCACATCGGCGTCAGCAATTTCAACACGGCGCTGATGGCTGAAGCAGTCAAGCTCAGCAAGGCTCCGATCGTCACCAACCAGGTCGAATACCATCCCTATCTCGACCAAAGCGCCGTGCTCGACGCGGCGCGCAAGGCCGGCATGAGCATCACCGCCTATTATGCCATGGCGGACGGCAAGGTCATCGACGACCCGGCAATCAAGGCGATCGCGGCCGCCCACGGCAAGAGCGCGGCACAGGTGGTGCTGCGTTGGCTGGTGCAGCAGCAAGGCGTGGTTGCACTGTCGAAAACGGTGAGCGCGGAACGCGCAAAGGCCAATTTCGACATCTTCGACTTCGAGCTTTCAAACGACGAGATGCAAGCGCTGCATGCCCTGGCCCGTCCGAACGGGCGGATCGTCAATCCCGGTCATCTTGCGCCGAAATGGGATTGATCGGGCGCGCATTTTGCGCCCATTCATGCTTTGGATAAGCCAATGGCGGCCCCTAAGGGACCGCCATTCGCGTCTGAGGTACAGGCTGCCCGTAGTTACTGAGGCGCCGCGCAGTTGTTGAACGTGATGCCCGGGCTAGGCGCGATTGCCAGCGCATTCTCATTGCGAACCACCGGAACGCTACCGCTCGCATCAAGCTTGGCATCGGGACCAAAGTTGAACCCATCTACACGGACGCCAAAGTCGTACGTAACCCCCTCCTGCAGCGGCACCTCGATTGTCACCTCACGCTTCACGCCAGGGAGAAGATTGAGGTAGTTATCGCTGAAAAAGGCCGGAAGAATGCGCTTGTTGGTTTTCCTGTCAAAGAGTTGCAAGTGCACCATGACTGCAATGGCCGTACCGGCATTCTCGACCGCAACCGCTATCTTGGCCTTACCATCCTTTTCCTCCACCCTTCGTGCAGCAATGGAGGGCGCCGCCAGCGGGATGGTTTCCATGCTGGTATAATCTTTGTCGGCATTGTTTTTTTGATACCAGTAGAAATTTTCCGCCAGTACCTGGCCAACGGAATTTGAGAATTTCAGTGATACGAAACACACAGCTGAGGTGGCCGCTGCGATCTTGGCACTGATATCGATAATCTTCGCCGCAGATGCGGCAGCAACTGGACTGACGTTTTGAACAGTGCGAACCACCAGACTGCCATCGAGATTGTATACGCTGATATCGACGCTGCCCTTCACCCGCTCTGCGCTTTGGTTGACCACGTTGACTATCCTCGTCAAAGCATTCATGACGACATTGACCCGCTTCGAGCCGTTTTTAACGGCAAAGAAGGAGGAATGCTGCTCCATATCGTAGCTATACATCTGCCAGACGAAACTTGGCTGGGCGGGGTGACTCATCCACTTGATGACGCCCATCGACGTAGAGGTCACGGTCGGCGTTATCGGTCCGAAATTGACGGCATGCGCTTCGTAAATCGCCTTGATGCATTCGTAGTTCATCAATTGCGCCTTGCGGACAAAGTCGGCAAGGTTTGCAAGCTTGCCATAGCGGCCCGCCGTGGCACCGAAGATTCCCCCTCCGGACGAGCCGTTACCGTTGCCGCCATTTGCATTGATGTCCCGGTCAGCCCAGTAATCGTCGGGGCATTGCCAGGATTGCTCGGGCAACATCGACTGGACAAATTCGAGCGTCGGGATGGAATAAGAGCCCATCTCATTGTGAAACGGCATGGAGGAATCGCTGGTGACCGTACTGAAGTGCGATTTCGGAGCAACCCAGTGATAGGGTCCACCCGAACTGTAGCCATCCAGCTTGGACCCTGCGTATTGTTCGTTGGTGTCTCCTGCAGAACTTGTCAGGCATTCGCGCTTGGGGTCAAGCTCGGCAACGAGCTTGTCCAGGCCATCGACGAGCTTTTGATTTTCCGGCTTGCCTTCATTGCCGCCACACCACAGCAGGATCGAGGCGTGATTGCGGTAATTGGTAATGACATCGCGGACATTGTCCAGATATCGATCGACATTGTATGTGCCTGAAGAACCATAGCCTTCCGTCGAGTAGAAGAAATCCTGCCAGACGAGTATTCCGTACTCGTCGCACGCCTCGAAGAAGTCCTTACTCGTGCTTTGACCGTTCCAGTTGCGGATCAGGTTCAAGTTTGCATCCCGGTGCAGCCGGACCGCGTTGAATACGCGCTCCCGCGGTACGCGCTTCAATGCCTCGTCGAGACCCCAATTGCCGCCCATGACAAGAATTGGCAGGTTGTTGATCGTGATCCCGAGATCGTTGTTGGCTCCTCTTGGACGCACGTATTGAATCTTGCGTATTCCGTACTTGAGCTCGCGGACGTCTGAGGTTGTGTCGCCGACATCCACCCTGATCGACACAGGGTAGAGATAGGGGTCGCCATAGCCGTTCGGCCACCAGAGCTTTGGGTTCTTGAGCAGTAGTTGCGGCAGATCGGTCGACGTCAAGGTTACGGTCTTTGCCTGCCCATCAGCGGGCAATTCGATCGCATGTTTGAACTCAATGTCCCCTATCCTGCCCGCGATTACGCCAGCTTTTTCCGAGCCGCCGTGATTGACTAAGGTGACGTCTATAGCCAGATCGGCGATCGTCAAGTCATCAGCGATCACCGGATCAATGCGCACGTCGGTGATCCTCAAAGCGCCGGTTGTGAAACTATAGACGGGCTGCCAGATGCCTATGCAACGATCGGGGATAGTCGGCACCCAATCCCATCCGGCGACGCAGAAGAATGTGGGCCCGTTGCGTAGGGTTGTTCCGGTCCTGCCGCCATTGCGGCCGCCACGGGTCACGCCGCTCTTGAAGCTCGGAAGCGATGGCCCTTCGGTGAACTCGAGCTTGTAGACTTTGACAGCGAGAAAAGCGTTCTGCCCCGGCTTGTCCTTGATGATGTCGGTCACATCGAAGTAGCCGCGCTTGAACGCGCCCTCGATACGGCCCACGCTTTGACCGTTGAGCCAGATGTCGGCCAAATAGTTGATCCCGTCGAACCGTAGCCAGAAGCGTTGACCCGCTTCCAAAACGGGAATTTCGATTGCGGCCCGATACCAGTAATCGCTGTCTTTCAGCGTATCTGGAATGAGCTTGGTGACGATCTGGCGATAGAGCGGCTCAGGATAGACGCCATTGTTCACCATGCTGGTGAGAACTGTCCCGGGCACGGCCGCAGTTTGCCATTTCTCCGCTGAATAGTCCTCTTTTGAAATATCGCCCGCAGGGATGATCTCGGGTACATTCTTCGCATCCTGGAAAGTCCAGCCCCCGTTGAGAACCCGCGTGCCTGCCATGGACTTCATCGGCGCCTCGGGCACGACAGGTGGCAGCTCAATAGGCAATTCGACAGTTGGGGTGACAGGCGGCGTGGTCGGCGGCGCCGCTGGCGTTTCGAACGTGGTCTCTGCCACGGGCTTGGCATTGTCCTTATCGCAGGCACTGACAATACCGCCGGCGACCAGAATGGCGCCTTGCGTCAAAAAACGTCTACGGGTCGTATCCATGACTAAAATCCTCCCAAATCTAATCGATTTAGAAGATGTCACGCAGAAATACACAAGTCTATGTTGATGTATTAAACACTTAGTCTAATAAACTAAAGTATCAAAATTTCAAAGTAATACCAATTTCTATTGGCTGTATCTTACGGTAGATAATATTGCGACGCAATATGGCGTTCAGTTTCGAAAAATACTAATGCATTGGGTTTTCACTGCCGGTATATATTGCAAAGCACCATTTCGAATTTCGCGACCATCCCGTCTCGTCGCGGCGGCTAACCTCTCGATTTTATCGCGATGCCACCTGGGGAAGGTATTGGTTCACGAGGTTCACGACCTGCGCGTCGCGGCTTCGCGCCGTATCGCCGCCCATCACGACGGCAACGAGCTGTCGCCCATTGTCGCTGACCGAGGTGACGATGTTGAAGCCGGAAGCCCGTACATAGCCGGTCTTGATGCCGTCGGCGCCGTTGACCTGATCGAGGACGCGGTTGTGCCCGCGGATCAGTTTGCCGTTGAAGGCGAATTCATGCACGGCAAAGTAATAGTACTGGCCCGGATAGTGCCGTCGCAAGGCAAGGCCGAGGAGGGCCATGTCGCGCGCCGTGGTGATCTGCTGCGGATCAGGCAGGCCGGAGGCGTTGTGGAAGTTGGTGCCCTTCATGCCGAGGCGGCGCGCCTTCTCGGTCATCAGCGCCGCAAACTGCTCTTCGCTGCCGCCGAGATATTCGGCGAGCGCGACCGCGACGTCGTTGGCCGATTTTACCACGATCGCCTTGATCGCCGTATCGACATCGATGGCCTGACCCGGGCGGACGCCGAGCTTGCTGGGCGCCTGCGAGGCGGCATGAGCCGACATCGGAATAAGCGTCGACTTCGTGATGCGGCCGGACTGCAGGGCTTCGAATGTGAGGTAGAGCGTCATCATCTTGGTCAATGATGCCGGAATGCGCGGCAGATCGGCGTTCGCCGAATAAAGCACGACCCCGGTACTGCCATCGACGACGACAGAAGCATATTTCTCGGAATTCAGCGGCAGGACCGCCACTGCGGATGGCGTCGGATCAAGCGTCGCTGCCGTGGTGCAACCACTTGCGACACCGAGGATCACACCCATCAAAGCCACGGATTTCGAAAACGAATACAAAGCCCTAAGAACTCGCCCCACGTTTGTCTTCCGGATCGTTCCACTCGCGACAGAAGCAGAATTCTATCGCGGGATCGTTAATAAATCGGCGTTACCGGCGCTTGGTAACCGATTTCATCGGCTTCGCCAAGCGCCGCAATGGGCACAAATCGCCGCTGCCGCCTACGCGGTCAAAACGACCTTCACGCTGCGCGAGCGGTCGAGCGCGGTCAGAAACGCCTCCGGAGCACCGCTGAGCGGATATTGAGCCGTCACCAGCCGCAGCACGTCTATCTTGCCCTCGACAATCAGTTCGACCGCCTCGAAGAACTCTTCGCCGAAGCGGAAGGTGCCGACGAGATCAAGTTCCTTGGCCATGACCGCGTTGGCAGGCACGGGGATGGTGCCGCCTGCAAGATTGCCGACCTGGACCACGGTTCCGCCGCGCCGCACGGTGCGGATCGCCGAGGCCAGCCCTGCGGCGGTCCCGGAGATTTCGAAGGCGATATCGAACGGTGTCGCCTTGGCCAGCGCCGCCAACTGTTCTTCGCCCTTCGACAGGTCGACGATCTGGTCGGCGCCGAGTTTTTCGGCAAATTTCAGCGGCGCTGCCGCGACATCGACCATCGTCACCGACCCCGCCTCGGCATGTTTCAGGGCGAGCATTGTCAGAAGTCCGATCGGCCCTGCCCCAAAGACGATGGTCGAGAAACCCTTGACGTGGCCGGCGCGCCGCACCGCGTGCAGGCACACGGCGAGCGGCTCCGCGAGGGCGCCGGCCTCAAACGGCAAATCGGCTGGCACCTTGACGCATTGTGCCGCCGTCGCATCGAAAACGCTGGCAAATCCACCCTGCATGTGCGGGGTTTTCGAAGCCGAGCCCATGAAGTAGATATTTTCGCACAGGTTGGGTCGGCCCTCATGGCAGTAGACGCATTTCTCGCACCAGCGCGACGGGTTGACTGCGACGTGATCGCCGACAGCCACCGAAGCAACACCGCTGCCAACGGCGATCACTTCGCCGGCGATCTCATGGCCAAGGATCAGGGGCGAAGTAACGATGAAATCGCCGGTCCGCGCGTGTCGGTAATAGTGCATGTCCGAACCGCAGATACCGCCGGCGCCGAACTTGACCCGGACCATGTTCGGTGCGAGCTCGCCAAGATCGATATCGACGACGCGAAGATCCTCCGCGCCGAAGAGTGTTGCAGCTATGCCTTTCATACTCATCTGATCAGACCCAATTGTGTTGGCAGCCAAAGTGTAATCGCCGGGATGAAGGTTATGGCGATCAAGGCGATAAAGAGCGGCACGAGCCAGGGCAGTATCGCCATGGTGGTGCGTTCGACGGAAAGTTTTGCTACCCGCGACAGGACAAACAATACCATGCCGAGCGGCGGATGCAGAAGTCCGATCATCAGGTTGAGCGTCATGATCAGGCCGAAATGCACGGGGTCGATTCCGAACTTGAGAACGAGCGGCAAAAGGATCGGTACAAGGATCGTGATCGCTGCGATCGTATCAAGGAAACACCCGACGAAGAGCATCAACAGGTTGACGAGGATGAGGAACACCCACTTGTTTTCCGTGATGGAAAGGATCGCCGTCGACAGGAGCTGCGCTGCCTGGCTCACGGTCAACAGCCACGCGAATACCGACGCCGCCGTAACGATGAAGAGCACCGATGCCGTTGTCTCGATGGTGTCGAAGCTTGCCTTGGCAAGGCTCGACAGGGTCATGGTGCGGTAGCGGACGAGCCCGAGGAACAGCGACCAGAGCACTGCAGCGACAGCCGCCTCAGTGGGCGTGAACCAGCCCATGGTCATGCCGCCGATCAGGATGACCGGGGTCATCAGGGCCATGACCGCCGAGAAGTCGAAATACCAGTCGGCGGCTAGAAGCAGCACGAGAGCGATGCCGACGGAGACGTTGACCGATAGCCCGGTCAGGGTCAGGAGATAGATGACAAGCGGTACGCTGAAGACGACGACGATCTCAAGCGAAGCTTCGAGAAGCTGCTTGATTTCGAAGGGCGCGTCAGAGCCCCAGCGCTTGACATAGGCGAAGATGGCGACCGTGAGCATCATCAGCACTGTCATGACGACGCCGGGCACGATGCCGGCCATGAACAGCGCGCCGATCGACACATTGGCCATCATGCCGTAGATGACGAAGGGCAGCGACGGCGGAAAGATCGGGCCAAGGGTCGCAGAGGCGGCGGTCACGCCGACAGCCGCTTCAATCGGATAACCGTGATCCTTCATCGCCTTGATCTCGATGGTGCCAATGCCCGCAGCGTCGGCAAGAGCCGTACCGGACATGCCTGAGAAAATGACCGAGCCGATGATATTGACCTGCGCCAGGCCTCCCTTCATCCAGCCGACAAGCGCGACCGCAAAAGAGTAGATGCGTCCGGTAACGCCTGCCGAATTCATCAGATTGCCTGCGAGGATGAAAAACGGCACGGCGAGCAAGGGAAAGCTCTCGACGCCGGCAATCATGCGCTGCGCAACGATGATGTCGGGCGCCACGCCAAAGAAGACGAGATAAAGCACCGAGGCGACCGCCATGGAGATCGCCACCGGCACGCCGACGAGCATAAGGAAGAGAAAGGTTCCGACGAGCAACAACATGGATCAATCCTCTACCTTGTGAAATTCCTCGGGCCGCTCGAGCACCGAATAGCCGCGGCGCATATTGGCGATGAAAACCTGAACCGAGCGGAAGAGCATCAGTACGAATGCGACGAATACGGCGTAAAAGACCATATTGCGCGGCAGGTCGACGGTGACCATACGTTCCTCGGCAACGATCTGCGTGTAACGCCACATCAGCCACACGGCATAGGCGAAAAAGCCGATGCGGACGATGTCGACGAAAGTCGACAGGGCCCGGGCAACGGAAGCCGGGAGATAGTGATAGAGGACGTCGACCTGGATGTGGCGGGACAGGCGCACGCACATGACAGAGCCGAGGAAGACGACCGCGATGAGACAGTTGGTGGCTATCTCCTCGGTCCAGGCATAGCTGTTGTTAAGGACGTAGCGGGTGAAGAACTGCAGAAACACGCAGCCTGTCATGAGCCAGAATACGGCGAGCGTCAGCCAGTCTTCGATCGCATAATCCGAAACGTCGGCCACCGGCGCCGCATCCTCGAAGGAATGGGCGATCTCCTCGGCCGTAACCTGTGTGTGGACTTCCTTTGCCATGGGCATTCTCCGGTCTTCGCATCCAAGTGATGGAATGCCGGGCGGACCAGCCGCCCGGCCCCCCCGCGGATTATTCCTTGATGGCGCGAATGGCCTCCCAGTCGGACTTCTCGTAGCCGAAGTCCTCAAACTTCACCTTCTCCATCACCGTCTTTTCGAAGTCGGCCTTGTCGACCTCGGTCACGTTGATGCCCTTTTCCTTGAATGTCGCAACGAGCGCCTTTTCCTTCTCCTCGATATTCTTGGTCGTACGCTCGGCCGCTTCCTGCATGACCTCGCCGAAGATCTTCTTGTCCTCGTCGGACAGGCTCGACCAGAGCTGCTTTGAGACGACCGTATTGAGATGGTCGACAATATGGCCGGTCAGAACGATATTCTTCTGCACTTCGTAGAACTTCTTGGCTTCGATCGTTGTCAGCGGATTTTCCTGGGCCTCGACCGTGCCATTCTGCAGAGCGAGATAGACTTCGGCGAAGGCGATCGGCGTCGTGTTGGCGCCGCAGGCGCGCGGCATGGCAAGATAGGCGGGAACGTCCGGCACGCGGATCTTCAGGCCCTGCATGTCCGAACACTTGCTGATGGGCTTGTTGGACGTGGTCTGGCGGGTGCCGTAATAGCTGACGGCGGCGATGTGGTTGCCGGTCTTTTCCTCATAGCCAGCGGCGAGACGTTTGAAGACGTCACTTTTCGTATAGGCGATCAAATGCTCGGGACCGCGGAAAATATAGGGGAAATAGGTCACGCCGATCGGCTTGAAATCGCGCGCTGCGAAGCTCGATCCCGAAATGATGATATCGACGGTGCCGAGCTTCAGGCCCTGGTTGATGTCCGCTTCCTTGCCGAGCTGTGAAGCCGGGAAAACATCGATCTTGTAGCGCCCATTGGTGCGCTTGTTGATTTCTTCGGCGGCCCAGACGGATTCCGTGTGGAACGGCTCCGAAGTTTCATAGACGTGCGCCCATTTCAGAGCGGTCTGGGCCTGTGCCGCAGCAGCCGAAAGTGCGAGCGCGGCCACCGCTCCCATAATGGCCATAAGCTTGATCTTCATGTCCTTCTCCTCCCAGATTGAAATCAGATCGTGGTGTTTCGTGTCGAGCCTTTCGGCGGATGACCTTTCTCGCTTTCGAGTTCGTCCTCGAAGCTCCTGGAAAATCTCGATTGTGATTGTTGCAGATGGAACTGCATCGCCGCCTTGGCGCGAGCAGGATCGCCCGAAGCGATCGCATCACGAATTGCCCGGTGTTCGGCAAATGCCTCGCGCCAGGAAACCGCGCTCTCGAAGTAGCTCGCAAGCCGCTCAAAAAACGGTGTCATGCGCTGATCGAAGAGCTGTCCGACGAACCGCTCGAGCACGGCATTCTCTATGATGCCGGCGATGGTGGTGTGAAACGTCCGGTCGAGCGCAATCGAAGCATGCGGATTATTGAAGGTTTTCGCCATCCTGGTCAGCACGGCATCCATGGCTTCGACCTGAACCGGCGTCACCACTTTGGCGGCTTCCTCGACGATCGCACATTCGATGAGCGAGCGCGCACGCAGCAGTTCGAACGGACCTTCGAGGTCGTCCGAGGGGGCGAGCACAGGCTTTTCTTTGCGTTGATTGGTGACGTAAACGCCCGAACCCATGCGGATATGGATCAGTCCTTCGACTTCCAGCGCAATGAGCGCTTCGCGGATTGTCGGGCGGGAAACACCAAGTTCCTCGGCAAGTTCGCGTTCGCCGGGCAATCGTTCGCCAACTGCGAACGAACCGCACTCGATCAAATCACGGATCTGTTCCGCGACCTGCTGATACAGGCGGCGCGGCTGGATCGCTGCGAACATTGGACCTCCCCGCACGGCTCCTCTCCGCGCATGACTGGTAAACTGGCCTTACCAATCATTAACTGATACATTGATATATATGTTGGAGTCAACCCGGCACAACTCGCGCCTCGATCTCAGGCAATTGTTACACATTGTATCGGAAAGTGATTGCCGTCGGCACACGCGAACAAGCTAAGAGAAATCTCGATACTCAGACTTCTTCGACCGGTGACCAATGCTGCCTCAAAACCGATTGCCGCGCGCCTTCGCCGCCCTGAGCCTTACCTTGGTTCTGGGTGCTTGCTCGACAACCGATCCCAAGCTGCCGAGCGCGGCATCGATCCCGGTTCCAGAGGCTGCGCCACGCGTGGCCGCAACTGACTCACGGCCTGCAGCCAAGACATCCGACAAATCCGTCGATGGCCTGATCACAAAATACTCGGTTGCCTATGCTGTGCCGGAATCCCTTGTTCGCCGTGTCGTGAAGCGTGAAAGCCGTTTTAACCCCCAGGCACGCAACGGGCCCTATTGGGGGCTTATGCAATTGCTCCCAGCGACTGCACGCGGCCTCGGCCATGATGGCAACGCCAAGGATCTGCTCGATGCGGAGACCAACCTCAAATACGGGGTGAAGTATCTCGCTGGCGCCTATAAGGTGGCGGACAGCAATCCGGACCAGGCAGTCCGCCTCTATTCACGCGGGTATTACTATCAGGCCAAGCAGAAGGGCATGCTCGACGTGCTCGAACCTTCGGCGGAGCCCGTACAGACCGCTCTTGTTGCGACGTCATCGGAAGCAAGCACGGCCCCCGCCGCGCAGGCGACGAGCGCCCTCATGACGCCGACGGAACTTGCCTATGCCGACGGCAAGGTGGTGTTTCCGGCGGTGATCCCGCTGCCCTTCGAGCGGCAGGATTTGCTGGCCTCCACGATCGTGCCTACCACCACCGGTGGAAATGGTGCACGGGTCCGCGCCCCCGCCCCACTTTGAGCTCACTGCCCGCGAGCATCGCTGACGTCACGTAATCCTTGGCGTGCGCCACGGCATCGGCCAGAATCTCGCCCTTGGCCAGTTCAGCCGTGATGGCCGAGGCAAGCGTGCAGCCGGTTCCATGGTCGTTGTCCGTGGCAATGCGGGGGCTGGAAAACCATTCTTGCGTTTTTCCGTCGCACAGAAGATCGCTGCTTTCCGATCCGCTGCCATGGCCGCCCTTGATCAAGACTGTTGAAGCACCGACAGCCAGCAGAAGCTCGGCCTGGCGCACCATTTCAGCCGCATCGCCTGCGACGGGCCGCCCGGTCAGCAGGGCTGATTCCGCAAGGTTGGGTGTGACGAGGGTTGCCTTGGGGAGAAGCACCTGCCGCAACGCATCGATGGCTCCGGGTTCGAGTAGCCGATCACCTGAGGTCGCGACCATCACCGGGTCGATAACGAGCGCCCGGTGCCAGCCGCGCAGGCCGTTGACAATGCTCTCGATCGCTGCCACTGCGGAGACCATGCCGATCTTGATCGCGGCCACGTCAATGTCTGACAGAACGGCATCGATCTGCGCGCTTATGATCGAAGGCGAGAGATTTTCGATTGCTGTCACGCCCTTTGTGTTCTGGGCGGTGATGGCTGTGATGACGCTCGCGCCGTAGACGCCAAGCGCCGAGAAGGTCTTCAGGTCCGCCTGGACACCTGCGCCGCCGCCGCTATCGGAACCGGCAATGGTCAATGCGATCGCGGTCATCGCCGTGCCTCGAGCGCCTTGTCCACTGCCTCGCGCAGTATTTGCGCAGCGGCCTTCGGGTCGACCTGCCGAAAAATGGCCGAAATGACCGCTATGCCATCGGCTCCGGCTTTGATGGCCGGTGCAGCGCGCGCGAGATCGAGGCCGGCAATAGCGCCGATCGGCAGGTCGGGCTTCTTCGCCCGAATGATCTGCGCCAGACGTTGATAGCCGTCAAAGCCGATGGGACCGTCGGGATTGTGCTTGGCCGGCGTTTCGAACAGCCCGCCGATGCAAGCATAGTCGATATCGCCAGCGATGGCGGCTTCGGCATCGGATTCGTTCTTCACCGTCAAACCGATGATCGCATCCGGGCCAAGCAGACGACGGACGTCGGCGACCAGCATGTCCTCGCGCCCGACATGGACCCCGTCGGCACCCGTGGCAAGCGCCACGTCGACCCGGTCGTTGACGACGAAAGGAACGCCGCTGCCGCCCAGCGCTGCCCGGATCGCATGGGCACGTTCCACCATCTTTCGTGTTGGCGAATTCTTGTCGCGATATTGGATGATCGTGGCGCCGCCTCGCGCCGCAGCGAGCGCTAGAGCACCAAGGTCTTGCTCGCCGCCAATAGCGTCGACATCGACAATGGCATTCAGCCGGAAATCTACTTTTGGCATGATCTTCTCTTTCATCAGAGCGAAGGAGGTTGGGAGAGTTCGACGGCGAGGTCGCCGACGGCGGGGATCGATTTGATCAGCCCTGCTTCGTGCAGGAAGACACCGAGGCGTTCGTAGCGGCCGCGATCGAGAGCCGCCGGCCGTTTGGCGAAGCGTGGCAGCGTGTCCGTCCACGCCTGCCTGTTCAGCGGATTGTCGAGATCCGGGTAGGCCTTGATGAAAATCTGCCAGCTCTCGTCCGGGTGATTGGTCAGATAGATTGCCCCCTTTTCGACAGCGCCGAGAAAGCGCGGCAGGCGATTGTCGGTGACGAGATCCCGGTGCGTGACGAAGATGAGTTCGTCATAGACCGGCACGCCGTGCTCCTCGGGAAAGAAGGCGCGGCCGCTGTGACCCTCCTGTGCCATCTGGGTCAGTTCGAAGTTGCGGTAGGCTCCGACCGTCGCATCGACCTGCCCCGCGATCAGCGAGGCTGACAGGGCGAAATTGACGTTGATCAGTTCCACGTCCTTGATGGACATGCCTTCGGACTTGAGCATGGCGCCGAGCATCGCATCCTCGAACCCGGAGACCGAGAAGCCGACTTTCTTGCCCTTCAAATCCTTGAGGCTTTTGATCGGACCATCGGCCAGCGTCATCACCGTGTTGAGTGGCGTTTCCACCAGCGTCCCGAAGCGCACCAGCGGCAGGCCGGTGTCATGGTCGAGGTAGAGATTAGGCTGGTAGTGGATGGCGACCTCTGCTTGCTTTGCCGCAACGAGGCGTGGCGGTGCGGCCGGGTCTGCTGGCGGCATGAGATTCACATCAAGGCCGGCATCGGCAAAGAATCCCTTCTCGCGGGCGATGATAAGAGGGGCGTGGTCCGGATTGACGAACCATTCGAGCAGTACCGTCAACTTGTCGGCGGCACTGGCGGGCGCGGTTGCGGCGCAGAGCGCAAGGCATATGGCGAGGATCGATAAGCGTGTGCGGAACATCAGTCGTCCTTTGTTGCGATGATGGGAGTTGCTCATGTTTGCGGCGCCCAAGGGGTAAGGCGGCGGGTCAGGGCGTCGACGAGAAAGCGCAGGATCACGGTGAGGGCGGCGAGGATCATCAGTGCCGCGAACATGGTTTCGGTCTGCATGCGGGCATTGGCTTGCAGCATGACAAAGCCGAGCCCGCGCGACGAGCCGACCCATTCGCCAATCACGGCGCCGATCGGGGCAAAGACGGCGGCGACCCGCAGGCCCGATCCGAGCGAGGGCAAGGCGCTAGGAACCCGAACGAGAAGCAGGGTTGCGAGCGGCGTCGCTTGCGTGAGCGAAGCCGCATCGAGGAGGTCGCGGTTGGTTCGCTGCAGGCCATCGGCAAAGGCCGATGCGACGGGAAAGAAGATGATGAGGCTTGCCATCACCACCTTGGAGGCAAGTCCAAAGCCGAACCACAGGACAAGCAGCGGCGCGATGGCGAATACCGGGAATACCTGCAAGACAAGAAGAAGCGGCCAGACGACATGGCGAAAGGCGGGAATGGCGGCGACAAGCAGCGCGATAATAATGCCGGCGAGCGCGCCGAATGCCAGTCCAAGCAGGACCTCGATGAGCGTGATCGATGCGTTGACGCCAAGATATTGCCGCTGTTCGACAAGCGCCGACACCACCGCAATTGGCCCAGGCAGAATGAATCGCGGAGGCTGGAACAGCCAGACCGCCACTTGCCAGCAAGCAAAGACGGCGGCAAGCGCCGCGACCATGCGAATAACGAGGCGCATGCAGCTACCGCCGCAGTTCAGATGTCAGGATGTAGGGCACGCTCTGGACTCCATTGCTTTTGGAGATCCGGTCATGCGCGAAGGTGAAGCTGAAAAGGCGCGAACTTTGCTCAATTCCCGTTCCTACGCCGGCATGACCCGGATCAGGTTCAAGGGTCCAGCTCGACGCTATCTCAGCACTGTACAGTGCCCCCCTCGGAATGAAGCGATGATGGAGCGGCGCGAGATTAAAGTCAATCGCGCCGCGTCAGGTCCTAGTGGGTCAGGCGAACGTTCTCGCCGTCGACCGATTTACAGGCGGCCGTGATCTTGTAGTAGAAGTCCTGGTTGGCCCAGCCGCCGCCGTCTTCCCACGCATGGCTATGGGGCGTGTTGTCACAATTCATCAGATCATCGAGTGGGGGCTTCGATCCCAACGGCAGTTGCACGCCGTCCACGAACAGATGGTTGACCGTGTTCGGGTCGTCGGTCTTCAGCGTGGAATTGTATTTCGAATAGCCGGACTCGCTTGTGGCAATGCAATCGACGTATCGCGATTTCCCGCCGTTCTTGTCCTTGTAGCCGATGTCGCAACCATCATTCTTGATTTCCATCTTGAGGTACAGCTTGGTGTAATCACCGAGGTCGAACGTGATCGGAACATTGATATCCGGGTCTGTTTTACCGCCGCCGTTACCGTTGTAGAGGTTATGGTCGGTCGCGGTGTATTTGATGGTGCCGACGACAACGTCCTTGCCATTGCGCACGACGATGATCGAAACTTTCTTGAACCAGTAGCCCGTAACCTTGTCGATCGTGATCTTGGCCGTCGTCGGCTTCAATGGCGCCAGCGCCGTGGCGTTGACGTTGATCGGCATGTTGTCCTTGTTGAGAACATGCATGAACAGGGTGCTGGTCTGGCCGCCAAGGGTGATGGAAACCTTTTGATTTTCGGTACTGAAGTTCAAATTGATATCTTCGGCGCGCAGGCCGAGATTGGCCTGGAGGAAGGCACGTGCCCTCGCCTCGGCGGCCGCTTTGTTGGACCCGGTGAAAACCGAGGCTGCCGCAAGCGCCGCGGCGTCGGCCGCATTCTGCAGCCGCGAACGGTCATTGCTGGCGCGGCTATAATCCACGGCGAGCCCGGCAAACCCCAGGAGCGGTACAAGCAGCAAGCCGAATGTAATCGCGGTTGCGCCGCGGCGGTCTTTTATGAATTGACGTAGATACTTCATGGCCCCACTCCAGTCGATGAGCGCAACCATCAGTTGTCCGGCGTAAATGACGGCTTATGAAATTCGTTCAGATTTTCACGATCTGCCCTGGAACCGGCGTCGGGGAAGAAATGCGTCTGCAAATGGTAAATGTTCGATGAAGCTGCATTAGGCGTTTTGAACGACAGGGCGGACAAAACCTTGGCTCGCGACAAGGAGGTTGCGCGTGTAGTCCCGCGTTACATGGCGGCGGGCAAGTTCCGACGCGGTGAGCCGTTCAACCTCCGCGCCGTGCTGCATTACCATCAGCCGGTCGCACATGTGCGTTACGACTGCGAGATCATGGCTGACCATGACGAATGTCAGCTTGCGGTCGCGGCGGATCTGCTCGAGAAGATTCAGCACCTCCGCCTGCACCGATGCGTCGAGCGCAGAGGTTGGCTCGTCCAGCAACAGGATCGATGGTTCGAGAATCAGAGCGCGGGCGATGGCGACACGCTGGCGCTGGCCGCCTGACAGCTGGTGCGAGTAGCGGAAACGAAAACTGGAACCGAGCCCGACCTCGTCAAGCGCCCGCAAGATGCGCCGCTCGATATCGCCGAATCCATGTACGGCCAGCGGCTCAAGGAGCAATCGGTCCACGGTCTGACGCGGATGCAGCGAACCATAGGGGTCCTGGAACACCATTTGCACTTCGCGGTAAAAGGCCTTTGTGCGCGATGCGCCAAGCAAATTGCCATTGACCTCGATAGTCCCCGCGGTCACGGGTGCCAGACCCGCCACGGCGCGCAGCAGCGTCGATTTGCCCGAACCGGATTCGCCGACGAGACCGAAGGACTCGCCGGGCACCACCTCGAGGCTGACGCCGCGCAGCGCGCGAAAGCGATTGAACATCACTTCGAGATTGTCGATCTTCAGCGCCGGCGTCATGCTGCCCACTCCGGTTTGCGGTCGAGCGTCGGCAGTGGATGCCGGTCGGCACCTATTTCAGGCATGCAGTTCAGCAGTCCCTGCGTATAGGGGTGCTTGGCATTGCGCAGGTCCGTCGCGGCAATTTCTTCGACGATGCGGCCAGCATACATGACGATGACCCTGTCGCAGAACGACGAAACCAGCCGCAGATCGTGCGAGATGAAAACGAGGCCCATGCCCCTGTCGCGCACCAGATTGTCGAGAATGCCCAGCACGTCGAGCTGGACCGTAACATCGAGCGCGGAGGTCGGCTCGTCCGCAATCAGCAGTTCCGGTCCGGTGATCAGCATCATGGCGATCATCGCGCGTTGCCCCATGCCGCCCGATACTTCGTGCGGATGGAGATCGTAGACGCGCTCGGGGTCGCGTATCTGGACGGCGGCCAGCATATCGAGCGCGCGTCGGCGCGCCTCGCGCTTGCTGACCTTCTCGTGGGTCCGGAGCGTTTCGACGATTTGCCTGCCGATGCTCATGACCGGATTGAGCGAATATTTCGGATCCTGCAAGATCATGGAGATACGATTGCCGCGCAGCGCCCGCCGTTCCTTGACGGACGTCTCCAGCAGATCGATGCCGTCGAAGTTCAGCGTCTTTGCGGTGATGGTTGCATGCGGAGGAGTGAGGCCCATGATGGCGCGGCCGGTCTGCGACTTGCCGGAGCCTGATTCACCGACAATGCCGAGGCGTTCGCGCCCAAGCGTGAAGGACACGCCACGCACCGCGTTGACGGCGCCCGTGCGGGTCGGAAACGTGACGCGGAGGTCGTCAACCGTCAGCATGGTGCTCATTGGTTGTTGCCTCGCGGATCAAGCGCGTCGCGCAGCCCGTCGCCAAGAAGATTGAAACCAAGGCTGACGATGAGGATGGCAAAGCCCGGCATGGCGGCGACCCACCATTGGTCCATGATAAAACGCCTTCCCGATGCGATCATGGCACCCCACTCGGGCAAGGGCGGCTGTGCGCCAAGCCCAAGAAAGCCGAGGCCAGCAGCGGTCAGGATGATACCTGCCATGTCGAGCGTCACACGGACGATAAGCGACGACAGGCAGAGCGGCATGATGTGCCGGAGCACGATGCGCGTCGGCGATGCTCCCATCAGCCGGACGGCGGCGATGTAATCGGAGTTGCGCACCGTCAGCGTCTCGGCGCGGGCAATGCGCGCATAGGGCGGCCACGAGGTTATCGCTATGGCGATAACGGCATTCTCAATGCCCGGCCCGAGGGCAGCGACGAACGCCAGGGCCAGGATGAGCTTGGGGAAGGCTAGGAAAATATCGGTAATGCGCATCAACACGGCATCGACCCAACCGCCGGCGTAACCGGCGATCGTACCGACGAGCAGCCCAATTGGCGCCGCGATGATCGCAACGAGAATGACGACATAAAGCGTCAGGCGCGAGCCATAGATGAGCCTTGAGAGGATATCGCGGCCCTGATCGTCAGTACCAAGCAGATAGTCACCACCGGGCGGCAGCAGGCGCGCATTGCGCAGGTCGCCGGCAACGGGCGAATGCGGCGCCAGCAGCGGCGCAAAGGCAGCAACCAGCAGCAAGGCGATGATGATGGCGAGCCCGACAACGGCAAGGCGGTTGCTGGCGAAACGGCTCCAGACCAGATAGGCGCGGCCAAGTCGCGCCTGCGTCCGCGATTGCGGGCGGTCGCTCATCAGCCATTCGCGGCGCGTCAGGGGCCGCGACGTGTTGATTGCGTCTGTCATCGTGCGCGCGTCCGTGGGTCGAGGGCCCGATAGAGCAGATCGGACAGGAGATTGATGGCAACGAAGACCGTGCCGATGACGATGGTTCCGCCGAGCACCGCATTCATATCGGCGTTCTGCAGGGAGTTGGTGATGTACATGCCGAGCCCCGGCCATGAGAAAACGGTCTCGGTTAGGACAGAGCCTTCGAGCAGGCCGGCATACGAAAGCGCAATGACGGTGACGAGCGGAACGGCGGCATTGCGCAGGGCGTGGCCCCAGATGATGCGCGTTTCGGAAAGGCCTTTTGCGCGTGCGGCAACAATGTATTCCTGCTCGAGTTCATTCAGCATGAAGCTGCGGGTCATGCGGCTGATATAGGCCAGCGAAAAATATCCGAGCAAGGATGCCGGCAGGATGATGAAACTGAAGATGTTGCGGAAGGCTTCCCAATTGCCCTGGATCACTGCATCGAGCAGATAGAAGCCGGTAATGGGCGTGAAGGTATATTCATAAACCACGTCGATACGGCCGGGACCCGAGGTCCAGCCAAGCTTGGCATAGAAAACCAGCAATGCGAGAAGGCCGAGCCAGAAGATCGGCACGGAATAGCCGATCAGGCCAATGATGCGGACGAACTGGTCAATCAGGCTGCCACGCTTGACGGCGGCGAGTACGCCGAGCGGAACGCCGATACATGCACCGATGAGCGTGCCCATTGTTGCAAGTTCCATCGTTGCCGGAAAAACCCGCCTGATATCGGTCATGACGGGGTTGGTCGTCAGGACAGAATTGCCGAAATCGCCCTGCAATATGCCCTTTATGTAGAGAAAGAACTGCTCATAGAGCGGTAGGTTCAGCCCGAGCTCCTCCCGCACCCGTTCCACCACATGCGCGGGGGCACGGTCGCCGACGATTGCCAGCGCCGGGTCGATCGGTATTACCCGCCCAATAAAGAAGGTGACTGCAAGGAGGCCCAAAAACGTGATGACTCCGATCAGCAGGAAACGTCCTACTGCCCAGAGAAAATTACCAGCCCAGGCGCCGGAACGCCTGGACTCCATTTGTGTGTCGGTACTGCTCATTGCATCAGCCCTTGGGGCCCGATCACTTTGATACGTTGAAGACGTAGTTGGTGTCGAACGACGGTCCGAGCTTGAAGCCTTTGAGGTTCGAGCGCAGGGCCGAGACTTCTGTCTGCTGGAAGATCAGGACGAACGGGCTGGTCGCCAGCACTTTCTTCTGCAGATCCTGATACATGGCAGCGCGCTTGGCATTGTCGCGTTCGAGCAGGGCAGCTTTGGTTTCCTTGGTCAGATCCGGCACATCCCAGGCATTGCGCCACGCGAGGGTCTTGTTGGTGCCTTCATCCGAATTGTTCGGGTTGTTGGTGAAGGTGTCGGCATTCGAATTCGGATCCCAGTAATCGACGCCCCATTGACCGATATAAGAGTCGTGGGTACGAGCGCGATACTTTGTAAGCGTCTGCTTACCGTCACCCGGTATGATTTCCATCTTTACGCCGGCCTGCGCCATCGTCTGCTGAATGGATTCGGCGATGCCCGTCACCGGCTGGTTGTTGCGAACATCCATTGTGAAGGAGAAACCGTCCTTCAGCCCGGCCTTTTCCAGAAGCTCCTTGGCCTTGGCGACGTCGAGCTTGTAGGGGTTCTCGTCGAGTTCGCCGAGAATGCCCTTGGGCAGGAAGGTCTGATGAATCTCGCCGATGCCCTTGATCAGCTTTTCGCCGATCGCATCGTAATCTACGAGATATTTCAGGGCTTCGAGCACTTCCGGCTTGGCGAGGTTCGGATTCTTCTGATTGAGGCTGAAGTAATAGATCGTGCCCTTCGGGGCGCTCGTCGTGGTGATCTCGCCGTTCTTGACGACCTGTTCAAGATCGTTCGGCTCGAGGTTGCGAGCAACGTCGATATCACCCTTTTCGAGCAACAGGCGCTGCGCGGCGCTTTCCTTCACGTGACGATAAATGACGCGGTTCAGCGGCGCCTTGGTACCGTAATAATTGTCATTGCGCTCGAGGACGATGATTTCGTTGGCGCGCCAGTCGCGAATCTTCATCGGACCGGAACCAGCGTAAGCGGTCTTCAACCAGGCATAGCCGAAATCGTCATTGACGACATGTTCGGAGACGAGCTTCTTGTCCACCACCGAAGCGACCGTGGCCGTCAGACAGTTAAGAACGAAGCTCGGTGCATATGCCTGATCCACCGTGAACACGAAGGTCGACGGGTCGGTTGCCTTGGCTTTTTCCGTGATATTGTCCGGCTTCAGGCCAAACTGCGTAAGGATAAACGCTGGGCTCTTGTCGAGCTTGACGGCGCGCTCGAACGACCAGGCGACATCCTCGGCGGTGATCGGATTGCCCGAGGCAAATTTCAGATCCGGCTTGATCTTGAACGTATAGGTCAGGCCATCATCGGATACTGTCCAACTTGCGGCAATATCGGCGACGATCTTCGAAGGGTCGTTGATGTCGAGCCGAACGAGCTTGTCATAGGTATTGCCATTGATTTCGCCGGTGGTGAGCTCGAAGGCTTCAGCCGGATCGAGTGTGATCACGTCGTCGATGGCGAATGCTTCGACAAGCGTATCGGCGGGCGTTGCGGCAAATGCCGGCACGCCGGACACCAGGATCGCGGAAAGTGCAGCGCCCCCGAGCAGAAGGCGGAATTTGGAGTCGATCTTATTCATCAGCATTGGTCAGTTCCCTGTTCTAGAGCGATGTCGTCTTGTTATTGTTCTTCATGCCAGGCGGAACGCAGCACGCGCAGCCAGTTGTCGCGGCATATCTTGGCAAGATCCTCGCCTGCGTAGCCGGCATCGCGCAGGGCAGCAACGAGGTTCTGGTTGCCGCTCGCATCGCCGATCTCGCCGGGGATCTTGGCGCCGTCAAAATCGGAGCCCAGCGCCACGCAATCGATGCTCATGCGGTTCACCATGTAATCGATGTGGCGGATCATATCGGAAAGTGGGGTATCGGCATTTTCGCGCGCGTCAGGCCGCAACATGGCGACCGCATAATTCAGGCCCACCAGCCCCTTGCTCTCGCGAATAGCGTCGAGTTGCCTGTCGGTCAGATTGCGCGCGACCGGGGTCAGCGCATGCACGTTGGAATGGCTCGCAACGAGCGGCTGATCGCTGATCCGAGCGACATCCCAGAAGCCTTTTTCGGTGATGTGGGCAAGGTCGATGAGAATACCCAGTCTGTTGCAGGCCAGGACCAACGCCTCACCCTCGGCGGTAAGGCCGGGGCCGGTGTCTGGCGACATCGGATAAGCGAAGGGCACGCCATGGGCAAAGATATTGTTGCGGCTCCAGACCGGACCAAGGGTGCGCAGCCCCGCCGCATAGAAAACGTCAAGCGCCGCCAGATCAGCGCCTATCGCCTCGCAGCCTTCCATGTGCAGGACCGCAGCAAAGGTGCCGTCGCGCATGCACGCTTCGATTTCGGCCGTCGTGCGGCAGAGTTTCCAGCCGCCGCCACGCTCCAGGCGCAAAGCGATGGACGCCATTTCAAGCGCGACATCCAATGAAGGAGCCCGCTCGAGCGGCGCGGCCAAGGGCGTCGCGTAATGCCCATTGGCATCGGGGGCCTTGAATGCGAGATCGCCCGAGGGAACATAGATGGCGCAGAGTCCGCCGGCGAGCCCGCCCTTCTGTGCCCTTAGCTTGTCGATGTGTCCGGAGGTCGTCCCCTTGATGAATTCTTCCACGGGATCGGCGCCGTCTCTCGAATGTTTCCACAACCGGTAAAGCACATCGTTGTGACCATCGAAGACAGGCTGCATTTCAATTCCCGATCAGGTTGGCAAACAGCGACATTTCCGTCGGGCAAGCATCCCGCCATCCCGAACCGACGTCGCCGAGTGACAAAAAATCATGACGCCAGCGAACAGGCAATAGCGTTGTTGTACAAAAGTATAAAAGACTTTAGTCGCTTCACAACTGATCGCCTGTTGCACACTGTTAAGTTGTGGACGATTGCCGCCCCCCCGGAATTCACACCGGCGGCCGTTTGCTATCATCCCACCCGATATGATATCATCCACCTGGCCTCATAGTGGAGAAATCATGGCTGCCGTAACCATCAGGAATTTGCCGGAAGAAACGCATCGTGCGCTCAAATTGCGTGCCGCCAAACATGGCCGGAGCACGGAGGCCGAAATTCGCGAAATTCTGGAGGAGGCGACACGCCCGAAGGATCGCTTGAAGATAGGCTCGGAACTTGCCGCTTTCGGCCGCCGCCATGGCGGGCTTGACCTTGAACCCGGTCGGGATCAGACACCCGCAGAACCTGCGGATTTTGAATGATCATCCTTGAAACGAATGTTATTTCCGAGCCGCTGAAACGGAGCCCGGACCCGGGGGTATTGTCATGGCTCGACCAACAAGGGGCCGAAACGCTGTTTCTCACCACAACAAGCCTGTCGGAGCTTCTCCTCGGGATTGAGTTCTTGCCCAAAGGCAAGCGAAAACAAGGCCTTGATCGCGCGCTGAGCGAACTCATTTCGTACCTCTTCGGCGATCGGATCCTCGATTTTGACCGGCAAGCGGCCTTGGTCTACGCCCCGTTGGTGCGCCAGGCGCGTTCGACCGGACGGACGATCTCAATCGCAGACGGGCAAATAGCTGCGGTCGCAAAGAGCCGCGGATATTCCATCGCCTCGAGAGACACAATGCCATTCACCGCGGCCGGGCTCACGGTGATCAATCCATGGCAAAAAGAAACGCCCTAACTAGACGTCGAGGTTCGCCACACTTAGCGCATTGTCCTGAATGAATTCGCGCCGCGGCTCGACATCATCGCCCATGAGCCGCGAGAACAGGCTATCCGCGTCGGTGGCGTCATTGACCTTGACCTGCAGCAGGGAGCGCGCGTTCGGATCGAGCGTCGTCTCCCAGAGCTGCTCGGCGTTCATTTCGCCAAGACCCTTGTAGCGCTGCAGCGAGAGGCCCTTGCGCCCGGCCGCGAAAACGGCGTCGAGGAGAGCCATCGGCCCGGCAACCGCGTCGGCCTTTTCCTTGCGGCGAAGCACCGGCGGCTGCGAATAGATATCATGGAGGCGGGCGGCGTAACGATCGAGCTGGCGCGCATCGGCCGAGCCGAGCAGGGCCATATCGAGGGTCACGGTTTCCTTGACACCGCGCAATGACCGCTCGAAGACGAAGCCGTCAACGCCATCATCAGGGGTGGCAAGGCGGCCGGTCCAGCCCTTTTCGGTTTCCTCGGCGATGAGGTCGAGCCGGGCGGCAACTTCGGCGACCAGTTCCTGCGCCTTGACGGTATCGGAGATCGCTTCGGGATTGAGCGCGCCGGCGATGGTTGCCTGTTCGACGACCGCACGGTCGTAACGCGTGTTCAGACCCTGCAAGAGATGGCGAACTGCCAGCGCGTCATTGATGACAACGCGCAGGTCGTTGGTGGTGCGCACTTCCCCTGAAACCAGCTCCAACGAGGTTTCGTCGAGCCCCGAGTCGATTAGATATTCCTCGAAGGCGGTTTCGTTCTTGATGTATTGCGATGACTTGCCGCGCGTCACCTTGTAAAGCGGCGGCTGGGCGATATAGACGTGGCCCCGCTCGATCAGTTCCGGCATCTGGCGGAAGAAGAATGTCAAAAGCAGCGTACGGATGTGGGCGCCATCGACGTCGGCGTCGGTCATGATGATGATCTTGTGATAGCGCAGCTTGTCCGGATTGAACTCGTCTTTGCCGATGCTGGTGCCGAGCGCAAGGATCAGCGTGCCGATCTGGTCGGAAGAGAGCATCCGATCGAGTTTCACGCGCTCGACATTCAGGATCTTGCCACGCAGCGGCAGGATCGCCTGGTTCTGGCGCGACCGCCCGCCCTTGGCCGATCCGCCCGCGGAATCACCCTCGACGATGAAGATTTCGGACTTGGCCGGGTCGCGCTCCTGGCAATCGGCGAGCTTGCCGGGCAGCGAACTGATGCTCAGGGAGTTTTTGCGGGTGATATCGCGGGCCTTGCGGGCCGCCTCGCGTGCGGAAGCCGCCTGGATCACCTTCTCGACGAGCACCTTGCCCTCGGCCGGGTGCTCTTCAAGCCAGTTCGACAGCGCCTCGTTGACGAGACTTTCAACGACCGGGCGCACTTCTGACGAGACGAGCTTGTCCTTGGTCTGCGACGAAAACTTGGGATCGGGGACCTTGACCGACAGGACCGCGGTCAGGCCTTCGCGGCAGTCATCGCCGGTCAGCGTGACCTTCGACTTCTTGGTCTGGCCCGAGGCGTCGGCATAACCGGTCATCTGGCGGGTCAGGGCACCACGGAAACCGGCAAGATGCGTGCCGCCATCGCGCTGTGGAATATTGTTGGTGAAGCACAGCACATTCTCATGGTAGCTGTCGTTCCACCACATGGCGACTTCGACCGTCGTACCGTCCTTCTCACCGCGAATGTAAATCGGATCTGCGACAAGTTCCTTCTTGGTGCGGTCGAGATAGCGCACATAGGCGGTAAGTCCGCCTTCGTAGAAGAGCTCGAGCTCGACCGGATCTGCATGCCGGCGGTCGGCGAGCAGAATGCGCACGCCCGAATTCAGGAAAGCGAGCTCGCGCAAACGATGCTCAAGCGTCTTGAAATCGAACTCGACCATCGAGAACGTGTCCGTCGACGGCAGGAAGGTCACTTCCGTACCGGTAGCATCGCCGGCATCGCCTGTCACCACGAGCGGGGCGTCGGCCACGCCATGGGTGAAGCTCATTTCATGGATCTTGCCCTGGCGGCGAATCTTGAGTTTCAGCCAGACGGAAAGCGCATTGACCACCGAAACGCCGACGCCGTGCAGACCGCCCGAAACCTTATAGGAATTCTGGTCGAATTTGCCGCCGGCATGCAACTGGGTCATGATGACTTCGGCGGCGGAGACGCCCTCGGAGTGCATGTCCGTCGGAATGCCACGGCCATTATCCGTCACCGTGCATGAACCGTCGGGATTGAGCGTGACGGTGACGCGTGTCGCGTGGCCGGCAAGTGCCTCGTCGATGGCATTATCGACGACTTCGTATACCATGTGGTGAAGGCCGGAACCGTCGTCCGTATCGCCGATATACATGCCCGGGCGCTTGCGAACCGCATCCAATCCCTTGAGAACCTTGATGGACTCCGCACCGTATTCTGGCGAGGTTTCAACTGTCAGTTCCGGTGTATCGCTCATGTAGATTCAATCTTTTCTCGGGTCGCCAGGATCGGCGCGCCGTATTTATAGCAGAACCGGGCGAATCATGCCCGGTCCTTGGCCTAGATATAGTGCTTATCGCACGTTTTTCCAATTCTAAGGGGTGTGAATATCCACGGATCATGGCCAAATTGGCTCATCCCGGCGAGAAATACGACCGGAGGTCCGCACCCGGGCGTGCGCCTGATCCGGCGGGCTGAGAACAATCCGCCAGACAGAGTTAAGGCCGCAATGCGCGCTACTCGATGATCTGGACCGATCCCGACGCAGGTTTTGCGACAGGCGAACGGGCATCGAGGAAGCTCTTGACTTCGCTGAACTTCAAGCTGCCGTCCCGGTCGCGGTCAATCTCGGCGAAGTGATCGACAAAAAAGCCGAGCCCGGAGTTTGAAGCGGATTCCTGCGTGACAAGGTGGGTCGCGGGATCAGCAGCCCGGTCGAAGAGCGAGGCTGTGCGCTGGTCGACTTCGGTCGCGACCCTTGCTCGGGTCAACGGGACCGCTGCCATCCGCGATGGCGCCTTACGCGGCGCGAAGCCACGCTGCATTCTCATGAGGCCGCGCTGCTGCCGCGACTCGCTGTCGAAATCACCCGCACTGGCGAGCGAGGCGCTGCAAATGACGCCAATCAGGATTGACGCACAGATATGATGTCGTTTCATTGTTTCACCTGTTCAAATGCGGGCGGGTTGGATGCGGCAAACATTGTCGCCGACGGCCCATCGTAGAAGGCGTCCAGATCTTGCATCAGGGTGGCATAAGAGCGGGTGTAAAAAGGCGCTACTCCGTGGCCACCCTCGTAAACCTTGACCGGCACCTTGTAGGTGAGGCCGCCTATTTGAAGGTCAACTTCCGACCGATTGAATGGCGTAATCAGATCGTAGTAGCCGTGCTGAACCATGACTTTCAAGTCTGGATTGAGCGTCATGCTGAATGTCAAATCCGGAACGCTATTACCTGCCCGTTCCTTGTTGTCTCCGATCGTTTGAGGATCGGGTCGATAATCCCAGATGTCGATGATCTTACCGTTGAAGCCAACATAAGGCGATTGAGATTCGTAGCCGATGAACTTGGCGTGGTAATCTTTTCGCCAGGCGAAGTAATCGCTCGTGCGATCAAAGGCCGGATCTACGGCTTCCGGCTCATCAAAGTAGCGTCCATCGCCGAGCAAAAGGTCTCCCGTCTCGGGCGCAAATTTATGCGTAAATTCGTCCGGGTCCATATTTGGCGTCGCAATCCAAGGATTGTTCTTTGAACTGTCGCCAGGTTGGTACATTTTACCCACACCGGTATAGGTGAATAGTTTGTCGAGGAATTTGATCCCCTCAGGCTTTTTGATGTAGTCTTCCCAAGGCTTTCTATCCGGCACTTTCGCGTCGGTTCCGCTGAAGACTTCGTAGTAAAGATTACTGAACTCGGATCCGAAGGCGCGCGCATTTGTGGCAAACACCTCAAGTCCCTGATTTCCACGAGCTGTAGACTTCTTGTGGAAGTCCGCCACCATCGCATAGGTCGGGATCGCCCCGCCGCAGCTTGTGTAGAACCGGTAGCAACCGCTCGTTTGATTCAAACTCGGGGAATTCAGGACGAGCCCGGAAAGGACATTTTTGTTCGTCGTGAAGGTCGTGTATTGGCTGGTGCCGCTCTCCAGCAGCAGACGTGCCATGATTGGCGCCCGAAATCCGCCATAAGAGACGCCGTAAATATATTTGGGCGAGTTCTGGCGGTTGTACACGTTCACATAGCGCGTGATGAAATCCCGCAAGACTTTGGCATCGCTATCGGCGCCCCAAAAGTCACTGTTTCTGTTCGGCCAGATGGCGAGGGAATTGCCGGTCCCGACCGGATCGACGAAGACGAGGTCCGTCTTGTCCAAAATCGTGTTGGGATTGTCCTTCAATGGCCCAATGACGTCCTCCGATGGGGCCGGCCCGTCTTCTTGCATAGGCCCAAGGAAGCCAATATCCAGATCGGCGGATGAGCCGCCCGGCCCTCCGTTGAACACGAAGGTTATCGGGCGCGCATCCCGCGCTTGGTCGTCACGTGTATAGGCCGTATAGGAAATCACCGCTTCAGCATTGAACAGGCCCGAGCCAGGCTTGGATGCAATCAGCTGACCGGCGGTTGCCGTGAAGGGAATGGAGGTTCCCTTGAAGGCGATCGTGTGCGGTCTGCTGGCTGAGACCTCGCGAGCGCCCGAATCATCCACTCTTCCATCGGGGCCATAATCTGCCGCCGTTATCGGTTTAACGGAAACAGATGGGGGCGGAGATGTCGGAACAATCGGCGCCTGCTGAGGCCTGACCGGCTGAGGTTGATTAAAGGTCGGCGTCACATCGGCGCTGTCGGAATCCGAACCTCCGTCGCACGATGCCAGGAAAACAGCCAGCAAAAGCCAGCAAAGGCGAAAATTCATAATCAAAAACCTCACAATATGGACCGGAACGATATCAGTGCAGGCGGGTAAAAAAAGAGGTAGTAGAAATCGGAATTTAAAATCACGTCGCAAGCTCGAGGCGGAGCACACCTTATCCAGTTTGCGCCGTCAAGCACAAAATGGCTGGCGCCGCCCCAAAAGAAACCATTGGCATTTCTGCACCCACATCCCCACATGGTCGGCAGGAGCCTGCTAATATGGATACTGTTCACAGCGCCTTTGTTCCGCCAGCGCCCGTCCCGCGTACCGGGCCGGTCGGCACCTTGCGCCTTATTCGCACGATTTATCGCAACCCGCTCGAACTGTGGGGCGAGCCTTCCTATAACGAGCCGTGGGTGTCGATCGACTGGTCCTTCGCCCACACGATTATCGCCAATGATCCTGGCCTCATCCGCCACGTCCTCGTCGACAATGCCAAGAACTACAAGATGGCGGCGGTTCGCCAGCGGATCCTCCGCCCCATCTTGCGCGATGGTCTCCTGACGGCGGAAGGCGAAACGTGGCGCCGTTCTCGCAAGGCCATGGCACCGGTATTTACGCCTCGCCACATCAATGGTTTTGCCGAGGCTATGAGGCGGACGAGCGAGGCTTTCGCCAAGCGCTACGACAACCTTTCCGGTCCTACGGACGTGTCGCGCGACATGACCATGCTGACCTATGACATTTTGGCCGAGACGCTGTTCTCCGGCGAGATTGCGGGCGATCCGGACCAGTTTTCGCACGAGGTCGACCGCCTGTTTGAAACCATGGGCCGCGTCGATCCGCTCGACCTGCTTGGGGCGCCGAACTGGATGCCACGTTTCACCCAAATCCGGGGCAGGCGCGCCCTCGCCTTTTTCCGGCAGATCGTTGCCAACACCATGGAAATGCGTCGCAAGCGCATGGACCGGGAAGGCGACAAGGTTCCCAACGATTTTCTGACCCTGCTGCTGAGGGCAGAAGGCCCGAAGGGGCTTTCGCGCGCCGAGATCGAGGACAATATCATTACGTTCATAGGCGCCGGGCACGAAACCACGGCGCGCGCACTGGGCTGGACGCTCTATCTCCTCGCCAAGGCGCCGTGGGAACGCGATCTGATCGAATCCGAGATCGACGCCTTTATGGCGCAGGCGGACGTGCCGCCGCCGCATGCCTGGCTCGATGCATTGCCGCTCACCCGCGCCGCTTTCGAAGAAGCAATGCGGCTTTATCCCCCGGCTCCCTCGATCAACCGCGAACCAATCGAAGACGATCAATATATGGACCTGAAACTGCCCAAGGGGGCAGCCGTACTGGTTATGCCATGGACGGTCCATCGCCATCGGCTCTATTGGGATAATCCCGATGCGTTCATGCCGTCGCGTTTTCACCCGGAAAATCGCGACAGGATCGACCGTTTCCAGTATTTGCCGTTCGGCGCCGGGCCGCGCGTGTGCATCGGCGCGAGTTTCGCTCTGCAGGAGGCGATCATCGCGCTGGCGACGCTGCTCCACCGCTTCAGATTCGATGTCGCCGGCGCCTACAAGCCGTGGCCCGTGCAGAAATTGACGACGCAACCCGATGGCGGGTTGCCAATGACAGTGCAGGCGCGGCGCTAACTTGATTTCCTAGGAAATATTCTATATATTTCTTTCCATTGAAAGGAATATTCATGGGAATCGCTGCTCAGCCGCTATCAGAAATCCCGGATCGAACCGCCGTCGTTTCCAAGGCGCTGTTGCGGTCATCGGAACTGCTGGGCCTCACCGCAAAGGAACTCGCCCATATTGTCGGGCTTTCGGAGCCAAGCATATCGCGCTTGAAGCGTAGCCTCGATGGCGCGCCGCTCACCGGCAAGAGTTACGAACTCGCGCTGCTTTTCATCCGCCTCTACCGTTCGCTCGACGCTATCGTCGGCGGCGACGATGCGGTGGCGCGCACATGGATGCGAACTGACAACACGATGCTCGGCGGCAAGCCGCTCAACCGGATCAAAACCATTGACGGCCTCACCCATGTCCTCGCCTATCTGGACGCCCGACGCGCTCCGATCTGAAGCTAGGGACAGCCATGGCGGCTGCTGGCGTCTGGTCGAAGCGCAACATCGCGTTTCAACGATGAAACTTGTCGATACGCTCGACGAGCAGGCCCTGCTTGAAGATGAACTCGAAGCCACCAAGCCGCCGCTGCCGCCCGCCTGCATTCATCTCGACTATCTGCTTGCGACCCCGTTTCGCTACGGGCGCTATCCAGGCAATTCTCGCTTTCGCCGCGAAGGCTATTCGCCGGGCGTTTTCTATTCGAGCGAGATGGTTGAAACGGCGGTTGCCGAAACCGCTTTTTACCGCCTGCTGTTTTTCATCGAAAGTCCGGGCACACCCTGGCCGCGCAATGCGCTCGAATTCACCGCGTTCGAAGCGCGCTACGCCACGACCCACGCCATCGATCTGACGGTCGCGCCCTTTGCCGAACATCGAAGCCGCTGGACGCATCCAACCGACTATTCCGCCTGCCTCGACCTTGCCGATGCGGCGCTTGCGGCGGGCATCGATCTCATTCGCTACCAGTCCGTCCGCGATCCGCAAGGCGGCGCCAATCTCGCCCTGCTCTCCTGTGCCTGCTTCGCCCTGCCCAACCCCGTGCGCAAGACGACATGGCGGCTGCATTTCTCCGACTACGGCGTAAATGCCATATGCGACATGCCGGACCTGCGGCTGGGCTTCACTCTCGCGACTTTTGGCGACGATCCGCGCGTTAAAGGCGCGGCGTGGCAATAATCAAGTGATCACACTCGGCTTGTCGCGACCCGTGTGAGCCTTGATCCCGGCAAGATCCTCCGCAGCGCGGATAAGGTCGGCAAGTGCGCTCTGTGTCTCAAGATCATGGCGCTTCGGATCTGGCTCATAGCGTTCCACGTAGACACGGACCGTCGCGCCCGACGTGCCGGTGCCTGACAGGCGAAAGACAACGCGCGAGCCGCCTTCGAAGAGTACGCGTATGCCCTGGTTTACGCTCACCGACTTGTCGACCGGGTCGTGATAGGCAAAGTCGTCGGCTGTTGCGATTGTCAGACCCTGGACCTTCGTGCCGGGAAGCGAAGCGAGTTTGCCGCGCAGACCGTCCATCATCTTGTTGGCGCCAGCCGTATCGACGCCTTCATAGTCGTGACGCGAATAATAATTGCGCCCGTAGGTCGCCCAATGTTCGCGGGCAATGTCAATGACGCTCATGCGGCGCACGGCAAGTATGTTGAGCCAGAGGAGCACGGCCCAAAGTCCGTCCTTCTCGCGCACATGGTTCGAGCCAGTGCCGGCGCTTTCCTCGCCGCAGATCGTCGCCATATCGGCGTCGAGCAGATTGCCGAAGAACTTCCAGCCCGTCGGCGTTTCGTACATGCCGATGCCGAGCTTTTCGGCGACGCGGTCCGCGGCACCGCTGGTCGGCATCGAGCGTGCGATGCCCTTGAGACCGGCCTTGTAACCGGGGGCCAGGTGAGCATTGGCCGCAAGCATCGCAAGCGAATCGGATGGAGTGATGAAGATGCCCTTGCCGATGATCAGGTTGCGGTCGCCGTCACCGTCGGACGCGGCGCCGAAATCCGGGCCGTCCGGCGACATTAAAAGGTCGTAGAGATCCTTGGCGTAGACGAGATTGGGATCGGGATGATGCCCGCCGAAATCGGGCAGCGGTACGAAGTTGACGCATGTGCCTTCCGGCGCGCCAAGGCGCTTCTCGAGAATCTCCTTGCCGTAGGGGCCTGTTACCGCATGCATCGAATCGAAGCGGAAGGTGAAACCGGATTTGATGAGGTCGCGTATCGCATCAAAGTCGAACAACTGTTCCATAAGCGCCGCATAGTCGGCAACCGAATCGATGATTTCGACCTGCATGCCGGCGATTTCGCGCTTGCCGATCGTATCGATATCAATATCTGCAGCTTCCGCGATGACATATTGATTGATCGCCTTCGAACGCGCGAAAATCGCCTCGGTGATCTTCTCCGGCGCCGGCCCGCCATTGCCTATATTGTACTTGATGCCGAAATCCTCGTTCGGGCCTCCGGGATTGTGGCTGGCCGAAAGAACCAGGCCACCAAAAGCCTTGTACTTACGGATCACGTTCGATGCTGCGGGCGTCGAGAGGATACCGCCCTGCCCGACGAGCACGCGGCCAAAGCCATTGGCGGCCGCCATCTTCAAGGCAATCTGCACCACGTCGCGGTTGTAGTAGCGGCCGTCGCCGCCAATGACGAGCGTCTCACCCTTATATCCTTCAAGCGAATCGAACACCGACTGGATGAAGTTCTCAACATAGTTCTTCTGCTGGAAGACCGGGACTTTCTTGCGCAAGCCGGACGTTCCGGGCTTCTGGTCGTCGAATGGTGTGGTGGCAATGGTTTTGAACATAATGACCTTCCAGTTTCTGCGCATCTGCCCCAATCTATTGGGGCGGGACGTAGCAGGTCAACATGACGATTTTCAGATGAGCCGAGCATGTTTACGACCTTCGTTGAATTGACAGGCCATGCGCGCTTGGCGATTTTCGCAAACGGGGAGGTAAACTGGCTAAGCGTGTCCGTCCGGCCACGTGAAAAGATAGCGGCGACAGGAGCGTTTTTCGGTCGAGTGCCTCGCAGCAACCACCGCGCGGGGCGGCTCGATGCCGCCCGCGGGGTGCCGGGGCGATCTCCAAAGAGAAGCGAATTTTATCGAAGCGCGCTAGCGCGTGCGATCGATCCGGCCGGTCTTCTGCTCGAACATGGTTCTTACGGCGCTGCGCACCTCGCGCATGAATTTCTCGCCTAACCGCCCGCGCGACTTTTGCGCTGGATCGAAATGAAACGAACGCTCGACTATGTCGTAGTTATATTCGTCAAGCGCGATCCAGCCGCGTTTGTGATCGCGCAAGCCCGGCGCGGCGAAGTTCGAGCGCCGGGATTTCAACGGCAACGCGATCCCTGTGCGGCGGCGTTCCTGAAATCGGCAACAGGATCAGGTGATGAACCGCCTGCCTGTCATCCCAAATCGACAGGGCTAGGCAGACCGGCCGGGGGCATTATTTGGGACGAGGTTGAGGGTCAATTGCCCGAAGGACTCCAGAGAGAAAGGATCGATGATATTTTCTCCTTAAACATGGGAATCTTCGAACTCAAATTTTCCATGAACTTCCTGAT
>NZ_FNJP01000006.1:0-307817 GCF_900104165.1 Phyllobacterium sp. YR620
CGACAGCTGCAACTGAAGCTACGGTCGACTGGTCGACATAGGCGAGCACGGCATCAACTGCACCCTTGCGGATCGAGGAGCCGTCGATATCGACGCCGCTCATGCGGCTTTGCGCCGTGAACGGCACGAAGTCGGCGTGCAAGGTCTGCATGTCGCGGGCGCGGATACCGTATTTTTCCTTGGCGAGGATGACGATCGAGCGGCCTTCGGGCGTCTCGTCTGCAAGCGATGCGAGTTGCGCGGCGTCGGCAAGTTCTTCTTCGGACACGCCCTTGACCGGGAGCAGTTCGGTTGCCTGCCGGTTGCCGAAGGTAATGGTGCCGGTCTTGTCCAGGAGCAGCGTATCGACGTCGCCCGCCGCCTCGACAGCACGCCCCGACATGGCGAGGACGTTGAAGCGGACAAGGCGGTCCATGCCGGCAATACCGATGGCCGAAAGCAACGCGCCGATCGTCGTTGGTATGAGCGTCACGAACAGCGCGACAAGCACCACCACCGGAATGGCGCCGCCGGCATAGGAGGCAAAGCTCGGTATGGTCGCAGTTGCGAGGACGAAGATCAGCGTCATGCCGGCAAGAAGGATATTGAGCGCGATCTCGTTCGGGGTCTTCTGGCGTTCGGCGCCTTCGACAAGCGCGATCATCCGGTCGAGAAAGGTCGAGCCGGCCGCAGCGGTAATGCGCACCCTCAGCCAGTCCGACAGCACCTGCGTGCCGCCGGTGACGGCGGAACGGTCGCCGCCGGACTCGCGGATGACCGGGGCCGACTCGCCGGTGATCGCAGATTCGTTCACCGAGGCGACCCCCTCGATGACTTCGCCGTCGGAAGGTATGATATCGCCAGCCTCGACGAGGACGAGATCGCCGACTTTAAGGCTCGTGCCGGGCACCAATTTGAACTTGGTGTCCTTTTCGCTCGAAAGTAGCTTGGCCTGGGTTTCGGTCCGGGCCTTGCGGAGCGAATCCGCCTGCGCCTTGCCGCGCCCTTCCGCGACGGCCTCGGCAAAATTGGCAAAGAGCACCGTGAACCAGAGCCAGAGGATGATCTGGAAGGTGAAGCCGAGGCTTTCGCTGCCCGATGCAAGATCTTTAAGAAAGAGAACCGTGGTCAAAGCCGAGACGACGGCAACAACGAACATCACCGGGTTGCGGGCAAGGCTGCGCGGGTCGAGCTTCTTGAAGGCGCCGCCGATGGCCGGCAGCAGGACGGACGAGTCGATGAGACTCGGAGATTTGGACTGGCTCATGAGTGACTCCAGCTGTGAAGATGAATGAGGGCATATGCAGCGAGCCAGATCAGCATCGTCATCAGCGTCATGCCGAGAATGATGTCCGAGGCGCGCACGCGCTTGGCAGCACCCCGCGCCAATTTCTTGGCGCGGGTCTGCGGGTTGAATTGCAAGTAACCGTGACGCATGGCGGGCTCCATCAGAACGTCTGGCCAAGGCCGAGGGCGAGGTGTTCGACGATCGGGCCAACGGCGAGTGCCGGAAAGAAGGTGAGACCTCCGACGATCAGGATGACTCCGACCAGGAGCCCAACGAAAAGCGGGCTGTGCGTCGGGAACGTTCCGGCGGATTCAGGAACCGTCTTCTTCGTCACGAGCGAACCTGCGATCGCCAATGCGGGAATGATGACAAAGAAGCGTCCGACCCACATGCCGATGCCAAGCGTGACGTTGTACCAGGGCGTATTGCCGGTGAGACCGCCGAAAGCCGAGCCGTTGTTGGCGGCCGCCGAGGTATAGGCATAGAGGATCTCGGAAAACCCGTGCGGACCGGCATTTGCGACCGAGGCGACGGCCGAAGGCAGGACGCTGGCGGCGGCGGTGAAGCCGAGCATGGCGAGCGGCAGGCACAGTACGGCGAGCATCGCCATCTTGACTTCCTTGGCCTCGATCTTCTTGCCGAGATATTCCGGCGTGCGTCCAACCATCAGGCCGGCAATGAAGACGGCGATTATGACGTAGAGCAGGATGCCGTAAAGCCCGGCGCCGACGCCGCCGATGACAACTTCGCCAAGCATCATGTTGATGAGCGGCACCATGCCGCTGATCGCCATGAAGCTGTCGTGCATCGCATTGACCGCGCCGCAGGAAGCGGCCGTCGTTATCACGGCAAAGAGCGCCGAAAGGACGATGCCGAACCGCGCCTCCTTGCCTTCCATGTTGCCGCCGTCGATGCCGAGCGCGTGAACGAGCGGGTTGCCGGCGGCTTCGCCCCAGTAGCAAATGACGACGCCGACGAGGAAAAGAACGCCCATCGCTGCGAAGATCGCCCAGCCCTGCCGCTGATTGCCGACCATACGGCCGAACACATTGGTGAGCGCCGCGCCGATGGCAAAGATGGTCACCATCTGGATGAGGTTAGAGATGGCATCGGGGTTTTCGAAGGGGTGCGCGGAATTGACGTTGAAGAACCCGCCGCCATTGGTGCCGAGCATCTTGATGGCAAGCTGCGTCGCAACAGGTCCGACCGCAATCGTCTGCTTCGCGCCTTCGAGCGTCGTCGCGTCGATATAGCTTCCAAGGGTCTGGGGCACGCCGAGATAGACGTAAACCAGCGTCAGCACCACGCAGATCGGCAGGAGCACGTAGAGCGTGCTGCGCGTCATATCGACCCAGAAATTGCCGACGGTTTTGCCGGACGCACGAGCAAAGCCGCGGATCAGCGCGATGGCGATAGCGATGCCGGTGGCAGCCGAAACGAAGTTCTGCACGGTAAAGCCGGCCATCTGCACGAGATAGGACATCGTGCTCTCGCCGCCATAGTTCTGCCAATTGGTATTTGTGACGAAGCTGACTGCGGTGTTGAAAGCGAGCCCCGGTTCCGTTGCGCCCATGCCGGCGGGGTTGAGCGGCAACACGCCCTGCAGGCGCTGCAAGGCATAAAGCAGGGCGAAACCGGCAATATTGAAGAGCAGAAGCGCGACCGCATAGGTCAGCCAGTGCTGCTCCTCGCGCTCATTCGTGCCGGCGAGGCGGTAAAGGCCTCGCTCAATAGGCACCAGGACAGGCGATAGCAGTGTTCGCTCGCCGCTAAAAACGCGCGTCATGTAACCGCCGAGCGGTTTGACGAGCACAATGATGATCCCGCAAAAGACGAGAATCTGTATCCATCCGTTGATAGTCATGAATTCAGCTTTCCAAGCCTCAGAAGCGCTCTGGGCGAACGAGGGCGTAGGTGAGATAGGCGAGCAGGAAGAGGGTCACCGCGCCGCCGAGAATATAGTCGAGGGTCATCTCGCGCTCCTCCAGTCAAAGACTGTCGCAGGCTTTGGTATAAGCCAGCGAGAGGACGATCAGCACCACGCCGACCCCGAGAAAGATCAAATCCATCGCAGATACTCCTTGCTATCCATGGACCCGATCAAAGCAGTCAACCCATGGATAAGGTTATAAAATCTCAATCAGCGACGGCCCCGGCAACTATTGCCGGAGCTCTCCTGACGGCGCGGAGTATGACTCTTTACGAAATAGGAATTCGAGACGGCGTCAGCCGCAGACGTATAAGGATTCTATAAGGAACGCCCGGCACAAGGGGGCGCCAGCACCGGGCGACCAGTACAGTTCCAGAACTTGCGGTAATGCCGATGGGGGATCAAACTCCGCATCGAAGGGCAGGAATGCGCTTCCCGCCCAACGGAGGACTGATCATGAACGATTTGGGCTTATCTACCCTGGAATCCGGCAAGAAAAATATCAGTGCCAGTGCAGTCGAAGCGCTCGCCGCGCAAATGCGCGGGAGCCTTATTGGCGAAAAGCACGCTTCCTATGACGAAGCGCGGTCGATCTGGAATGGCATGATCGACCGGAGGCCCGGCCTCATCATTCGATGTGCCGATGCAAACGACGTCGTCAATGCGGTGCGTTTTGCGCGGGGGGACGGTTTACTCGTTTCCGTCCGCGGCGGCGGGCACAACATAGCCGGCAGCGCCGTTTGCGACGGCGGCGTGGTGATTGACCTGTCGCAGATGAAATCCGTGCAGGTCGATGCTGCGGCGAAGCTTGCGCGAATCGAACCGGGCGCCACATTAGCCGATGTCGATCGAGAAACCCAGGCCTTCGGACTGGCTGTTCCCACCGGCATCAACTCCACCACCGGTATTGCCGGGCTGACACTCGGCGGCGGTTTTGGCTGGATCACCCGCAAGTTCGGCCTGACTATCGACAATCTCCTTTCAGCCGACGTCGTAACCGCTGATGGCGAACTTGTGCATGCGAGCGAGGCCGAGCACCCCGACCTTTTCTGGGCCCTGCGTGGCGGCGGCGGAAACTTCGGCATCGTTACCGCCTTCGAGTTTCAATTGAACAAGGTCGGACCCGACGTCCTCGCCGGACTCGTCGTGCATCCTTTCGCCGATGCCGAAGCCGTCCTCAAGGAATACCGGGCCGCGCTCGAAACGGCGCCAGACGAACTCACCTGCTGGACAGTCATGCGGCAGGCGCCCCCGTTGCCGTTTCTTTCCTCCGAATGGCACGGCAAGGAGGTGCTTATACTCGCCATGTGCTATTGCGGCGCAGTGCAAGAGGGAGAACAGGCGACAAAGCGGCTGCGCTCGATCGGCAAGCCGATTGCCGATGTCGTCGGCCCGGTGCCCTTTGCCGGTTGGCAACAGGCTTTCGATCCACTGCTTGCGCCAGGCGCGCGCAACTATTGGAAGAGCCACGACCTTGCCGAACTGTCGGATGCCTCGATCAAAGTCTTGACCGAAGCCATACGAAATCTTCCGGGTCCCGAGTGTGAGATCTTCACCGCCCATGTTGGCGGAGCCGCTGGCCGCGTCCCCCTTGAGGCAACGGCGTTTCCGCAACGCAACTCGCACTTCGTGATGAACGTCCATGCGCGCTGGCAAACACCGGAAATGGACAAAGCGTGTATCGGATGGGCGCGTGGCCTCTATGACGCCATGAGGCCGCATGCGACTGGAACGGCCTATATCAACTTCATGCCCGGCGATGAAGTTGACCGTGTCGAGGAAGCTTATGGCAGCAACTACAAGCGCCTCGCCGCCATCAAACACCGCTACGACCCGCAGAACCTCTTCCGGATGAACCAGAACGTGAAGCCGAAGGCGAGTTAGGCTGTCAGTAGTAAAGGGCGAAAGACGGCCGCACTGCCGTCTTTCGCAACTATGCTATGTTGAGACATCCGAACCAGGGAGACCAATCATGGATGCTGCTCAACTGCGCGCAATCCAGGCGCCCATCAAGGATCGCTACCGCGCAAACCCCGAGGACGCTTTCATCACGCTTAAAGCGCAAGGGAGCATCGACGACCAGAACATAGCCTGCAAGGTGGAAACAGGGCGGGCGCTCGCCGTCGCGGGGCTGCACACGGCCACTGGCGGCAGCGGCATGGAGCTTTGCTCAGGCGACATGTTGCTTGAAGCCCTCGTGGCCTGCGCCGGCGTAACTCTCAAGGCCGTGGCCACGGCTCTTGAAATTCCCTTGAAATCCGGCAGTGTCGCGGCAGAAGGCGACCTCGACTTCCGTGGCACGCTCGGTGTCGAAAGGGACGCGCCTGTCGGCTTCAAGCAAATCCGTCTCGTCTTCGATCTCGACACCGATGCGCCGCAAGACAAGCTGGATCAATTGCTGAAGCTCACCGAACGCTATTGCGTGGTGTACCAGACCATTCGCAACGGACCGGCGGTTGAGATCACGCTCCGGCATAGCCAAGGTTGAGCGGCACCCTCGCCTGCCAACAATCTGCTGGTGCACTTTGAGCCAAGACATGTCAAACTCTCGGCGCAGCAGTCTATGGGGGAGAGACGAACATGCGTGGTGCAGGTGCACTCATTCTGTTAGCGACATTTGCGATGGCCGGATGTCAGTCGACAACTGGCGACGATGCGAACGCAGTTCCCGCATCGACCCTGCCGCCCGGCATGGCGGCAACCGCGACAGTGGGAGGTGGTGGTGCGCCTACAGACCTTGCCGATCTCGTTAACAAGCCCGCCAAGTCAGCCGCAAGCCAGATGACGGCACGTGGCTACGCCTCCGTGAGCTTCCAGGACAATACGGCTTACTGGTGGAACGCGAGGACTCAAGTCTGCGCCAGCGTCGTCACCGCCAACGGCAAATTCCAGTCGATAGGAACGGCGACAGCCCGCTTCTGCGGTCAGTAATCCATCTCCAGTCCAGGTCGATCGTCGCCATGGGAAACAGGTTGGCGCAAGCGCGGACCTGTAGAAGTGGACGCGGCAAAGCGAGGCATTGCCGATCACAAATGGCAGGCGCAGAGTGGCGACTCGCCAATCCAGAGATGCGGTAACAGTCATGGAAGAATGGGATCCGGTAGTCGTCAAAATGCTCAGCATTTTTATGCCGACTGCCTTTGAAGGGCGAGCGTCGATCAAACGACATTCGCGCTTCGTGCACTATACGACCGCAGCAAACCTCTTCCGCATTCTCGACAGGCAGCAAGTCTGGTTTCGAAATGCAAGGTGCATGAATGACGATGGTGACACGGAATACGCGGCCGCAAAGGTTCAGGAATGGCTGAACGATAGCAGCCGCACCGCGCAACTCGCGCAGACGCTCGAATTCTGCATGCCCGGCATCTGGCAGGACGGGGTAAAGAAATTCGAGCTGTGGCTGCCGCGATTGCGCAACGAGACCTATGTCTTGTCCGTTGCCGAGCACGATCTCGAAGAGCACTCGACCGGTCGGCTATCGCTGTGGCGGGCCTTCGACGACGAGGAAGTCGCCGTTGCCGCCGTCGTGAACGTCGCGCCATTCATACAAATGACCGATGCACTGCAGGCATATCCCGGCCCGGTGACCTACTGGACCAACAAGCAGTTTGACGACGAGTTCAAACTTGTGGCCCACCGTGTCGCTTCGAACCGGGATTTTCTGGCAAAGCTCAGCAAGGGTGCGCTCACGGAAGTCGTGTTCCTAATGCTGCTTTTCGCAGTGACTTGCTGGAAGCATCCGGGCCTGCGTGATGAGCGCGAATGGCGCGTTCTGACCAATCCCTTGCTCTGGCCTTCAAAACGGCTCTTCAAGACGCACGAGGTTATCGACCGAATCCCGCAGCCCGTCTACGCCTTGCCGCTGAAGAATGACCCGGGCAACCATTTGACCGGCATCGAGCTGCCCGAACTAATCGACCGCATCATTATCGGACCAACGGATCAGGCAGGCCCCATCCGGGATGCGATCATTGCGAAACTGGCTGAGATTGGCGTGAATGACCCGGATTCGAAGGTTGTTGCCTCCGGCCTGCCATTGCGCACCAGCAAAATGGGCTGATCAGTGCAGGAGGGTCGGCCTCGGCCTGCCAACTTACCCTTGGCTTCTCCCAAGGAGCCGGGAGACCCGCACTTCGACCGAAATAGCCACATCCTCACGACGTGCAAGCGCGAGGTCATCGATGACTTCCATCATGGCTGAAAGGATTTCGTCACGATGCCAACCGGCATCGCACGCCCTGCCGACGAGTTCGATCACCTCGTCCTCAATCGCCAACTGACACTGATGAAATCGCGCCGGATGGGTGCGCGGGCGTTGCGGCCTTTCGATGGTCATCGTCAGTTCCCCCCAAAGTTTAACAGCACGCGTTCCAGCATGAGCAGCGCATCGCCGGGAAGTGCCTCTTTGGGTTTTAACGTAGCGCGCACCCACGCGTCTATCCATATGCGATTTTATTCGTCGCATCACGATTCAGTCAACGCGCCGAAGCGGCGTTGCCGAGTGGGGTCTTGGGGCGCCGTAGCCAATTTGCTCCGGTTTCGCGCATTATGTGATCGACTTTGTTCGGGATATCGAACAGTCTGAAGCAATGTCACGGCGCAGCAAACCGCCGCGCCGTGACAATGGATTTATTCCGCTGCGGCGAGCCGCTGCTCGATTTCAACCGGAACCGAAGCGATCGTCTTGAGGATCTGAGAAGCGATCTCGTAGGGGTTGCCCTGCGAATTCGGACGGCGATCTTCCAGATAACCGCGGTAGCCGCTGTTGACGAAGCTGTGCGGAACGCGGATCGAGGCACCACGGTCGGCAATGCCGTAGCTGAACGTGTGGATCGACTGCGTTTCGTGCTTGCCCGTCAGGCGCATGTGGTTGTCCGGGCCATAGACGGCGATGTGATCGGCGCGCGCCGCTTCAAATGCTGCCATCAGGTCCTCGAAATACTCCTTGCCGCCGACTTCGCGCATGTAGGTGGTCGAGAAGTTGGCATGCATGCCCGAACCGTTCCAGTCCGTATCGCCGAGCGGCTTGCAGTGCCATTCGATGTCGATTCCATACTTTTCCGTCAGGCGCAGCATCAGGTAACGTGCAAGCCAGACTTCGTCGGCAGCCTTCCTGGAGCCCTTTCCGAAAATCTGGAATTCCCACTGGCCCTTGGCGACTTCGGCGTTGATGCCTTCATGATTGATGCCGGCAGCAAGGCACACATCGAGATGTTCTTCAACGATCTTGCGGGCGACGTCGCCGACATTGCTATAGCCAACGCCGGTATAGTACGGACCTTGCGGCGCCGGGTAACCGGCTTCCGGGAAACCGAGCGGACGTCCGTTTTTGTAGAAGAAGTATTCCTGTTCGAAGCCGAACCAGGCGCCGTCATCGTCGAGGACGGTTGCGCGCTTGTTGGAAACGTGCGGTGTGACGCCATCTGGCATCATGACTTCGCACATGACGAGAACGCCGTTCGTGCGCTCCGGATCCGGATAAACGGCAACCGGCTTCAACACGCAATCCGAGCTGCGGCCTTCGGCCTGATTGGTGGAGCTGCCATCGAAGCCCCAGAGAGGAAGCTGTTCAAGCGTGGGGAATTCCGCGAATTCCTTGATCTGCGTCTTGCCGCGAAGATTCTGTACCGGTTCGTGACCGTCGAGCCAGATGTACTCGAGCTTGTATTTTGTCATTTTGCGTTCTCTCACACGTAATTTGCCTAGTGATCCTGCCGCAAGCGTCTCGTTGATTTGGGCGCGACTTGCTGGATGATTCCATTAAAGCAATTTGTGTGCCAACTGACGCGATGGGTGTGGGGCGCCGGGCAAAATCGAGGAATCGCCGGTTTCGTTTGAACGGCTCACGCCCGCCGACGACCCGATGCCCTTTCGTCGATGACATATATATCGGCCTACGCTCAAAAATTCGACACGTAAGGGCGGCGATTTGCCTATGTTTTGAGCAGGTTGCGGGGACGTTACTCTGCTGCCTCGGCAACAGGGGCGCTACGCGACAGCCGCTTTGCGGCCTTGCCGAGAAGCCGCGACAGGTCTTCCATATAGAGGAAGATCACCGGCGTGATGAACAGCGTAAGTATCTGGGAAACGATGAGGCCGCCGACGACCGCGACACCGAGCGGCTGACGCAACTCGGAACTTGCGCCTGCACCGATCGCGATTGGAATTGTGCCCATCAATGCAGCAAGCGTCGTCATCATGATAGGCCGGAAACGGACAAGGCACGCTTCGCGGATGGCATCAAGCGACGTTTCGCCCGCCCTTTGCCGGACCAGCGCGAAGTCGATCATCATGATGGCGTTTTTCTTGACGATACCGATCAGCATCAGGATGCCGATGATGGCGATGACGCTGAGGTCGTAGCCGAAGAGCTCGAGTGTGGCCAGCGCGCCTGCGGCAGCAGCGGGCAGTCCGGTCAGGATGGTCAGCGGGTGAACGAAGCTCTCGTAGAGAATTCCCAGCACAATGTAGATCGTCAGAATCGCCGCGCCGACAAGCAAGCCCTGATTTGCCAGCGATTGCTCGAACACCTGGGCCGTTCCCGTAAAGGTGGAGGTTATCGTCGTTGGCACGCCGAGCTGCGTCTTCAGCGTGTCGAGTTCCTGTATTGCCTGACCGAGCGACACGCCCTGCGGTAGGTTGAACGAGATCGTGACTGCGGGGAGCTGGCCGAGCTGGTTGACTGCAAGGAGACCCGTGGTGCGCTCCACCCGGGCGAAGGCAGAAAGCGGAATGAGCTTGTTGGTCGTGGTCGAGCGGATCTGCATCTGGTCGAGCTTGTCCGCTGTCCACGGAATATCGGGGTCAAGCTCGACGATGACCTCGTAGCTGTCGCCTGTGGCGAAGATGGTCGATGCCTGGTTCGTGCCGAACGCGTAATAAAGCGTATTACGAAGCTGGTCCGAATTGATGCCGAGCAATTGTGCCTTGTCGTGATCGATGACGAGGTTGGCCTGGAGGGCATTGTTCTGCAGATTGCTCGACACATCCACGAATGTCTGCCGCTCCTGCTGCATGGCAAGCAGCATTTTTTGAGACCAGGGATAGAGGTCCGTCGAACTGACACTCTGCAGCACATATTGATACTGTGCATTCGAGGATACGCCGCCGATACGCAGGTTCTGCACCGCGACGGGATAGCTGGTAATGCCCGGAATTTTTGCCAGCGTCTGCCGCAGGTCACGCAGGAGTTCTTCCAGCGGCATCCGTTCGGACTTCGGCTTCAGCTCCACGAACAGCCGCCCCTGATTGAGACTGGCGGAGTTGAAACCGCCGCCTACGCTGGAAACCACATGGGCAACATAGGGACGGCCGGATACGGCACTGGCCACCTGCTTTTGCAGTGCCACCATCGCATCATAGGAGATGTCCTGCCGTGCTTCCGTCGAGATCGATAATTGTCCAATGTCTTCGGTCGGAAGGAAGCCTTTGTTGATCGTCGAAAAGAGATAGACGGTGGCGACAACGGTCAGAAGGAAAACGACAAGGATGACTGGACGGGCACGCAGGCAAATGTCGAGCAGGCGTCCATAGCCTCCTTGAACGGCGTCGAATACGCGTTCGGTCAGCGGTGGCTTCTTCTTTTCCGTCTCGTTCTGGTGGCCGCGCAAATGACTGCAGAGCATCGGCGTCAGCGTGAGCGATATGAGAGCCGAGGCGCAGATCGCGACTGTGACAACGACCGCGAATTCATTGAATATGCGTCCGACGACGCCGCCCATCAAAAGGATGGGAATGAACACCGCCACCAGCGAAGTGGTGATCGAAATAATGGTAAAGCCGATCTCCTCGCTGCCCTTCAGCGCCGCTTCGAATGGGGGCATCCCCTCTTCGATATGCCGGGTTATGTTTTCAAGCATGACGATGGCGTCGTCGACGACGAGACCCACCGAAAGTGTCAGACCCAGAAGCGAAATATTGTCGATGGAAAAGCCGAGGACATACATCGCCCCGAGCGTGGCGATAAGCGACAGGGGAACCGCGACGACCGGTATCAGCGTCGCGGAGAGCCGGCGCAAGAAGACGAAGATCACCAGTATGACCAGGGCAATCGTCAGAAGCAGGGTGAACTGCACATCGGAGACGGCCTGGCGGATGGATGCCGAACGGTCGTTGACGATGTGGATACTGGCCGATGGGCCGAGATCCTTTTCGAACTGCGGCAGGATTTCGCGCACGCGGTCCACCACGTCTACTGTATTGGCGCCGGGCTGCCGGAACACGGCCAGCACCAGCGACGGCTTGCCGTCATAGCGGCTTTCGGTCTGGGTCGTCGCCACCGAATCGATGACGCGCGCAACATCGCCGAGCCGCACCATCTTCCCGTTGGGCGCGGCAACGATGATCTGACGGAAAGTATCAGCGTTTTCCGCTTGGGTATTGGCCTGGATCGCCATTTGCTGCGTCGGGCTCGATATGGTGCCTACCGGAGCAATCGAGTTTTTAGCCGCCACCGCGGTGGTCAATTCGTCGAGACCGATGCCGCGCGCCGTGGCCGCATTGGGATCGACTTCGACGCGCACCGCATATTGCTTGGTACCCAGGACCTGGACTTCGCCAACACCGCTGATCGTCGAGAAAGCCGGCGACATGACATTCTCGGCGTAGTCGTCGAGTTTCGAAAGCTGCATCGTGTCGCTCTGCAGCGCGACGAGAACCACCGGTGCATCGGCGGGATTGGTCTTCCGGTAGCTCGGCGGGGTCGTCATATTCGGCGGCAGGCGGCGGAGCGTACTGGCGATCGCCGCTTCGACATCGGCTGCGGCTTGGTCGATGTCGCGGTTGAGATCGAATTCGAGCGTGATCTGGGTCGAGCCAAGCGTGCTTGTCGAACTGATCGTCGAAATGGCCTGGATCGTTGAAAACTGCTTGATGAGCGGCGTTGCGACCGCGTTGGCCATCGTATCGGGCGATGCACCAGGCAGTTTCGCCGAAACCGTTACGATGGGAAAATCGACCTGCGGCAGCGCCGCAACCGGCAGGAACTTATAGGCAAATATCCCCGAAGCTGCGAGTGCGACGGATAATAATATCGTCGCAATCGGCCGCCGGATGAAGAGTGCAGAAAGATTCATTGGGCGGCCTCGACGGGCAGCGCCTTGTTGTCACTGCCAGGGTCTGGCACGGGGGCTGCTTGCGCCTCCTTCGTCGTCGTTTGCACAGTCGCCCCGTCCTGGAGGTGCAATTGGCCGTCAACCACGACCTGATCGCCAGGCTGGATGCCCGACGCGATGACAGCGGTTTCGCCTACGGTATTGGCGAGCGTCACGTTCTGCATAGCCACTTTCTTGTCGGGATGGACAAGGAAGACAAATGAGCCGCTATTGCCCTGCTGCACGGCGATAAGGGGGACAGTCGTCGCGTCCTTCTGCAGACTGAGATCGACAACGGTTTTCACATATTGCCCAGGCCAAAGCGCACCATCCTCATTGGCAATATCGGCCTTGAGGACGATGGTGCCGGAGGCGGTGTCGACGCTGGAATCGATGAAGTTGAGCGTCCCGGTCGCGATAACATCATTGCTGCCCGGAAGCTTTATCTTGACGGACGCCGGATGACTGGCGACCGCCGCCCGCAACGCCGGCAAATCGCTTTCGGCAAGCGTGAACGCGACGCGCAGCGGAGCCATGCGGGTGATCGTCAAAAGGTTCGTCGTATCGGCAGTACGCACCAGATTGCCGACGGAGGTATTGACGACCCCGACGCGGCCGTCGATCGGAGCCTTGATCGTCGTATAAGAAAGTTGGACCTGATCCGCCGCGATTTGCGCCTTGTCCATATCGATCGTCGCCTCGATGACCTTTACCGCGGCATCCGCCTGATAGGCTTGCTGGTCCGTACCCACACGTTGCTTGGCAAGATCCTGCGCGCCCGAAAGATCGAGTTTCGCCGACACGAGGCTGGCTTCATCCTTCGCAAGCAAGGACTGGTCCTTGGCAAGCGTTGCATTGAGCGCTCGATCGTCCAGTTTGAAAAGCACGTCGCCGGCTTTGATCATCTGGCCATCGATGACGTGCTTTTCGACGACGACGCCATCAATCTGCGGGCGAACCGCGACGGTCTCAATGGGCTCGATCGACCCGACGACCGTTTTCGTAACCGGAACGTCCTCTTTTTTCGCCTCTGCAACCACGACGAGTGGCACGATCGCATTGCGCTTCTTTGTCTGCGCCTGTGCATTGCCCCCGCTTGCGGAGAGCGAGCCTGTCGGCATTGCGCCCTTGTCCGGTGCAGAGGCACGAAGCGAGAGTTCGGGATAGGCGAGAAAATAGCCGACGCCGATCATGACCGGAATTGCGATCACAAGGCCTATACGCTTCATGACGTGTTCTCTTTCTCGAACTCTATCGAACATGTCAGAACTACCCCTCCGGCAGCCCATTACAAATTATAGTTTTGTAATATTCATAAGGTGCACGACTTCGTTTCACGTCCCACCTATAGGCGGCAATTGGGTTTTTCGCGGGGCGCGGACGAGCCATCAACTGTCGGTCACGCAATTGTTACGATTTAACGCAGGTTGCGAAGGGTTGGACGAACCTGCCGCGTCATGGCTGCCCGCAGGCGAAAAACGCTTCACTGAATTTTTCGCTTGTCACGGGACTGTTATAAAAAGACAGTACAAGGAAAATAATTGCGCAGCTGTGCAATACGGGGAAGAAAATGAACGGGCAGGCTTTTCTCAAGGTAGAGAATCTCAGTGTGGGCTATGGCGGGACAACCGTCCTGACCGATCTTGACCTTTCGATCGGCAAGGGCGAATTCGTAGCGCTCCTCGGCTCGTCCGGCTGCGGGAAGACGACACTCTTAAGAACAATCGCCGGCTTTGCCAAACCCTCGGCCGGAGCAGTCTCGGTCGCCGGACGCGACGTGACGCAATTGCCCCCGGACAAACGCGGCATGGCCCTCGTCTTTCAATCCTACGCCCTGTGGCCGCACATGACGGTCGCGCAGAACATCGGCTACGGACTGAAGCTGCAGGGGCGCTCGCGTGGTGACATAGAAAAGCGTGTGACCGAAATGCAGGTACTGCTTGGCCTTGGCGGCCTTGGCAGTCGCAAACCCGGCCAGCTTTCAGGCGGCCAACGCCAGCGCGTGGCGCTTGGCCGGGCCCTGGCGATCGATCCGGAAATCCTGCTCCTCGATGAGCCCTTGTCAAACCTCGACGCGCGGATCCGGCTGACAGTGCGCCATGAAATTCGCTCGCTGCAGAAGCGGCTCGGCATCACCGCCATTCATGTCACCCATGATCGGGAAGAGGCCATGGTAATGGCCGATCGCATCGTCATCATGAACGCGGGGCGCATCGAACAGCAGGGAACGCCGGAAGACGTCTACAACAGGCCGGCTTCACCCTTCGTTGCCGCCTTCATGGGCGCCGAAAACCTTCTGACAATGCAGGCAAGGGTGAGCGGCGAACATATCGAGCTGATGGAAAGCGCGATGAGCCCACCGACCGTGACAGGACGTGGCGGTCGGGACGTCACAAGCGGGCCGGTTGAACTTCGTTTCCGTGCCGAAGCTGCGAGCCTCGTCCGCAACGGCGAGAAGACGACGCCTGCAGCTGGCGCCCTCGAGTTGCGCGGCCAGGTGGCAAGCGTCACCTATCCCGGCGGACATTGGCGCCATGCCGTGCATCTCGGCAACCAGGAGATTCTCGTCGACGCCGACCGGCCCTTCGATCAGGGCGAAACAGTGAGGGTACATGTGCCGGAGAGTTCGCTCTTCATCTTCAACGCGTGATGGCGTTCGCACGGAGTTTTGGCGCCCTACCGAAGTGCGCCAGGGAATAGAGTTGATAACCAAATCTTGCTCAGGGAGTTACGGAATGAAACATCTTCTTCAAGCTTCGATCATCCTCGGCCTCGCCACAACACCGGCGGCCGCCGTGGATCTTACTGTGGTGACCGCGGGCGACCAGAACATGGTCGATTATGTGAATGATTACCTTGCACCGCTCTTCGAGAAGGAAAATCCCGGCGCGAAGGTGCGCGTTGTCGGAACGGGCCCAGGCGATGCCGGTTCGCAGAAGATCGTCGAGCGCTTCGACGCGCAGGCGAAAGCCAACGCAGACAAGTGGGATGTGGACGTCGCTGTCGTCCACGAAAAATTCGCCGGACCCCTCGTCGCTGACGGCTACCTTGAAGCCTACAAATCCAAGATTCCGTCCGGTGAGATGGTGACGAGCGAAAAGGCGAAGCTTGCGCTCGGCGCCAATGTCGATGGCTATGTCATGCCCATGTTCTCGAGCCAGACCGCCATTGCCTACAATCCGGCCACCGTGCCCAACCCGCCGAAGAGCTATCAGGAGCTCGTAAGCTGGGCCAAGGAAAATCCGAAGCAGTTCGGCTATAACGGCATCAAGGGCGGCGCTTCTGGGGTCAGCTTCGTCATGGGCTGGATCTATGCTTTCGGCGATGGCGATGCGACAAAGCTGATGAACGGACCCTTCGAGGAAGCCGAAACCAAAAAGTGGGACAAGGCTTTCGCCAGCCTCAAGGATTTTACCACCAACGCGACGCTCACGCCTGGCAATGCCGGGACACTTGACATGCTGAGCCGTGGCGAAATTGCCATGGGTCCGGTCTGGGTCGATATGTTCTATTCGTGGAAAGCGGACGGCAAGCTTCCGCCGGAAATGAAACTGATCCTGCCTGCGCCGGGCATGCCGGGCCAGCCCATGCACTATGTCATTCCCGCGAAGAGCCCGAACACGGAACTCGCCGAGAAGTTCGTTGCACTGGCAACCAGCCCGAAAGTGCAGGCGGATGGCATCGTCAAGCGCTTCAACTGGTACCCGGGCATCGACGCGAAATTTGTGCAGCCGGAACTGGACAAGGCGAGCTGGGACAAGCTCTTCGTCGATATCACGCCTGATGACCTGGCCAGCAAGGGCAAGCCCTTCCCGATCGCGCCTTATAACAAGGCCATCCTCGAAGCCTATGAGAAGAACGTCGCCAACTGATAGCAACTGGGCCGCCGGCACCCCCGGCGGCCACTCCTCATCCGGACCAGTTCATGCCCAAACGTCTTCTACCCCTCCTGCTCGTCCTGCCCGCTCTGGCGATGATCCTTCTGTTTTTCATCGTCCCGCTCGCGGCCTCCATCATCGGCGCGTTCGAGGTCGGCGACCGGTTCGGCCTGGATAATTTCGCCAAATCCTTCGATCTTTATTCGAGCGACATGATCTTTACGCTCGTCATCGTCGCGATTTCGACGGCCCTCATCGGCATCATTGCCATTGCCATTGGCGGCTACCTCACCCTCGGCGAAAATCCACGCGCCGTGGCGGTGCTGCGCTGGCTTTATCGCTGGCCCATGTTCATCCCGTTCATCGTCGTCGGCCAGGTCATGCGCACCTTTCTCGCCAAGAACGGGTTGATGAACAATGTCCTGGTCAGTCTCGGCATACTGACACCTCTGCAAACAACCGGATTTCTGGACTGGCGCGGCATCGTTATCGCTTTCGTCTGGAAGCAGACGCCTTTCGTGACACTCCTCCTTGCTGGCGCGATGGCCTCGCTCGACCGCAGCACCATCGAGGCGGCGCGCAATCTCGGTGCATCGCGTTTGCGCATTCTCATAGAAATCGTGCTGCCGCAGGTTGCCGGCACACTGCTCGTCGGCCTGATCCTGTCATTCGTGACGATGATGTCGGTGCTTTCGGTGCCCTTGATGATAAACGCCCAGTCGCCGACCATGCTTACGGCGGATATCGCTTTCCGCATCAATGCCCATGGCGACTACGGCGTCGCCAATGCGCTCGGGATGATATCACTGTTGCTGACGGCGGGTGTTGCCCTCATTTATCTGCGTCATTCGGTGAAGGAGCGGTCATGACGGCTCGCTTCGATCTCTGGTGGCTGCCGCGCGCCGTTGTTCTCGGCCTCATCGCCTTCATCATCTTCGGCCCCCTTACCAATCTCGTCCTCTGGACAGTCGCCGAAAAATGGTATTTCCCGCATATGCTCCCGCTCGAATATGGGTTCAGCTTCTGGCAACGGGTATTCTCGTCGCGCGGCAACGCCATGTCCTCGCTCGCGACCAGCATCCTTATCGCATCGCTCACCGTCCTCGTATCGCTGGTCCTTGCCATCCCGGCGGGCTATGCGCTGTCACGCCTTAAGCTGCCCTTCCGCGGGCTGATCCTGTTGGCATTCCTGATACCGCAGGCGTTTCCCAACCTGCCTGTTTATGTGAACATTGCCCGCTTCTTCTATGAGATCGGCCTCAACGGTACGATAACCGGCGTCGTGCTCGTCCATGTGACACATGGGCTGGTCTATGCGGTATGGATTGCAACGGCGGCCTTCGCAGCAGTTGACGTCGATCTTGAGGAGGCAGCGCGCTCAATCGGCGCCGGCCCTTTGCGCGCGTTTCGCGATGTGACATTGCCGCTCGCGGCTCCCGGCCTCCTCGCCAGCGCCATCTTCGTTTTTCTGGAATCGCTCGACGAATTCACCGGCAGCTACTTCGTCGGCGCGCCGGATGTGAACACCTTACCGTTGCTGCTCTATACGGCGGGCGCCGGCGGCAATTACCAGATTGCATCCATCACCGCTCTTCTGTTGCTCGTGCCGTCGATAGGCTTCATGCTGGTTGTGGAGCGATTCTTGCGGGCGGACGTACTATCCAAGGTCGGACATTAGAAATGAAATCCAAGGACAAGAAAACGTCGAAGGATGACAAGCAGTTCGTCAGTGCGCTGCAGGTGGCCAAGTATGCCGGCGTCTCGCGCTCGGCGGTGTCGCGCGCCTTTACGCCTGGGGCCAGTGTTTCCGCCAAGAAACGCGAAAAAATCATGGAGGCCGCCGAAGCGCTCGGCTACCAGGTCAATGACCTTGCCCGCGGTCTGCTGGCGCGCAAGAGCCGGCTTGTCGGCCTTGTCGTCACTAACCCCGAGCTTGGCTATCGCTCCCACCTTGTCGCGGCCCTTACCAAGGCATTGATTCAGCGCGGCAGCGTTCCGATCGTCATCAATACCGGCAATACCGAAGAAGAACTCGTGGCCGCCCAGAAGACGCTGTTCGGCTACCGTGCCGAGGCGACGATCATTCTGTCCGGTTCCCCGCCCTCATCCTTTGTTGATCTTGCCCGCCGCAATGGTCAACCGCTCATTGTGCTCGGACGTTCAGAAACGGGAGCCGACGACGTCAACATCGACAATGAGGGCGCGGGACGCGAAGCCGCCCGGTTTTTCCTAGCCGGTGGTGCAAAACGGCTGGGCTTCGCCGGTGCGATGTCGCGCACGCCGACCACCATCGAACGCGAGCACGGATTTCGGCACGAAGGAGAATTGCGCGGCGCCGAGGTAATGATCGGCAATGGCAGCAACTCCAACTATTCCGGCGGCCAGGAGGCTGCCCAGCAGTTGTTCTCCGGGGCGAAGCGACCGGATGCTGTTTTCTGCGTCAACGATCTCGTTGCTTTCGGGCTCATTGACTACATCACCCATCATACGAACCTCAAAATTCCCGGCGATGTGTCGGTGATCGGCTTCGACGATATTCCCGAAGCGCAATGGGACTCCTTCAATCTCACCACCTTCCGGCAGGATGCCACCGTGATGGCCGCCCATGCGGTAGCGCTTCTCGATCAACGGGAGTCGGAACCCGACCGTCCGCCGTCACACGACCGGCTCACAACCGAACTTGTCCTGCGCGGCAGCACCCGTAACGCAACCGCCAAATCCAGGTCCGAACACGAGCGAATCCGATGAAGATATTGCAGGTAACCGACCTCCACCTGGTAACGCCGGGGGAAACCCTGTGCGGCCTCGACCCGTTGGCCCGGCTCGAGGCATGTGTCGCGGATATCAACCGCAACCATTCCGATGCCGAACTGGTGATATTCACCGGCGACCTCAGTGAGACCGGGGAAGAGATCACTTACAGGGCTTTGGCGGATGCTTTGCGCGAACTCGTCCCGGCCCACCGGTTGATGCTCGGCAACCATGATAACCGCGACAATTTCCTGCGTGTCTTCGACAAGGCCGCAACGCATGGGGGATTCGTACAAGGTATCGAAGATACGCGCGAGGGGCGCCTCATCCTGCTCGATACGCTGCTTCCCGGACGGCCGGAAGGCCGACTTGACGAGGCGCGGCTTGCCTGGCTCCGCGACCGTCTGAACGAAGCGTCAGATCGCCCTGTCTTCCTGTTCTCGCATCATCCGCCGTTTCCGATACACATGCCCTTGCTCGACCGCATGGGCATCATCGAAGCTGAAGCGCTCTACCCGCTGCTGCGCGAGCATGGCAATGTCCGGCACATCTTTGCCGGACACGCGCATCGCCCGATCGCGGGAAGCTGGCGCGGCATTCCGGTCAGCGTCCTGCGCGGCACCAACCATCAGTCGGCGCTCGATTTTTCGCCAGACCGCATAGCCAACACGCACGAGCCGCCTGCCTACGCGGTGATCTTCATCGACGCAAACGGCGTGATCGTGCATTTCCACGATTTTCTCGACAGGACCGCCGCCTATTACTGATCAGGCGGCTTGCCGCACCAGCGCCTGCGCCATGCAATGGATGCCACCGCCGGTCTTGGAGATTTCACTCATGTCGACCGAGGCGACTTCGAATCCTGTCGCCTTGAGCTTGTCGATGAGCGTCTTGCTCGACGAGGGCGCTATAACCCGGTCGTTGCCGAGCGACATGAAGTTGCAGCCGAGGTTCATTGTATCCTGAAACGGAACGTCGATGATTTCGTGCCCCTTTGCCTTCAGCCAGTCGACGATGCCGGGCTCCGTGCAGGCAAGGCAGACGGCCGTCAATTTCGGCGCGATCGGCACGACCATAAGGTCGATGTGGACGTAATATTCGTCGATAAAAGCAAGGCGGGTTTCCCAGCCTTCCTTGCGGAACCATTCTTCGACCTGGCGGGCGCCCTCTTCCTGGGTTCGTGCGCCGCCGCAGCCGATGAGCACGCTGCCCTCCTCGATCACATTGAAATCGCCGCCCTCGAACGTCCCTGCCGTCACCATATCGTAGATTGGGATGCCGAGCCGTTCATAGGTGCGGATCGCCGCATAGTTTTCGCCGCGACGCCACCAGTTGGCCATTGCCGTGATGATCGCGCCGTAAGGAGTCATCACGCTGGAATCGCGCGAATAGACCTGCATTGGCAGTTCGGGTTCCGGCTCGTGCCAATGGATCTTGACGCCGAAATGTTCATATGCGGAAACCAGTTCCTTGTGCTGCGCCTGCGCCGCCTGAATATTGCACGGCGCTTCACGCAAATGCTTGCGCGACAGGGAGCTTGTCGCCATGTGCCGCAGGAACGCCGGCGAGCCGAGGAGAACGTCGGTCAGCGGATCGGTCTCGTTGCGAAATCCCCAGCCTGAAAGCGGCTTGGTCCCGCCATTGGAATTGCGGCGTTTCAAAGTGAAGCTTTCGCTTGCAAGGTCCTGTTCGTGCCGTGTCATGACAATTCTCCTCGTTAGGCGGCGGTTGGTATCCACCATTCGCGCCCGCGCGCCGTTGTTACATATTCCGGCCAACGGAAACGAATCGGCGGTTCATAATCGCAAAGCGGGGCAACCCACTTCGATCCGCCAATGCCTCCGCCCGTTCGCTCAATGAATTCGTCCTTCGCCTGCGTTCTGGCGCTCTCGTCCTCGAGAAGCCGCAAGGCCGTCAGCGCCACGGTTTTCGCAGCGCAATTGACCATCGGATCGATCGTTTCCGGGATGCCGCCTAGCGCATTCATCACCCAACCCGGATAGGCAAAGCCTTTCGGTGCTTTCAGTGCGGGGCGCGCCACGTAGAAGCGGACCGTCGGCGCGTGCCACGTCATGTCCGTGTAATCATCCGACGTCGAATTGAGCTGCGAGGGCGGCAAGTCGCGCCGCAAGATCGCCTCGGCCTCCTGCGGTGCGATCAGCCGCTCGCACTCGTCGATAAACGGGTGGGCGATCGGGTCGATGCCGACATTGGCCTGTATCTCGCGTGCGATAGCCTTTGCGGCATCGCCCCAGCGGGGGGCGCCGACCGCCTGGAGCGCCTCCCACGTGATATTCGCCATCGCATGATTGGCAAGCCCCGGCCGCGACTTGCAAACCCAGTGACGCTCGACACGGCAGCCGGACATGGCCGCCGCATGCTCGGCATTGCGGTCAAGCACAGCGGTGATCTGCTCGGCCATCGCGATCGTCGGAACGCGCATCATGTACTGGATTTCGGCGAGAGCAGCGGGAAGGTTGTCGGCTGTGGCCTGCCCGGCGGTCAGGATCGCTTCGCTGATCGACCAGCCGCCCTGATGCGGCAGCATGGAATCGCGGAGCGCTTTGGAGGAGAAGTACATCAGCATCAGCGCATCATTGGCGCCGGGAGCACGCACCGCTGAGTGCGACTGGGGGATAGGCGCGCCATCGCTGAGCCCCCAACGTTCCGGCTGATCGCATACAAAGCGGTAGATCATCGAATAGGCGGCACCGCAATGCGTATCCCAGCGCACCGTATTGCACATCGGCAGCATGTAGAACGGATGGAACGAGATCATGCCGTCGAGGCCGTCATAGTAGCCCTTGGCCGCATGGATGGGCTTCGATCCCCGCACCTTTTCGGCGGGCTCGCCGGTAAATCGCAGCGTCCCGGCAATGCCGTGGCGCTCCATTGCAGCCTTGGTTGCAAGAAGTCCGCCAAGTCCGGAAATTCCAAGGCCCGAATGCGGATCGGTATGCCCGCCTGCGTGCTCGCCAAGACCAGGGCGCGGACGCTTTTGCGTGGTGGCGTCCTGGCAATTGCCGGGTACCGCGTCGTACTCGGCATACATCCCGATCGTGGGCGACCTGGAGTTAGTCCCGACCTTGTTGGTCCAGTGGGCGCAGAAAGCGGTGGGCATGCCGCCCGACCCCGCCTCCACATCGAACCCTTCCTGACGTAGCCGGCTCACGTACCAGTCGGCTGACTGATACTCGCGCCATGCCGTTTCGCCGAAATCGAAGATGGTACGGGTCCAGGTGGAGAGATCAGAGGCGCGCCCGTCAACAAAATCTCGTGCCGTCGTCGCTGATGCCGTAACCATGAACATTCTCCCGCTGGCGGGAGATAATCATCTGGAAGCCGGGACAAAAAGTGATATGTTTTTTCAAAACGTGCAAATTCCATTCACCTCTTTGTCCTCAAGGCCTATTCATGCGCATCCCATCGACCCAGGCGCTGCGTGCATTGGAAAGCTTCGCCCGGCACGGCAGCGTCTGGCGGGCCGCGGAGGAATTGCACCTGACTCGCAGCGCGGTCAGTCATCAATTGCGTCTGCTCGAACGCGATCTCGGCTTTCAACTGCTGCAGCGTGACGGCAAGGGCGTGATGCTGACGCCTCGCGGGCGCAAATATGCCAATGACGTGCGCAAAGCGCTGATCGTGATCGACGATGCTGGCGGCCGGCAAAGCTCGGCGAGCACCGGCGGTTCGCTGTGCGTCAGTTGCACGGCCGGCTTTGCGTCCTTGTGGCTTTGCACCCACATCGCTGAATTTCAGGAAAAATATCCGGACATTGCGCTACGCATCCTCACCCCCCGCAAACTCGATGACGTTACCGATGCAAGCGTCGATTTGTTCATCGCTTTCGGCGACGGCAATTGGCCGAACCGCTCGGTGGAACTGCTCTGCGAGGTCGAATTCACGCCGCTCTGCAGTCCGGTTTTGCTCAATAATCTTGGGGGCCTTGCCGAACCCAAGGACATATTGCGCGCGCCCCTTCTCCACCTCGACGATTTCGAGGATTGGACGCGCTGGCTCGCGCTCGCGAATGTCGATAATCCGGACTCCGAAAGGGGTATCGTGTTCTCGGATATGAACCTTGTCTTTTCTGCCGCGATCACCGCGCAGGGAATCGCCATGGGCGACGAACTGACCTGCCGAAAGGCAATGCGGGCCGGCCAATTGATCCGGCCCTTCGACCTCAGCATCAAGTCGCCGAAATCCTATTTCCTCGTCACCGACTATGCCAAAATCGAGCATCCGGCCCAGACAGCGTTTACGGAATGGTTGAAATCGCGTCTGTCGCAAACCCGCAATACCTGACCGGAGACATGAACGCGAAATTGAATGGCGTGAATTTTGTTCACGTGTGAGGGCAATATAATTCAATTGTCGTCGCGCCGGATTGTGCCTAGGCTTGCCTTAAAAATGGGGAAAGAAAGTCGATCAATGCCGCAAAGCATGCAACTGGGCGACTCGAAGGCCGCCGAGATCAAAGCCGTATCGATCGGCAAGACGTTTGGCGCGTTCCATGCGCTGAAAAACCTTTCGCTTGATATTGGCCGCGGCGAATTCCTCACCCTTCTTGGTCCCTCCGGTTCCGGCAAAACCACTTTCCTGATGATCCTTGCGGGTTTCACCGCGCCCACAACCGGCCGCCTGATGATGGATGGCAAGGACATTACCGACGTGCCTGCCGAGGATCGGTCGTACGGAATGGTTTTTCAGGGCTATGCTCTGTTTCCGCATCTGACCGTCGAACAAAATATCGCTTTCCCGCTGAAGGTAAGGGGACGCTCCTCCGCCGAGATCAAGCGGCGCGTTGGCGAGATGGTCGAGCGCGTCGGCCTCGTTGGTCACGAGCGCAAGCTCCCGGCGAAGCTCTCGGGCGGACAGCAGCAACGTGTAGCCCTCGCCCGGGCACTCGTATTCGAGCCAGCGGTCCTCCTGCTCGACGAACCTTTCTCGGCTCTCGACAAGAACTTGCGCGAAATGATGCAGGAAGAGGTCAAGCGGCTGCACCAGGAGACAGGAACAACTTTCGTCTTCGTCACGCACGACCAGTCGGAGGCGCTTGCCCTTTCCTCCCGGGTCGCGATCTTCAACCATGGTGAACTGCTGCAGGTGGGGCGGCCTCAGGATGTGTATGAACGGCCGGACAACCGCTTCGTCGCGGAGTTCCTTGGCGAGGTCAATCTACTGCCGCTCGATGCCGTCAAGCTCGACGGTGACCGCGCTGCGGGCCAGTTCGAAGATCGCACGATCATTCTCAACAAGACGACCAGGCTCGATGGGACCAGCGCCGTCGCGGCAGTGCGGCCCGAGCACATGGTGATTACGACGCAGCCAGCAACGTCCGACAGCAACGCGATTACCTGCCGGGTCGAGGGCGCGACCTATTTCGGCGCTTCGACCAAATATCATTTGCGGACAAGCAAGGGTACGAGCCTTGCGGTATCGATGCCGACCGCTGCGATAGCGCCGATCGCGCCGCAAACGGATGTTTGGGTCTCGTGGCCGACGAACCAGGGTTTCTTGCTGCCAAGCGGAAGTTAGCGCGGCGACGGGAATGCGAAAATAACAATCCAGAGGGAAAAAAGATGAACACTGAGTTTGAAAAAGACTGCCTCGAAATCCTCGCGGCGAAGGTCGAACGCGGCGAGATTAGCCGCAGGCGTTTTACCCAGATGGCCGCAATGTTCCTTGCTGGAGCGCCGGCCCTGCTCCGCTCCACCGGCTCCTATGCGCAGGCCAAGGAATTGGTGCTCGTCAACTGGGGCGGCGACGCGATGACGGCCTATGACAAGGCCTACGGCCAGCCATTCACCAAGGAAAGCGGCGTCGCGGTCAAGATGGACGGGTCGGGACCGACCGAAGGCGCTATCACGGCGCAGTTCAAGAGCGGCAAGCCGAGCTGGGATCTTCTTGACATCGATCCATTCTCGGGAATTTCGCTTGGCAAGCAGGGCATGCTGGAAGCCATCGACTACAATATCGTCGACAAGAACAAGATGCGGCCGGGCTTCGGCTGGGATCACGCCGCTTCCACCTACTTCTTCTCCTATATCATCGCCTACGATTCCTCGAAATTCGGCGACCAGGCACCAACTGGCATGGCTGATTTCTTCGATGTGAAGAAGTTCCCGGGCAAGCGTTCACTCTATAAGTGGGGCTCGGCCATGTGGGAAGCCGCACTCATGGCAGATGGCGTCGCTCCGGAAAAACTTTACCCGCTCGACCTGAAGCGCGCGCACGACAAGATTGCCGCATTCAAGGAGAACGTCGTCGCCTATTGGGGCGGCGGTGCCGAGAGCCAGTCCGTGCTGATGAATGGCGAAGCATCGATGGCGCTGATCTGGTCGACGCGCGCCCAGCTTCTCGAGCAGGACTCCGGCGGCAACATCAAGTTCATCTGGGATCAGGGCCTGATCTCTCCCGGTGCTCTCGGCGTCATGAAGAACAATCCCGGCGGCAAGGATAATGCAATGAAGTTCATTGCCAGCGCCCAGGCACCGGAGCGGCAGCTGGTCATGTTCGAAATGCTCGGCCAGGGCCCGGCAAATCCCGCGACGGATGCGCTGATCCCGGCCGACAAAAAGCGCGTCAACTGCGTCGATCCTGCCAATATGGCAAAGCAGGTGCCGCTCGACATGGAATGGTATGCCGAAAATTACGGCAAGGCATTCGACGAATACACCAAAGTCATTTCCGCATGACATCGATGGCGCGGGGGTTCAACGCCCCCGCGCCGGGTTTGCGTTTTTATGCCATGAAGGATGTTGAATGATCGGGAAGTCCGCCGCCTCCAGAAAGATCCTGTTGCTGGCCCCGCTGCTGCTGTTTCTCGGCCTTGCCTATGCCGTTCCGTTTTTTGGCGTCGTGCGCTGGAGCTTTACCCTCCCCGAGCCCGGTATCGGACAATATCGCGCAGTCTTTACCGATCCCCTCGTCCAGTCGGTGTTCATCCGCACCTTGAGGATCTGCCTCGTCGTCACGGCAGCTTCGCTCATCGCGGCCTATGCGATCGCCTATGTCTGGGTGCGCGGAAATTCACTCCAGCGGATGCTCGCCGAATTCTGTATTCTCGTTCCCTTCTGGATCTCGGTGTTGACGCGCGCATTCGGTTGGCTGGCGATGCTTTCCAATCGCGGGTTGATCAACACCTGGTTGCAGTCCGCGGGCATCATCAGTGAACCGTTGGCGCTCGCCCGCAACGAGCTCGGCGTCATCATCGGCATGACGCATTTCCTCATACCCTTTGCCGTCTTTCCGATTGCATCGGCCATGCGCAGCATCGACGAGCGCGTGTTGCTTGCGGCGCGCGGCATGGGGGCATCGCGCACGCGCATCTTCTGGACCGTCTTCGTACCGCTCACCTATGGTGGGCTGATCGGGGCGGCGCTCATCGTTTTCGTGTTCGCGCTCGGTTTCTTCGTCACGCCCGCCATCCTTGGCGGCGGACGCAGCGTGATGGTCGCCGAACTCGTTTACCTGCGCATATTCCAGAGCCCGGACTGGGGGCTTGGCGCGGCGATCAGCGTCGTCCTCGTCGTGTTCATCGGGGTCCTTCTTGCCCTCATGCGGCGTTTCATCAAACCCGCACACCTGGTGGGATAGCCATGCAATCATCAAGACCAGGACCCGTCATCCTCATTCTCGCAACAGCCATTGCGCTGTTCCTGCTCATGCCGCTGATCGCGGTGGTGCCGGTTTCATTCACGCCGGCTCGCTTCCTTTCGATGCCCTCCGGCACGCTGTCCCTGCGCCACTATCAGGCGCTGATCGACAACCCGCAGTGGGGGCAAAGCATATTGCTGAGCCTGCGCATCGGCATTCTGTCGAGCGCCATCGCCACCAGCCTGGCCACGCTGTTTGGTCTCGGCATCTGGATGTTCCAGCCGAGATTTTCGGCTCTTATGATCGGCTTCGTTCTGCTTCCGCTGGTGGTCCCCCCGGTCGTCTCGGCCATGACGCTCTACTTCCTGATGACCGCCCTTTCCTCCGTCAACAACTGGATCGGCTACGATACCTGGCTTGGGGTAGCGCTTGCACATGCTGTGATGATCACGCCTTTCGCCGTCGTTCTCATCCTCGTTGCGCTTTATCAGGTTGATAGGCGCATCGATCTTGCCGCACGGGGTCTGGGGGCAAATCTTGCCACACGAGCTCTAAAAATCATCATCCCGAACATAAAGTTCGGCATTGCCACGGCAGCGCTCCTATCGTTCGTCCTCTCCTGGGAAGAGATCGGCGTCACCCTGTTCATCACCAGCGTCAATGCGATAACCCTGCCCCGCTTGATGTGGATGGGACTGCGCGACAATATCGATCCTGCTATTGCTGCGATCTCCGTCGTCCTTATCATCGTGACGGCCGTTATCCTCGGCATCCGCATTTTCATTGAACGGCGGGGAGCAGCGCAACAGCAATGACCAGAGACGACATCGCCAGGCACCTCCGTTCGATCGTCGGACCGAATGGTGTGAAGGAGGCCGACGCACTGCGCCTTGTCCATCCTGGGTCCGATGCGCGCAATCTCGATGCCGGGCTGATGGCTACACCGGCGACTACGCAACAAGTCGCCAACATTCTCCGTTTCTGCAATGACCACCGCATAGCCGTCGTGCCCCACGGCGGACGCACCGGACTTACCGGCGGTGCAGTGTCGAGTGAGGGCGAGGTCATTCTCTCGCTTGCCGGGTTGAACCGCATTGAATCTCTCTCCGCTTCCGCAGCGACAGCCATCGTTGAAGCCGGCGTGACATTGCATACACTGCAGGAGGCCGCCGCAAAGGAAGGCCTGTCCACGGGCGTCGATATCGCCTCGCGCGGCAGCGCCACGATTGGCGGCATGATTGCAACCAATGCCGGCGGCATGGAGGCCTTCCGCCATGGTGTAATGCGCCAGCGTATTCTGGGACTTGAAGTCGTGCTGGCTGATGGCTCGATCATGCGTGACATGAGCGAGGTCAGCAAATGCAACGAGGGCTACGATCTGAAGCAGATATTCATCGGCGCCGAGGGGACGCTCGGCGTTGTTACGCGGGCGGTGGTGAAGCTGACGGCCGCCGACGCTTTTACAGCCACCGCACTGGTCGCCTGTCCGTCCGCCACCGATGCCGTTACCCTGTTCCAGGCGCTGCAGCGTGACCGCGGTATCCATTTGCTTCGCGCAGAATTCATGGCGCACGACTACTTCCATCTGGCGTCGCAGAGCCTCGGCCCCGCATCGCTTGCCGCCTTTACGCAAGCGCCGGCCTACCTCATTCTCGAAACGGACGATCCGGACCAGCCTACGGCCCGATCGAGGCTGGAGGAGGCACTCGGCCTTGCGATTGAACGCGGGCAGGTGGTCGATGCGATCATTGCTCAAAGCGAGAAAGAGCGGAACGCAATCTGGAATATTCGCGAAGACAGCAGCGTGATCGACCGTAACTGCCCCTATTGTCATTGGTTCGATATTTCCGTGCCGCTCGGTGCGCTCGAAACATGGCTGCAACAGTTCAATAGCGGGATTGCCGCTCTCGGCAGCGAGTTTCGCGGGTTCGCCTTTGGTCATCTTGGCGACGGCAATCTCCATATCGGCGTTGCCGGCGAAACCGCCTGGCCCGACAAGGAGCGCGCCAAGGCGATCATCTATGCCAATCTCCGCAAGATGGGGGGATCCTTCTCGGCCGAACATGGTATCGGCCTCGAAAAGCGACCTGAACTGATATCCGAAGGCGATCCGGTCAAGCTGAACCTGATGCGCATGGTCAAGCAGGCGCTTGATCCGCACGGCATCATGAACCCCGGCAAGGTGATAGGCTGACCGGTAATCACTCCTGACATTTTCAGTCGAATCTCCTATTGGCCTCGACGGGTTTAGGTATAGAATAGCTCCATGGATGATATCCAGCCACTGTTCGGTGTGCTGCGCCAGTCGGTCCAACCGGACATCGTCGACAAGATCGAGCGGCTTGTACGTGAAGCTCCCGACCGGAAGCTTTGTCGCGTCAATGCGCTCGCCTTTGCCGCCAGTGAAAGACTCGATGAAGAGGAAACGATCAACGCCTTTCTGCATGCTGCCCACCTTGGCATCTTCGAGATGTCATGGAACGTTTTGTGTCCGGGCTGCGGCGGGGTGCTTGATGCGAATACCTCGCTGAAGACGGTCCAGAGCGAAGAATACACCTGCGCACTCTGTGCCGCAGGCTACGAGCCGACGCTGGACGAAATGGTCGAGGTGACATTCACAGTCAGCCCGCGCGTGCGCCATATCGAGGCACACGATCCACATCGGCTGCCCACGCTCGAATACTTCCGTCAGATCTATTGGGGCTCCGGTATTGAACTGCCCGAGGACGATTTCGAAGCCAAAGTGGACGGTTTTATGCTCGAAGAGCTTGAACTGCCACCGAGCGAAAAGGCAGTAATCTCCCTGCAATTGCCGGCGGACTTCGTCATCGTCTTCGAGCCGGTAACACACGCCGCCCAGTTTCTCGACGTCAAGGGTGAGCCGACGAAGGAGCGTCAGAGCCTCTCGCTCATCTTCGATCGCACGCATCGCCACCACGAAACGCTTACCCTCCGCCCTGGCCCGTTGCGCATTGCACTGGAAAATCACACCGACGTTCGCGTCCTGCCATCCGTTTGCATAGCCAACGAGGCGCTGCATAATTTGCTCGGCCGTCGCCGGCCATTCCTTACCGCAAAGCGGCTGCTCACCAACCAGACATTCCGCGATATTTACCGCACCGACACGATCGACGTGGATCAGAGGCTAAAAATCACCAGCCTCACCTTCCTCTTCACTGATCTGCGCGGCTCGACCGAACTCTACGATAGGGTCGGCGACCTTGCAGCGTTTGACCTCGTGCGCATGCACTTTGGCATTCTCAATGACATTGTAAGTTCCGAAGCGGGCGCTGTCGTCAAAACCATCGGGGACGCGGTGATGGCGACCTTCCCGACCCCCGACCGGGCCGTCCTTGCGGCCATGCGGATGCGCGAAGCGATGCTGAAGCTGAACGGCGAACGCGGCAGCGAGGATCTCCTGTTGAAGATCGGCATCCACGAAGGACCGTGCATCGCCGTGAACCTCAACGAGCGGCAGGACTATTTCGGCCAGACGGTGAACATCGCCTCGCGCGTCCAGCACCTTGCGACGTCGCGGGAGATATTCGCCACCGGCTCCGTCCTTGACGATCCGCGCGCCTCCGACCTGCTAGTCCGGCACGGCCTGAAGCCGATGTCGCAGAGCGTGACGCTGCGCGGGATCACCGATGAGATCAGCGTTTATACGATTCCGTGAGCGGCGATCCGCGCGGCGTCTGCACAACTTCGTGAAAAATGTGGTCCCGATAATGATCGTGATTGGACTTCAAAGCGTGACAGAGTCAGGCTGGCTGGTGGGCTAAGACCGGGATTTTGGGCGGACCAACTATCGTTGATATAGGAGGCCAGAATGAAACATCTCGCTCTTGAACAATTGCAGGTCCTTGAAAAAACTGATCCCGACTACCCGCGCCAGATTCTGTCGCGCAATGAGCGTATCGAGCGCTGGGCTGAACTCTTGGAGCGCAACCCCGCACGGCGGCTTACGACACTATATCAGACCGAGTTCCAGTCGGCCGGGACCCGTGATGCGATGCGCGCTGATGGTTCTGCTCTGACGGTGGCGTTCGAGGATTCCTATCTGCGGGGATCAGGCCTCTCCGACGATAGCTATGGCGAAGCCAAGCGCTTCTTCGAACTCAACGACCATCAACTCCACAGAATGGTCTGCTATTGTCATTTCGGCGCCAATGTAAGCGCTGGTACGACCGCCCGATATGTGCGCAGGTTCCTGCCCTCGCAAGGCAAGGGCATGATTGGGTGGCTCCGGCAACTGTTTGCAGTTTAGTTTATAGGGCAAGCGCGCAAACGCCATGGTGCGTCCTCGGGCGAAAGCGGTTGCTTCGTCGATCGAGCTTGCCGCCGCAGCGAGAGAGCGCAGGATCACATCCTGCGCTCCACTCCTAGAGTTCAAGTTCGCGGCGTAGTTCCTCCAGCCGTTCCATGGCTATCACACCGTCATGGATCGTCGGCGCCGGCGTTGATGCCCCGCCGAGCCCCGGCACGACGTCAGCAAGCAGAGAGTAGTAGCCTTTGGGGTCCTCATTGGCTGCTGCCGTGAAATTCGGCTTCCAGGTCAGGGTGTCGACATCGTCCGCAAGCGTGGCGTTGGGATCGTCCACCTTGAAGGGTGGATTACGGTTCCACCGTACTTCTATAACATCGTCCACTTCGAGCCGCTGGTGATCGCTCATCAGTTCGATGCGCTCGACCGGCGTTCCGCGCGACTGGATCGTACCCATGGCAATATTGCCGATCGCGCCGCAGTCGAATTCGAAGCCGACGTGGAAGAGGACCCGGCCCGGCGTCTTTTCGACTTTCCGGGCGGATAGCGTGCGCACCGGCGAGACAAAAAACGATACAAGGTCCATGTAGTGCACGCAGTGATGCAGGAAGAAGCCGGTATAGTCGACATTGCCGGTAAAATAGCCGGGCGCCGTCATGTAATAGCCGGTGAGGCCGAGCACCGGGCCAAACCGACCCGACTTGATGATGTTGTGGGCGATCTTGTTGCCGACGGAATAGCGCTTCATGAAGCCGACGAACAATGGTTTGCCCGATCGCTCCGACGCCGCGCGCAGTTCCCGCGCGCCTTCAGCCGTACCCGAAGGCGGCTTTTCCATGAAGACGGAAAGTCCACGCTCAAGTGCGAGCTTGCCAAAACGCAAATGCTGATCTGGTCCTACCGCCATGCCGATAGCGTCGATACCCGGCGTGCGGATAAGCTCCTCGGCATCGCTGGTCAATCGCGAAACGCCAAACTGTCGTCCGGCATCGGCAAGCCGCTTGCCGTCGATATCGCACAGCGCAACGATTTCAACGTCGTGGCGCACGAGTTGGGGTAGAAGCATCTGGGTTGCGTGAATGCCGCAACCGATCCAGCCGATTTTCAAGGTCATCGCCGATATTCCGTCAAGGTGAGATGGGATTTGATAAAGGCAGCGCTGGCCGCGAGCCGTTCGCTTTCATCCTCGTGCGGCGCACGCCATTGCGCGAACGGTACGCCGAAACGGTCGTCATTGCGCCGGAACGGTTCGACCGATACCGGCCCCTTGTAGCCGATCTCATGCAATGCGCGACCGACAGCGACCCAATCGGTCGAACCGGTCCCAGGAAAGCCGCGGTGGTTTTCGTTCGCCTGGAAATGAACGAGACGGTCACCGCCAAGCCGGATCGCCTCGGCAATCGATGCCTCTTCCATATGCATGTGGAACGTATCGAGCATCAGCTTGATCGCCGGATGATCAACCGCATCGAGAAGCTCGTTTGCCTGTTGTGTCGTACACAAAACGTCGCTCTCAAAGCGGTTGAGCGGCTCGACGGCAAGAACGACGCCGGCCTTGGCGGCGTGATCGCCGGCTTCCTTGAGGCCGACTACGCAGCGCTCTTTGCGCTTCAAACGCTCGTCCTCGGAGACGGGCGCAGGTGGCCTTCCGGCGAAGACAAGGGGATTGCCGGTCAACGGTCCGCCGACGATCGTCGCACCGAGCGCGTTTGCGCAATCGGCCGTATAGCGCAGATAATCGATGCCGGCACGATGCGCGTCCTTGTCGTCCGACGAAAGGTTGCGCTGGAGATTAACCCGCGCGGCAAGGACGACGCCAAGCCCTGCATCGTCCAGCGCACGCCGCGCGGTGGCAAGATCGATCTCGCCTGGTTCCGGCACCAGAAGCTCGACGAAATCATAGCCGAGTTCGCGCATCCGCGTGAAGAGGTGAAAGTGCTCGGCGGTAAACGGCCGCGCATACTGCATGGAGATCAATCCGATGGGATTCATCGCTGTTCCTTTTTTGATTGGCATGTTCATCCCTTCACTGCGCCTTGGGTCAGGCCGCCGATAAGCCGGCGTTGGACGAGAAGGAAAAGTATGGTTGCGGGCAATGCGCCGACGACCCCGCCGGCGGCAAGTAGTCCCCACTCGATCTGGTATTCGCCGATGAGCGTCTGGATTGCTACCGTGACCGGGCGGACATTTCGGCCGCCGAGGGTCAAGGCATAAAGATATTCGTTCCAGGCGGTGATGAAGATATAGATGCCGGTCGAGATAATCCCGGGCATGGCGAGCGGCAGCACGACGCGGCGCAGGGCCTGAAGCCGTGAGCAGCCGTCTATCATAGCAGCCTCGTCGAGACTGCGCGGTATAGCGGCGATGTAGCTGGTCAGCATCCACACGGCAAAGGGGATCGCCACGGTGGAATTGGCCAGGATCAAGCCGATATGGGTATCGAGGATGCCGATCTTCCGGAACAGTACGAACAGCGGCAGGATCAGGAGGACGATCGGGAACATGTTGACGAGCAGGAACTGCAGCATGATGATCTTGCGCCCCGGGAACCGGAAGCGCGACAGGGCATAGGCTGCCGTAACCGATACGACGAGGCCAAGTATCACCGTTCCGCCTGCGATGATCAGGCTGTGCAGCATATTACCTAGGAACGAGGTCTGTTCGAGCAGGCGTATATAATTGTCGAGACTCCAGCCGGCGGGTGACAGTGAAACGCCGGACGCCGATAGCTGCGCGGTCGGGGTCAGCGACGTCAGGATCATCCATGCAAAGGGCCCGATGGCAAGGAGGATGATCAGGACGACCGGAATATCGGTTGTGAGGATCCGCTTGAGAGTGGATGGCTTGTTCATTGTTCCACCTCCCGCATCGTGCGGACGATATAGACGGCGACGATCGCGCCGAGCAGGATGGTGAAGGTCACCGCAATGGCAGTGCCGTAGCCGAAATCTAGATTCTGGCGCGCTTTGATGAAGGCATAGAGCGGCAGCGTATGCGTCGCATAGCCCGGCCCTCCCCCAGTCATCACGAAGATGACATCCATGGAATTCGCGACCCAGATGATGCGCAGCAACCCGGCGGTCGCAAGGACGGGAGCGATACCCGGCAGCGTGATGTGGATGAACTGACGCCAGCTGCTCGCCCCATCGATGGAAGCGGCCTCATACTGGCTTTGCGGAATGCCCTGCAGGCCGGCGAGGATCATGACCGCGAAGAACGGGAAGCCTTGCCAGGTGAGCGTGGCTATCACGGCGTAGAGCGCGAGCTGCGGATCGGCAAGCCAGGGCACCGTCGAGTGAATGATCGACAGGTAAAGGAGTATGTCATTGAGAACCCCGGTCGTCGGATCGTAAATCCATCGCCACATCAGGGCGATCACGACGCTTGGCAGTGCCCAGGGGATGATGACCAGGGCGCGCGCGAGCCCGCGCCATGGAAAATCACGGTTGAGCAAGAGTGCCGCGATGAGGCCAAGGCCCATTTGCAGCGGCACCGTCAGGCCGATCCATATCGCTGTGTGACCAAGAGACGTCCAGAACACGGGATCACGCAGCAGCTTCACATAGTTGCCGAATCCGACGAAACGGGTGGCATTCGGCTTCCACAAGACGAGGTCATAGAAGCTGGTGACGAGCGCCTGCACCATTGGAAAGAACACGATGACGAGTGTCACCAGCACGGCTGGCGCCAGCAGGGCATAGGGCATAAGCCTGCTGCGCAGCGGACGGAGCTGTGCGGCCTCTGCTGGTGCAGATGATACAAGCGTTGACATGACTTTACTTTCCGGCGTTCGTCGATCGGCCTCTTGAGAACCTTTCCGCGCTATTGCGCGAAAAGGGTCTCAAGCTGCTCCATCATCTGCTGCGAGGTGATCTGCCCCGTCAGCGCCTGCTGCATCGAGGTTTGCCAGGCGGTATTTACAAATTCGGCAGTGGCAGTGCTTTGCGGCAGGACATGCGCGAACGGGAGCGACTGCACAGTGGCATCGACGAAGCGGCGTTCATGCAGCGTCCAATGTTCCGCACCGCTCTTCGTTACGGTCATCTGGCCGGTCGCCTTGTTGAAGGCCACGTTGTTCTCGCCTTCCGCAAGGAACGAGATCCACTTCCACGCGGCATCCTTGACTTGCGATCCGGAGAAGATGGCCAGCGATTCGTCGCCATAGGACGTCCACTGATTGCCGCCGCACTTCGGCACGGGGACAGCCGAGACCTTGTCACCCAGCGCCTTGACGAGATCGTTGGACGAGCCGATGTGGTGAATGGTCATTGCAGTCTTGCCGGCCTTGAAAGCCGCGACAATTTCCTGGAACCCGTCATTCGGCGCGGATGGCGGAATGACCTTGTCCTTCTGGAAGAGATCGATGAGCCACTGGTTGGCCGCCACAGCTTCCGGTTTGGTCAAGCCGCCCGGCTTCAGTTCAGCACCCTGCGAGAACACGAACGTCCCCCACTGGTCCCAGCCACCCTTGCCGCCGCGCAGGCCAAATCCATAGGTGTCGGGGGACTTTGTGAGCTTCTGTGCAGCCGTGCGGAATTCCTCGCACGTGGTCGGCGGGTTCAGGCCGGCTTCCTTGAAGAGGTCGGCGCGGTAGTAGAGGTAAAGCACCACATACTGGATGGGCAAGTAGTACTGCTGTCCATCGGGGCCCTTGTTGAGTTCAAGCAGATTGTCGAGAAGGTCAGCCTTTCCCGGCCAGGCGTTGATACGTTCGCCAAGCGGTTCGAGCGCACCCATTTCAGCAAGCCGCGGCTGGGCGAAGAGCTTGACCATGCCGGCATCGGGAGCATTACCCCCGACGAGCGATGTATAGAGATTGTCGTAATAGCTGTTCCAGGGAACGTTTTCGGCCTCGATCTTGATATCGGGGTTTTTGGCCTCAAACTTCTGCACGAGATCCGACATAGGATTTTCCGGATTGTCGAAGTGATACCAGAAGCGCACGGTCTCGGCGGCGTTTGCGCTCCCCATGGCGAGACCTGCGACGAATGCGCAGCTGACGCTGAGTTTCTTGAAAATGCTCATTGTGTCCTCCACTGTTGTTCTTCGAAATTAACGACTGCTCCGGATCATCCGACGGGCGGCCTCACCGGCAGCCGCGAGCGCCTCCCGTGCCGCGGCCAATTCATTGGTGTTCTGCAAAAATCCATGCGTGACGCCCGGCACGATCGAAACGGGGCTATCCCGGCCAGCTGACTTCAGCCTGTCGGCGAGAAGCAGGGTGTCGGAGAGCAGCGGATCGATGCCGGCAGCCAACAGATAAAGCGGCGGCAGGGCCTTTAGCGTGCGGTCGCTGGCGTGAAGCGGCGATGCCATCGGACCGCGGCGCAAATCCTCATCACGGCAGTACCAGTTCCAATAGCGCTGCATCTTGCCGCGCGTCAGTCCCGGGCCATCCGCGAATTGCTGATAGGAAGGCGTGGTGAAATCCGCGGCGTAGGTTCCGTAGAAGAGCAGCGCGCCCGCCGGGACCGCATGACCTGCTTCAAGTTCATGAATCATGGCGGCAAGCGCGAGATTGGCGCCAGCAGAATCTCCCGAAACGAGCAGCGGCCCTTCTTCGACCCCGACTGCTGCCGTTGCCGGAAATGCGGCGCGCAGGCAAGCGACAACATCATGCAATCCATTCGGATAGGGATGTTCAGGGGCAAGGCGATAGTCGGGTACGAGCACGGGCAACCCTGTTTCAATAGCAAGGACCCGCGCGCATCGCTCATGGGTTTGCGGACTGCAGAACGCGAAACCCCCGCCATGGACGAAGAGCACTGCGCCGGGGCCCGCACTTTCCGGTATAAAGACCTTCATCCTGCAATCTGCCGAGCCAAGGTCGGAATTGGCTTCGACCATGACTTCCGCTGCTTTGGCGACCGGCGGAAGGTTCTCGTTATTACGTTCGTTGATGCGCTCGGATTGCGCCCGCCCCTCCGCAGGTGCAAGCAAGCTCGGATCAGGGAGTGGCCCAAGTTCCGCCTCGACGCGTGACATGATCATGCGCATCTCCGCCGAAAGGTCACTCGGAAATTCGTTTGAGGTGCTCATTGCTCGGCATCCGGGAACAGTGTGGGACCGAAATCGACGATGGTCGCGATGTGATGGTGCAGTGTCTGCGTTGCCGCCGCCATGTCCCCCTCGCCTATCGCTTCGATGATCACGCGGTGACGCAGGGCAGTCGCCATGAGGTCGCGCGTTCCTATGCTTCGCGAAATCTTGAAGCGGTGATTGTGGACGAGGCAGCGGTGCAGGATCGGATCGAGCGCAGGCAGGTCGGCGTCGCGGAAAATGCGGCGATGGAAGTCGCGATCTATTGCAGCGAGCTGCAATTCGTCGTCGGCCTTCGCCGCGTCAATCATATCTTCGGCCATGTCCTGCAGGTCGGGTATGAGGCTGCGGCTCTTGTGCCGCATCACCCGGGCCATGCCGTTGCACTCGATCTGCTGGCGGACGCGAAACATCTCCACGGCTTCATCCACGGTGCAGGCGGAGACCTGCGTGCCACGATGACCCTGACGCCGTACAAGTCCCTCCTCCTGCAATTGCAGGAGCGCTTCCCGTACGGTTCCCTGGCTGCACTGGAACCGCGCCGCCAGATCGAGTTCAGTCAAGGGTTCGCCTGCCCTGAGCTCGCCAAGCATGATGTCCCGTTTCAGCGAGGCAAACGCAACCGATGCCTTTGCGGCTAAAGGGCTCTGCGGCGTGCGAGCCAGGCGGCGGGACAGGGAGTCGGACACTGCAAGCCCTTTCTTGTTGTTGCAGACGACGCGAAATATCATTATTGATATTGATATCGATAATGAACGTCAATAGAGATAATGGGACGGAGGAATTTTCAAATGACAGCGATCAGCCTCGATAAGATCAAGAAGGTCTATGGCACCGTTCCAGTAATTCATGGCGTCGACATAACGATCGCAAGCGGCGAGTTTCTCGTGCTAGTCGGCCCCTCAGGCTGCGGTAAGTCCACGCTGTTGCGGATGATCGCCGGTCTCGAAGAGATCAGCGGCGGCGAACTGCGTATAGGTGACAAGGTGGTCAATGCGCTGCCGCCTTCAGACCGGGATATCGCCATGGTGTTCCAGGATTATGCGCTCTATCCGCACATGAGCGTCGAGGAAAACATGGCATTCGGCCTCAAGATGCGCAGCGAAGGAGCAAGCGAGATCAATACGCGCGTGTCGAGCGCCGCGGACATTCTCAAGCTTCAGGACTACCTAGCCCGGCGCCCGGCGCAGCTTTCTGGCGGCCAAAGGCAGCGCGTTGCCATGGGGCGGGCGATCGTGCGGCGCCCGAAGGCATTCCTGTTTGACGAACCGCTGTCCAATCTCGATGCGGCGCTGCGCGTCGAGATGCGCCTTGAGATCGCCAAGTTGCATCGGCAGATGCAGGCGACGACTGTGTACGTCACCCACGACCAGGTCGAGGCAATGACCCTGGCCGATCGCATCGTCGTCATGAATGCCGGTCATGTCGAACAGATTGGCAAGCCGCTCGATCTCTACCGGAAACCCGCCAGCCTTTTCGTCGCCCGCTTCATCGGCAGCCCGACAATGAATACACTCGCCGTCGATGTTGCAGAATCCGCCGGCGAAGACCTGGTTGTTCAACTGCCTGCCAGGCGGGCAGCAATTACGGTTCAAGATCGATCCACCAGGAAGGCGAAAGCTGTTACCTTCGGTGTCCGCCCCGAAGACCTGACGGTGTGCGAGCCGGATAATGCATGGTTTTCCGGCGAGTTGGTCGTCGTTGAACGCCTTGGCAGCCAGACGTTCGGCTATCTGGACGCCGGAACTGGAAAACTCATTACTGTAGAGTTTCCGCGCGTAGCCGAGGTCAATGTCGGCGACCGGATTTCGGTGAAGGGCGAGAGCACCAAAGCTCACCTCTTTGACAGTCAAAACGGACAACGCCTGAATTGAGCGCGTTATCTGCTGGCAATCACCTGTTGATACGGACAGCCAGCACATGACCGCACCAGGCTGCGGCGAGCGACAATAAAACGACGGCACCAAGATAGAGCGCGCCGGTAACGATGCTCGCATCGAGCATGAGCAGGTAAGTATCGAGGCTCATCGCCGAAAACGTCGTGAAGCCCCCGCAAATCCCGCCCATGACAAAAAGGCGCCCCATCGCACCAACGGGCCACCGTCCCTCGGGACCGGTCGACGTGGCGAAAAGCATGATGATGAACGAGCCTACGACATTGACGAAGGTGGTGGTCCAAAGCACGCTTTGACCCAGTCCATCGACGATGGCGACGCCCGCCAGAAAGCGCAGTAGCGAGCCAATCGCGGCACCACAGCCGACTGCGAGATACATCCGACCGACCTTCGTTTTTTCCGTCATCCGAGCAAACTGCCTGACCATTCGACAAGACGAAAACCGAGAGCCACGGCGAAGAGGCACAGGAGAGACGAGCCGACGACATTGAAAGCCGCACGACGCATTTCACCACTGAAGGCAAGGTAGAGGCTTTGCAGGCAGAATGACGACACGGTCGTATAGCCGCCCAAGAGGCCGACAACCACAAAGTCGCGGAACAATGGGTCGGCAAAAAAACCGCTTGAGTTGCGTCCAAGCCCGGCGACGATCCCGATTATAAGCGCGCCGCTGACATTCACGACAAACGTTCCCCAGGGGAAATATTCATCGAATCTTCTGCCGACGAGCGTCGACAGATAGAGGCGCGCAATACCGCCGACAAACCCGCCGATGAGGACTAGGAGACAGGCTTCAGGACTCATCTGGGCGGGTTCCGCGGTCGAAAGCAATGATGACGTGATATTTGTTCCTTGCCGTTTCTGCAATGGCGCCAAATCGAGGCACCCGTCCTTATAAAGCGCAGCGGGCACGACGAGCGGTTAGCCCACCAAACGCATTCCAGATAAGAGATAGCTGGAACAAAGCTCTGCAACAGTGTCTTATAGGTGCGATTTGCCACCTTACTGGCGGCGTAGTCCCGATGCTGAACAGTTTGCATAGCGGCAATCCGTCAGTGGAGCGAAGGCACTTTCGGAGTCATTTAATGTCGACACATGCCAGGTCTATCGCAGCTGCTACGGCGAGTACCTGGTTCGGTTTTGCCGCTTTGTGCATCGGCATGTTCATGGCGATCCTCGACGTGCAGATCGTCTCGACCTCCTTGCCAAATATCCAGAACGCGCTCGACATCGATCCCGATCAGATGAGCTGGATACAGACCGCCTACCTTATCGCGGAGGTCGTCGCCATTCCATTGAACGGCTTTCTCACGCGAACGCTGACGATGCGCTGGCTTTTCGTATGCGGCATCATTCTTTTTACGCTGGCCTCCGTTGGATGCGCATTGAGCGGCGATTTCTCGGCGTTGCTTGCCTGGCGGATTCTCCAGGGTCTTGCCGGCGGCGCGCTTATACCGCTCATATTTTCGGCGGTGTTCATCCTGTTTCCGGGAAACCTGCAGGGTATCGCCACAACAGCGGCAGGCGTCGTCGCAGTCATGGCTCCGACAGTCGGACCGATGGTGGGCGGCTGGATCACCGAGGCATATTCCTGGCATTGGCTGTTTCTCATCAACGTCATCCCGGGGATCGTCGCAGCTGGCCTCGCGGCTACTTTGCTGCCGCGCGAAACGACAAAGTTTCAGGAGATTCGGACGCTGGACGTCATGTCCCTGCTGATGATGGCGATTGGCCTCGCCGCCATGGAGATTGGTCTCAAGGAAGCCCCTAAGCGCGGTTGGACCGATGGCATCGTACTCGGGCTTGCCGTTGTAAGTGCCGCAACACTTGCCGGGTTTGTCCGGCGAACCTGGCGCAACAAGGTGCCTTTGGTAAACCTGCGAAACTTCAAGGAACTGAATTTTACGATCGGCTGCGCATTGAGCTTCATTCTGGGCTTCGGACTGTTCGGCTCGGTTTATCTGATGCCCTTGTTCCTGGCCTATGTGCGTGGCCACAGCGCCTTTACGATTGGAACCATGATGCTGGCGACGGGGGTCGCGCAAATCCTCGTCGCGCCGATAGCGGTTTTTCTGGAGCAGCGCATGGATGCGAGAGTCTTGACCGCCATTGGGTATGCTGTCTTTGCCATCGGTCTCGGATGCAGCGCCTTTCAGACGCCGGCAACCGACGGCGACGGCATGTTCTGGCCGCAAATAATACGCGGCGTTGCGATCATGTTCTGCATTTTGCCGCCGACGCGTCTCGCACTCGGCAACCTGCCGCATCACCGCATTCCGGATGCGAGCGGCCTTTTCAATCTGATGCGCAATCTCGGCGGTGCCCTGAGTCTGGCCCTGATTGATACGGTGATCTACTCGCGTGCCGCCACACACGGACTGGAGTTGGCCAACGGCCTTCTCATCGGCGATGCGAAGACCGCGGCGTTCGTCGGCATTCCGCTTGACCAACTGCGCGGTGACGGCATGGCAGGGGCTGGCGCCGAGGTGATGTTCAGCCCATTGGTGGCGAAGGCTGCGCTGGTGCAGTCCATCAATGACGCCTGGGCGATGATTGCGCTGATCACCCTCGTCTCGCTTATCGTCGTGCCCTTCGCCCGGCCGATAAAGCGCGATCCCCACGGGGTTGCGACCTGAAGTCAATGCGGAACCAACCTTCTCGCGGATCGTTGCTCAATATTCACGCGAGGAGGCGAACCCAATGGACGACAATACGATCACGGACGGCGAAGTGGCTGCGGCTCAGAGCAAGACAAAGCCGAAGACCCGAAGCGCCGCCACTCGGAAGGACGCAACCAAGAGCAAGGCTTCTCCACGCAAACAAACCGCCAAAAGTGCTGACTCCGGCTTGGCGGACTATGCTTCGTCCATGGCAACGACGGCTGCGCGGACGGTTCGCCGTCAGGCAGAGTCTGTGGCCGGTCCGGTGCGGCGCAACCCGGGACGAGCGATGTCGGCAGTCGGCGCAATAGGCATTCTTGGATTTTTCCTCGGCGTGTTGGTCGGTCGCATGACAGCCGAGGATACGCGCCGCCGCTGGTATTGAAATGGCCGGGGTGCTGACGGGCAAAGGAGGCAAGAATGAAACTCAATCGACGTAGTGTACTCGCACTGACCGCAGCTTCCGCTGCGACGACGTTGTTTGCGCCTGCCGGACGCTCGTGGGCGGCTGCACCGTTCAAACAACCCGAATTACCCTATGCCGAAGGCGCTCTGGCCCCGGCCATTTCGGCAAGGACGGTCGGACTCCACTATGGCAAGCACCATGCCGGCTATTTCAAGAAGCTGAACACGCTGGTGGAAAAGACGCCTTATGCCGACCTTTCGCTGGAAGAGGTCGTCGTCCGATCTAAGAAACAAGGTGACACCGACATCTTCAACAACGCTGCGCAGGCCTGGAACCACAACCTCTATTGGCAACAATTCAGGGGCGGATCGGCCGCGCCCAAGGGCGCGCTACTCGATGCGGTAAAGACCAGCTTCGGCGGGCCGGACGAAATGCAAAAGAAAATGGTTGCCGAGGGCGACAAGGTCTTTGGAACCGGTTGGGTTTGGCTCGTCAAGGATGGCGACAAGCTGACAATCGTTGGGCTACAGGACGCAGGAACGCCATTAGCTGATGGCAAGAAAGCCCTCGTCGGGATCGATGTATGGGAACACGCCTACTATCTCGATTATGAAAATCGTCGCCCAGAGCATGTTGCTGCGGTTTTGAGCAAGCTCGTCAACTGGGACTATGTCAGCGAACAGTTTGCGGGATAAGCGTTCGAGCCGCTGTTCCGCGTTGTGATTGCGCGTCCAACTTTCGGCCATCATGATCTGCATCGGCTACAATGAAGCCGATGCAGCAAAAATCACGTGTGCTCCCCACCATACGAAGATCTGGTCAACCTCGCTGGTCTGGCCTAAGATGAACGTTTACGAGCACACGGTCTGAGGGGGTCTTTGCCCCCCCAAAATGGGGTTAGTTCGCGTACCTGCGTCTCAATCGCCTTCGCTTAACCCATACTAACAAAATCATAGCGTTCGCATATTATCGGCGGACTGCCCTGCCGATCCTCATAAACGGGAGAGTGCGCCATGGCTGTTGCCATCAAAATCAATGGAAATACCCACAGCGTCGACGTCGACGACGACACGCCACTTCTGTGGGTCCTACGGGATGTGTTGGGTATGACCGGCACGAAATTCGGTTGCGGGATGGCGCTTTGCGGCGCCTGCACCGTTCAGATCGACGGTGTCGCCACACGCTCCTGCATTACGACAGTCGATAGCCTTGGCGAGTCCGAGGTGACGACGATCGAAGCGATCGGCTCGACTCCAGCGGGCGCTAAAATACAGAAGGCGTGGCTCGAGCACGAGGTTCCCCAATGCGGCTACTGTCAATCCGGCCAGATCATGTCGGCATCGGCGTTGCTGGCTGCCAACCCGAACCCGACGGACGCCGATATCGATGATGCCATGAGCGGCAATATCTGCAGGTGCGGTACCTATGTTCGCATTCGCGCGGCCATAAAGCTTGCAGCACAATCGGCCGGAAATGGAGGTTGACGACCATGACCATCGATCACGCCTTGACCGAAAGGGGTTCACGCCAGTCTCTGTTGCCGGCAAATCTCTCCCGCCGCAGCTTCCTTAAGGCAAGTGCGGCTATCGGCGGTGGACTTGTCTTGAGCCTGCACCTGCCATCATCAAGAAATACAGCGAGGGCGAGCGAAGCCGCAGGCTTCGAGCCAAACGCCATCATTCGCATTGATGGCAATGGCGAGGTTTTCCTGACGATGCCCTATGTCGAAATGGGCCAGGGCACCTATACTGCGATCCCCATGCTGATAGCCGAAGAACTTGAAGTGAGCCTGGACAAGGTTCACCTCGAACATGCGCCCCCGAATGAACAGCTTTATGCAAATCCGCTGCTCGGGGTCCAGGCCACGGGTAATTCGAACGCCATGCGGGGTGCATGGAAACCAATGCGGGAGGCGGGTGCAACCGCGCGCATGATGTTGGTTGCAGCGGCCGCCAAGGAGTGGAGTGTCGATCCGGGTACTTGCCGCGCGCAGGGCGGTGAGGTGATACACGATGAGACCGGCAAGCGACTGACATATGGAGCACTGGCCGGCGCGGCAGCGAACATGCCGGTGCCGAAAGATGTCGCGCTGAAATCGCCCGATAGTTTCACGTTGATAGGCAAGCCAATCAAGCGGCTCGACACGCCGACAAAGGTCAACGGCACCGCCATATATGGCATCGATGTCCGGCCGCCCGGGGTAAAGATCGCAACGCTTGCGCAGTCTCCGGTCTTTGGCGGCAGGGTGAAGAGCCTTGATGACGCTGCCGCTCTGGCCGTTAAAGGCGTGCGTCAGGTTGTAAGGCTTGACGATGCTGTCGCAGTCGTGGCCGATCATATGGGCGCTGCCAAAAAGGGCATGGAAGCCCTGCAGATCGAATGGGATGACGGCCAGCACGCTTCGCTTGCCACCGAGGATATTGCCCGCGAGCTCGACAAGGCGACAATGAGCCCAGGTGCCGTTGCGCAGAACATCGGCGACGTGGACAAGGCCATGGGCAGCGCGGTCACGAAGGTCGAGGCAACGTATCAGTTGCCGTTCCTCGCACATGCGCCGATGGAGCCGATGAATTGTACCGTGCATTTCCGCAAGGACGAATGCGAGATCTGGATCGGGAATCAAGCGATCGCGCGGGTTCAGGCGATGGCGGCGCAGGCAGCGGGTCTGCCGCAGGAGAAGGTCATTGTTCACAACCACCTGATCGGTGGCGGCTTTGGCCGGCGCCTTGAGGCGGATGGCGCGGTCCGCGCCGTGGAGATCGCCAAGCAAGTCGATGGTCCGGTAAAAGTGGTATGGACGCGCGAGGAAGATATCCAGCACGACCTATACCGCCCCTACTGGTTCGATCGCCTTTCAGCTGGGCTCGACGACAAGGGTAGGCCAATTGCCTGGAAGAACCGGTTCGCCGGATCGTCCGTGATTGCGCGGTGGCTGCCCCCAGGCTTCAAGGATGGGCTCGATCCGGACTCGACCGAAGGAGCCATCGATCTCGTCTACGATTTGCCGAACTTCCACGTCGAATATGTGCGGGCGGAGCCTCCGGCCATTCCGACTGGATTCTGGCGCAGTGTCGGCCCCTCGCACAATGTTTTCGTAACCGAAAGCTTCGTCGACGAACTGGCTGCTGCGGCAAAACAGGACCCCGTTGCTTACAGGCGGGCGCTTCTCGACAAGTCGCCCCGCGCTAAGGCCGTTCTCGACCTTGCGGCAGAAAAAGCCGGATGGGGAAGCACGCTCCCCGAGGGAAGCGGACGCGGGGTTTCGCTGCAGTTTGTCTTCGGCAGCTACATGGCACAAATTGCCGAGGTCGAAGTGGCGAAAGACGGCAGTGTCCAGCTTCGACGCGTCGTCTGCGCGATGGATTGCGGCACCCCCGTCAACCCGAATACGATCGAGGCTCAAATCCAGAGCGGCATTATCTTCGGAGCGACGGCAGCACTCTATGGGGAAATTACGCTCAAGAACGGGCGCGTCGAGCAGACCAATTTTGACTCCTACCAGATGCTGCGCATTAACGAAGCACCGGCCATCGAGGTTCACATTGTGGCGAGCACGGAACCACCCGGAGGGATGGGCGAGACTGGTACATCGGCAATCGTCCCAGCAATCGCCAATGCAATCTATGCCGCAACCGGGACGCGTCTGCGCAAGATGCCGGCAAATCCTGGTCTTCTGAAACGGGCGTAAGTTCAACGGCAATACCTACCAACACGGGGAGGGAATTATGACAAATGCAGGCGTGGACATGAAGTTGGAGATTGTCGTCATCCCTGTTTCGGACGTCGACAGGGCGAAGGAATTCTATTCAAGCCTCGGCTGGCGGCTCGACGCCGATTACCCTGCCGACGACTTTCGCGTCATTCAGTTCACGCCGCCGGGTTCGGGGTGCTCGGTCATTTTCGGTAAGAACGTCACTGCTGCGGCTCCAGGTTCAGTCAAGGGGCTCTATCTCATTGTTTCCGACATCGAGGCAGCGCGCACCGAGTTGATCGGCCACGGAGTCAAGGTCAGCGAAACATTCCACCATGCCGGCGACACCTATACCGGATCCGACGAACCCTACCTGTTTGGCAGTGTCCGCGTCAGCGGCCTTGATCCCGAACGGGGTACCTACCGTTCGTTCGCCTCATTCAGCGATCCTGACGGTAACGGCTGGCTGTTGCAGGAAATCACGGCACGGCTGCCGGGACGCGTCGACGCAGAAAACACCTTGTTCAATTCCTCGTCCGAGCTTGCTGCCGCCTTGCGCCGGGCAGCAACCGCGCATGGCGAACATGAGAAGCGAGAGGGCGGCAAGCACGACGAGAACTGGCCGGATTGGTACGCCGAATACATCGTGCGCGAGCAGGCCGGGAAGGAACTGCCGCTTTAGCGAACCCGGCGCGAAAGCCCAACCCGCTCGGACGATGCGCAATCATACGCCACTTCAAATGGACGCCTGACGCATTTTGCGCCTGGCGAAGCTGCGTTGCGGCCGGAAAGCATTTCTTACATAGTGGCTTGCGCGCGCAAGTGGCCTCCCATGGACGCCACCATAAGGAGATGGGGAAATATGGGCGATCACACCGATACGAGTCATGTGGAGATGGTGGTCCTCATGACACCGGACATGGCGAATTTCAGCGGCAAGGTCCACGGCGGCGCGCTTCTCAATCTTCTCGACCGCGTCGCTTTCTCCTGTGCCTCGCGCTTTTCCAAGCAATATGCGGTGACTCTGTCGGTGGACCAGGTGGTGTTTCGCCAACCCATCCTTGTCGGCGAACTCGTAACGTTCCGCGCCTCGATCAACTACGCGGGACGAACCTCAATGGAAGTGGGCATTCGGGTGGAAGCGGAAGACATCCGCAGCGGCGTCCGCCGGCACACCAATTCATGCTACTTCACCATGGTGGCCGTGGATGAAGAAGGAAAGCCGACCGCCATTCCAGCGTATGATCCACAATCTGAGATTGCAAAGAGACGATTGCGGGCAGCGGAAACGCGGCGGAGCCTACGCCGCGAGTTCGAGACGCGGTTCAAGGAGGCCGCTTCTTCCGAAAGCGCTGGCGAGGGCTAGCGCCGCCAACCCTTCTTCCGCGTCGTCCTCAGGGGAACCCCCCGCTACTTCCAAAGTAGTATGATTTCTCTCGAAGTGCATATTTTTCAAGCAATTGCTACGCCTAATTCATCAGCTGGCAAACACTAACCATGAGCGTTTCTAGCGCCCGCAGTTCATGTAGGATGATCTTGGGCCAATATCGGTAGAAACCGCACCAATAACAAAATGGAGGGGCATGATGTCATCAGGTAAAAGACAAAATTCACCGCACAACCGAGCGCGAAGACATTTCCTTGGCGTGGCGGGTGCAATCACAGCTACAGTCGTTGCTTCTTCAGCGGCGGACGCGATGGGTCACAAGACCTGGAGAAGAGGAGGCAACAAGGGCTCCGGATCGGGCTCAGGCTCCGGTTCCAGCGGCCAGAACTGCTTTCTGCGCGGCACTTCGATCATGACGCCGACAGGCGAAGCGGTGATCGAGGAGCTCAAGGTGGGTGATCTGGTGGTTACAATGCGGGGCCATGCAGTGCCGATCAAATGGGTCGGGCATCAACGCTACAAGAACGGCGGAAAATCCTGGCACGAAAGCGTCGTTCCCATCAAGGTTTCGCGTCATGCGCTCGACGATCGCACGCCACACAAAGACCTGTACCTCTCTCCCAACCATGCGCTCTATATTGATGGCGTCCTTATCCGCGTGAAGGACCTCGTAAACGGAGCTACGATTGCTCCTGCTACTCCCAACCGCGGCGAGGTGCTCGACTACTACCATATCGTACTGGATACCCATGAAGTGATCCAGGCGGAAGGGTTGGCTGCCGAGACGCTTCTCGTCAGGGAAAGCAATTATGAGCACTTCACCAATTTCGCGGATTACAAGCGCCTATATGCCGACGAAGCGCCTGTGGCCATGACACCATTTGCACCGATCGTCGGTTACGAGGGTGGCCGCGAACATCTCAAGGCCCTGCTCCGCATCTGGGCTTCGCCATTCGTCAAGGTAAGCGATCCGATCGAAAAGGCCTATCAGAGGATTGCAGCGCGGGCCGAGCAGCTCGTCAGCTGATCCTGACCGCTGAGGGGCGGCATCTGACCGCCCCCTAGCCTGTGCCAGCGCCATATTTGCCAATGCGACGGCCGGCCGTCTCGCTGACCAACAGGATCTGTTCAGGAGCAGGGAGCGAACTATCCGGCCTGCTCCAGACGGGCTCAGTCGCATTTCCTTGTCGAAGCAAGGCCGGCGCTGCAGTCCTTGGCAGGCGCTTTCTTCGTCGTGGTGTTCTGCGACACCCCAAAGGTCCCGCTAAGCTGATCCCCGTAATTGTCTCGCGTTGCTTGATCGACAACCGCGACCGGGGCAGCCAATATCAATCCGGCAGCGCCGCCTGCGGCGGCGGCCGTTCCCGTCGTCGCGGCGAGAATCTGATCGCCGAGACCTGTCTTGCTGTCGGTCAGCGTCTGGCCCTCGGAAATGCGCTGGCCGATGAGTTGCACAATCTCCGGTGATTCAGCAAACTTCGAGTGGTGGAGATCGTCGCCGGCCTTGATCTTGGTGAGATCGATGACCGCGATCTTGTTGTTCTCCAGTTCTGCTTTGTAAGGCGCTTGCTCGGGATCGATCGACCCAAGCCGCGGAATGTCCCCCCAGATACGCCGCGATAGCGCCAAGGCGCGATCATCGCGCGACACAAACAGTGTGAAGCGGGGATGCTGGCTTCCCATATCCGCAATCTGCGACCGGAAAACGTCGACATCGACATCGGGTGCCGCCAGCATCACATTGGTAAATTTCGCAGGCAGTTTACCATTACGGATCGCCATCTGGCGGAGAGACTCGAGTGCGAGCCAGTTTCCCATCGAATGCGCCAGCACGGAGACTTCCTTAACCTCTGGATCCCGCGCCAGATACTGGAACAGGTTTTCGAGGGCATTGCGCGTATAATTGGTGCTTTCCCGATCGTAGCCATAGGCGAGAAGGCTTCCGCGCGAGGGCCATGTCACAAGTATCGGCGCACTATGAACACCCGAATCCTTTACGATCTGCGCAAAGCGGAAAACGGAACTTTCGAACCTGTTGTTAAACCCATGGACAAATACGAGAACGCTGCGATCAGGGGATTTTCGGACCCCCGTACGGAGCCATTGTTTGGCTTCATCCAGGGTCAAATCATCTGTCTTCAGCGTCGCAAAATCTGTTGCCGGGTTGGGAGGAAGTCGCTTCGGCCAAGCTACTTCACCCTCCTTGCGCACCGTCTTTGGCGGGATCGAAACCGTGATGTCAGCAAATGCCGGCGCGAGCCCCCGCTCGCCGCTGAACATCTCGCCGGGGTTGGTGGAGCGCTTGCGGGTCGTCGTGACGAGCATATCGACCTGGCTTGCTGCTGGCGCGGTCTCGGCAACCGGCGCCAACACGTTTTTCGGATGGCTCGCACAACCTGAAGCGAGAATGGCCAACAATAGAATGAACGCCCCATATCGACGTTCAGAACGCATGACTTTTTTACACAACTGCATCAGATGGCACCGCTCCCACTCATGGCCTTAACAATAGTACACGCCGACGGCACAGCGGCGAACTGTTCGCCGGGCGACTCCTGCTACACTCACAGGCGTGAGCGGACGTCCGATCCTGGCGTCGGCGGGCGTAACGAAACCGGATATGCCCGGGACCGACAATTCGAAACCGGCTTCCAACACGAACAGCCCGACGATCGCCGTCAATACGACTATCCTCAGCTTCCTTGAGGTTTTCATTTGCTGCCTCCTACGGCGAAGTGTTGTGGAAGTTCGTCGATATCGCCCAATTTCTTGAGATCGACCTGCTTGGCATCCGTGGCGTTCTTGAATCCGAAGTCAGCTGCCGAGACGTCTGTCCCCGACTTCCAGTCGCTGATCTGAATGCTGTATTGCGGCCCCTGGTCTACCTTTTTCGCCGTGATGACATATCTGCAGGGATAAGGATGGTCGCCCTGGGCAATCCAGATCTGCCAGTCAACCTCCTTGGCCCGGAACGCAAGATGATCGCATTCGGTCCCGCCGATTACGCCGCTGCCGAGATCCTTCACATTCGTGACATCCCGCATCAGTTCATCGTAGACGTTGGGTAGGAGCAGGTCAGCGCCGGGAACAGGCCGATGCAGTTTATCCCGCAGTTCGTCGATGAGATGATCGATGCTGCCGGGCGAATCCACTTGCGTATAAACATTGGCGTCCTTGCCAAACAGGGTCACCGTCTTGCCATCGAAGGTCATTTCCACATTGGCGAATCCGCCATGCCGCGTCGCACGGATCTTGTCGGGACGGTCGAGTTCGATCGTTCCGGAACTTGCCAGCAGGAGTTTCTGATGTTCCTTGGTGACGACCTCGAGATTGGTGTCGTAATTGAACGAGATCTGCTTTTGCGCCGTGACGTAGTCGGACATTGCCTTGAGCAATTTCTTGGCGTCCGCCTCGTCGGCACTTGCTGCGGATAATGTTGCCGCTACTGCATAGAGCGCCACCGCCGCCACCGACAGGGTTGTCGCAGCGAACCGCTTAACGTTTCGAGCTATCTTCTGCATTGAAGCATCCCTCCCTGTTTCGCCCGCTTGAGCAGGCAGGAACAACACTATGCGCTGTGATGCCATTAAGCTTGTAGTATCGGGTATGTTACCCCCCCGCGCCACGCCACTACCGAGATGGAGCAGACGCAGCCGCCGGCACCGCGCCCGCCGCTGCTTCTGCGCCGGGCGGCAGCAGCAGGCCAGCCTTGCGAATGCCTGCGATCATGCGGGCCTGATCATTCGGTTGAATATTGCGGAGCTTGAGTTCGGTTACGAGGTTTGGAATGAACCCCGGGCGCATGGCGACGAACGTGTCGCCTTCTCGTTTTGCCTCATCCATCATCCCTTTTTCTGCGTAGATGACGGCAGCAACCAGATGAAAGAGGGGAAATTTCTCGAGGTTCGCCTGACGGATTTCGATAAGCGCCGTATCGTAATCTTCGAGCATATAGGCAGCGAGGGCGCGATTGCCGTGGTAGTAGCCGGCACCGCCGGGATTGAATGCGAGTGCCTGGTCAAGGACCTGTGCGCCTTGCTTCCATTCGCCGCCCATGGCGAGGCGGACCCCGTATTCACCCATCAGCTCAGTGTCGTTGGGATTGATGGCAAGCGCCTCTTCGCCCACGCGCATCGATTCCGCCAGTTGCTGATTGAAGAACAGAGCGGTCATCAGCGCCTGGAGGGCCCGGCTGTTGTCAGGCTCGAGTTCGACGGCGCGCCGGGCGGCCTGTAACGCACGTTGGAGTGCGGGTTGCGAATTCGATCGAGGATTGTAGCCGAATCGATCCTCGTCCAGATAGACGATCGACAGCATTGCCCAGGCTGTTGCATAGGTCGAATAACGCGCAACAGCTGTTTCCAGGCACGCGCGGACATTGGCGTGGCGTTCAACGCTGAGCTCGGCGCGGTAGGCATAGAACCGAAGGGTGCACCCGTACGCATCGAGATCATCTGGCGGCGGATTCGCCGTATTGACTTGCGTGATTATGCCGTATGGCTGGGCTATGGCTTTCGCGACCTTGTTTGCGACATCGGTCTGGATGGCAAAAAGGCCACGCGAGCGAAGATCATCCTCATAAGTGTCTGACCAAAGAATAGCATTTGTCGCTGTATCGATAAGCCGGGAAGTCACTCGCACGCGATCGTCGGATATACGCACGCCCCCGGTCAGCAGGTATCGTGCCCCGAGCTTGCCGCGTATATGCGACGCGTCCACGCCGGTTGGCAAAGCCTCGGATGTTTCCCGCCCAAACACTTTGAGTTCCTTGAAGCGGGGCAGCGCCGTCAACAGCTCTTCCGTCAGCCCCAGCGCATAAAGATTGGCCTGTGAGCTCTCGCCGAGATTGGCAAAGGGCGCGACGACGAGCGACGGTTCATTCGGAACCGACGTGAATGAGGCGCCTGGATCGAACACCGTGCGGGCAAACGTCCAGTAACCGAGTAATGCAATTGCAATTGCAGCCGCGAGCATCCACGCAGCCAGCCTACCGGGGCGGGCGAACAGGGATTTCGGAGGAGCCACGACGGGAGCAACGGCAGGCTCTGCCACCGTCCCGGCTTCGTTCCAGGAGAAATACGGGACGTACTTGCCCTTTGGTATATCGATCCTTACCGGATCATCCTTGCCGGCGATCAGATAATAACGCTCGAGCGTACGGCGCAGACGGCCCGCCTCGATCCGTACGACAGGGTCATCCTGGTTGAAGCCCTCGTCGCGATTGAAAACCTCTATGGCGATGGAATAGCCCTTGATCCGCTCGGCACGCCCTGCAAGCGTCTCTTCAACGACGTAGCGAAGAAAGGCATGTGCATGTCCTGCATTGGGGAATTCAGGACTGGCAACCATGCGATCCAATTGGGCGCGGATATCCTCCGGAGCGGGCGGCACGCGTTGTGCGCCGGCTGCCTGTTCAGTCCGGGCCTCCATTTGGTCCTGCATTCTTTCATCCCCCGATGAACAGAAACCGCCGGCATCTTCTAGTTGTATGCTACGGTAACCTACTCCCCAAATGCCTCCCCGTCCACGATAGTAAGTTCGAAACTCCTTTTGCTCCGGAAAGGGAGCTCTTTGACATGGATAGAGGGGTAGTGGCTGCGAAAAGGCGATTTCCTTTCCGAGGTCAAGCGATAGAGGAACGTGCCGCCCGCGATGATGAGTTCCGCGAACTGTGTGCCGATTTCGCGGACGCGGAGGTGGAACTGTGCCGTTGGGAGCAATCGACGGAGCCAAAGCGCAATGAGCGTTATGCCGAGTATCTGCAACTCGTGGACGACCTTGCAAGCGAGATCGGCGCGGCGCTCGATCGTGCGGCCATCATCCCGTTCCACAGACGTGGGCCCCGAACCTGACAGCCTCGCGCTCAGTTGGCGTTCTTTTCCGCCGGCGATGGCACCCCGACCCGAATGAGGCGGGAAAAATCCTGCGACAAGCCGGCGGCATTTGCCCGCTCGTCGATATGAGCGCGGGCACGCAAATCTGCGAGCGAATAGCTTTTGTCGAGCGCCCCGTGGTCGTAAGCATATTCAGGCAAATAGCCATTGACGATCAGCCGCCAGTCGAAAGGGACGACGTCGCCGACGGCACGCATCATCTTGACGACCGTCGTCGTACAGTTCGTCGTGATCGAATTATAGAATTCCGGTGACGTCGACAGGGCGTTGGCATCGGCAACGTATTCGAGAAGCAGCGCTCTTGCTGCCTCCGGTCCCGCCCTCAGGCGATAAATCTGCACATCCTCGCCGCGAAAATTCGACCTGACGCCAATGACGTCACGCTCGTCGGCCGCGATGATGACGAGAGGATCACTCTTGAATAGATCAGCTATCGGCGAGAACGCGCCGCCCTCACGCCGCTTTACCTCAATCGACCATGCAACATATTGATCCTGCTCGAAACCAAAACTCATTATGACATGCGCAATATTGGGATTGCCCCAATAGGACATGAAAAGATCAGCGGTCTGGAGTTTGCTGAGGTCGTAGCTGCGGGTCGACCAGCGTTCGACGAAATCCGTCTTGCCGCGCCATTCGAATTCGCGAACATTTGTTAGCGTCAGCACATTGCCATCCATCGTGCCGGTTACCTGCCGCGACACTTCAGGTGCCCAATCTGCCTGGGCCGGCGGTCGTATCGTGCTCCACCAGAGTAACAAGGCCGCGAATGCGATCAGAAAGGCGGCAAGGCCGCGAAACATCCTGCGCGTGAACATGGCAATGATGGCTACGATGCCGAGAATGACGAAGACGCACCCCGCAAGCGCGCGTAGATATTCGGGCGCCGGCAGGCGATACCAAAGCGCGAGCGCCGCCCATGCCGTCGCCAGCACAATGACCAGCGACAGGATGGTTGCGATCAGAATGCGCGCTACAAGCCGCAACAAGCCCCCTTCGCTGGCACTATTTCACCATGCCAAGGTTGATCAGCTGGACCCGGCGGTTTGACGCTGCCTTCGGATTGGCGGCATCGACCAGCATTTCCTGTCCCACGCCCACAGCATAAAGGCGATCGGGCGAAACGGCAAAAGTTGTGGTCAATGCCTCCCGGATCGCGTCTGCCCGTTCCTGGCTGAGCTTGAGGTTATGCCGGGCATCGCCTGTCGAACTTGTATGCCCGACGACGAGGAACTTGTAGAACATGAGGTTCGGATGATGCAGCGCATCGGCAATAAGTCCGACCGTCCGGTACGACTGCGGCTCTATCGCGACGGAATCGTTCTCGAAGTCGATCTCGACAAGCAATTGCGCGAGATGAGTGAGTTGGCTCCAGTTCGGCTGGTTCGCCACTCCCTTGCCGACATTGGCGTTCGCTTCTTCCATGAGCAGTGCGATATCTATCGCCGGTGCCTCGGACGATACCTGGCTCAAGCTGGTAACGAGTTGCCGGTCGGTAAGCTGCTGCGCCGCCACAGGACCGGCAGCGAGCAAGAGGCCAAGCGCCAGGCCGGCGCGCAGTCGATGAACAAGCATTCTTTGTCTCCCTAAGCCGCGCATGGTTCAACGCCATCCCGCATCGGTAATCGCCTGGTTGCACTTTCCGTTGTCGATCCGCTTCGTCTTCAAGAGACAGGCGAGAATATTGCCTTCGCCCTTTACGCCCTTGCAGAACTCGGCCGCGTCATGTTCGCAAAGCTTGAAAAAACCAGTCTGCGCGGCTTGCCGCTGACTGATCGAGGCAGTGACCGAAGTCAGCGTGGAGGTGCAGGTTGGCGAAACCTTCGCCTCGTTTTTCTGCAGGCAGTCCTGAATGCGGTTGTTGCCAAGGTTGAGACCGCTGCAAAGCTTCTTGATATCCTTGCCGCAGTCCTTGGCAAGCGCACTGACCGCATCGGCGTAGCTGATCGTATCCGCTGAGCTGATCCCGGCCATGAAAAGCGTCACGATTGCCACCGCTCCGCTCATGAGGCGTAGTCTCTTCATCACAAATTACCCCTCGTCCCGATTGACGTTTCTGGTAGTGCCGGCCCCTCCCCAGTAGCTTTCGTGCAGGGCCGATGGCGTGAAATTGAAGCATGCTCACTGCGCCAATGTGGCGTCATCGGCCCAAAAACTACTGAACTTACCGGCGGTCTGGGAGTAATTTACTGTAGGATACGCTCACACGGAGAATTGGGGATGGAGCGAAACACTCGGAGCAACCGGCAGGTCCTTGCATTCAGTTTTTTCGGTTTTGTCCTGTCAAACGCCGGCCCGGCACACTATCTTGCACTCGAAACCGCAGCATGAGTTGGAGGCCGGAATGAGTGCCGAGAAACAATTGACTGATCAGGACGCTTTTGAAGTGGCGAATGGAATCGTCGAAACGCAAAAGGCCAAGCTTTCCCCGAAATTTGTTGAGCAGATAGGCGATTCCGACTTGCGCGTAGGCGAATCCTGGTTTGCCTGGGGGATCTACGGAGCACTGACGACCGATGCCGAACGGCGCCGCCGGCTTCTGGCCGAGTATTTGAAGCGAAAGGACCAAAGCGAACGCGACCCAAACGAACTTGCGCGCGAGATCGAGGCACTTTCCATTGGCGAAAATCGGCTGTTCCATGCGGTCGCAGGGGCTGGGCGCCAAGCCTACCTAGAAGGCGGCGACGCGCATCTCGACAAGATCGCTTCCATCTTCCTCAATATGATCAGGAATCATTGAACGCAATAGCTTGCCAGTGGTGCAGAAATCCGGGCGAGGCAGTATCATTCCTGCGAGGTGTCACTCTTGCATCACTCAGGCTATCGTATGATCGACTTCTGATCGCCACACTGCCCCCAAGAAACCGGCGATCAGCTTTAGGAGGAGCAAGAGACGATAAGGTTCCCCCTTGTAAACGTTTCCCTCCTCCTCTTTTTAGGTGCGTCGTGACGTAAATTTAGGCCGCGCCGGGGGGCCGCCGGAATGAAATCCTGGAAATGGCTATCAAACAGGGCCATTGACAGGCCTGTTGCGGTGCAGCAAGGTTGGTGAGTCGAGAGGCCAACGCTCGATGTGAGGTTCGGTGAGTCACATTGAGCGAAATGCCGGACCTCACCTTTTACATTATCGTGAGTTGACGGGAAGCTGCAGCGGGCGCACGCTTTCGAGGTTGCGCTTCTAGCGATCTGCAACATCGGGGCTCGGGTCGACCCTTCCTTTCTCCTCGAGCCGAGCCTCACCTTACTTGTCCGCGCTTTCTTTTTATTTTCCGGCGCAATCGATCTCGCCGATTGTCGCGCTAGCGCCGGATGATCTCGTGGAACTCGTCATGCTGGCCGGGAAGGTCCTCGGCGACGACCAGGCCAAGGCCCTCGGCGTCAAAGATGGCAAACCATTCGTCCCATTCAACGAGCCGCGGACGGCCAAAATCCGCTGGGCGGTCAGCGCCCTGATCGTCGTCGTCCTCATAGGCGTGCTGGCCAAAGGCAAGCGCGAGGACTGGAACGTCGCTACCGATCAAATCGGCGGAATCGCGGATGGTGGGCACACCGGAACGACCTGCGGCCCAATCCTTTATTTCCTGGTGATCCGTGAGCAATCTGGTTTCGACCATGGGAACTCGTCCTTTCCATTGTGCTTGTGCCGAGGCGCGAAAGCCCCTGCCCCATTGATGCATGCCTTAGTCACATGCATCAAGTCCGCAAGGTCAAGCCCGTCTTGCTGCGAACTCTGACAGGATGGCCCGCTGGCCCTTGAGAATTTTCAGCGCGGCCACGGGCAACTGGAACCACCCCGCGCGATCGACCTCGGGAAATGCTTGCATCGAGCCGGATTTAGGCGGCCACTCCATTTCGAACGTATTGCTTACAATGGTTTCGGCATTCACCGCCGCATCGGCTTCGACCGACCAGGCAACTATTATCTTGCCGCTCGGCTGCTTGAATTCGCCGAGCGGCGCGAAGGTGCCGTCTATATCGAAGCCAATCTCTTCCCTGGTCTCGCGTCGCGCCGCATCCAGCTCATCCTCGTTATCGTCGATGAGGCCTTTCGGTATCGACCACACGCCATCATCCTTGCGAGCCCAATAGGGCCCGCCGGGATGGACCAGCAGCACTTCGAGAGTTCCGTCGCTGTAGCGATAGATCAGAAGGCCTGCGCTCCGCTGTACCATTCAGGCCGACGCAGCACGGACGGGAAGCTTCCAGCCGGGCCGGATGAAGTGACAGGTATATCCGTTCGGGATGCGCTCGAGATAATCCTGATGCTCGGGCTCGGCTTCCCAGAAATCGTTGGCCGGGGCCACCTCGGTGACAACTTTGCCGGGCCACAGTCCCGAAGCGTCAACGTCTGCGATCGTATCGAGCGCAACGCGCTTCTGCTCCTCGTTCGTATAGAAAATCGCTGAACGATAGCTCATGCCAACATCATTGCCCTGGCGGTTGCGGGTGCTCGGATCGTGAATCTGGAAAAAGAATTCAAGAATCTGCCGATAACTGATGCGGGCCGGATCAAAGACGATTTCGATGGCCTCCGCATGGGTTCCATGGTTGCGGTAGGTCGCGTTCGGAACGTCGCCGCCGCTATAGCCAACGCGTGTCGAAATCACCCCGTCATAGCGGCGAAACAAATCCTGCATGCCCCAGAAGCATCCGCCAGCGAGAATTGCGCGTTCTTGGCTCATGAATTTACCTCCAGTTTCTTGGGATGGACTGCTGTATCGCTGGTCCACATGCCCGGAATATAGGGATGCGCGTGTCCAGCCGCCAGAAGCGGGCCGCCAAGTGCAATGACACCGGCTGCCGGTGAAGGTTCACGCGAGGTCACATCGTAAATGCAAGGCGAACCTAGCACTCCCGCGACGATCAGGCACTTTATAACAAATTTCATTACGGCTTTTCCTCTCAGGTGGAGCGATATCGTACGATCATAGACGAAGATATCGCCCCTCAAGACGGGGGCGATATCTTTCGGATCGTCAGCCACGGGCTGCCTTGACCTCGGGCATGACGGGCTGATTGGCTGCCTGCTCGCCCTTGGCTTCAGCTAGAAGATCCTGAATTACCTTTTCCGACGTGTCGTATTCGCCTTCGCCGAAATGGTGGTAGCGGATCTGCCCCTTGGCATCGATGAAGTAGTGCGCCGGCCAATAGCTGTTCTCGAAAGCCTGCCAGATTTTATAGTTGTTATCGACGGCAACCGGATACTTGATTCTAAAGTCGGCGATCGCCTTCTTGACGTTGTCGATCTTCTTCTCAAAGGCATATTCCGGGGCGTGCACGCCAATGACGACAAGACCCTGATCCTTATACTTCTCGGACCATTCCACGACATAGGGCACCGTATGAATGCAGTTGATGCACGAGTAAGTCCAGAAATCGACCAGCACGACCTTGCCGCGTAATTGCTCCGGGGTCAGCGGCGCTGAATTCAGCCATTCGACAGCGCCACCCAGTGAGGGAAACTTGCCTTCGACCGGCAAATCACTGCGAAAGGCCGGTTGGGTGTTGGCGGCCAGCATAACGCCACGGTCTGCTGCTGATTGCGGTGAAGTACGCGGCTTGAGCGCATCGAGAAGCGCCTGCTCGGCCTTGCCCGTGGCCGGCCCCGAGAGCCGAGCCAGATAGCCCGTATCTGCGCCGAGCGCGATGGCGGCGACGCCAGCAAGAACGGCGATGCCGAGGCCACGACGCAGCCATTCGCCGGCGCCTATCGAGCGCTTCATCACAGCGAAGACCTGACCACCAACGAGCACTGCCAGTGCAAGCGATGTCCCTGCGCCTGCCGCATAGGCGAGAAGAAGCAGGGTCGTTTGGACGCTGGCACCCTGAAGCGCGGCTCCGGTCAGAACCAAGCCGAGAATCGGTCCGGCGCAGGGCGCCCAGAGCAGGCCCGTTGCAACGCCAAGGATGAGCGCTCCTCCGAATGTCGGAACGGACCCGGGTCCGCCGGTTGCGTTCAGCAATCTGTTGGCAAAGGTTACAATGGGAGTGGTGGCGATGGCGGCGAGCCGCGGAGAAACAAGGGTCAGGCCAAACGCGGCCAACAGCACAAGTGCCGCGTAGCGCCCATATTCATTGGCTTGCACGGCCCAACTGCCCCCAACAGCGGCGAGCGAAGCGACAAGGGCAAACGTCATTGCCATGCCGACCAGCATCGGCAAGGTACTCTTGATGAAGGGTTGCCCCGCGCGCGCGAAGACAAAGGGAAGTACGGGCAGGATGCAGGGGCTGAGGATCGTCAGCGCGCCCGCGAGGTAGGCAACAAACAGAAGCGTCATCATCATCTCCTTCGAAGCGATGTGTGTGCGACGACTGAAGATCAGTCGCGGATCGCATAGAGCCGCAACGACGTATCCTGGATGTGTCCTATAGGGCTCGAAATTGTATCGGATTGTACAAATGTGCGGGATGATATCACGCTTCAGCGAATGGTGACTTCCGCTGAAAGGCCACCACCGGCACGATTGCGCAATTGCAGCGATGCACCAATGGCAAGCGCAAGTTGGTGGGCGATGGCCAGTCCCAGCCCCGTGCCCCCGGTGCCGCGGTTGCGTGACTGCTCAAGCCGGAAGAACGGCTGGAGCACCGCCTCCAAATGGTCTTCCGGAATGCCGGGGCCACGATCCATGATCTTGACGGTCGCTTGACCGTTCTTGTCACTTTCAAGATATACCTCGGCGCTGCCGCCAAATTTCAGCGCATTGTCGATGAGGTTGGTGAAGATCCGCCGCAATGCGTGGGGCCGAGTCTCCACCGGGGCAAGGATTTTTCCTTCAATCGTTACGGCCTTACCTGTGTCCTGGTAGTCGTAGACTAGGCTTTCCATAAATGAGGTAATGTCGATGCGGGAGGACTTCTCGGCATCGCCGTGGGCGCTACGGGCATAAGCCACGCCTTCATGGACAAGCCGCTCGATCTCGGTCAGATCCTGGATCAGCTTGTCTTTCTCGGCGGAATCCTCACCGACCTCAGCACGAAGCTTCATCCGGGTAATCGGGGTCTGCAGGTCGTGGGAGATCGCAGCCAGGATTTGCACGCGTTCCTCGAGATAGTGCGCGATCCGGTCGCGCATGGCATTGAAGGCAGTTGCGGCATAGGCAACTTCACTCGGGCCTGACTCGCTGAGCCTTGGAGCCTTTTTGTTAGGGTCGAGCGTATCGGCTGCATGGGCGAGATCAACGAGTGGACGGATTGCCTGGCGCACCGCAAACCAGGTGCAAAGAACGAGCAAGAGCAGTTGAGCAACGAGCACGTACGGCAACCAATCTGCGAGCGGCATCGCCGCCGGTTGTACATCGATCGTCAATGGCGCGCCGTCGCTCAATGTCAGATGGGCCTGCAGGCGCATTGCATCGCCCGGGATGGATTCCACATGGATGGGAAAGCGCTGACCACCGGCAGCTTCTATCTTTGCCGCAATCTCGGCCCCCCGCTTGCTCATGTCCGGGAGGCCGGGCAGGCCGTTTCCGAGTTCGAAGCGATAGGTTCCACGATCAAGGCGGTCGAGCCAGTTCGCGCGCTCATTGGCGGGCAGCCGATCGAGAATGGCAATGGAGGTCGCGACATCGCTTTCGAGCGTGTTCAGCATGACGTTCCGCGTTGCCATATAGCGTTCAAGAAACAAGGCACTGAAGGACAACGCATGAGCAAGGATCAAGCCCGCGAGAAGGATCAGGAACAGGCGCGCGCCAAGCGTGCGGGGCCATCGCCAAGGATGCGGGCTCCCCGCAATGCTCATTGTCGCAGCTCGGCAATTTCAACTGGCATCGAGAAAACGTAGCCCTCGCTCCGTACAGTCTTGATATAGGCAGGTTCACGCGCATCGTCGCAAAGTCGCTGCCTCAGCCTGCTGACAAGCAGGTCGATCGAACGATCGAAGAGCTCCGCATCGCGGCCTTGCGTCAGATTGAGCAGTTGGTCGCGATTAAGCACGCGCTGAGGATGATCGACAAACACGCGAAGCAGTCGGTACTCGGCGCCGCTGAGTGTGACCGTGGTTCCGGTCTTGTCGACCAAATGCCGGCCTACCGTGTCGAGTTCCCAATCGCCGAACCGTAAGCGTTGGCCGGCCTCCGTGATCTGGAGGTTGGGCGGAAGCATACGGGTTCGCCGCAGCACGGCCTTGATACGTGCCAGCAATTCGCGTGCCGCAAATGGCTTCACCAGATAGTCGTCGGCACCCATTTCAAGCCCGATGATGCGATCGGTCTCATCGTTTCGCGCTGTCAGCATGAGGATCGGCGTCGCCTTGTGCTTACCCGCCCGCAACTCGCGGCACAGCACCAGCCCGTCGTCGCCAGGCATCATGATATCGAGAACGATGAGATCGACAGCATTCGTTTCAAGGAAAGCGCGCATGTGCCGGCCGTCTGCCGCGACGCTGACACGCAAGCCGTTCCTGGTCAGGTAGGCCGCGACCAGTTCGCGGATCTCACGGTCGTCATCGACGATCAAGACGTGGTCAATGTGGTCCATCACACCTGCTTCGTTTGTGTTGCCCTGCCGGCTTGAGCCTCAGAAGCCATCGACATCGATGACCGCCTGGGCAAAAGCCTGAGGCGCTTCCTGCGGCAGATTATGGCCTATGCCGCCCGTGATCGTTCGATGCTCGTACTTGCCGGAAAATTTCTGGCGATAGGATGCCGGCTCGGGATGCGGCGCGCCATTCGCGTCTCCTTCCATTGTGATCGTCGGCACGCTGATTAGCGGGCCCGCGGCAAGCTTTTTTTCCAACCCGTCGTACTGCGGTTCGCCCTGCGCAAGGCCAAGCCTCCAGCGGTAGTTGTGGATAACGATGTCGACATGATCCGGATTGTTGAACGCTTCGGCGGATCGATCGAAGGTAGCATCGTCAAAGTTCCACTTTGGCGATGCAAGCTGCCAGATGAGCTTTGCGAAGTCATGCCGGTTGCTGTCGTAGCCCTGGCGGCCGCGATCAGTGGCAAAATAGAACTGGTACCACCAGGCAAGCTCCGCCTTGGGCGGCAAGGGCTTCTTGTTGGCTTCCTGACTGCCGATCAGGTAGCCGCTCACCGAAACCATGGCCTTGCAACGCTCGGGCCATAGCGCTGCCACTATGTTCGCCGTCCGCGCTCCCCAGTCATAACCTGCGATGATCGCGGTCTGAATTTTCAATGCATCCATCAGCGCGACAATGTCGGTGGCAATGACCGCCTGCTGGCCGTTGCGGATCGTCTCGCTCGCGAGAAACCGGGTCGTGCCGTAGCCGCGAAGATAAGGCATGACGACGCGGTAACCCGCTCCGGCAAGAAGTGGCGCGACGTCGACAAAGCTGTAGATATCATACGGCCAACCATGCAGCAGTATCACCGCCGGGCCATCCGCGGGGCCGGCTTCCGCATAGCCGACGTTGAGCTGCCCCACGTCAACCTGCTTAAGGGGTGCGAAGCTCGTATGCGTCCCCGGCTTGACTGCAGGCGCTACCTTGCCGGCCTGCGCGTTCGCTGCGCCTATCAGTGGAAATTCCACAGCGACTGCCGTCACCGCGGCAATACTGAGGAAATTGCGACGGTTGACCTCTTCCGACATTGTTACTTCTCCGATTGGGTAATGCGACCACTGCAATGCATGGCGAACGTATACCCCGTGTGTCCGTCAAAGGGCAATTTGCATGCGCGTGTAAGTAGCAGCGTACCGGATACATACTGTTACAATCGGGCTTTGGACAAGCTACTGGATCAGAAGTAATCCGCGCTTCTTGTCGCCATCGAATGTGTCCATTGCCAAGAATAGGCGTTCGCGTTCAACGAGCCACGGCCGGTAGTTTTCGTTCACATCAAGGACGAGGACCATATCGGCCCCGTCAAGATAGCCACCAATCGGTGAGAAGTGCCCTGCGCCAGCGCCGAAGACTTTCTCTCTGGTAAAGTTGACGATGTAGCGACGGTCCGGATCATTCGAATGTCGCAAGTGCTCGCGGAACTCTTCGCTCGATATGTCGCGAATGACCGTGACTTTCCGATCGGTATGCTGTTTTGCTACACCGGCCAATTCGTCAAGCGTAAGACCCATGATGCATAGGCCGGTCCAACATTTGCCGGTGCCTTCGAGGACGGCCGCCTCGGTGGTCTCGTCCTCCCCGAGGGAGCGAAACACGTTGGCGACACTGGCGGGACCGCATTTTGAGGGGTTGGACTGGTAGCTGACCGTCAATCCAAATGTCTTGGCCGCCGGAAGCTTCCAAGCTTGTGCAAGCATGTCGGGTGACCGGGTGACGGCATTCGCTATGGCGTCGGCGGGAACCTTGGTCTGACCGACAACGACAATGACCGCCCCAAGAAAAGGGCACTGAAGGCGACCAAGGCTAAAAGAACACGCCTCATGTTTTCCGACCACCGATGATGCCGGCATCCTACATCAACGATTGCACCACTGCTACCGACCTGTTGAGCGTCAGTTCTGCTCGATGTCTCCGGCACCGGGCAGACGCGCAACCGAGACAGCGGCGTCGGGCGCGACAGTGACCGTCGCAGTCATGCCGGCTACGAGCTGCGTCTTTTGCGGGATCTGGTCCAACGCAATCCGCACCGGTATACGCTGCGCCAGCCGCACCCAGCTGAACGTTGGATTGATATTGGCGAGAAGACCCGAACCTGCCGTTCGCTCACGATCCTCAATGCCTGCGGCGATGCTGTCGACGTGGCCGGTGATGGCTTCTGATTGGCCCATCAGCTTGACCTTCACGGAGTCCCCGACACGGATACGGGCCAGCTTGGTTTCTTCGAAATAGCCTTCGACCCGAATTGAATCGGTGTCCACCAGCGCCATCTGGGAACTGCCTGTCGTCACATAATTTCCCGGCCGGAGCGACAGGTTGGTGATGGTACCGTTGACCGGCGCCTTTATCTGCGACCGCTCGCGGTTGAGGCGGGCGAGTTCCAGACTGGCGGTAGCTTGCAGATAGCTCGCTTGGGCAGTCGCCTCAGCGGACTGCGCCGCCTCCTTCTGTTGCTCGGAAATGACACCACCGAGCTGTTCGCGGCGCTTGCGGTCGCGGCTTGCCTGCTCGAGCGTTGCCTTCGCGCCTTCGACCGCCGCTTCGGCCTGTGTCACGGCGATTTCAAAGCGCCGCTCATCGACCTTGAACAGTATGTCGCCCTTCCGCACGACATCATTGTCCTTGACGAGAACGTCGCTGACGAGACCGGAGACGTCCGGCGCTACGGCCACGACATCCGCGCGCACCCTCGCGTCGCGAGTCCACGGATCGTTCATGTAGTGGTTCCAGAGTTCGCGACCCACGAACAATGCACACACGACCAATGCCAGGGTGACAACTACCCTGCCAGCTGTTTGAAGATTTTTCATCATGATACTAACCATTGCGTAAGTGAGACTGTCGCGCCGAGAAGCACGACGTAGAGCGCGACGTCGAATAGTCCACGATGCCAGACCCAGGCATAAATGCCGACCCAGGCAAGTGCGCGGCGGACCATCGCCGAGAGGAGCAGCGTCAGAAACATCATGCCGAGGAGCCCGGGCATGTAGACGCCGTAAATATCGAAATCACCAAGCATGTGTTCTACTCCGCAGCCATCAGCATTTGCGGCGATGACGTTTTGACGATGTCGCCGCCCATAGGTTTCGGGGACGGCGCGTAGGGGAAAAGGGCACGGCGCAGGCCGACAAGCGCATCGAGTATGCTGCGGCCCTGCATTGTCTGCTGCAGACCTGGCAGACTTAGCGCCTGATCGATGCGCTCCTGCAGGCGAGCATCGGGCGCGACCGCTTCGCGGCGTACGACACGCTGGCGAAACAGGTCGGCAATACCGGAAAGGACTGCATTCACGCTCGACTGGCCCTCGCCATCGAGATGCCGGCGCGCACGTTGTATCGCGACGATGTTGAAACCGAGACGTACTTCGGCAAAGCCATCGATCTCGGAGAGATACCGATCCTCCAGCGCAGCCAGCCGGGGAACAAGCTGGCCCATGCGATCGAGCATTCTTCCGGCAAGTTTTTCATGATCGCTTCGCCGCAAACCAGCCGCGGTTTCGGCGAGATCCGACCAGCCGGCCCGCACCAGGCGGCGCGCAGCTATCTCGGCGCCAAATGGCCTTGCGACCTGCGTCCAGACCAGCGCGAAGGCGATTCCCGCCATGGCCGCGATCGCCTCGTTGGCGAACGAGGCGAAGTCGACGGTCAAACGATTCTGCATGGCAACGAACGAGGCGGTGTTTACCGTGAGCAGCATGGCAAGCATGTTGAATTGCGGACGTGGAATAAGAAGTCCAATGAGAAGGAACGACGGCGCGAAGACGAGGACGAGCATTTCATAGCCGCTGATCGCCGGCAGGATCGCAAACTGGTAGACGAACGCTGCGATGAGGCTGACGCCGCACCACAGGAACATCTTGAAAATGAATGGTGCAGGTTGGTCCATTGCCGCAAAGAACGAGCAGGCTACGGCGGTCATCATGACGAAGCCGGCGCCGCTCTGCCATCCCGTTTCGATCCATATTAAGCTTGCAACGAGCGTAGCGACGACGACCGATCCAGATGAAAACAGCATCATGGCATAATCGTAATAGCGGGTGCGGCCGACGACTTGCCGATGCCGAAATGTTGGCCGCCACCGGCCCGAATACTGCCCGCGGGCGATCTGTTCGCGCAACGCAAGGCAATCGTGCCAGAGGTTGATAATTTCCAAAAGCCGCGCGAGCGCGCTCGACAGGATCAGGTGGTCCCAATTCTCTGATCGATCAGCCGATTTAAGCTCCTCGATCGTCCTGGCAAATCGTTGCGGAGCGTCCGCGGACGCTGCATCGGGTGATTGCAGCCAATCGGCCACTTCATGGAGCAACGAACTGAGTTTGGGCGGCAGGGGCCGGTCGCCCGACTTCAGGGCATGAAGCCTGTCCGCCAGTGACGAGAACAGCGGCAACAGCATCATGAGCCTACCGCGCAATTCTCTCGCATGGCGGGCGACGTCGCGGGTGCCGGCGTCAAAGGACAATTGACTGATGATGAGATCAAGGCCGGCAATATCTGCAGCGAGCTTCTGGCGCCTTGCCGGCGTTGCCGGTATTGCCCCCTCGCCGCGCAGAATTTCGTCGGCCCAGTCGGCTGCATCATCCAGCCAATCAGTGATGCGGCCACCGAGAACGGTCCCGACGCTGCTTGGAAAGATCAGGAGGCCAACGAGAGTGGCGCAGGTAATGCCGATGATGATTTCTTCCGTGCGTGCGACTGCTGTATCGAAAATCAGTTCGGGCGTTCCAACGGTTGGCAGGGCAATCAAAGGAAGCGAATAGCCTGCAAGCATAAAAACGTAACTGCGCGGCGTACGGTCGAGCATAGATATATAGAGGAGGCAGCCGGTCCATAGGGCGACGACGAGGGCGAGAAGCTCGGGCGCATTCACAAAGAGCGGCACGAAAAACACCGCGGCGCTGGCCCCGATGATTGTGCCGAGTGCGCGATAGAGACCCTTTGAGCTTGTTGCCCCGGCCAATGGATTTGCAACGACATAGACAGCCGCCATCGCCCAGTACGGACGCGGCAGGTCGAACCACAGGGCGATATAGAGCGCCATCATCGATGCGAGAAAGGCCTTGGCTGAAAATACCCAATCCCGCCAGGACGGAAACATCACGGCGTCAACTCGACCTCGCGCCTCGAAGGTTCAGCGGCAGGAGAGTTGCTTGCAGCGTCGAACGCCGCCAGAACCCGCAGTGCCGCATTGAGATCTTCCTTGCTCACGTCGGCAAGAATCTGGGCGCGCAAACCGACGAGGATATCCTCGAGCCTGGAGGCGTATTGCTTGCCCTTGCGCGTCAGCCACAGGGTCTTCGCGCGCCGGTCGCTCTTGTCTTCCTTGCGGATGACGAGGTCGGCCGCTTCCAGCTGGTCAATCAACCGGACCAGCGACGGGCCCTCGATCCCGATATAGGAAGCAAGAGTGATCTGACGCACCCCTCCGCCAAGCCGTCCGATCCACAATAGCGGCGCAGCACAGGCTTCGGAGATGTTCGACGACATCAACGCTTGATCGGTAATGCGCCGCCACTGCCGTCCCGTTTGGAGAAGACTGGTGGTAAAGGCGCGGCGGAGCTGATCTATTTCTTGCATAGGAAATTAATAGCATCCTAATGATTTTCTTGCAATCGATTTTTTCGCGGCTCGGCCGGTTGCAGCCAAGCCGTCTTTGGTATCAGGTGTGGCGTATGCGCGTGACTAAAAGAATGTCATCAACGAGGGCGCGGTCTTCCCCAAGCTTGCCGGCCGACCGCAAGCACAAAAGCATCAGTGGCAGCGTCGGCTTCAACAGCGGTGACTGGGCTTGAGGTCAACTGCCTGGGGCTATGGCGAGCAGTTCGCACGCCGAAAGGTCGCGCCATAATTTGAGGAGCTCAGGGCATTTTTGGCTGACCCGCGTTTTGTCAGCGTGGCATGGTCTCCCGGAACGAAGTCGAGGATCACAGGATTAGCCTTGCGGCGATTAGCGGCTAGCACCGGCGTCACATCCTGCGGATCGCAGATTAATTGCCACGGCAAGTGGCGCCTCGCAAAGTGACGCGAATTCGGTTGATGTGCGGCCGCGGCCAGGTTCATCTCCCGCCGCGGCGCAGACTTGCCGGTGTTTAAAGCGGTGTGACGTCGAACCCGAACCACTTCTGCGATAGCGACTTTATCGTGCCATCGGCCTTGGCGGCGTCGATTGCTTCGTTGAACAGCGCCTTTAGTTCAGGTTCGTTCTTGCGCAGACCAACCGAGCTTCCTTTACCGAGGAAGCCGCCCTGGAAGCGGGGACCTGCAACGGTCATTTCCTCGTTCCCGGGCTTGGCGGAAGCGGTGGTCAGATACGCCATCGATGCCATCACCAGATCGACGCGGCCGGCGGCGAGATCAAGGTCATGCTGTTCGGTGGTCTTGTATTCGCGCACCTCGACGACGCCCTTGAGATATTTGTCGACGAAGGTAGCGCCTGTCGATGCGGTCTGGACACCGATGATCTTGCCCTGCAAAAGCGGCTTCAGTTTTTCGAGCGCTTCAACCGCGCCTGCCTCGTTGGAAGCCAGCGAGAATACCTTGCCCTTGAGATCCATTCCTGCCAGCGGACTTGACTTCAACGTCGCAAATGCCTGCCCGGTCGAGCCGTACGACTGGCTGAAATCGATGACTTCCTCGCGCTTTGCCGTTGCCGACATGCCGGAGATGATTGCGTCGAACTTGCCGGCATTGAGAGCCGGGATCATGCCGTCGAAATCCTGAACGACGATCTTGCACTCAACCTTCATGTGGTCGCAAAGATACTTCGAGAGTTCAATCTCGTAGCCATCGAGCGTGCCATCGGGATTGGTGAAATTGTAGGGCTTGAACGCGCCTTCGGTCGCGATCGTAACATGCGTCCATTTCTTTTCTTCGGCGTGGGCGCCGGAGGCAAGGACGAGAGCTGAAAGCGTCAGTGCCTTCAGAAAGACGGTCAGTTTTTTCATTCGAGGTATTCCCCTTGGTTTGCGACTGGTGGTTCAGCCTTGGATAAACTGTTTGAAACGATCGGACTTGGAGTTGCCGAACACCTGTTCCGGTGTCCCCTCTTCCTCGATCAATCCTTTGTGGAGAAAAATGACGCGGCTCGAGACATCGCGCGCGAAACCCATTTCATGCGTGACGACGAGCATGGTGCGACCCTCTTCAGCAAGGCCTCGCATCACGCGCAGCACTTCGCCGACAAGTTCGGGATCGAGCGCCGACGTCGGTTCATCGAACAGCATGATCTGCGGGCGCATGGCGAGCGAGCGGGCAATGGCGGCACGTTGCTGCTGGCCTCCGGAGAGATGCGAGGGATAGTGATTGCGCTTGTCGGCGATCCCGACCTTCGCGAGCAATGCCTCGGCTTCTTCGATGCACTCCTTGCGCGGTCGCTTCTGCACGTGGATGGGCGCTTCGATCACGTTTTCGAGGATCGTCTTGTGCGACCAGAGATTGAAGCTCTGGAACACCATGCCGAGACGTGAGCGCACGCGCTCGACCTGGGCCTGATCGGCGGGACGGCTTTTGCCGTCACGCATGCGCTGCATGAGGATCGTCTCCGAGCCAACGGTTACTTCGCCCGAATCCGGAACCTCAAGCAGGTTGATGCAACGAAGCAGAGTGGACTTGCCGGAACCCGAGGAACCCAGAATCGAGACCACCTCGCCTTCATTGGCGGTAAGGCAGATTCCTTTCAGGACCTCGGCGTCACCGAAACTCTTGTGCAGGTCATTGACACGAAGCGCCAAGGGCGTGGCCGGATGTGACTGAGCGTTCATTTGGCTTCTCCTGGAACCGGCGTCATCATCCGGGGAGCGCGAAGGTGGGGACTGAGCAGGTGCTCGACGAATTGTACGAGGCGCGTCAGCATGAAGTTGATGGCGAGGTAGATCAGGCCGGCGACGATAAATACCTCGATGGCGCGATAGCTCTCGGAGATGATCTTCGCGGCAACGCCGGTGACTTCCATCAGCGTGATGATCGATGCAAGCGACGTCGCCTTGACCATGGAAATCATTTCATTGCCATAGCCCGGCAGCGCCTGCCTGATTGCCAGCGGCATGACGATGCGCCGGAAGATCATGAGGCGTGGCATGCCGCAGGCGCGGGCGGCTTCGATCTGTCCATGCGGAACGGACAGGAGCCCGCCGCGAATGATCTCGCTGGCATAGGCGGCTGTGTTCAGCGTCAACGCGATGACGGCGCACCAATAGGGCTCACGCAAGATTGGCCACAGCACCGTATGCCGAACCGCCGGAAACTGGCTAAGGCCGTAGTAGATGAGGAAAATCTGAACGAGAAGCGGCGTGCCGCGGAAAACGAATACATAGGTTCTCGCAAACCAGTCCAATACGGTGACACCCGAAAGCCGGAACAGCGCCAATGCAAGGGCGACGAACGCACCGAGGAAAATCGCCGTCGCCGCAAGCTGGAGCGTCAGGGGTATAGCCTTGACGAGGCTGACGAAGGTCTCGAGCATAAATGACCAATCCATCAGCCTCTCCTCACGCCGCGTGAGAAATGCCGTTCCGACCGCTGCAAGACGGCGCCCGAGAGTGTGGAGATCATGAGATAAATGCCGCCGGCAACGATGTAAAAATTGAACGGCATGCCCGTTGAGCCCGCACCGATTTGCGCCTGGCGCAGAAGTTCGACGACACCGGTGATCGAGACGAGCGCCGATTCCTTCAAGACCACCTGCCAGACATTGCCCATGCCGGGAAGTGCATGGCGCAAGGTCAGCGGCGCGATGATGCGTCTGAAGCGCAGCGGCCGCGACATGCCGCAGGCGATGGCGGCTTCGATTTCGCCGCGGTGCACCGCTCTGAAAGCGCCACGATAGACTTCAGTTTGCTGGGCGCCTGAGGTGATCCCGACCGCGAGCGCACCAGCAAGGAAGCCGGGAAAGCCGATAAAGCCTTCGGAACCGAGGAACCGGCCGATCGCCGTCACGGCCGCGCTGCCGCCGAAATAGAAGAGATAGATCACGAGAAGGTCGGGAATACCGCGCAGCACCGTCGTATAACCATCGGCGAGCACCCGTATTGTCCTGCCACCGGAAATCTTGGCCCATGCGCCGAATGTGCCGATGACCGAGCCGATCATAAAGCCGCTTATGGCGATGAGGATCGTCATCACGGCGCCGGTGAGGAGTGCAGCACCCCATCCTCCAGGTCCAAAGCTGATGACGTCCAGGAAGCTTGGCTGGTTCATAGCCTACGATCCGGCTTCAGGGGAAAGGTTGAAGAGCATTTCCTTGATCTGTTCCTTGAGCGTTCAGTTTCCGGGGAGTGCCGGCGAAAGACGAGCTTGCTCGACTTTCGCTGCGACAACTCGCTGATACGGCCCGTCAGCTGCTGTCGATCCCATGCGAAGGCCGTCTCAGACATCCGTGTTCTCCGGCAAGGGTGGCTGAACGTCATCGGTAATCGGATTGACGAAAGGCTTTCCCTCGAGGCGGTTGCGATGGTCGGCCTTGGCGGCATCAATGAGATCCCGGTTGGCGAGGAGGTCGATGGCCGTGCCCGCCATCACTTTCGCCGCGTGTTCCATGCCCTTGTGAGCCGCTGGCAGCTTGCCTTGCGCTACAAGCTGCCAAGAGTGCCCCGGCGTGCCAATGGCATAGGTCGCGCCGCGCATCTGGACTGTCGGAACGACCCAGCTTACCGTGCCGACATCCGTTGAGCCGACAATCGCGCCGTCGCCGCTTTCGGGCGGAAAGATGCTGTCGCACAAGGCTTGGCCCTTCTTCGGCGTGACGTCAAACCGCTTGTACGAGGATGCAATGTCTTCTTGCGAGAACGTCTCCTGAAATTTCCGTGCGATGGCATGGTCGTGCTCGTCGAAGGCAGGCGGGCCGAGACGCTCGAGGTGCGAATGCATTAGAGCTTCGAGCGGGGTGTTGCCGACCAGATTGGCGTCGCCGCTGATGATGCGGCTGCGAACGGTGGTCTCGGTCATCAATGCGGCGCCGTCGGCAACCTTCTTGACCCGCGCCACAAGGCCGTTGAGTTCCGGAAGATCGCGGGCCCGCACAAGATAGCGCACCGTTGCCCGGGCCTGGACGACATTCGGGGCGGAACCGCCCGTGTCTGTAACGGCGTAGTGGATGCGGGCGCTAGACGGCATATGTTCGCGCATGTAGTTAACACCAACATTCATCAATTCCACGGCATCGAGAGCGCTGCGGCCAAGATGCGGCGTTGCGGACGCATGTGAAGCACGACCGCTGAAGTGAAAATTGATCTCGTTGCAGGCAAGCGAGATCGGGTTGTTCACACCGGCAAACGCAGCAGGATGCCAGGAAATGGCAATGTCCACGTCGTCGAAGACGCCGGCGCGCACCATGAAGCCCTTGGACGAGCCACCCTCCTCGGCTGGGCAACCGTAGTAGCGGATACGGCCCTTAAGGCCGGTGCGCGCAAGGTAGTCCTTCACCGCAGCAGCCGCCAGCATCGAGCCGGAACCGAGTAGATTGTGGCCGCAGCCATGACCATTGCCGCCCGGTACGACAGGTTGCTCTTCCGCGAGGCCAGCGACCTGGCTTAATCCGGGCAGCGCGTCGAATTCACCGAGAATGGCGATGACCGGGCCGTCCTCGCCTGCTTCGCCCATGACAGCAGTCGGTAAGCCTGCAACGCCGCGCGTAACGCGAAAACCTTCGCGTTCGAGGAGGTCTGCATGCTCGTTCGACGAGCGAAACTCTTCGTAGTTGGTTTCGGGCATCTCCCAGACGCGATCGCTGAGTTCAAAAAACGCAGCGCGCTTGGCTTCGACGATTTCCCAGACTTCTGCCGAATTCTTCATGATTTCCCGATTGGTCGTTTTATGTTAGTAACCAAAATTGGCACCAATTTAGACGCAAATATTTTTTACGCAACCTCTGTGTAAAATTATTTGTCTGGCGTACATCTCGCGGGTGGGCCGCTAACTCTAAGAGGCTCGCATTCGATGGAATTTGGAGAGACGAATGAGTGAAGCAAGAGCCAAGCGAAAATCACAACTCAAATCCGTCGATGTTACCGACTCTATCCTGCACGACATTCTCGCCGGTGTTTTGGCGCCGGGTGTCTGGCTGAAGCAGATCGACCTCGAGCAGCGCTATCAGAGCACCAGGCCGGAAGTACGGCGTGCACTCGATCGTCTGGTGCAGAAGCGGCTTGTCGAGCACGTCCCGAACCGCGGTTATCACGTATTCGAACCGGATGGTAAGCAGGCGAATGAAGTAAGCGACATTCGCGTCATCCTTGAAACGGCTGTGGCGGACAAGATCGTTGCAAATGCCTCGGAGTTGACGACGAAAAAACTTCGCGACCTCGCACACCGTTTTGACGATCTCATCATGAACGGAACGATGATCGAGCTCTACGAGGCCAACCTTACCTTTCACCGCGAACTGCTGGCGCTGTGCGGCAACAGTGAACTGGTGAACCTCGTTACCGAGATCCGCCAAAGGACGTCGTCAGCGCCGGTGTCACAATGGAAAACACGCGCGCGGATCGAACAGTCGTCACGCGAGCATCACCAGATGATCGACGCTCTCGAAGCGAAGGACATTGAAGATCTGAAGCGCGTTATCATTGTTCATATAAGGCAGGTTTGAACCGGCCGTCTGGCACGGCGGGACGCGCTACAGAAAATCGTCACGCCGCGGCGTGAACGTATCGATCAGCAATCCATCCTCGAGCGCAACGACGCCGTGGACGAGATTGGGGGCAACGATGAAACTGCTGCCGGCAGGCAGTGCCGTGGTCACGCCGTCGACGGTCACCTCGAAGGCACCCTCGGCCACATAACTCACCTGCGTATGCGGATGGGAATGGAGCGCGCCGATCGCGCCTTTGTCGAAGCTGAAGGCGACGAGCATCATTTCGGGACGATGCGAAAGAACGGCGCGACGATTGCCCGGCGAGGTTTCCGTCCAGACCAGGCCGTTAGGCAATGTGTAGTGATCGGACAATGATACCTCCATTTATCGCGCCAGCCATCCGCCATCGACGGGTAGGATCGCGCCATGCACATAGTCGGATGCGCGGGATGCGAGAAAGACGGCCGCTCCGGCCATATCATCCGCCCGAGCCCAGCGTCCGGCCGGAATGCGTTTCAGGATATCGGCATTGCGTGTGGCATCCGCCCGCAGCGCAGTCGTGTTGTTGGTCTCGACATAGCCGGGAGCAATTGCATTGACGTTGATGCCATGCGCCGCCCACTCATTGGCCATCAGCCGCGTCAGGCCTGCAAGGCCGCTCTTTGCTGCCGTGTAGGATGCAACACGAATGCCACCCTGGAACGACAGGAGCGAGGCAATGTTGATGATCTTGGCCGGTAACTTCTCAGCCATCGCCATCCTGGCAAACGACTGGCAGAGAAAGAATGCCGACTTCAGGTTGGTGTCCATGACGGCATCCCAGTCTTCCTCGGTAAAATCGATCGTATCAGCCCGGCGGATGATCCCGGCATTGTTGACGAGAATGTCCGGGCGCTTACGAACGGCGGCAGCCCGCCCGATGACGGCGCGCACCTCATCCATCTTGGAAAGGTCTGCCAGAAGCGGATGAAACGCCCGGCCACCGGCCGTGACGAGGGACGCCGTTTCTTGCATCGGCGAGCGGCCAACGCCGATAATGTCGGCGCCGGCACCAGCGAGACCGACGGCAATGGCTTGGCCGATGCCCGTGTTGGCCCCCGTGACGATGGCGCATCTGCCAGAAAGATCGAACGGATTCATCTCAGACTTTCCATCGGTATCTTGTCCATGTCGGTGAAGCTCATGTTATCGCCAGCCATCGCCCAGATGAAGGAGTATCGACCGGTACCTGCGCCGGAGTGGATGGACCACCCCGGCGACAGCACGGCATCATGGTTTTTCAGCACCAGATGCCGCGTTTCATGCGGTTCTCCCATGAAATGGAAGATGCGGGTCGACTCTTCCATGCCGAAATAGAGATAGACCTCCATGCGCCGGTCATGCACATGCGCGGGCATGGTGTTCCAGACGGAACCCGGCTCGAATGCCGTGAGGCCTACCAGGAGTTGGCAGCTTTCGCAGACATCCGGATGCACGTACTGGTTGATCGTGCGTGCGTTCGCTTCTTGGGCCGAGCCCGTGCGCACCTTCTTGGCCATTTCCGGCGTGATCAGCACGGTCGGGCAAGCACGATGTGCAGGTGCGCTCAGGAGATAGAATTCGGCGGGACTGGCCGGGTCGTCGCTGCGAAACGACAGCATTCCCTGTCCCATTCCGACATAGAGCGCATCCTGAAAGCCAAGCGGATAGTCGACGACGCCGACAGTGACCGTGCCCTTGCCACCAATGTTGAGGATGGCGACTTCGCGCCGCTCGAGGAACTGGCTGGTGCCGGTTTCCTTTACCTGGTCGACCACAAGATCTTCTGCGAGCGGGACGACACCCCCGACAATCATCCGGTCGAGATGGCTGTAGGTAAGATTGACCTCACCTTTCGAAAAAAGCCCTTCAATCAGGAAGCCTTCGCGCAGGCCTTTCGTGTCGCGCCTGGCAGCATCTTCTGGACCAACGACCTGGCGCACATTTACGGAAATTGTCACAGCATTTGCCTCTTGGCTTTTGGTGAAAGGGTCACGTGAGGACGACATATTCGGTGAGTTGGCTGATGCTGGTGTCTGCCTTATTGACATCGAACACCTTGGTACCATGGCTCATGATTACAAAGCGATCGCAGACCTGGTAGGCATGGTAGAGATTGTGCGTCACCAGCACGCTCGACACGCCCTCGGCTTTCAGCTTCAGCACCTGCGCCAACAGGGCCTCGGTTTCGCGCACCGACAATGCCGAGGTCGGTTCATCGAGAAGCAGCACCCGCCGTTTGAAAAAGACAGCGCGTGCGATGGCGACGGCCTGCTTCTGCCCACCCGAGAGGTCACCCACCAGCTTATCGGGAGAATCGATACCCGAGATGTGGACAGCCTTCTCGAGCACCTCCATGGCGATATCGCGCATCTCTGCCTGCTTCAGGAAGCCAAAGGCATTGGTGCGCTCGCGCCCCATGAAGATGTTGCGGGTGATCGAAAGCGAATCCACCAGCGCGGTATTCTGGTAGATCGTTTCGATGCCGGCATCGGCGGAATCGGACCGGCAGGTGAACAGCGTCTCGCGACCGTCGACGCTCAAGTGGCCGGAGGTCGGCTTGTGGATCCCCGAAATCAAGTTGACGGTGGTCGACTTGCCGGCGCCGTTGTCGCCCAGAAGCCCGACGACTTCGCTTGGGCCGATGTGGAAGCTGAGGTCCCGCAGCGCCGTCAGCGTGCCAAACGTCTTGGAGATATTGTGCAGTTCGAGAAGATGGGGCGCAAACATCATACGGCCCCCCGGCGTTCGATGAGATGGTTGAATGCGGCAGCGATCACGATGAGCGTTGCGATAAACATGTCGAGGTAGAAGCCAGGGGCCCGGAGGAGCAGAAGCACATCGGTGATCGTGTGGATCAGCATGACCCCGAGGAAGATGCCGATAATCGAGCCGCGACCGCCGCGCAGCGACAGCCCGCCGATGACGCACGCGGCAATCGCCTGAAGCTCGAGCCCGGCGCCCTGCCCCGGCTGGACGCTGCCCACGCGGGCCGTGGCGATGATGCCGGCAACCGCCGCCATGCCTCCGGCAATGGCAAAGGCGATCAACTTGACACGGTCAGTGTTTATGCCGATTGCCGTTGCAGCGGCGGGATTGCCACCGGTGGCAAAGACATGGTTGCCGAACTTGTGCCGGTGCAGCAGTAAATAGAAGCTGACAACGAACAGGATGATCCAGATGAACGCGGCATTAATGCCGAATAGCGTGCCTGCAAAGAGGCTCGAAAAGGCTGGTTCCGGATCGAAACGCACCTGGACGGCGCCGTTATAGAGCAGCACGGCGCCACGCCAGAAGAGCAGGCCGCCGAGCGTGACGATGAAAGACGGCAGGCCAAAGCGCAACGTAATCGTGCCGTTGAGAAGTCCGATCATCACCCCCAGCAGTATGCCGAGCGGTGCTGCGATAAAAGCGCTCAGGCCGCCATCGACGAGGCTCGCCATCAGGACCGCCGTCAAGGTATAGACGGAACCGATCGACAGGTCGAACTCGCCAGCAATCATCAGGATGCCGGCGCCCAATGCCAGGCAACCCAGCACCGGAATAGCCTTCATTAGGATGGTCAGGTTCTGCGGTGACAGGTAGCGGAAGTCGTCGGGAAAGGCGAGCGCGCCGGCGATGCAGGCGATCTGCAGGGCCGCGAAAACCAGGAGAATCGCGCCGGCCGGCATGGTCATGATGTGCTTCAGCAGCGATTGTTTTTTCGTGCGGGATTTGGGCACGGCAACGTCGGTCATGGCGTAGGTCACTGTCTTTACTCTGTTCCAGGGATCGAGGGGACCTTCCGGATTTTGGCCGGAAGGTCTTCAGGCGTGACGCTTATCGGTAGCTGCCGATCAGTGGCTTGACCGAACTGATGCGCGTCTTATCGAGGAAGGCGCCCTGGCCGGTGTCGACATCGGTCGGGGTCAGACCGTATTTTTTCGCCAAAGCGATCTGGGCGATCGGATAGTAGCCCTGCAGGTACGGCTGCTGGTCCATCGTCGCGAACATTGCGCCGGATTCGACCGCGTTGACGATTTCAACGGCGAGATCGAAACCGCCAAAGGGAATCTTGACGCCGGCATCCTTGATGGCGCCTGCGCCGACCGTCGACGTTACGGACCCGGTGCCGAACAGCGCCTTGACATTGGGATTGGCGATCAGGAACTGCGCGATGATGTTCTGGGCTTCGGCCGGATCAAGCCCGGAGCGAACCGTCTCCACCTTGATGCCTTTTTCCTTCATTGCCTTTTCGATGCCGCCGCCACGCGCGACGGCGAAACTCGCTTCAGGAATCTCGCGCGGATTGAAGACCACGTCGCCATCCTTGAGGCCAAACTGCTCGATCATGCGATTGCCAAGTTCATAACCAGAGGCGAATTCATTCATGCCGACATAGGCTTGGCGGCAATTGCCCTTGGCCCCGTCGAGATCGTCATTGTTGAAACCGATGACGATGATGCCGGCCTTGGCGGCGGCGCAGATGCTGGCATCGAAGGCATCCGAACTGGAAATTGCAACTGCAATGCCGTCGACCCCGCTGGCCGTGGCGCTCTCAATAAGGTCGTTCTGGCGGACCGGATCGTTATTGGCATATTGCACGTCGAGATCGACACCGAACTGTGCCGCGGCATCCTGTGCGCCTTTGACGACCGGGTTAAAGAACTGGACACTCGGATCAAGATAGATAATCATCGTGGCCTTGACATCGGCCGCTACGGCGGCGGACGTGAAGGCCATAGCTGCGCACGCCGCAAGCATTGCGGTTTTCAGTTTGGTCAATTTCATTTGCGTATCCTCCCTTTGGATGTGCAATCGGGGTCGAAAGACCCATGTCTCGGCTGGCGAGCTCCGACCAAAGATCGCGCCAGCCGAGATTTTCCTCCTCTGCCTCAGTTTCCGATGAGCAATCTCACCCGAACCAAGGATCCGGCCGGCCCAAGGTCACGTGAATGCCCTTGAACTGCGAATACTCGTCAAAACCGTAGCGGCCAAGCTCGCGCCCGAGCCCGCTTTTCTTGTAGCCACCGATCGGCAGCTCAGGCGCGCCGTCGATGACGCTGTTGATCCAGCAGCGCCCGGCCCGGATGCGCCGGATGCTCTGCAGCGCGTTTTCGAGATTGGTGGACCAGACGCTTGCCGACAGGCCGAACTCCGATGCGTTTGCCAAGGCGACGGCCTCGTCAGCTGTCTTGAACGTCAGCGTCGATAGAACCGGTCCGAAGATTTCCTCGCGGGCAATCGACATATCGGCGGTGACCCCGGAAAACACGGTTGGCGCGTAATAGAGCCCCGCGCCCTCCCCGACACGTGTGCCGCCGAGCAACAATTCGGCACCGTCAGCCTGCCCTGCCTCGACATAGGAATGCACCTTGGCGGCATGCGCCTCCGAGATCATGGCGCCGATCTTCGTTCGCTCGTTCAAGGGATCGCCGAAAGTAACCTTGCGGGAAATATCGAGCAGGCGATCAAGAAGCGCATCGCGGATACCTTCCTGCACCAGGAGTCGGCTTCCCGAAATGCAGCACTGGCCGGCATTGTGGTAAACGCCGTAGGCGATGCCGTCGGCCGCCGCCTCAAGGTCGGCATCGGCGAAGACGATCTGCGGCCCCTTGCCGCCGAGTTCAAGGCCAACGCGCTTGACGCTGCGGGCCGCGATCTCGCCCAGCTTCGTTCCAACACGAACCGAACCGGTGAAGGCGACCATGTCTGTGCCGGGATCTTCCGCCAAGACCTGGCCGGCAGGATCGCCGTAGCCGGTGACGACGTTGAAGACGCCGTCGGGAATACCGGCCTCGCGGGCGAGCTCCGCCATGCGGATCGATGTACCGGACGTAAATTCGGATGGTTTCAATACGACCGTGCAACCGCCGCCAATGGCCCATGGCACGCGCTCGGAGGCGATGATAAAGGGGAAGTTCCACGGCGTGATGATGCCGACAACGCCGACAGGTTCCCGCAGGACCAGGCCAAGGCGGTTGTCGCCGATATTATTGTGGGTCTGCCCTTCCAGTGCCCGCGCCTGCCCGGCCGCATAGGACCAGAGATCAGCACAGAAGGTGATCTCGCCCCGGGCCTGAGCAATCGGCTTGCCAACCTCCAGGCTTTCCATCAGGGCGATCTCTTCCACATGGGCTAGAATGAGCTCCGCCGTCTTGAACATCAGGCGCGATCGTTCGGCGCCGGACATGCGCGGCCATGGCCCGGTGTCGAAGGCCCGGCGGGCGGCCGCAATCGCTGCGCGAACATCGTCGGCAGAGGCATCCGGCCACGTGCCGACCACAACGCCGGCGTGGCCCGGGCTCACCCGATCTATCGTCTTGCCCGAGGCCGCATCAACAGACTTGCCGTCGACAAGCATCCGGTAGCGGGATTTACTCTGCAAACGCGGGTCACTAGAGTCGGGCGTTATGAAATTGGATTGTACCGTCATCAACCGACCGGATTTTAAAGCCCGGCTCCTCCATTTAGGCTCGGCGTATCGACCGCCGTGCCTGTACAGTCGTTAAGTTGTATGGTACTGTATGGTGGCTAAATGCAAATGTCAACGAGATGGCGGCGGCGAAAAGCATGAACCTTGAGACATTGAAAATCGAGCCCATGAGGATCGAGACTGGGGAAACGACCGCCGCGCAGGTGGAACGTGACTTGCGCGAGGCGATCATCCGTCTCGATCTCGCGCCGGGGTCACGCCTGTCCGAGCAGGAGATCGCGTCTCGTCTCGGCGTCTCTCGCCAGCCGGTCCGCGAGGCGCTGATTGCCCTTGGAAAATCAAAGCTGGTCGAAATCCGCCCTAATCGGGGAACCATCGTGGTCCGCATTTCGGCGCGTCAGATGATGGAAGCCCGCTTCGTGCGCGAGGCGATCGAGGTCGCCGTCGCCAGGCGGGCCAGCGAGAGTTTCGATACCTGGACGCGGCGAAAGATTGACAGCATCCTCGAGCGCCAGCGAATGGCGATGACCGGTCACGATCACAATGCGTTTCGCCGGGAGGATGAGCAGTTCCACATCGCTATTGCAGAGGGCGCCGGCTGTGGCCTCGCCTGGAACGCGATTTCAGACATCAAGGCGCATATGGATCGCGTCTGCAACCTGCAGCTTCGTAACCCAGCCTCTATGAACAACCTCATCGAGCAGCATGAGAAAATCGTCGCCGCGATCGACGCCCGAAACGCCGAAGCTGCAGCCAACGCCATGAGGGAGCATCTGAACGGCATTCTTAACGACCTGCCACAGATCGAAGCTGACAATCGCGAGCTCTTCGAATAGCGCCATAAACTGTGGCGCATCTCCGTAGGAAACGGAGCATGCGCCACAATTTCAATCTTAATTTACGCCAGGTCAGGTCAAACGGACCTCGGCGACATCGTCTTTGTAATCTTCCTTCGGATCGACGCCTAGCAGCATTTTGACGCCCGCGAGCAGACTGGATTCGTTGAGCCATATCTCGGCCCGCTCGGCGTCAAACCGCAATAATGTCAGCTTGGGATCGTCCTTGCCGCCTTCAAACCAAGCCGCCACGAACCGGTTCCATAGCCGGTCGATGGTTTCCCGATCGTTGAAGACTGTGAGCCCGCCGTGAACGGCTGCAAAAAGGTCGTTACCTTTCGCCGCGAAGGTCGCGACAGCTCTGCTCTCGCTCTGCAGGTTTTGTACGAGCGAATTTTCGGTCGAGGTGAAGAAGTAAATGGGACCGTGATCGCCTTCGAGTTGAGCGGTCATCGGACGAGTATGACTCTCTTCAACCCCCACCAATCCCAACATCATGGTCATATCGGATTTCAGGGATTTCCAGAATTTTTCCCGCAGTTCCGGTGCAGTTGGCATGTTGTCATTCCTTTCGACGATTGACATGCATAACTGCCGCGATTGCTAAAGGTTTCGCGATCGCACCATTATTTTCCCCCATCGTGCTGCACACCTGCCGCTTGCACCAGGATAAACCTCGCCTACCGCTGGAAGAACATATACAAGCCGCTGAACACAAGCAGAGCCAGCGGCACCAATGGAGCGTAAACGATCGCGAGCGGCGCTGGACGGAACGTCATCGAGACAAAATTCGCCAGAATGGTGAGGGTCAGCAGAATTCCGAGCCACCGATGGCTCTGGCGTATCCAGTAGTGCAAGATCATGAGAGCCTCCTTGAAAGAGCATCCAGGATGGAATGTGGCACATGGCAACCTCAACGAGCCTGGACCAGCTTCCAGCCATTGCCTGATGGATCGCGGAAGCTTGCATCCACGGAGCCGTATCGATCGATCGGTTCTTGGGTGAACTCGACCCCGCGCTTGCGCATGGCTTCGAATGCAGCCTGGCAATCGTCGACCACCAGAACCAACGGCGGCATCGCACCCTTGGCCACGGCTTCAGTCAGGCCCTGAGCCGTTGCGTCATCAACGGTCGGAGCCTGCGGACGGAACAGGCCCAACTGGAAGTCCGGCTGCTCGGGATGCTGCACGGTCACCCAGCGATAGTCGCCATTGCGCGCATCCGTGTGCACCCGAAATCCCAGCTTTTCGACATAGAACTGAAGCGCTTCGTCCTGGTCATGGACATAGACGCCGGCAACTTGAACACCATTTTTCATGAGTCATCTCCCTTTCGCCCGTCGTGCCTACCCTCTTTCGTTCGTCGGCGCTTCTCCGAAACTGCCATTTTGAGGTGCGGCCTTTGCGCGGCGCTCACGAAACAATGGGGAACCTCCTCGAGATCTCCGGGAACAAGCTGCATTCGTCGCCTTAGTTCGCTTGGGCTTTCACCGGTCACGTCGCGGAAGGTGCGTCCAAACGTTCCAAGACTGTTCCAGCCTGTCTGCAGCGCGATTTCGATGATGGGTGTGTCAGTATCCCGCAAGAGCGCTGCGGCGCGCTCGACCCGGCGCGTCAGCAGGTAACGATGCGGCGGTATGCCGAAGGCGTCCCGAAACGATCGCGCGAAATAGGCTTCCGAGGCGCCGCTGACGCTTGCCAACCGGGATATCGGCCAATCCTCGTGTGGCGCCGCGTCCATGTGGTCTTTGGCACGCAGCAGGCGCCGCAGCAGTTTCAAATCTCTATTCACGGAGTTCTTGACGATTTTTGTCGGGCGCATAGCCAATGAATGCATGGACTGACGACCGTTGACAATGATTGCGCCCTCGAAAGAGCGGCACTTCATTTTGTCGTCGGGCGTAGCGGCATCTGAAAGGTAAACCTCGTTTCGATGGAAGAAGAGGTTACGACAAGGGTGCCACCATGCGCCTTGGCAATTTCCGATGCGATATATAGTCCAAGCCCCAGGCCTTGTTGACTTGCGCGAACGCCACCACGAAAAAACGGCTGGAAAAGACGTTCCATCGCCTCTTGCGCTATTGGAACGCCGCTATTGGCGACGCTTATCTCCAAAACTCCCGATTTCGTGCCTGCTGAAAACCGGATTGGCCGGCTCGCGTCACCATAGGTAATCGCATTGCCGAGAAGGTTTGAAACCATCTGACCAATACGGTCCCTGTCGCAGTAAACTTTTTCGGTGATGTTGAAGTTCGTCTCAATGGAAATGCCGGGCGTTCCCAATTGGAGCTCTTCTGCAATCTGCTTGAGGACGGGGTCGAGCAGTTCGTCCGCATCAAGCCGCAGCGCGAAGCCACTGCCGAGCCTCCCTCGCGCAAAATCGAGCACGTTATCGATCAGGCCCGACATGCGCTGCACACTGCCTTGCATCAGGGTAACGATCGTCTGTGCCCTTGGGCTTAGGTCTTCTTGCAGGAGCATGCGCGAACCGCCCTCCATCGAAGCGAGCGGGTTGCGAAGATCATGCCCCAAAACCGCAATGAACTGTTCGCGCAACTCCGCTATTGCCAGTTCCTCGCTCAGACCTGCCTCCGCCAGCATCCGTTCGGAGATCGCTTCGCTTTTGGCACCTTCAGCGGCGATTCGCTTGTCGACCAAATCGCGTTCATAGCGGCGGCGTTGAGCAGCCGGGAAGATGACGACACGGGTAAACTGCAGGTTGCCATCGTCATCCCGCCGCTCTTTTGCGTTGGCAAGCACCGGCAGTTTCTTCCCGTCGCCGGTCACAAAATCGAAAGCGACCTCTTCAAGGAAACCTTGCATGCGCAACAGCGGCGAAAAATGCGTTTCGTAAAACATTCGTCCGGAAAGCGTCAAAAGTTCACTGAACTTCTTGTCGAGAAGGTCGAGCTGTGAAACTCCAATCCAACGCGAGAAGGTGAGATTGGACTTGAAGATTCTGCCGTCGGGGCGAAGCGACAAGTATCCGCACGGTGCGTTCTCGTACAGCTCCGCAAGATCTTCGGCGAATGTGCTATTGGGATCCTCGGGCACGGCTCACACAAACGCCTTGATGGCCGCAATGACTTCGCCGGGCGCACTCAGATTTGGGCAATGCCCCGTAGCGTTCAACATAACCAGTTGGCTTTGAGGAATGTGTTGCTTCACGTATTCGCCTACATTCTCTGAGGCGATAATGTCTTCCCGGCACTGAAGTATCAATGTTCGCGCTGTGACACGTTGAAGATCGTCGCGATTGTCCGACGTGAAAGTGACCCGCGCGAACTCCTTTGCAATGTCAGGGTCGGTTCTGCAGAAGCTGTTGGTGAGCTCTTCACCAAGTTCGGGTCTGTCCGGATTGCCCATAATGGCTGGGGCCATCGCCGCCGACCACCCAAGATGATTGTCCGCGAGGGACTCCAGCAACTCGTCGATCTGAGCACGACTGAAGCCGCCGACGTATTCACCGTCGTCGATGTAGCGGGGCGATGGGCCGACGAGGATCAAGCTGTCGAAAATCGCTGGGTCCTTGAGCGAGGCAATCACGCCGATCATCGCACTGACGGAATGCCCGACGAACACCGCATCCTTGAGTTCGAGTTCCTTGCCAATCTCGATAAGGTCGTCGGCGTATCCTTCGAGGGAAGCATATTTCGCGGAGCTGTAAGCGCCAAGATCGGAGCCACCGGCCCCGACATGGTCGAAAAGAATGGTTCTGAACGTGCTTCCGAAGGCAGGCGCCACCAACTTCCACATGTTCTGATCGCAGCCAAAGCCGTGCGCGAACACCATCGACCGTTCCCCGCCGCCGGATAGTTTGACATTGTTGCGCTCTAAAACGGACACCCGGGACTCCTGATTTCGCAAAACGAAGTTCGACTGTATGCTTTGAAAGCTCGAACACCTAACTGCTTCGCGCCGCAGCAGCTCTTTTTTCGCGCTTGGAGGCTTAGCCGGTGCGCGTATTATCTACGCCCCTCCGCTTCATGCTGCGCATGTATTGGCCCAAGGACACATCTCCTTCATTCTGAATGGAAGCTGGAAGGTGCCCCCGGCGGTCAAGGAAAGCTGAGATGGCGGCTTAGCGGCGACTTTGGTTGAGCTTCAACCTGCCGAGCGGCGGCCGATGATCGCTAGCATCTTCACTTGCCAGGCCAAATATTGCGTCGACGCGGCCTTCGCTTCGGCCAAAGCCCTGGCTTGGGGATACGCCAGAGTTTCTTATTCGCTGATGGCATCGCCGCCTGGCAGGATGCCAATTACCCGACTGAGACAAGTTTGACGAAATAGCCGGTCGAGTTCGTGAACTAATAGGGGTAGGCCTACATGGCTTCCCAACTTATGTGTCATTCTTCATTCCTTCACCGGTCGCCAGATGACGCGCTTCTTGTTGACGCGATCGCGGTCGTCTTCGTAGGGCATGACCTCGCAGTCTATGGAATTGCAGTCCCGACACCGGAAGGTGAGGCTTGGAAGTGTGCGGCCATGGCCGAGAACAGCGGCCAGGTCAGTCGCTGTGAAGGTCGCGACCTTATCACATTTTCGACAACCAACCCGCACGAACATGCCGTAGCGGGCCGCCTGCCCCAGATTCTTGATTGCCCTTGTCATGCGAACAAAAAGAGAACAAATTCCTCGAGCAAGTCAAGTGGGATGAACTAGTAATGCACCAGGGCAGCCCTGACATCCATACAAAAATGCCCAACTCGGGGGCTTCGCCGCATTGAAGCGACCTGCTGCAGAGCTGCCAGACCCGCTACAGGACATCCCAGCATGCCCATTTTTGCGACACACCACACCGAACGTTGGTATAGTGTTTTCGCTTGGACACTTTCAATCGGAGAATAGCGTCGTGGCAGGCGATATTGGTCTAACCGGCATGTCTGCCTGCGAGGTGGTCGATCTGTTAAATGGCGGTGAGGTAACGCCGCTCGACTGTCTCGATGCACTTGAGGTTCGCATTGCCGCCGTGGAGAACGTCGTCAACGCACTTCCGATCCTTTGTTTCGATCGCGCCCGCGATCGAGCCCGGCGCCTGCTCCAACAGCCTCTCGGGTGCCGCGGTCGTTTGGCGGGATTGCCTGTGCCGATCAAGGACTTGACAGACGTTTCCGGCGTTCGCAGCACTTATGGCTCGACAATATTTGCAGACCATGTTCCCGAACAATCCGACATTCTTGTCGAGAGGCTGGAGGCCGAGGGCGGTGTTGTTTACGCCAAGTCGAACACCCCAGAATTTGGTGCTGGTGGCAATACATTCAACGACGTCTTCGGGACGACATTGAACCCCTGGAATACCGGCCTGTCCGCTGCAGGCTCCTCGGGTGGGGCCGCCGTTGCTCTTGCCACTGGCATGGCCTGGGTCGCGCAAGGCTCCGACCTTGGAGGCAGCTTGCGCAATCCCGCAAGCTTCTGCGGCGTAGTGGGCCTACGCCCAGGCCCGGGCCGCGTTCCTCGCAGTGCACGATTCAAGATCGATGACCTGCTGAGCGTCAACGGTCCTATGGCTCGTAACGTCGAAGACACAGCGCTTTTGCTGGATGCGATGACCGGCGATAGCCCTGCTGACCCTCTGTCGTTACCGCGGACCGAGAGTTTCCTTGCCGCAGCGCGCTCCGGCTGGCGGCCGGTGCGGGTGGCCTTTTCGGCCGATCTTGGCATTACGCCCGTTGACCCGGAGGTCGCCTCGATCTGTCGCGCAGCAGCTGCAAGCTTGGCGGCAATTGGCACGCATGTTGAAGAGGCGCATCCCGATCTCTCGGAGGCCCATGACACGTTCAGCGTCCTGCGCGGCATGGCCTTTGCCATAAGTTACGACGCGCTTCTGGAACAACATCGAGCCAAAATGAAGCCCGAAGTCGTATGGAATATTGAAACGGGGCTCAGCTATTCGATGGCAGATATCGTACGAGCGGAAAATAATCGCGCGGCGATTTACCGAAGGATGCATGCCTTTTTCGAAACTTATGACCTGCTCCTTTGTCCGGCCACGATCGTTGCCGCGTATCCTGCCAGTGACAGATACGTGAAGGAATGTGCCGGCTATGCCTTTCCGAATTATTTCGAATGGCTGGCAATAGCCTACGCAATTTCCCTGACAGCAGCGCCGGCGCTCAGCCTGCCTTGCGGGTTCACCAAAGATGGACGTCCGGTCGGACTACAGATCGTCGGCCGCCCCCGCGCCGAGGGACAGGTACTTGCCGCCGCCCGTGCACTGGAACTCCTTCTGGACCTTCATCCGACGACCCCAATAGACCCACTACCGCCGCGCCATGTTTGATTTCATGAATGTCAGTCCGGAAGGCAGGTCTTGGCGCCAGGCAATAGCTGCACACCGATTGTTGATTACTGTTTGTATCCCTTTGCCTGCATGCAGCTATTGATCAGATTGGCTTCTTCCTTCCGTCTGGCAGAACTATCGGACGCCAAGGAAGCCGTTGCACTCGCGGCCTGATATTTGCACTGCACCATATCATTGTCTGCCGGAGTCGCCGGAGCCTCGCTATGGACCCACTTTTTTTCGGAAGAAGCACACGACGCGAGCACCATGAGCGGAACCACGATCAGCATGGTACGGCTCCGGGAAAGTTGCTTAGAAAACGTGTCGTTTGAATTTGTAACTGCATTGCGCATCGTTCGAATCCTCATTTTATGGGTCTATGCTGTGTACGAAGCCTCCCATTTGGTGGCCGACGCGGGTGCCAACACTATCGTATTTGCTGTTGATAGTCCCGTATTCGCTGCCGCTCACTAGCGGCATCTTCATACGCCACGTCTTTCCGAACGATGCATTACTTGCAAATGTGGCGATACCGCAGCATTTGTCTCTATCGCCTGCGTCTCATGGAACAGACAGGTTTGGCCCGCGTTCCCTCACTGAACCATTATTCATTTACGGTTCTAATGACGACGAGTGCGGCAGATATGTTTTCAGGCGGCTCGATCTTCTATCTCCTGACTGCGATGGCTCTCATTGTCGGAGCGTGGCTGTTTTTCATTTTACGCCAGCATATGAGATGATCGATCGGCATGAACAATAATAGAGCCTGGTATCTCCGGATTGCCGCTTTTGCCCTGATCCTGATCGTGTTCCTGGGCGCGAGCGTTTACTTCCTTCCGTCTTGAAGGGTGGAAAAAGCCGGATATTCAACATCAACACGTAATATTGGAAGGGGCGCGGTTTCGTAGGTGAATGCTGATGGAGGGTGTATACTGCTCAACGGAGGATATATGCTAAAAACCTATTATAATTGCCCTATTTCCGATGAACCTGTTCATGAAGTGCTACCCCGAGACGGCGATTTCGTTGAATTCTTCTGCCCGACCTGCGGACAGTTTCGGATTTCAAATAAATCGATCACATCGATGCGCCACAGATCGCGCGGCGAGAGAGAGGCCATGCTGACCGACGCCAGGCGCGATGCTCAAGGCGGAGATGGCATTCCGCTCATAAGAGACAGCCATTCACATGCGAGGAAAACAGATGACCAACGATAAGACGACTTCCACATGGAAGAACCGCCCTCCGGGCAAAATCGGAGAAACCTACACTGTCGATCACCTCATGGAAGCGTTTAACCTCAACAGGGATGATGCCGAACAGTTGATCATCAAATTCAATGGTGATTGCGAGCGGATCAATGCTTCGGTCAGCGCGCGAAAGAGACGCCGTTAGCCACATTTTTTCGAGCCCCTTTTGCTCACGCTAAAAAGGGCACAATCCTATGGCCTTACAGGCAAGACATTCTTTCGACTGAAATCAATCTCCTGTCACAAATGAAGGAAACCGATGACGCTATACCTATGGTATTTCATCGTTCTAGGCGGCCCCGTCTTATTGGGCGCCATCATCGCATTCGATATGATGAAGCGCAGGCAATCGGCCAAGCTTAACAACAGGCCTCAGGCCATGAAAAAGCTTTGTCCCGCGGAATAAGCCATTCGCTGATTTGCAGCCGCCACTTAAAAGCCCCCTTGCCTACCCGCGCACTTCCCGGAGGCTCTCACTTCTTCCGGTCACGCGGCGTGCCATAGGCCGCGTCGCGCGGTCGCGAGTACTGATCTATTCTTGGCAAGGTATCATCGAAGGCAATCCAGGGAAGCTTCAGCTGCCAATAAGTATGCGCAGTGGGGGCGAAATGTTCAGGATGATCGAAGAAGCCGATCGTCAAATATATCTCGCCGGCTATGCCCTCATCCTCATACCCGATTGAGGTGCCACAGGTACCGCAGAAGCTGCGCACTACCCCACTCGTTCTTGAGAAGGTCTTTGGTGGCTCATGCGTAAAGCGAAATTGTGCCGTTTTGTAACCCACCCAGATCGTCAGCGGTGATCCGATCGCGCGACGACAATCATCATCGTGATCGTAGCAGATCCAGAACGGTTCGCCCTCGGCCTCGGCGGTGACTTGCCCGCAAAAGCAGGCGCAGGTTTCCAGCCTTTGTGTCATTCATTTCGAACCAATTGCCTGAAATTTAGTTCCGCGTCGGTAAATTTGCATTTATACATTTTGGATCGATTGCCAAGAATTGGGACCCAGCGAATAAAGATTTGGTCTCGCGATGGTGTAGCATTATTTCGACGGCCGCTTGGCAACATGCACCACGTCGGGGGAGTCCATATGAAGAGCAGCGTCAGAGCCTGGTTTATCTTTGCTTTGGTTTTCATTGCGGCCGCGATAATCTATTTTGGCGTACCACTCATTTGGCATGCCTTGTTTGATCGTCCAGCATAACCAAGGTGAACGTCCGCTTCCTCTAACGCCTTTCCGGAGAAATGATGAGGAAACTCAGTTTAACGAGATCTGCTATGTGGGGCGCTATACTTGGATGCCTGCTGATGGCCATATGGATACTCTATACCGGCAGGGCGCGAAGCGTTCCCGCAACAGGATATCTTGTCGAGCTTCTCGGAGGGGCAGCGGTCGGAGCCGGACTGCTATCCCTCATCGTGTGGCTTGTCGGATCCGCCGTGCGCCAGAAATAGCAATCGGGATTTCGCCGCCGATTTTTCCTGTCATCATCGTCTGAAAAGAGGGACGCAGTTCATGTTCTACGCCATCTTGGCCTATCACGAGGAAGAGATTGTCGAATCATGGTCGAAAGAGGAGGACGCATCGTTGATGGCCGAACTTCTGGAAATCGGCGACCGCCTTGTAAAGGAAAAGAGCCTGGGCCCGGCGGCCCGCCTTGGGCCGACCCGGCGCGCGGTCACATTGCGCGGCAAGGGAGCCGGTATCGTCACGGACGGGCCGTTTACAGAAACAAAGGAGCAATTGCTTGGCTTCTATGTTGTTGAGTGCCCTGCAATTGAGGGGGCGATCGCGATTGCCCGCGACTTGCGCCGTGCCAACCCGACCGCCGTCTATGAAATCCGCCCGGTCTTGCTCTACCAGTCCGGGGCGACGCTATCAGACAGGGATTGATTGGCACTCCGGTTGGAGTTCCTACGCATTTCAAAGGCGGGTCGCTTGCAAGGGCCTTGACCTCCGCAAACGCCGGATGCGGTATCAGAAGAGACTTGCGAAGTTGCGATCGTCTGCGTAGAAGGGGCTTCGACATCAAGAGTTGGGTTGACGCCCAACGCCAACCTGCGCTCCGGGCAAGGTGGTACTTCCGTCAGGGAGGATGTGGCCGAACCGGCAATTATACGGATTTAGCTACCGGCGTCTGTCCAGCGAACCAACAGGAACGCGCGATAATGCCGATAAAGATCCCCGACGATTTGCCCGCACGCCGCCAGCTCGAAGCCGAAGGCGTCAATATCATGCGCGAACGGGACGCGGTGCGTCAGGATATAAGGCCGCTGCGGATCGGATTGCTCAATCTGATGCCCAACAAGATCAGCACGGAAACGCAGATCGCAAGGCTGGTCGGCGCAACGCCGCTGCAGATCGAACTCACCCTCGTTAGGATAACCAATTACGTGGCGCGCAACACGCCGGTCACGCACATGGCATCATTCTACCGTGCCTGGGAGCAAGTCCGTGCCGAGCGGTTTGACGGATTTATCATTACCGGCGCGCCGGTCGAGCATCTGGCCTTTGAAGACGTGCAATATTGGGATGAGCTCCGCCACATTTTCGATTGGACGCAGTCGCATGTCCATCACTGCCTGACTATCTGCTGGGCAGCCCAAGCTGCGCTTTGGCATTTTCACGGCATCCCGAAGCACGCCCTGTCGGTAAAGGCTTTTGGTATCTTCAACCACGGCAACCTCGCGCCCGCTTCGCCATATTTGCGCGGTTTCTCTGATGATGTGCTTATGCCCGTGTCGCGGTGGACGGAGGTTCGGCGCGACGACATCCCACAGGGGCGCGGCCTCAAGGTGCTGCTTGAGGCGGAGGAGACGGGGCTAGGTCTGGTCGATGATCCTTCATGCCGGTCGCTCCACATGTTCAACCACCTCGAATATGACACGAACTCACTTGGCGACGAGTATTTCCGCGATCTCGCAAACGCACCTTCAATGCCGCTGCCTCGCAATTACTTTCCCGATGACGATTCGTCATGTAGGCCGGCGAACAGGTGGCGCAGCGCTGCCCATCTCCTTTTCGGCAATTGGATCAATGAGATCTATCAAACCACGCCTTTCAACGTCGACGACATAGGCATGATACCGCGACAGCTGGTAGGTTGACGCGATAAGGAATGTCGCTGATTTACGCGCGGATCCTTTTGACGTATGTAAATGAAATAGAAGCTTATTGGTATTTAGCTTCCGTTCGACCTTGACCCGATTTGCCCAGTCCCGCCTGATTTCGTATTAGAATCTAGGCCGTCCGGATGCCGGATCATCAGGAGATAGTCGAAGCGGAAACCCGAAGGTTCCGCGCTTGTTCCCCAAGCGCGCCACCTCGCACCCTTCATCAGGCATGAGAAACGGAATCTCGCACGCCCTCCCCGCCTTCCGTGTCCCATCATGCCGACGACTGCAATAGACATTCCGGAAGTCGGTTGGAAATTGGATGGATCGTGTCTGACGCCAAGCGTTTATTGTCGATCTCCCCGTTATCCACTTCCCCCGCCGGGGTGATTGTTGATTGGAGGTGGATCTGTACCATCAGGCTGTGCAAGGCAGAGTCCACCTCCCGACCTTGTGACCCCGAGGGCGCCGCTGGCATCTTTGCCCGCCAGCGGCGCTCCCCGTGTTTTCCATGCACGGTGCTATCTTGCTCGAACGCCGTGTGGCGCCCTAACTTGTTCAATCCGCCTCAGCCGCATCAACAGGGCGATACAGGCGAATATCCTGCGAAGGTGTGCAGGCAAATGTCTCACGGTAAAGCTTCGAGAACCGGCCTGGGTTGGCAAAGTGAAAGCGGGCGGCGAGTTCCCTGACCGACATTGCGTCCCCATTCTCGATGATCTTTCGAGCCGCCTCGATACGGCAATCCAGCAGCACCTTTATGGGCGTTACCCCTTTCAGCTTGCGAAACAGGCGTTGCAATGACCGGGTATTCACCCCGGCCGCGCTGGCGATATCGGACAGATTGATGGGCTGAAGAAGGTTGTTGCGAATGAAGTCCTCCGCGGCAGCGAATTGCTGCGAAGGACTTTTGGCCGGGACCGCGCCCGCGCTGGCAGGCTTTGGTTCATCCATTTGGCCTGAATGGGAGGGCGCGGAACCAAAGAGCAGGGCCGTGTCATCTATCATTCTTGATAACTCTTATTGAGTGTTGAAATTCGAAGTTCGGTAAAGGTACAACCAGATGTTGAAAAGGAATTAAGTAAAACGAGTGATTGTGCAAACCTTAAATCAGCCGGGCAAAATTCAAAATTCGACCTTAGATCTATGTCGGAATGTACTGTGTTGACAACTGTCAACACCAGGCTCTGGTGACGTTACGTTGACAGCTGTCAACTGACGCTCACGTTAAGTGCCGCTATCGACTTCACTATTTGTAAACCACATTTCCATACAGTCAGAGCTTATATGCACCGGCTTGTAAGCGAGTACTGCAGTGTCCCAGAGCAACGACGCATTCACAACCGAGATTAAACCGCACTCTGTTTCCAGGCGCCAAATTCTGATTGGCGTCGGCTCACTCGCATTGGCGGGTGTAGGGGGCTGCACTCAAACGACTTTTGAACTGCCCGAAATGAATATTGACCCGCTCCCCACGAGCGGTATCCGCCCGCAAATCAGCGTCGACAAATCCGTGACCGCACCCGACGTCATGTATGCGGCGGTCCAGGAAGGGCCCTACTCACTTCCGGCCGTTCCCTATCAGAAAATTCCGGCGCAGTTCCGTCGCCAGATCGTCGTCGACCCGACCGGCGAGCAACCCGGCACGATCGTCGTCCGGCTGCAGGAGCGCTACCTTTATCTTGTCCAGCCAGGTGGTGACGCCATCCGCTACGGAGTCGGCATTGGCAAAGCCGGCTTCCTGTGGAGCGGTCGCGCCAACATACAATACAAGAAGGAGTGGCCGCGGTGGACGCCGCCACGCGAAATGATCGGCCGCAAACCCGAACTTGCGAAATACGAAAACGGCATGGAGCCCGGTCCGCAGAACCCGCTGGGGGCCCGCGCACTCTACATCTACAAGGATGGCGTCGATACAGGATACCGTATCCACGGCTCGCCGGAATGGTGGTCCATTGGACAGTCGATGTCCTCTGGCTGCGTCCGCCTTATCAACCAGGACATCATCGATCTTTATAATCGTGTCCCTGGAAAAGCGACGGTCGTGGTTGGCTAACGTCGTCAAAGCGTCTAGACTAAGCCTTACGCCAGCTCGTTGATTCACTCTCCTCAACATTTGCCGGGTCGGCAACGCGCGGCTGGAAGCGAATGCTCATATAGCTTCCGCTTAACCTTTCGTTTACCATGTTTTCAATGGTTTACGATTCGGCTGATTTTTCACCCTGGGATTTGCTTGCTCCGCTCGTTGCGGCAGAAGACGCTCTCGCTCGGCTTGATGACCGGCTCGGCCGAAAAGGGGACCTTGGCGAGCCCAGTGGCCGCCGCACGCGGGAAGGGCTGCTACGGGAAAACGAAGGCTGGATAACCCGCTCTCACTTTATCGAAGCATGCAATGCCTTATGGCTCGCTGGTGAACTCGTCCACACCGAGGACCTCGTGCTTCACGATGCCCGGATGGATATTCGAACCCCTACCCACGAGTTGACCAAGGCACACGCGATCCTGCGTTGCCGGCGTCAGGTCGCGGGCAACGCCCCAGGCTGGGCCCTTAGCGCAAAAGGCATTGCCGCGCTGCGTGGACGCACCCTTAGCGAGGCCCCGCTCACGCCCGTTCCAGTTCATCGCGCGGAGCCGGTTACAGACCTTGCGAAAACCGAAGCCGAGAATGAATTTGAGGACGGTCTGGCCCGCCTCGATACATTGCTGGACCGCACGACGCGGCTTCTCGCAGAGTCCGGAAATTCCGCTTTTCCGAATCCTCCCTCCAGGCAGGGGACAGAACCGCCTCCCTCGGCGGTGACCCCGGACGGCGACCCACTCGTTTATGATCCCGATTGGGACGAAGATGCGCGACTGGATCGTTGGCTCAAGGTGTATGAACGTTCGCATGGCCTGCCGCCGCTGCTTGCGGCTGCTGTGGTCTGGGATGCGTGGGAACAGATCGAGCCGCTACAGCACCAGCATTGGCTTGGTCCCATGCTCGTTGCAGCCATGTTGCGGGAGCGCGGCAAGACAAAATCACACATGGCCGTCTTAAATGCGGGTCTGCGTTCCGTCCCGCGCGAGCGGCGCCGCGCACGCGACCGCACAACGCGCCTGCTCGCGTTTCTGGAGGCAGTCCAGACCTCCTCAACGACCGGTCTCAAGGATGTCGAACGGCTTGGACTCGCCCGCATGCAGATGGAACGCAAATTGAAAGACCGCCGCTCCACCTCCAGCCTCCCGGGGATGATCGATCTTGTACTTTCACTTCCTATGGTTTCGACGGCTCTGATTGCCAAGGAACTCAAGGTGTCCCAGCGCGGCGCCCTGAATCTCATCGCGGAACTTGGCGTGCGCGAGATGACCGGCCGCGGGCGCTACCGCGCATGGGGAATCATCTAGCATGGGAATATTCACCAGATTATAGTTGATTATTTTACTCATAAATAATAAGCCGCTCTCCACGACATTTGAAGGAACGGCTAATGAAGCAGACACAGGCCGATAAAATCTCGAAGGCACGTTTTATGCAATGGTCGCCGGTTGGCCCATTGTTCGCCACGCTCGTATTCGCGGCTACCGTTTGCGGAACGGCACACGGACAGGAAACGGTAACCCCTCCTGAACCCAACTCAGCGCAACAATCGGCCCCCGCCCCGGAAACAACAAACCCTGCTGCAAACACGCCGCCACAAACGATATCACCTGCGCCTTCAGGCGCGGTTATGCCGATGGATGCGCCGGCGCCAACCCCGCAGGCCACGCTGCGGAATTTGCCGCACAATCTCTCACCATGGGGCATGTTCATGGCGGCCGACTGGGTCGTCAAAGGTGTGATGATCGGGCTTGGCTTTGCTTCACTTGTCACCTGGACCGTATGGCTCGCTAAGACACTCGAACTTGCAGGCGCGCGTCTTCGCGCTCACCGCGCACTCCAGATCATCAACAACGCAGCTACATTGAGCGACGCGGAAAAAGAGCTTGAGGGGAGGGGAGGGCCCGGGGCTGCACTCGTCAATGCCGCTCGCCAGGAAGTCCGCCTGTCTGCAGATGCGAGAGAACATGCTGGCGCCGACGGTCTGAAGGAACGCGTTGCCTCGCGCCTTGCCCGTATCGAGGTGCAGGCCGGCCGGCGCATGAGCCGTGGCACTGGCGTTCTCGCCACGATCGGTTCGACTGCGCCCTTCGTCGGCCTGTTTGGGACGGTCTGGGGCATCATGAATTCTTTCATCGGCATCTCGGAATCGCAGACAACCAATCTTGCGATCGTGGCTCCGGGCATTGCTGAAGCGCTGCTGGCAACTGCGATCGGCCTTGTCGCCGCCATTCCGGCGGTTGTGATCTATAATGTGTTTGCGCGATCGATTACCGGTTACCGCCAATTGATTGCCGATGCATCGGCAGGCGTCGAACGTCTCGTCAGCCGCGACGCCGATTATGCGCTCGTTCCACAAACATCAAAGCGCGCCGCAGCGACAGAATAGGCGGCACGACCATGGCAGGCGGCATCCGGCACAACGTCTCCGACGACGAACTTCAGGAAAACCACGAAATCAACGTGACGCCATTCATCGACGTCATGCTGGTGCTCCTGATCATCTTCATGGTCGCGGCGCCCCTCGCGACAGTAGACATCAATGTCGACCTGCCGGCCTCGACGGCGACGCCGGCGCCTCGTCCAGACCAGCCGGTCTATCTGACTTTGAAGGACGATAAATCCATAGCCATCGGCAACGACACGATGACGCGCGACTCCCTCGGCCAGTTCCTCGACCAGAAGACAACCGGCAACAAGGAAACGCGAATCTTCCTGCGCGCCGACAAGGCGGTCGACTACGGTTCGCTCATGGACCTGATGAACGCGCTGCGGGACCATGGTTACCTCAAGATTGCGTTGGTGGGACTTGAAAGCGCACCTCTGGCTCCCAAAGGTGAAAGCGCGCAGTGATGTCCAACGGGTCTGCCACCGCCGGGGGAGGGGGCCCGCGTCTTGATTGGCGCGAAGTTGGTCTCTGGTCAGCAGCCGGACTGGTCGTTGTCGCGCTCCACGCGGGCGGAGCCTGGTATTTACAAAGCCGACAAAGCGCTGCACCCGCAGGCGATATCGCGAACGCCATCATCATCGACATGGAGCCACTGCCTGCGCCGATCGTGCCTGAGCCGGTTGCACGGGATGCGCAACCAATCGACCCCGAACCGACAGAGCCCGAGGCGGTCGAGCAGGAGGCCGTATCGCCCGAAGCTCTGCCCGAAGTCCAGCCGGAACCGGAAGAGCAGGTAACGCCGGTTGAAGAGGCAGAGCCCGTAGAGGAGGTGACGCCCGAACCAGTGCAGGAACAGGCCGAGGGAGTCGTGGAACTTCCCAATGTCGACGTGCCTTTACCCGTCGTCCGCCCAGAGCCGGAAAAGCCTGACACGCCAAAGAAGAAGGCCGTCCGCAGGCCGGAACCGAAGACGGCGGTTGCAAGGACCGAGGCTGAAACGCCCCGTCAGGCAGTGCAGCAGCCGCAGCCTGCAGCTTCCAGCGCAGCGTCGGCGCGGCAGGCGGAAAAGTGGAGTTCACGGGTCCAGGCCTATCTTATCCGCCGCGCCCGCAGCGCCCGCACATCGGGCGAGGGAACGGTTCGCGTCAGCTTTACCGTCACGCGGGACGGCGATATTGTTTCCGCTCGCATCGTTGGCAGTTCTGGCAATCCGACGCTCGACCAGGGCGTTCTCGATGCCGTACGCCGGGCATCACCAGTACCATCCGCTCCCGCCGATGTCACAGTATCGCGCCAAAGCTTCACCGTACCGTTTCTGATCCGCTAACCGCGCACGATCATTTCCGCAGCCTTTTCCGCAATCATGATTGTCGGCGAATTGGTATTGCCTGAGGTGATTGTCGGCATTATCGATGCGTCCGCCACCCGCAGCCCCTTGATGCCACGGACCCGCAATTGCGGATCGACCACCGAGGCTTCATCCGCGCCCATCCGGCACGTCCCGACCGGGTGAAAGATTGTCGTGCCGACCGCACCGGCAGCTTCAATCAATTCTTCTTCCGTCTGATAGGAGGGTCCGGGCTTGAATTCCTCCGGCTGAAACCGTTGCAATGGTTTCTGCGCCACAATGTTGCGGGTGATGCGGATCGAATCGGCAGCCACATGACGATCACCCGGCGTCATCATGTAGTTGGGTCGAATGGCGGGCTGCATCCGGTGGTCCGGCGACTTCACGTGCACGGTCCCTCGGCTTTCAGGGCGGAGATTGCATACACTTGCGGTAAAAGCCGGAAATGCGTGCACGTTCTCACCGAACTTCTCCAATGAAAGCGGTTGCACGTGATATTGCAAGTTCGGCATGTCAAAAGACGGATCCGAACGCGTGAACACGCCGAGCTGGCTTGGCGCCATCGACATGGGACCTGACTGTCTCAGCAGATATTCCAGTGCAATCGAAGCCTTGCCCAGCAAGCGGTTGGCTTTCTCGTTGAGTGTCGGAATCCCGGTCACTTTGTAGGCGCAACGCAACTGCAAATGATCCTGCAGGTTTTCGCCCACGCTACGCCGATCGAGCACCGTCTCGATACCAGCCGCCTGGAGGGCTTCGCCCCGCCCGATACCGGAAAGCTCCAGAATATGCGGAGAGCCGACTGCGCCTGCGGCGAGAATGACTTCGCGGCGGCAATCCACGGTCCTGGCCGTGCCCTCCTGATCGAACTCGACGCCTTGGACTTCGAGCCCATCGAGAACCAGTCTGCGCACATGCGCGCCGGTCGCCACGGTGAGGTTCGGCCGCTTGAGGGCAGGGCGCAAAAACGCCTTCGCGGTATTCCACCGGATACCGCGTTTCTGGTTCACCTTGAAATAGGACGACCCTTCATTGTTGCCTCGATTAAAATCGTCGGTGCGCGGAATGCCCGCCGCCTCAGCGGCGTCGCGAAACGCATCGAGAATATCCCAATGGAGGCGCGCTTCCTCGACCCGCCACTCGCCTCCGGCACCATGGAATTCATCAGCGCCCCGATAATAGTCTTCCGACTTCCTGAAATAGGGCAGCACGTCGTCCCATCCCCAGCCGGTGCACCCGTCCTGCCGCCAAAGATCGTAATCGCGCGCCTGCCCGCGCATGTAGATCATGCCGTTGATCGAGGAGCAGCCGCCAAGGACCTTTCCGCGCGGATAGTTCAGTATTCGTCCATTCAGCCCCGGCTCAGCTTCAGTTGAGAAACACCAATCCGTCCGGGGGTTGGAAATGCAGTAAAGGTAGCCAACCGGAATATGTATCCAGGGGTAATTGTCCTTACCGCCGGCCTCGAGGAGTAGAACCGAAACGTTGCGATCTGCCGACAGGCGATTGGCGAGCGTGCAACCCGCCGTTCCGGCACCGACGATGATGTAATCATAGGTTCCGTACATTCTGATCAGTTCTCGAGTTTGCTCGCAAGCATCCTTCCGAGGCGCGAGGCATAGAGTTCGCCAATGATGCCGCGGCGGAAAACGAGGACGCAAACCATGAAGATGATGCCGGTGATGACCGTCACTGGAAACTCGGAGGTTGCAAGGTAGTTCTCCAGCGTCGCTATGAGTGCGGCGCCGAAGATGGGCCCGACGAGAGTACCAATGCCACCCAGCAATGTCATGAGCACGACTTCACCCGACATTTGCCAGCTTACATCCGTCAGTGTGGCGAACTGGAAGACAATTGCCTTGAGACCACCGGCAAGGCCTGTCAACGCCGCGGACATCACAAAGGCGGCGAGCTTGTAGCGCGAGACCGAATAGCCGAGCGATATGGCGCGGTTTTCATTTTCGCGCACGGATTTGAGGATCATGCCGAAGGGCGAATTGATGATGCGCCAGATCATGAACATCCCAATCAGAAACACGCCAAGCACGAAGAAATACATGTTAAGCGGTTGTTCGAGATCGATAAACCCGAAGAGATACCCTCGTGGCACTCCCTGAATGCCGTCTTCGCCGTGGGTGAAGGACGCCTGCAAACAGAAGAAGGCAAACATCTGCGCCATCGCGAGCGTAATCATCGTGGAGTATATGCCCTGACGACGGATCGCAAGAAAGCCGATGACGAGGCCGAGGGCGGTCGCACCGGCGACACCGGTGAGAATGCCGAGCTCCGGTGAAAAGCCCCATTCCTTGACCGCGTGGGCGGTAAAATAGGCAGCGCCGCCAAAAAATGCTGCGTGGCCAAAGGAAAGGATGCCGGTATAGCCAAGGAGCAAATTGAACGCACAGGCGAAGAGCGCGAAACAGAGGACCTTCATCAGGAACACGGGATAGACATGAAACGGCGCAAATACCAAAAGGGCCACGCCGATCAGTATCAGAACCGTTTCGCGGTTGAGGCGCGCCTTTGGCGCGGATAGGGCAGCTTCGCTCATCTCACGCCTCCTTACCGAACAGCCCCGCAGGGCGCACAAGCAGCACGATTGCCATGATGACGAAGATGACGATGCTCGATGCTTCCGGATAGAAGACCTTCGTCAACCCCTCAAAAATGCCAAGCATATAACCGGTCACGATCGCCCCGAGTATCGACCCCATGCCCCCGACCACCACGACCGCGAAAACGATGATGATGATGTTCGAGCCCATCAGCGGGCTGACCTGATAGATCGGCGCCGCGAGGATTCCCGCGAGCCCGGCGAGTGCGGCCCCAAGGCCATAGGTAAACGTGAGCAGCAAAGGCACATTGATGCCAAAGGCCCGGACAAGCGTCGGATTTTCCGTCGCTGCACGCAAGTACGCGCCAAGGCGAGTCTTCTCGATCAGGAGCCAGGTGCCTAGACAGACGACGAGCGATGCAACGACCACCCACGCACGATATTTCGGCAGGAACATGAAGCCGAGGTTGACGCCGCCAGCCAGAGCATTCGGCACCGCATAGGGCTGTCCCGCGGCGCCAAAATAATAGCGGAAGGTGCCTTCGATCACGAGCGCGAGGCCGAACGTGAACAACAGGCCATAGAGATGGTCGAGATTATATAGGCGCGACAGGGCAACCCGTTCAATGAACGCTCCCGCGAGGCCGACGGCCAGGGGCGCAAGGATCAAAGCCGGCCAGTAGCCGATGCCAAGCTTGGCCAGGAGCAGATAACCAATAAAAGCACCCAGCATATATTGGGCGCCATGAGCGAAATTGATGACGCGAAGCAGCCCGAAAATGATCGCAAGGCCGAGGCTCAACATGGCATAAAAAGAGCCATTGATCAGCCCGATCAGCAATTGCCCGAGGAACGCCTGGAGAGGAACGCCGAATATCATGGTCATCGTCAGACTCCCAAAGCTTCGTTGAGCATCGACATGCGGCCGGTAAGTTCGCTGACATGAAAGTTGTCGATGATCCTGCCATGATCGACCACGTAGAATCGGTCGGCCACCTTGCTGGCAAAACGAAAATTCTGTTCCACAAGAAGGATCGTCATGCCGCGCTGCTTGAGCGTTACAAGCACCTCGCCAATGCGCTGTACGATAACCGGCGCGAGGCCTTCTGTCGGCTCGTCGAGGAGCAACAGTTTGACACCGGTCCGCAGGATGCGGGCAATCGCCAGCATTTGCTGTTCGCCGCCGGAAAGCTTGGTGCCGGGGCTGTTGCGCCGCTCCTTGAGGTTGGGGAAGAGTTCATAGATCTCGTTGATCGACATCCCGCCCTTGGCAACCACAGGCGGAAGGTTCAGATTCTCGTCGACGGAAAGCGTGGCAAAGATGCCGCGCTCTTCCGGTACGAAGCCAATGCCGGCATGGGCGGTGCGATGCAGTGGCACGCGCAACATATCCTTGCCATCGAACATGATGGTGCCGGTGCGCTTGCGAATGATACCCATGATGGAGCGCAGCGTCGTCGTCTTGCCGACGCCGTTGCGCCCAAGCAACGTCACCGTTTCGCCTTCGTCGATATCGAGATCGACGCCATGGAGAGCATGGCCTTCGCCATACCAGGCATTGAGATCGCGCACGGCCAGAAGCGGCTTAGTCATGTTCGGTCCCCATATAGGCCACCCGGACACGCTCGTCTTGACTGACGGTGCGATAATCACCCGACGTCAGAATCTCGCCTCGCTGCAGAACCGTGACCTGATGACAAAGGTCGGCGACCACCTTGAGATTATGTTCGACCATCAGGATGGCGCGATCCTTGGCGACCTCGCGAATAATGTCCGAAACGGTATGAACATCTTCATGCCCCATGCCGGCCATCGGCTCGTCGAGCAGGAGAACCTTGGGATCAAGCGCTAGCGTCGTGGCAATTTCGAGCACGCGCTTGCGGCCATAGGAGAGATCCGCCGCCGGGCTGTTGCGGGCGTCCGTAAGACCGACGGCCTCGATCAATTCGAGCGCCCGCTCGTTGAGCCGGTTGAGCGATGTCATCGGCAGCCAGAATTGCGTCGATAGGCCGCTGGGCCGTTGCAGCGCGACGCGGACATTATCAAGCACGCTCAGATGCGGAAAAACGGCGGAGATTTGAAACGAGCGGACCAGCCCCATGCGCGCGACCTTGGCAGGGTTGGTCTTTGTAATGTCGTTGCCAAGCAGCGTGATCGTCCCGCTGGATGGTTGCAAGAATTTGGTGAGAAGGTTGAAAACCGTCGTCTTGCCCGCGCCATTCGGCCCAATCAGCGCGTGCACGCGCGCATGGTGAACGTCGAGATCGACATTGTTTACGGCGATGAAGCCGCCAAAGTCGCGACGCAGGCCACGCGCCGACAGGACAACCGACGGTCCTTGTCGTTGGTCAGCGAGGGGAGAGGAGGTTCCTCTCCCGCCCGCCGGATTGGTCTGGGTTGCGGTCATGCGTTATTTGACCAGCGGGCAGCCGCTCTCTTCCGGCTTGATGTAGGCTTCGGCTCCCGGAACGGTTGCAAGTACCTTGTAGTAGTCCCAGGGTGCCTTGCTCTCATCCGGCTTCTTGACTTCCATCAGGTAGACGTCGCTGAAGAGGCGCCCGTTCGGTCCGACCTTTGCGCCTCGGCCAAAGACGTCATCAACCGGCATTTCATGCATCGCGGCCGCCACCTTTTCCGTGTCGTCTGTGCCAGCCTTCTGAATGGCCTTCAAATATTGCGTTACGCCCGAATAGGTCGCGGCCTGGATCATGTTTGGCATACGGCCGGTCCGCTTGAAGAATTTCTGGCCGAACTCACGCGATTGATCGTCGCGGTCCCAATAGAAGCTCTCCGTCAGCGTCAGCCCCTGTGCGGCTTCAAGACCGAGACCGTGTACTTCGGCAAGGGTGAAGAGAAGCGCCGCTAGGCGCTGACCTCCGGAAACGATGCCGAATTCAGCCGCCTGCTTGATGGCATTGGCCGTATCAAGACCGGCATTGGCAAGGCCGATGACCTTTGCGCCCGAGGATTGTGCCTGCAACAGGAAGGACGAATAATCGGTCGTCGCCAAGGGGTGGCGCACTGAGCCGACAATCTTGCCGCCCTTCGACGTTACGAACTTGCTCGTCTGTTCTTCCAGCGAATAGCCAAAGGCATAGTCGGCGGTGAGAAAGAACCAGGTATCGCCGCCCTGCGCCACGAGGGCGCCACCAGTACCGACAGCAAGCGCGTGCGTATCATAGGCCCAATGGAATCCATAAGGCGAGCATTGCTTGCCTGTGAGTTCCGCCGTCGCTGCCCCGGTTACGAGATCGATTTTCTTCTTTTCCTTGGAGATGCCCTGCACGGCCAGCGCCACCGAGGAGGTGGTCAGCTCCATGATCGTATCGACCTGCTCGGTGTCATACCATTGGCGCGCGATATTGGAGGCAATGTCAGGCTTGTTCTGATGGTCTGCGGAAATGACTTCGATCGGTGCGTCGAGCACTTTGCCGCCAAAATCTTCGGCCGCCATCTTTGCGGCTTCAAACGACCACTTGCCACCAAAATCAGCGTAAACGCCCGACTGGTCGTTAAGAATACCGATCTTGACCTTGCCGTCCGATATCTCGGCGCTGGCCGCGGGGATGACTGTTGCGGCCATCAGAGCTGCTGTTGCAATTGCCAAAAGTCTCATTCGTAACTCCTCCCAAAGATTGTACGCTCACAGGATCATCGGGTGATGGACTGCTGCGCGCCGAATGGTTCAATGAAAATGCCCAGGGAATACGCGCGGATAGTTCCGCGTTCCTTGGTTCTGGTTCCTCCTCAATCCGCCCCAAGGGGCGGACAAAATTCGTCTTATGATTGCCTTGTTTCTCCCGACCGGCAACCACGCGTTTGAAAAAACTGTAACATTGACAAATAGGTACACAAACACCTATTTTTGCACAGAATAAGTACAAAAATGTACAGACCCATAAAGGGCCGTTTTTGCGCCAGTTCACTTGGGACGATCTCCAGTATTTCCTTGCCGTCGCTCGCACCGGTCAATTGACGACGGCCGCGCGCCGCCTGCGCACCAATCATGTGACGGTTTCGCGGCGGATCGACAGGCTAGAGGAATCGCTGTCTGCGCGTTTATTCGAACGCAATCCTCGTGGCTATGTACTGACGGCGCTCGGAGAAAAACTTGTGGAGTCGGCCGAGATCATGGAGCGGGAAGCCGACCGTTTTCAAAACGAAGCCTCGGAGGGGACGGTCTCGCTGACCGGGGTTGTCCGCCTCAGCATCCTGGAAGGGTTTGCCAACTTCTTCCTGGCCGATCGCATGCCGCGCATGGCGCAGTCCTATCCCGGCCTTTCCATTGAAATGGTAACTATCCAGCAGATCGTGTCGCTGTCGCGCCGCGATGCGGACCTGTCGATCACGCTTCATGCGACACGAACCGGGCCATATTTCCAGGAAAAGCTGACGCCTTATCGACTGTTCATTTATGGATCGCGGGATTATCTGGCGCGCCATTCGCCAATCGGCGAGCAGTCGGACCTCTCCAATCATCGCTTTATCGGTTACATCGAGGACATGATCTTCACGCCGGGCCTCGACTACATGCGCGAGATCCTGCCTGGTCTCCATCCAGCCTATCAAAGCTCGAGTATTTTCGCGCAACTCAGCGCCACCCGTTCGGGCTTCGGGCTCTGCATCCTGCCATACTTCATCGCATGCAAATATCCCGAGCTGGTGCCGGTCCTGCCAAAAGACCTGCACCTCAACCGGGACTATTGGATGATCTGCCACGAGGATATCGTCAGCACGCCCCGTATCCGCGCCTTGAGCGATTTCATAAAGTCCGAGGTGAAAACGCAATCCAGCGTTTTTGCCGGGGAGCGGCTTCTCGGCTGATCAGGAAAACCGCGCCGGCGATAATTTCGGCAGGAGCGGTTCAAGTTCGGCATCGGGCGCGTCACCGCGAATGAGCGCTGCCGCCAAAGCCGACAGGGCAGGGGACGTCTGAATTCCATAGCCCCCTTGTCCGGCAAGCCAGAAAAAACCTTCGACGTCAGCGTCAAACCCGGCGACGGGCGTGCGGTCGGGCGCGAAAGTCCGCAAACCCGCCCAACTATGCTCCACGCGCGTGACTGACACGGTCACCGCCTGCTCGAAACGGTAGAGACCTTCCGCGAGCACCATGTCATCGGCGAAAGCGTCGTGCGGATCAACTGGTGTTTCATCGCAGGGCGAAACAAACATCCGTCCGCCGTCCGGCTTCATATACCAGGCTTCGTTCACGTCATCCACCAGGGGCCAACCGCGGGTATCGTGGTTTTCGGGTGCGGGCAGCACTGCGATGCTGCGGCGCAACGGCGTCAGGCCAAGCGGCTTTGCACCAAAAAGCGCAGCCGTCAGATCTGCCCATGCACCCGAGGCATTGACGATGGTTTGGGCCACGAACGTCTTGCCGCCGGCTTGAACGTGCCATTCGTCGCCGATGCGTTCCGCCCCGGTGACCTCGGACCTGGTATGGATTTCAACCCCGAGAGATGTGGCCTTGCGCAACCAGCCCTGATGCAGTGCATTGACGTCGATATCCCAGGCATCGGCCTGATAGCATGCTGCAGCAATATGGTCTGCGTTGAGTATCGGCACCATTTCAACGGCACGATCGACAGAAATGATCTCGACACCGACACTGGTGCGCGCAAAGTTTTCAAGATCGGCAATGTTCGTCGCATCGGCCACGGTCAGGCAACCGCGCGGCGTAAGCAGCGGCTGTGGGAAGAGGCTCGTGTCGCGATTTTCGAACAGCGGGGCACTCACCTTATTAAGGCCCCGGATAACGTCGTTGCCATAGTTGGGTAGAAAGATTGCCGCCGACCGGCCGGTGGAATGATAGCCCGGTTGATCCTCACGCTCGATCACGGTCACGCGATGCGTCGAAGCCAGGGCAGCGGCAACGCCAATACCGGCGATCCCCGCGCCAATGACAAGAACATCCGTTTTGATTGTATCGGTCATGCTGATCCCAAATCTTCAAGGTAGGTATTGTCGGCTATGGATGCTGAAAACGCGCCGGGGTCAATATCCGCAAACATCATGCTTTCCGCGTCCTCCGGGCCTTCCGCAAGCAGACCGCCATCGGGCGCAGCGATACGCGAGCGGCCGGCAAATGTGAAGCGGCCATCATTCCCAAAATGATTGACGTAGGCGACGAAAATCTGGTTCTCGAAAGCACGCACCTGAATCATGTGGTCGGTGATGAACGTGCCTGACGGTCCCCTCGGGAGCGCTGTCGGTACGAGCACCGCATCTGCGCCGGCGAGCGCCAACCGGCGGACATTTTCCGGAAACTCGACATCGTAGCAGATGAGCAGTCCCAACTTGAGACGCCCCAACTCGACGATACAGTTGTCGGGGTTTCCGGATTTAAACAGGCTGCGCTCATAGGGTCCGTAAAGGTGCGATTTGCGATAGATGGCGGGCTTGCCATCCCCATTGACGAATGCCGCGCTGTTGAAGACGTGAGCGCCATCGCGTTCGGCAAATCCAGCGATGATGGCCACTCCGCTTTCCGTGGAAATCTTCTGAAGCCTTTTGACCTGGCTGCCGGTTGCCGGTTCCGCGAGGGACTTGATAATATCCCCAGCGCCATAGCCGGTGACGCACAATTCAGGTGTGACCAGCAGGTCGGCACCGCCTTGCCCGGCCTCCTGCGCGGCTTGTTCGATCCGGGCAAGATTGGTGTCCACGTCACCGGGAGCCGACTGCATCTGCAATGCCGCGATCCGCATCATTTCTCCTCCGAAGCCATGGCGCCAAGCAGTTTCGGCAAGTCGCCGAATTTGGCCACCAGCGAGAAAATCACTGCCGCTGTCGCGACGAACAGGATCGTCACCGAAGCCATGGTCGGCGTATAGCCATAGCGCAACGCGTTGAAGATTTTGATCGGCAACGTTTCGAGGGTAAAACCAACCGTCATATAGGCAACGATATATTCGTTCAGTGACAGGACGAACGCGAATGCATAGCCGGATACCAGGTAGGGGCGGATCAGCGGCAGGACGACTGTGCGGAATATCGTCCGGTCGTCGGCGCCCATCGTGGCGGCCGCCTCAACGAGTGACCGGTCGATAGCGGAAAAGCCGAGCGAGAGGGTCACAAGCGGCAGCGTGACGAAGAAGATCGCATGGCCGATGACCGCGGTCCACGCCTGACCGTAGAAGCCGGTGGTTGCCCAGAACGTCAGGAAACCGAGCGCGGTAATGACAGGGGGCAGCGTGAAGGGCGCTATTCCAAGAACCTGGAAAATATTCGCCCACGGCGCGATGCGCCGCCACAGGAACCATGAGAGGGGGAGGGCGATCAGCACCGCAAGGGCTGCCGAGGTGGTCGCGAGAATAACCGAGGCGACGAGCGCGCTGCGCCACTCGGGATTGGTGAATATCTGGCCGTACCAGCTCAGCGAAAATCCTTGCGGCGGGAATGCAAGCGTCTGCTTGGCATTGACCGACACTCCGGCAACAACGATGAGCGGCATCGCCAGAAAGAGGCCTATCAGCACGAAATAGAGACGGCGCAACGCGTTGGTCATGCCTTTTCTCCCTTGCGGCCAACGAGCAGGGTGAGCGCGACGAGCCCAAGCGTCACGAGAACCAGGAACACGGCCATTGCCGCCGCAAACGGCATGTTCGACTGGTAAATCGCCAGGTCGGTAATAAGCACCGAAAGGGTCCAGTGCTGCGGACGACCCAGGATCTGCGGCAGCAGGTAGGAGCCAAGCGCAAAGATGAAAACCATGATCAGCGTTGCCATGATTGTATTGCGCAGCGCAGGCACAAGCACATTGAAAAAGGCGCGAACCGGGGAAGACCCAAGCGTTCGTGCTGCTTCCATTAAGGTGGGATCAAGGCGCACAATCGCGGGATAGAGAACGAGGATCGTATAGGGCAAGGCCTGGTAGATCATGCCGGTGAGCACGGCGCCAAAACTCGGGAACAAGGCGACGGGCTGGTTGAGCAAGCCAACTGCGACGAGGAGATTGCTGAGCCCACCCGTCCGCGACAGGAGCGTCGACCACGCAAAACCGATGATAACCTCTGAAAGAGACAGTATCGAAAGCAGCGCGACCAGCCAAAAGACCTGCAGACGACGCGAAAGCCGCGAGAGAAGATAAGTGAACGGCAGGGCCAGAACGACGCAACAGATGGCGACGGTAACGGCGAGCATCAGGGAGAAGCTGAGGACCCCGCCGAAGAAGGGCGTCAGGAACCGCTCATAATTGGAAAGCACGAACGCCGGCGTATAGAAGCCGCCCTCCTGACGCTGGAAGAAGCTGACCGTGATCATGGTGCCGAACGGAACGACGAAGAAAATGAGTAGCATGCCCGCCGGAAAGAATAGCGGGCCGTAATCGGCGATGGATTGGGGCCGTTCCCGCTTCATTGCTTGAGCACCACGCATACATCCGGCGAAAGCGTTATGCCCACCTTCTGGCCGGCGGCGACATCGGGCCGTTCGCGCGGCGTGGAGACGGCGATGATCTGCTGTCCGCCCGCGTCGACGAAGGTTTCGATCGTGCCGCCGAGATCGCGAACGAAGGTCACCGTACCGTCGATCGCTCCGCTGCCGGGAGCTGTCAGATGCACGTCTTCAGGACGCACCGATATCGTTGCACGCTGCGTGCCCGCTGGCAGGGCCAGACCTTGCACACGGTGTCCGAAGATCGTAGCCGCTCCCGAACTGTCGGCGGCGGTCTCGATCAGATTGGTTGATCCGATGAAATCGGCGACGAACGTATCGGCAGGTTTGCGATAGATCTCGACGGGGGAGGCGGCCTGCCTGATGTGTCCGCCGTTCATGACGACGACCGTATCGGCCATGGTCATGGCTTCGCGCTGGTCGTGGGTAACGACAATGGTGGTGATGCCAAGTTTCTGCTGCAACTGGCGCAGCTCCACCTGCATCGCCTCACGCAGCTTGGCGTCGAGCGCCGACAGCGGCTCGTCGAGCAGGAACAGGCGCGGCGACAGCGCGAGCGCCCGTGCGATCGCGACGCGCTGGCGCTGGCCACCCGAGAGCTTCGAGACGGGACGGTCTTCATAACCAGGCAGATGGATGAGAGACAGCAATTCATCGACGCGCTTCTTCTGTTCCTCGCGTGGCTTACCGCGGATGCGAAGCGGATAAGCAATGTTTTCCCCGACAGTCAGATGCGGAAAAAGCGCGAGCGATTGAAACACCATCCCGAGATTGCGCTTATGGGTCGGCACATTGGTGATGTCGGCTCCGTCGAGGAGAATGGCGCCATTGGTCGGGTCCTCAAGGCCGGCAATCATGCGCAGCAAGGTCGTCTTGCCGCAACCTGAAGGCCCGAGCAGGCACACGAATGTGCCATGCGGAACCGAAAGACGCACGTTCTCGACCGCAGCGAATGTCCCAAACCGCTTGGTGACATCGTTCAATACCAATCCGGACATCTGCCCCTCATTATCTCGATTGTTAAGCACCACCCTCCTGGCGAAGGGTGGTGCCTTTGTCTATTCAGCCGACGATGAGTTCGGTCCACTTCTGGTTCAGCCAATCCGACTTGGTGGTGTACAGATCGTAACGGGGGATGATCGGCTCGATATCGGACGAAACAGCGGCAAACTCCTTCTCGTTGAGATCGAGCAATTCCCGCTTGACTGTCGGGGATGTGCCGACCTTTCGTGAAAGGGTCGCCTGGATCGCCGGCTGGCTCATATAGTCGATGAAGGCATGGGCTTCATCCACCTTCTTCGAGGCGCGCGACAGCGCCCAGCAGCCGGAGTCCTGAACGCCGCCTTCCTTGGGGAAGGTCGAGCGAACCGGGTGTCCTTCGGACGCAGCAAGTCCGGTGACGTCGTGATAGTACTGGCCCATCGGAATTTCGCCCGACTTCAGCGACTGCTCAAACTGGGCCTCGTCGCGGTACCACAGGCGCACATTCGGTTTAACTTCGGCGAGCTTGTCGAAGGCTTTCAAAAGCCCTTCCTCAGTATCAAGCGCGTTTGTGCCACCGAAGTACGTCTTTGCCGTGATTTCCAGCAGGAACGAGTTGGAGACGAGAGCGAGAAGTCCGAGCTTGTCCGCGTTCGCCTTGTCCCAGAACGCGGCCCATGTCGTCGGCGCTTCCTTGTAGATGTCCGTGTTGGTCACGAGCGTGATGTACCAGGAAACCGCGCCGATGCCGGCAACGCCGCCATCCGGATATTTGTTGATGAAACGGTCGAGCAGATTCTTCGAATTCGGGATCTTCGCCATGTCGAGTGGGGTCCAGAGCTTCGTGGTCTGCCCCTTGAGCATCGCGACCTGCGACATCATCGAAACGTCGGCGGGTGCCGCGCCAGCCTTCGCCGCCTGTTCAAGCTGCACCAGCCAGGCCTCGCCAGTCGGCTCGGCAACGGACTCAACCGTGATACCGGTCGCCTTGGTGAATTCGGGAAAAATGTTCTTGTCGAACGAGTCCTTGAAGTAGCCGCCATAGACGCCGACCTTCAGCGACTTGTCCTGCGCCCGCAAGATCGACGGCATCGCCAAGGTACCCGCCGCCATTGCGCCGGTGGCGAGCACCACGCGGCGACTGACACCTTTTTGCAGAATATTGCTCATCATCATTCTCCTTATTTTTGCAGCCAGTACTGGCGATTTCCCACTCTTCTTATCTAGATGCGCAGCTTGCCATTCAGTGCTGGCGAGCAGCGCGAAGCTCCAATGTCTTTGTATAGCGCGTCAGCGGATAGCACAGAACAAAATAGATCAGCGCGACCAGGCCATAGACGGTGAAGGGTTCGAACGTCGCGTTGTTGATCGCATTGGAGGTGCGCACCAGTTCCTCGAACCCGATGATCGACGTCAGTGCCGTGCTCTTGATCAACTGCACGAGGAACCCGACAGTCGGCGCACGCGTGATGGCGAATGCTTGCGGCAGAATGATCAGTCGCAGCTGGGCCACATAATGAAGGCCGAGACTGCTACCCGCATCCCATTGGCCTGTCGGTAGCGACTGGACACCGCCGCGCCAGATCTCGGCAAGAAAGGCGCTCGCGCAGAGCGTCAGCCCCAGTACTGCGGCTGTCCATGCCTCGATGCGCAGGCCAAGCAGCGGCAGCCCAAAAAACAGCAGGAAAAGCTGCATCAGCAGCGGCGTTCCCTGGAAGAGGCCGATGTAATACTCCGCGGCGCGCCGCAGCCAGCGCCGCTTGGAAATGCGCAGCAGCAAGATAGCGAGGCCTGCAATCGAGCCGCCGATAAAGGCGACGACTGACAGGAGAATGGTCCAGCGGGCAGCGAGAAGCAGGTTGCGCAATATGTCCCAGAAGGTGAACTCGATCATGCCATACCCCCCGCAATCGCGCGCCTTCCGGCAGCAAAGAGCAGTCTGCGCAGACCGATGCTCATCGCGAGGTAAACCAGCGTCACCACGAAATAGGTTTCGAACGCCCGGAAAGTGCGTGCCTGCAGCATGTCGGCCTCGTAGGTCAATTCACGCACCGCGATCTGCGACACCACAGCGGATTCCAGCATCATGATGATGATCTGGCTGGTCAGTGCCGGGAAGATGACTTTCAGCGCCTGCGGCAGGACGATCTTGACGAAAACGAGCCATGGCTGGAGGCCGAGCGCCGCCGCCGCTTCCCGCTGCCCTTTCGGAACCGCGTCGAGGCCGGCGCCGACGATCTCCGTCGTATAGGCCGTCATGTTCAAGGTCATGGCGAGCATGGCCGAAACGACCGGGTCAAGCCGGATGCCGAGCCGCGGCAAGCCAAAGAAGATGAAGAACAACTGCACGAGAAAGGGCGTGTTGCGCACGATTTCGACGTAAGCGGCAATTGCCTTGCGCAGTATCGCATGACGGCTGCGCTTGGCGGCCGCCCCGAAGATGCTCAAGGTTACGCCTGCCACAGACGTCACGACGATCAGAAAGATCGTCATGGCGGCGCCACTGGCAATCATGCCAATGGCGCCATAGAGCCAGCCGAAATCGAGCGCGTAGCCCACCGTCAATCCTTGAGGTTTTCGGGATTGAGCGGCGTTTTGAGCCAGGCTTCCGAGCTCTTGTTGAGGCTGCCGTCCGAGAGCATCTTGGCGACCGTATCATTGATCGTCTGCTTCAGGCGATCTTCCTTCTTGTTGAGCGCGATGTGCGAGGGAGAGGTCAGAAGCTGGAACTTTTGCTCAGGTGCCAGTGCTTCCTGGCGGGCGAGAACCTGCGCGCCCACATCGTTGCCGACAACCATGAGTTCGGTCTGGCCCGAGATGAAGGCCTGAATGACAGCATTGTAGTTGTCGAAGCGCTTGATGTCGGCCGATGCAGGAGCGGCTTCGGTGAGAGACGTATCTTCGAGCGTGCCGCGGTTGACGGCAATGGTCTTGCCGGCAAGTCCATCCTTGTCTTTCACCTCGACCGCCTTCGGACCGATGACGGCGATATAGTAGGGCGCATAGGCGGCGGCAAAATCAATGACTTGTTCGCGCTCCTTGCTGTAGCCGACGCTCATCAACAGATCGACACGGTGTTCGGTGAGATAGGGAATGCGGTTCTGTCCAGTCACCGCGACCGCATTGAGCTTCACTTTGAGCGCGTCCGCGATCGCCTGCGCCACGTCCATGTCATAACCCTTGAGCGACATGTCCGCGCTCGCCGACGAAAAGGGCGGGAAGTCGGCGAAGACGCCGATGTTGACGACGCCCGCCTTGGTGATGTCGTCGACTGCATCGGCCTTGGCCGCTTGTGTGGCAAGGCCGAAACCGGCACTGCCGATGAGAAGCAGCGCCGCAAATGATGATCGCAGCTTGGTATGAATTGTCATCGTATTCCCCTTCATTGTTGTTGTTGTGTGTTGGTCTTCCAAAAATGCCGAGGCGCCAGTCGGCGCCTCGTACTCGATACTGTCGTCGTCAGCGCTTTCCCTGGACGAACGGGCTGAACACCATGAGCGACAGGATCTCGAAGAGTACCTGTGCGCCGGCATGCGCGGTGTTGGTGGTCGCATCGTATTGGGGAGCCACCTCGACGACATCACCGCCGACAAGGTTGAGCCCTTTTAGCCCGCGCAGGAGTTCGAGTACTTCGCGGGTCGTCAGTCCGCCGACTTCCGGCGTCCCAGTGCCCGGTGCGAAACTTGGATCGAGGCTGTCCACATCGAAGGACAGGTAGGTCGGTCCATCGCCGACGATGGCCTTTGCCTTTTCGATAATCGCCTGGATGCCGAGACCGCTTACCTCCTCGGCATGAATGACGGTCATGCCGGATTCGTACGAAAACTCCCACAGATATTCGGCCGAACCGCGAATGCCGATCTGGATGGTTCGGCTCGGATCCAGCACACCATCGAGAACCGCGTTGCGGAAGGGGCCGCCGTGATGGAACTTGGTCTGGTCGAAAGCGCCACCCGTATCGCAATGGGCATCGATATGGATCATTCCGACCGGGCGGTCCTTGCCGACTGCCTTAAGGATCGGATGGGTAATCGAATGGTCGCCACCGATGGAAAGCGGAACCACGCCGGCATCAACAATCTGGTTGATCCGCCGCTCGATATCGACATGGCTCTGTTCGAGGCGGTAGCGGCTGGCAAATGGCACGTCGCCGATGTCGGCCACGCGCAGATCAAAGACCGGCGAGCATTCGAGCACATGATTATAGGGACCGATGCGCTCGATTGTTCGCAAAGCGCGGGGACCAAAGCGCGATCCGGTGCGGTTGGTAACACCGAGATCCATCGGTACGCCTACCATGGCCACCTGCAAATTGCCGAAATCGGGATTTGCTGCGTCGACCGGCATGTGCGGCGCGGTCAGAAAGGTCGGAACGCCCGCATAGGGTGCAAGGCGCGTACCGCTCTTGGAGAAAATCTTGTCCGCGACTTTGCGGAATTTTGCGTCGAACAGCTCGCCGCCGTGGCTTTCACCATATTTGGCGCGCAGTTCGTCGAGTTTGTTCTTGTCCCATGATGCCATGATCGTGTCCCATAGTCTTCATGCTCGGGGCGATCGGCGCGGATTCGCTTTGTCGATTTTTCAGGATATCCGCTGGTCTGTGTTCCCCGGGCATTTTGCCTCTTTCAATGCATTATCGATCCAAACCCGATGGAAAAGCAATTGACATTGTTATAGCATGGCTTGTGAAAATATCTCACATGACTTTCCCGCGGTTGAGCGCTAATGGAGTTCTATGACGCCTGGTCGCCTGCCCCCGCTCAACCCACTGCGCGCCTTCGAGGCGGCGGCGCGGCATGGGTCTGTTACGGCGGCAGCGCGGGAGTTGAACGTTACCCACGGCGCGATCAGCCACCAGATCAAAGCATTGGAGACAATGCTCGACGTCCAGTTGTTCGAGCGCGGTGCGCAGCGGCTGAAATTGACCTCGCAAGGCGCACTGCTTTTGCCGACGGTCTCGAAGGCTTTCGAAGATATTGCCGCGACGACGGCGCTGATCAAGCGGCCGACCACAAGCGGCGAACTGACAGTGACCTGCGTTCCCGCATTGCTCTCGCTTTGGTTGATACCGCGTATGAACCAGTTCACGGAGCAGTATCCAGACATAAGACTGACGCTGATCGCATCGAACGATTCCGATCATCTGTTTTCGTCGGACGTGGATGTCTGCGTGCTCTATGGCCATGGGAGCTGGACCGACTGCTGGTCCCGCCTGTGGACTACGCTCAAACTTTTTCCCGTAGCGAGCCCGACGCTCCTTAATATGCGCCCGCTCCGATCCGTGCGTGATCTGCGCAATCACGTTCTCCTGCATGGCGATGACGGGCGCGAGTGGAATACCTGGCTTGCTGCTGCCGACGCCACCGAGCATGCGCGGGGCGCTCAGCATTTCATGAGCGATGCGCGCCTGTCGACCGAGGCCGCGGTCTACGGGCAGGGGGTGGCGCTCGGCGATACGATCACCGCAAGCACGCTGATCGCCAAGGGCGAACTCATCGTGCCTTTCGACCTCACAGTGCCGGCCAACAACGCTTTTTATGTCGCCTGTCGCAATGAGGTTCGCAACGCCCCGATCGTCAAGGTGTTTATCGATTGGCTCTTCGCTTCGCTGGAGGCGGATACCATCACCGAACCGCAAACATCAGCCCGCCGGATTATCCGCCGCCGCAGCGGCAAGGTGAGCGCGCCGGAGCGACTGGTCGAATTACCCATTCCGGCAACGCGCCCGCGACGCCCCGAGCGCTCGCAGAAGCGCCGGGCCAAACTTGATACACGATAGGAACGACTATGCCAGTTGCCCCACTCAACCTGCTCATAACGCGTCTCTCGCCCCCGCCAATTCCAGCCGTGCAGTCCTGGGGCAAGTCCTATGACGGCGCCCTTGGGCCGCTGATCGATCTCTCGCAGGCGGTTCCCGGCTATCCGCCGCACCCTGCCATGCTGCAATGGCTCGGCGAGGCAGCCGCATCCCTTGCTTATACCAATTACGGCGCGATCGAAGGCGAGCCTGCGCTCCGTGACGCTTACGCCGCGCATGTGGCAGAGCTTTATGGCGCCAGAATTGGGGCCGAGAATATTCATATCACCTCGGGCTGCAATCAGGCTTTCATGTGCGCTGCCATGGCCGTGGCTGCGGCAGGCGACACCATTCTGGTGAGCAACCCCTATTACTTCAATCACGAGACGACGCTGGCGATGCTCGGCATCAAAACCGAACTTGTCGCGTGCCATGCGAGCGAAGGCTTCGTGCCGACGGTCGAAGCCCTCATCGACGCAATCGTACCCGGCGTCCGCGCACTCGCGCTGGTGACCCCAAATAACCCTACCGGCGCGATCTATCCGCCAGACCGGCTGAAAACCCTCTTCGACGCGTGCAAGCGCAACGGCATCTGGCTCATCCTCGACGAAACCTACCGCGACTTTCTTCCGGAACACTATGGCGCACCGCATGGGCTCCTTCGCGAAGAGCATTGGCCGGACCACCTGATCCAGCTCTACAGTTTTTCAAAATCGTTCTGCATCCCTGGCCACCGCCTTGGCGCCGTTACGGCAAGCCCGCGCGTCGTCGAGGAAATCGCCAAGATCATGGACAATCTGCAAATCTGCGCGCCGCGGGCGGCGCAGGGTGCGGTCGCACAGGCGTTGCCGGCACTTGCGGAATGGCGGGCCGGCAATCGCCACGAAATCGAAGTGCGCTCGCAGGCCTTGCGCGATGTCATGGCCGGGCTCGACGAGTGGAAGCTTGAGGCGATCGGCGCTTACTTTGCCTTCGTGCGCCATCCATTCCAAGGCAGATCATCAACCGAAGTCGCCGAGCATCTCGCAAAACGGGTCGGCATCCTTTCTATTCCCGGACAGTATTTCGGCGAAGGGCAGGATCAGTTCCTGCGCTTCGCCTTTGCCAATGCCAATGCGGCGACGATCGGCCAGTTGCACGGCAGAATGCATGGCTTCAGCATCTGACGCACCTGCAAACCGTCGCTGATGCCTAGTAACCCTTAGCCGCTCCGGAAGCAGCGCGGCTATCCATGGCGCCGTTATACCGCGCTCCGCCGCCTTCTTCGATTTGCGAAAGACTGGCGCCGCCGACGAGGATACCGGCGGCCTCACCCCAGATGGTCCAGTCCTTGTCGATATTTACATCGTGACCCATCTCCACCAGCAGCTTGCGCGTATCCGACGAGAGGGCGTAGGGCTCCATGTAGACGCGATCCGGCAGCCATTGGTGGTGGATGCGCGGGGCGTCGATCGCCTCCTGAATATTCATGCCGTGGTCGATGACGTTGACAATTGCCTCAAGCGTGATCGTGATGATGCGGGCGCCCCCTGGACTGCCGATCACCATGAATGGCTTGCCGTCCTTCGAGACGATGGTCGGGCTCATCGAGGAAAGCGGCGTCTTCTTCGGTTCTATTGCATTGGCTTCGCCTTGTACGAGCCCGTAAAGGTTGGGCGAACCCGGCTTCGAAGTAAAATCATCCATCTCGTTGTTGAGGAGGACGCCGGTGCCCGGCGCCATCACCCCGGCGCCGAACGAGCCGTTGAGCGTATAGGTGACGGCAACGGCATTGCCTTCGTCATCGACGATGGAGTAGTGCGTGGTTTCCTTGCTTTCGCCGAAGCCTTTCGGCATCAACTTCTGCGAGACACCGGCCTTGAACGGGCTGATCTTGTCGCGGATTTCCTCGGCATATTTCTTGTCCAGCAGTTTGCTGACAGGGTTGTCGACAAAGTCGGGATCGCCAAGTGTCGTATTGCGGTCGACATAGGCATAGCGCATGGCCTCGACCATGGTATGCACGGTTTCCGCCGAACCATAGCCGAGATAACCGAGCGGATATCCTTCGAGAATATTGAGTATCTCGCAGATGATTACCCCACCCGAGCTTGGCGGAGGCGAGGATACGATGTCATAACCGCGATAGTTGCATTTGACCGGCTCGAGTTCTCGCACACTGTACTGCTCGAAATCGGCTTTCGCCAGAACGCCGCCACCCGCCTCGCTCGCTTTGACGATGGCATCCGCGGTTGCTCCCTTGTAGAACGCGTCAGGGCCCTTTTCGGAAATGGCGGAGAGTGTCGCGGCGAGATCAGACTGGACCAGTGTTTCGCCGATGGAATAGGTCTTTCCGTCGGGCTTCAGGAAGACAGCGGCCGCCGTCTTGTCTTTGGCAAGGGTCTCGGCACCATCCTGCAGCGACGCGACGTCGCCCTGATCGAGTTCGAAGCCATCACGGGCAAAGCGGATCGCGGGACCGATCAGCTCTTCACGCGGCTTGGTGCCGTATTTGGCACGGGCCGTTTCGAAGCCCATCACCGAGCCGGGCACGCCGATGGCGAGATAGCCATCGGTGCTTGCGCCTTTCACAATATTCCCCTTGTCATCGAGATACATCGTGCGCTTCGCGGCGAGTGGTGCGCGTTCGCGAAAATCGAGGAATGCCGTCTTGCCGTCCTTCATACGGATGGTCATGAAGCCACCACCGCCAATATTGCCTGCGGTCGGGTAGACCACCGCCAGCGCATAGCCGACCGCGACCGCCGCATCGACGGCATTGCCGCCGTTCTTCAGCACCTCTACACCGACCTCGGAGGCCAGATGTTGTGCCGTTACGACCATGCCGTGCTCGGCCTTCACGGGCTCGGGCGAAGCCGCCGAGGCGCCTGTCGTCCCCACAGCTGCCAGCACCACGCTGAGCGTGAGAGCGCTCGCCATCGTTAAGCGATAGTCCATGATCGTTCCTCCCAAAGATCGTGACAAGAGGAGAGATAATGGAGGCAGCCTGAGCGGCGTGTCCAGCAAAAGTATAGTACTTCCTGCTTATGCGTCCTGATCAAGTTCGGCATAGTGGCGAAATATGCCGGATTCATTGAAATCGAGGCGACGGTCCGATTCAAGATATCGGCTGATGTTGGGGCGCTTCTGCACCATGTCGTGCACGGCGGCAACGGCAGGGTAATCTTTGGCAAGCTTTCGCGTCGCGCGCGGAAACGCGTAACGCAGGCCCTCGAAAACCTGGAACAGCGAAAGGTCGACATAAGTGAGACTGCCGCCGACCGCGTGCCCGCTTCCAGCTGGATTTTGCTTCAGCACGCGTTCGAAATAGCCGAGGAACTTGGGTATCCGATGCTCGATGAAATCAGTGGAGCGATGCTTGGCCGCCTCCTTCTGGTCTTCGTAATACGCGTTGGTCGAGAGCGGATGGTGCGTGTCATGCACCTCGGCGACGAAATCTGTGATGGTAAGTTGCAGGCCGTTTGCCACAAAGCGCAACGATTCATCTTGCGGCGCAAGACTGAGCTTTGGCCCGAGATAGAGAAGGATGTTGGCAACGTGCGAGACAATCAAGTCACCGTCTTTCAGGAATGGCGGCGCGAAAGGGATATGCGGCTCGGTCCGGCTTTTGAGAAATCGCATCATGGCCGCCATGCCATCAGACTGGCGTGCCACATCGATGTAGTCAGCGGCGGCTTCCTCGAGAGCGAGACGAATGAACTCGCCGCGTCCCTGCAGACCATCCCAATAATAAAGCTCATACGCCATGCTCACCTCCTGCCTCCGCTATCGTTCCGAGTCGCAAGCCAAGCATGCGATTATGGCAGCAATTCCTTTGAGCCTTGCGAGAATGCAATTGACTTCACTGATCGGCGAGCAAAAGCTTTTGCGGCCAGCATTGTCGTGAAACGGTCAAGCAGCGGCCCTATCATCGCAAGTACCCTACAACCGCGAGAACTGAAAATGAGCCTCCCCATAATTTCATCCGTCGGCTTCTGCACTTATACGAGCGAGGGGGGCGATTTCAGCACGCTTGAAGGGTCGATCCGTACAATCGCCGACCTCGGCGCCACCGCTGCCGAGCTTTCGCTTTACGGTGAGGAGATCATCGCCGGCGGTCGTATTATCCCAAGCCGCGCCGAGCGCCTGGTGCAAATCACCAAACAGTTCGATCTGCATTACAGCGTCCACGGCCAGATCGTATCCAACTTCATGGACAGAGAGCACCTCGCCGAGCAGAAAGCCGTCGTCCGCGCCATGCTTGAACTATGCAACCGTATCGAGGCGGGCGTGCTGGTTCAACATTCCGGCCAGGCGAAGATGCAAGCGGCCACCCGCAACCGTGCGCTCGATGCGATGGAGCGCGACGCGCTCGCCGAGATGGCGGAAGTCGCCGGCCACTATGGCGTGCGCATCGCGCTCGAAAACATCTTCGCCCTAAGCGACAACGAATATCGCCAGACGCCTTCGCAAGTTGGGGAAACGGTCAGGTCCGTTGACAGCCCGCATGTCTGTGCGCTTATCGATTTCAGCCACGCCTATATCGAATGCACGCGCCTCGGCCTCGATTGGCGCGCGGAGATCAAGGCCATGGCGCCCGTCACCGGCCACCTGCACGTGCATGACAGCTTTGGCCGCCCCTACACCATGACGAAGTTTTATCACCCGGCGGAAGCGACTGCCCTCGGCATCGGCGATCTGCACCTGCCGGTCGGCTGGGGCGACATTCCGTGGGAGGAGATCTTTGCAGAACTGACCTTCCTGCCCGATACGATGCTCGTCCTCGAAATCACTGAAGACAGGTTCAAGGCTGAACAAGCGGAGAGTCTTGCGCTCGCCAACAAGCTTGCCGCCCTTGTCAATGATCGGCGGCTTGCCGCCTGATGCCTCAACGTATGGTGAAGGGCTCAAATGCGGCGTAGGCCGCGTCAGGCACCTTGACCGACAGGAGGTCGATATTTCGCGTGAGGCTTGAGGGTTTCGCCGTTCCGATGAGGACGTTGGCGACAACGGGTTCGCGCAATGGAAATTGAATGGCCGCGGCAGCGAGCGGAATCGCGTTGGCTTCCGCAATATCCTGCATGGCGCGAACCCGGGTCAGCACGTCGTCGGATGCCGGGCCATAATCGAAATTCGCGCCCGGAACCGGACCGGTCGCCAATATGCCGGAGTTGAACACACCGCCGATGACCAACGAAATGTTCTGCTTGCGGCAGGCATCCAGAAGACCGCCTTCCGCCGAGCGGTCGAGTAACGAATAGCGTCCGGCAAGCAAAATGCAGTCGATTGGACTGCGCGCAACTACGTCAAGACAGACGTCGACCTCGTTGACGCCGAGGCCGTAGGCGGAAATGGCGCCCGACGCCTTGAGTTCTTCCAGCGCCCGCATGCCGCTATCGAGAAGCTGTCGCAAGTAGACGGCATTCTTCTCGGCGCCATGCGTATACGCGCCAATATCGTGAACGTAGAGAATGTCTATCCTGTTCAACCCGAGACGGGCATAGCTGAACTCGAACGAGCGCATGATCCCGTCATAGCTGTAGTCGTAATCGACCGTGAAGGGCAGGGGATTCACATAGGAATAATCCGGCACCTGATCCTCTGGAACCGGACGAAGCAGGCGCCCAACCTTGGTCGAGAGCACGTAATCTTCGCGCCGCTTGTCGCGCAGGAAATCGCCGGTCCGCCGCTCGGACAGGCCGAAACCGTAGAATGGCGCGGTATCGAAATAACGCAGGCCCGCATCCCAGGCAGCCTGCAACGTTTCCATGGCAGCTTCACGGGTGCACTCGCGGTAGAGACCGCCGATCGCCGCGCCGCCAAATCCGAACGCGGTGACGGCGAGCGATGTATTGCCAATTTTGCGGATATCCAAGACGTCCTCCCGAACCATTGATTATCGTTACGCTATTTCTTGCGCAGGGCATCGGCAAGCGCCGCACCGAATGCGCCCTGCGGCGGCACCGACTGCTGCTTTGGCGCGGGCGCGTTGGAGCGGGGTTTATGCGATGGCGCGTCGCTGGGTCTTGGCCCACGCGGCGCCGGCGCACCGCCATCCTTGCGCATCGTCAGTCCGATACGGCTGCGCTTGACGTCGACATCGACCACCCTGACCTTGACGACATCACCAGCCTTGACCACCTCGTGCGCGTCCTTGACGAAACGGTCCGCTAGCTGCGACAGGTGGACAAGGCCGTCCTGGTGCACGCCGATATCGACGAAGGCGCCGAAGGCCGCGACATTGGTTACGGTCCCCTCGAGCAGCATGCCGGGCTTCAGGTCCTTGATGTCATCGATGCCGTCGGCAAAGGATGCCGTCTTGAACTCAGGCCGCGGGTCGCGCCCCGGCTTTTCCAGTTCAGCAATGATGTCGCGCACCGTCGGCAGACCAAAGCGGTCGTCGACGAAAACGCGCGGATCGAGGGCCCGCAACGCAGCGCCGTCATTCATCAAGGCGCGCACATCACGGCCGCAGGCGCTGACGATTTTCTTGGCGATTCCATAGGCTTCCGGATGCACGGCCGAGGCATCGAGCGGTTCGGTACCATACGGGATACGCAGGAACCCGGCGCATTGCTCGAAAGCGCGCGGCCCGAGGCGAGCCACTTTCAGGAGATCACGCCGCGTTTTGAACGGTCCGACCTCGTTGCGATAGGCAATAATCGCTTCGGCAAGCGCGTTGCCGAGTCCGGAAATGCGAGCGAGCAACGACGCCGATGCCGTGTTGAGGTCGACGCCGACTGCATTGACCGCGTCTTCGACGACACCCTCGAGCGAACGCGCAAGACGGTACTGGTCGACATCGTGCTGATACTGGCCAACGCCGATCGATTTCGGTTCGATCTTGACGAGTTCGGCCAGCGGATCCTGCAGGCGACGAGCAATCGACACCGCGCCGCGCAGCGAAACATCGAGGTCGGGGAATTCGGCCGCGGCGGTCGCCGAGGCTGAATAGACGGACGCACCCGCCTCGCTGACGATGACCTTCATTGGCTTCGGCGACGGCATCGCTGCGAGCATGTCGGCCACGAGCCGCTCCGTTTCGCGGCTTCCTGTTCCGTTGCCGATGGCAACGAGTTCCACCTTGTGGCTGACGATCAATCGCGTAAGCTCGGCCTGGGTGCCGCGCACGTCGTTGCGTGGCGGGAAAGGATAGACAGTCGTCGTCTCGAGAAGTTTCCCTGTACCGTCGACAACCGCCACTTTCACGCCGGTGCGGATGCCGGGGTCGAGCCCCATTGTCGAGCGCGATCCGGCAGGGGCCGCCAGCAGCAGATCCTTCAGGTTACGCGCAAATACGCGGATAGCCTCCTCTTCGGCCCGTTCGCGCATTGTCGTCATGAGGTCGATCGAGAGGTTGAGCGAGAAGCGGATTCTCCATGCCCAGCGCACCACGTCCATCAGCCAGATATCGGCAGCGCCACCCTTGTCGGAGATCGCATAGGCATTTGCGATCATCCGTTCAACCGGCTTGACCGGAGCCGTATCCTCGGCGTCCACTTCGATCTCGAGCGACAGAACCTCTTCATTGCGGCCACGCAGCATGGCGAGCGCCCGGTGGCTAGGGACCGCCGACCAACGCTCGAAGTGATTGAAATAGTCCGCGAATTTCGCACCCGTGTCGGCTTTGCCGTCGACTACCTTGGCGCGCAATACCGCACGGTCCTGCATGTAATTGCGCAGGCGGCCGACCAGATCGGCATTTTCTGAAAAAGTCTCGACCAATATGTCGCGCGCTCCCTCGAGCGCTGCCTTCACATCCGGCACATCGTCATTGATAAAGTTCGTTGCAAGTTGCTGCGGAACCGAGGCTCGATCGGAGAGGATCGCTTCCGCCAAGCGCCCGAGGCCACGCTCGCGAGCGATCTCGGCCCGTGTGCGCCGTTTTGGTTTGTAAGGCAGATAGATGTCCTCAAGCTCTGCCTTCGTCGCGGCTGCCGCGATCTTGCCTTCGAGTTCATCGTTGAGCTTGCCCTGGCTTCGGATCGACTCGATGATCGTATCGCGGCGGGCATCAAGTTCGCGCAGGTAGAGCAGCCGCTCGTCGAGCGTACGCAATTGCGTGTCGTCGAGCCCGCCCGTTACCTCCTTGCGATAGCGCGCAATGAAGGGAACCGTAGCGCCGCCATCCAGCAACTCGATCGCCGCATTTGCCTGTTCAGGCCTCGCATTGATCTCGGCTGCGATAAGACGGGCAATACGGGCGGTGTGGGCACTATTTGCGGTCACGGGGCATTTCCATCACTTATGATCGGGCGGCGACAATAGGACTGCCCGATCATGACCGCAATGCGCGAGACGCTTCGCGTCAGGGCTTTTTCAACAGCGATTTGGCGTCCTTTATGCCGAGTGCCTCCGGCCGCGAGCAGCTTGTCCTGATGTCGATGAACTTCTTTTCTTCGCCGGAGCGAAGGATCGACACCATCACATCCACCCCGTGGAGCGCGCGTTCGAGCGAGCACCGGATGTCGCGGCCCTCGATGATGGCCGCTGCCATGTCAGCGAGACCAGCAGTCCGGTAATTGGCCATCATGCCGGCCGCGTGTTTCTGGTTGGCGATACCGAACGGATGCGACCATGCCTTCACCGGTTTGACCTTCTTGCCCGGCTTCGCCAGCTTGACCTCGCCGCCAAAGAAATTCGGATCGGGAAGGAAGATCGACCCATCAGTGCCGTAGAGCTCCATGTTAGGGTGATGGTGCGCCCAGACGTCCCAGCTTGCAGACAGGGTGACGGTTGCACCGCTCGCGAATTCCAGCAGAGCCTGGATTGTCGTCGGTGTCGTCACGTCGATGACTTCACCCTTGCGGGGAAGGCTCGAAATCGTCCGAGTCGTCGAAGCCATCGAGGTGAGCGCTGCGACGCGCCTGACCGGTCCGATCAGGTTGACGAGATTGGCGATGTAGTAGGGACCGAGATCGAGGATTGGACCACCGCCGGGTCGGAAGAAGAAATCAGGATTTGGATGCCAATGTTCCATGCCATGGCTGAGGACATGAGCCGTGCCTGAGGTAATGGTACCGACCTCGCCATCATCGACCAGCTTGCGGGCCAACTGGTGCGCTCCGCCGAGGAAAGTATCGGGCGCGCAACCCGCCTTGAGCTTTTTCTTCTCCGCAAGCTTTTGAAGCTCAAGTCCGTCTTTCAGCGACAACGTCAGGGGCTTTTCCGAATAAAGGTGTTTGCCCGCGCTCAGGATTTGTTTGGATACGTCAAAATGCGCATCGGGAACCGTGAGATTGACAACGATGTCGACGTCGTCGCTGGCAAGCAGCGCGTCCATCGAACGGGCCTCAATGCCATGTTCGCCGGCGCGATGCTGCGCGGCTGCCGCATTGATATCGGCGATAGCCTGCACTTTGATGCCTTTGAAGAGCGGTGCGAGATTGAGATAGGTCGATGAAATATTGCCGGCGCCGATAATCCCGATACCAAGTGACCTGGCCATGATGCTGCTTTCCTCAGTACGACTTGACGGTGGCAATGGAACGGCGGGCAAACCTTTCGTCATCCGACGGATTGTCGTGCTCCATGATGAAGTATTGCGCGGGCGTCTCGCGCAGGGTTCCCATCAATCCTTTCCAGTCGATAGTGCCGTGGCCGACATCGGCCCAGCCGTCCTCGTTCGCATTTTCGCCCGGCCCCGCAATATCCTTGACGTGAACCGCGACAATTCGATCGCCGTGACCCTTGATCCACTGCACGGGATCGGCGCCGGCACGGATAATCCAGGCAATGTCGGCTTCCCATGCGATACTTGGCGCGGCCGCGAAGATGGCATCTTGCGGCAAGCTGCCGTCGGCGAGCGCCTTGAATTCAAAATCGTGGTTGTGCCAGCCGAAAACGTAGCCTGCTTTGCTGTAGGTTGCGTGGGCGCGTTCGAGCCGCTCGCCGAAAGCAAGCCAGCCTTCCCGGTCCGCGGGCCGCAGGTCCGGCGCAAGGTGGGGGCAAAAAATCGCCTTCATGCCCAGCCTACCGGCAATGTCGAGCACCTTCTGCGGCTCGTTCTCCAGAAGGTCGATACTGAAGTGACCCGTTGGCATGGCAAGGCCGTTGGCGTCGAGGGCCGCTCGCGTTGCTTTCGGATCGGCATAGACGGCGCCGAAGCCTTCGACCTGCGCATAACCATGGCGTTTGAGCATGGAAAAGGTCTTTTCAAGCGGCGGGAAGTTGCGCGAGCTATAGAGCTGATAGGAAAAATCGGTCACTGCGGTTCTCCAGGATTCATGCGGGGACTAGATGCGGATTTCGCTTTCGGCGTCGAAGACGGAAGCGAGGTTGGGATTGAAGGTCAGGAATACCTTCTCTCCGGGTTGATAGCGGCGGCCCGAATCGACGCGGACCGAAATCGGCTTACCCGCAACCTTGAGCCAGACGAGACTATCGGCGCCCATCGGCTCGTCGAGATCGACGGTCGCGGGCGATGACCGCCCGGCCGGACCGGGTGCGTCGCCTATGGCGATATGCTCAGGCCGGAAGCCGAAGATGGCGGCGCGGCCAAAGGGCAGGGGCTGTTGCGCGGCGTAGGACGCGAGGGAGATGTCGAGACCCTTGGCCTTGAAAACGGGACCAGCACTGTTGCCGCCAATCTCGCCTTTCAGGAAATTCATGGCTGGCGAGCCAATAAAGCTCGCGACAAACAGGTTGCGCGGGCGGTTATAGATCGTCAGCGGGTCATCGAGCTGCTGTATCAGCCCGCCCTTCATCACTGCGATCCGGTCTGCCAGCGTTAGCGCCTCGATCTGGTCGTGCGTGACATAGATCATCGTATTGGCGAGCTTCTGGTGCAGCCGCTTTATCTCGACGCGCAATTCCGAGCGAAGCTTGGCGTCGAGATTGGACAAGGGCTCGTCGAAGAGGAACACATCGACGTCGCGCACCAGGGCCCTCCCGATCGCAACCCGCTGGCGCTGCCCGCCGGAAAGCTCAGCCGGCTTGCGATGCAGCAATGGCCCGATCTGCAGGATCTCGGCGGCGGCGGCAATACGCTTTGCTATTTCCGCCTTCGGAAGTCCGGCGACCCTCAGCCCGAATGAGAGATTCTTTTCGACCGTCATCTGCGGGTAAAGCGCATATGACTGGAAGACCATCCCTATGCCGCGATCCTTTGGCTCTTCCCAGGTGACGTTCTTGCCCTTGATGAAGATCTGCCCCTCGGAAATATCGAGAAGACCCGCAATGCAATTCAGCAGCGTGGACTTGCCGCACCCGGATGGTCCAAGCAGGACCAGGAACTCGCCATCGGCCACGTCGATATTGAGGTCCTTCAGGACACCGACCGAACCGAAATTGAGCGAGAGATCTTTGATCGAGACGCTGTGCAACTGGGTCATCCTTTGACGGCGCCAGCGGCAATGCCCCTGACGAAATACTTGCCTGAGAAGAAATAGACGAGGAGGGGGACGGCGCCGGTCAGAATGGTTGCCGCCATGTTGACGTTGTATTCCTTCACGCCCTGCGTCGAGTTGACGATGTTATTGAGCTGCACCGTCATCGGAAAATTCTTGGTCCCGGCGAAGATCACGCCGAAAAGGAAATCGTTCCAGATGCCGGTTACCTGCAGGATCACGGCAACAACGAAGATCGGCAGCGACATGGGCAGCATGATCTGCAGAAATATCCGCCAGAAGCCGGCACCGTCGACACGCGCGGCCTTGAAGAGTTCAGGAGGCAGGGAAACAAAATAGTTGCGAAAGAGCAGCGTCAGGATCGGCATGCCGAATATCGTATGGATGACGATGACACCGGTGAGCGTGCCGAATATCCCAAGTTCGCGGGTGATGATGACCAGCGGATAGAGCATCACCTGATAGGGGATGAACGCGCCGAAGATCAACGCGGTGAAGAACAGCTCGGAGCCCTTGAAGCGCCAGTTCGACAATGCATAACCGTTCACCGAGGCGATAATGATCGAGAAGATCACGCTCGGTACCAGGATCTTCATCGAATTGAAGAAGCCAACCTTGATCCCCTCGCAGTAGAGCCCGGTGCAGGCACTGTTCCACGCTGTCGCCCATGGCTGGAATGTCACTTCGACCGGCGGTGAGAAGATGTTGCCGAGGCGGATTTCCGGCATGCCCTTCAGCGAAGTCATGACCATGACGTAGAGCGGAATGAGGTAATAGACCGCTGCGACGATGAGGATCCCGTAGATCATGATCGAGGTCGGCGACACGATGCGACGAGGACGCCGTCCGCGCGGCCCTGCAGGATTGATGAGGCTCATTTGCCCACTCCCAGCGTCCCGTTTCTCGGCCGATACTCATAGAGCGCCCACGGAACGAGGATGATCAGTACCGTCGTCAGCATGATCGTCGAAGCGGCGAGGCCCTGTCCGAGGTTGCCGCGCGAAAACATGAAATCGTAAACGTATTTCGCCGGAACTTCCGAGGCGATGCCCGGGCCGCCATTGGTCATGGCGACGACGAGGTCGTAAACTTTCACGATCGTAGCGGCGATGATCACGAGGGTCGTCGCAAAGACCGGGCGCATCATTGGAATGATGATGAAGAGATAGGTCCTCCAGGTGGGAATGCCGTCGACCCGTGCCGCCTTCCAGATCTCGTCATCAATGTTGCGAAGCCCGGCCAGCATCAGCGCCATGACAAGGCCGGTGCCCTGCCATAGGCTGGCGATGACAATCGCGTAGATCGTAAAGCGCCCATCGGTCAGGATCGGGAAATTGAACGTCTCGAAGCCGAGGTCGCGCACGACTTTCTGCACGCCGTAGGCGGGCGTCAAGATCCATTGCCAGACGAGGCCGGTGACAATGAACGATAGCGCATGAGGATAAAGGAAGACCGTGCGGAAGGTGTTCTCGAAGCGGATCTTCTGGTCCATCAGCGCGGCGAGAATAAAGCCTAAAACCAGCGAAAAGCTGAGCGCGAGGACGCCGAATATGGCGAGGTTTCGCAGCGATACTATCCACCGCGAGGTGGTGAACAATCGCCTGTACTGATCGATTCCGACGAAATCCAGTGTCGGAAGCGACCGCGATGACGTGAATGAATAGACTACCGTCCAGAGTGTGCAGCCAATGAACACGACGAGCACCGTTGCGATCATCGGAACGGCGGCAATCTTCGCATTCAAATTGCGCAAAGGTGCAAAGGGGCGGGTCGCGGCCATGAAGTGTCTCCAACCTTGCGACAGGCGCCGGCCTTGCGGCCGGTCGCTATCAAGGCGTCATGTCCAGCGGTTCACTTTGCCTGGCTGATGATTTCGACGAAACGCGCCTGCGCGTCGTCGACCGACATGTCCTTGTTGGCAAAGAATTCCGTATTCAAATCTTCGAGCTGGCCCTGCGCGTCGGAAGAAAGCGCCTGCTCGATCGAGGGAAGCACATTATTGGCGTCAGCCAGGATCTTGATGCCTTTCTGCATGCAGGCGTTGGCTGCCTCCATGTCGATATCGCCGCGTATCGGCAAAGAACCCTTGGCAAGGTTGAAGGCCACCTGGGTCTCCTTCGAAACGAGCATGCTCGCCAGTTTCAGCTGGGCGCGCGTGACTTCGGGATTGGCATTCTTCGGGAAATAGAACGCATCGCCGCCCGTATCGAGTATCGGGTGGACGCCGAGGCCCGGCAGACAGTCATAGTCCGTTCCGGCGACTTTGCCGGCAACGCCGAATTCACCTTGTGCCCAGTCGCCCATAATCTGCCCGCCGGCCTTGCCTGTCAGCACGAGTGAGGTTGCCTCGTTCCACTGCCGGCCGACATAGCCGGGATCGGCAAGATCGCGCGCATTGGCGAAAGCCTGCCAGACCGCCTTCATTTCAGGACTTGCCGCCGCGTCCTTGTCCTTGTCGTCCATGATCTTGAGATAGAGGTCCCTGCCGCCGAGCGTGGCGAGCATCACGCGGAAGATACCGTCGACCTGCCACGCATCGCCGGTGGCAAGTGGGATGATGCCCTTTTCTTTAAGCTTCGGCGCCGCGGCCACGAACTCGCTCCAGTTGGTGGGAACCGGCGCACCCGCTTCCTTGAACGCGCCCGGGTTGATCCACATCCACTGCCACGAGTGAATGTTGACCGGCACGCAGTAGATCTTGCCTTCATACTTGCAGGAGTCGAGGAGCTTGGAAGGGCGGATGAAGTCGGCCCAGCCCTCCTTGGCTGCAAGCTCGGAAAGGTCGGTCATCAGCCCTGCCTTGACGAGATCTTCGGCATCACGGCCGGTGTTCAGCTGCGTCGCACCCATGGGATTGCCGCCGAGAATGCGGCTGACGATGATTGGGCGCGCTGTGGTGCCGCTGCCGGCGATGGCGCCATCGACCCATTTGTCACCGCCAAGCTTGTCATAGGATTGCGCAAGGACTTTTGCCGCCGCCGCTTCACCGCCGGATGTCCACCAATGGGTGACTTCGAGATCAACGGCTCGCGCCGAGCCTGCAGCAAAGAGCAAAGTCGAAGCCGCGAAAGCGGCCAGCATCGAACGGTAACGCATCCTATCCTCCCAAATCTGAAACGTTACAGGTAGGCTAGTTCAAACTCCGGCACGATGCAATTCCCGAGCAATGATTTTTTATTGGGTTCCCTTTCACTCTGGCCCAGATCGTAACTATAGCATTGATTTGTCTTATTTTTCCTTTCCGCAAAATCTTGGCTGATGGGTTGAGCTGCCAGGGTCCAGCGGAATAGAGACTGATTTCCGCATGGGAAAGTCGTCGCATGGCTCTGTACATTTTGTTCAAATTTTGAAACGATACAGCCAATGTCAACTTCAAGTGGCCCAGCGGCAATGAAGCCAAAGAAAAGCGCCCGATCCACTGCACATGAGGCCGGACCGCCCGCAGATAGCGAGCGTCCGACGCTGAAGACCATTGCCTTCATGGCCGGCCTCGGCGTCACTACAGTATCGCGGGCGCTCAAGGATGCGCCCGAAATCGGGCAGGCAACGAAGAACCGCGTTCAGCTCATTGCCAAGCAGATCGGCTACCGGCCCAATCGCGCCGGGGTCCGGCTGCGAACCGGCAAGACCAATGTCATCAGTCTCGTTCTCAATGCGCAATCGGAGATCATGGGGCTCACATCAAACCTCGTCTACGGCATTACCGAAATATTGTCGGAGACGCCGTATCATTTGACGGTCACCCCCTACTCGGTGGAGAACGACCCGATGCAGCCGATCCGCTATATTGTCGAGACCGGTTCGGCGGACGGGATCATCATGTCTCGCACCGAGCCCAACGATGCGCGTGTTCGCTACCTGACTGAACACGGCATTCCCTTCGCCACCCATGGACGCACGGAAATGGGCATCGAGCATCCGTTTCATGACTTCGACAACGAGACGTTCGCCTATATTGCGGTCAAAAGTCTGGTAGAGCGGGGGCGCCGCAGGATCGCCATGCTTGCCGGACCTTCGCCGTCGGTCACGTATTACCGGCACCTCGAGCGAGGGTTTGCCCGGGCCATCAGCGAAGGCGACGTCAGTTCATTGTCTTTTTCCGGCTTCGATGTCGATACATCGCTCGCCGGCATTCGCGACCGCATGGTTGAAATCATGTCAGGACCTGACCGTCCCGACGGGATCGTATGCTGCAGCGGCAGCGCGGCGATCGCCATTGTGGCCGGTATCGAGGCGGCAGGTTTGGAGATCGGCAAAGACGTTGATCTCGCCTCCAAGCAGTCGACAGACGTACTGAAGTGGTTCCGCCCCCAGATCATCGTCTTCAACGAGGACGTGCGCCAGGCAGGCCGGGAACTCGCAAGCGCCGTGCTTCGGCGTATTGCCGGCATCAATGCCAGCGAATTGCAAACGTTGAGCTATCCGGGCGAAGGCCACGACTGATCACCGGTTCGGAATTCAAGCTTCTTCAAGGTAGAGCTCGAAGGTGATGCAAACGGGGTTTTCTCCGCGAAGGAGTTGCCCTTGCGTTATCCTTCCCAGTGTATCGACCATGACGATCTCGAGCCTTGTGAGATTCGGCCGCGTCGAGACAAAGCCATCGATGACGAATACCTCGGTTGCAATGTCATCAACGGACGTTCCGTCCGCATAGCGCGCGCCAATCAGGCTGCCGACACCGCCGCGCAATCGGGCATTGGAAAAACCGCTCGCCGGGCAGATCTCTTCGAGCGTCTCGATGATGTCGACGTTAGGCCGGACACGCGCCACTACGATGCGAGGCCCTTTAGCCCTTTGAACCTGTGCAGTCTCTATAGGATGAAACAGGGTGAACGCCGTCTCCGCATCGGGTTCTGATATCATACGCACGTCGTTCGTGCCCCAGGCCGTGGCGCGGATTGGCTTTGCCACGATCGTCTCGTGCGGCAGGAAATGACCACATCGCTTCCTGCCATCGGCCTCGATCCATGTCGCATGGCAGTGAATGAAGGGATGACCGTTCCTTTCCCCAAAAGTCACATTACCGCGTTCGAGCTGCGCCTCGCCTTCGGGTGAATTCGTTTCGCTATACCAGGCTGCATGGTGGCCATCTGTCGACAGCGCCGGCATCAGATAGTGAAGGGGCGCGAAACTTCCACCCCCAAGGACGATTGAAGCTGCCGTCAGCCCAGCCTCCGCGAGGGGGAGGGCGATGGCCTCATTGATCCTGAGGCCCGACTTGAGGGTAAATTGCAGGTATTCCCCGGAGCCGATTACACTTTCGAAGGGGGCCGTGGCCGCCGGGCCCGGCTGACGCAAACGTCGCTCAAACATGGCGTGCAAGCGCGATCAGGCGCTCCCGAGGAGGAGACAATTTCAGGAGGGCGAACCGGACGAAGATCATCGGTCCACATTATAGAGCGAACGCGCCCGCTCAAGTGAATATTTCCCTTCGCGATTTGGGGCCATCCGGGATTCAATTTTGCCTTTCGCAAATTCCACTGATAGGCTGATCCACAATATGGATCGCGGGTCACAATGATGGAACAGACGGTAGCACCGGCTCACAACGGCTCGCAGAGCGTCGATCGGGCCCTCGGCCTGCTCAGCCTCGTCAGCTATTTTGGTGACGAAGGTGGCGCCCTCAGCGAAATCGTCGAGCAAAGCGGACTTAACAAGCCGACCGTAAGGCGACTGCTCCTGGCCCTCATCCGCTCCGGATTGCTGGAACAGGATGCGCGATCACGTCGCTACTTTCTCGGGCAGGAGGCCTATGTACTCGGCACCCTGGCCACACGCCGATACGGCCTCCTTCAGATCGCCCGCGATAGTCTCGGCGTCCTTTCGGGCAAGACGCAGGATACGAGCTTCCTGTCGATCCAGCGCGATCATCACGTGGTCTGCCTGCACCGGGAAGAGGGAACCTATCCAATCAGAACCCATGCGCTCCAGGCCGGCTATCGCCACCCGCTTGGTGTCGGTGCGGGTTCACTCGCCATTCTTTCCGCGCTTGACGACGACGAGATCGAGGCCGCCCTTTCCGCCAACGAGCCAGAACTCCTCAAGGAGTTCCCCGAACTTGCTCCGCCGCAAATCCGCGCGGATATCGCGACTGCGCGGGAACGCGGCTTTTCCTTGAACCCGGGCCGCATACTGCCAAACTCCTGGGGCGTCGGCCTCGCCATACGCTATCCTGACGGACGCCCCGCGGGAGCGCTCAGCATCGCCGCCATCGACAGCCGGATGGAGCCCGACAGGCAGGTGGAACTTGCCTCGCTCATGCGCAGTGAGGCACGAAAGATCGAAGCACGGCTTGCCCATCTGCAGCCGGCTAATAACAGGCCAGGGACCTTGTCAACCAAAGGACGGCCGATACAGCCGAGGGCCTAGATTATCGGGGGAAGAACCATGGAACGCATGTCGAATCGGGTGATGAATCTTTCGGGGGTTCTTGCTCAAACGGCGGCGCGATTTCCCGATGAGGTAGCACTCGTGTGGCGCGACCAAAACTGGACGTGGAGCGGGATACACTGCCGGGTCAATGCCATGGCGGCGGCGCTGCAGAGGGAGTACGGGGTAGGGAAGGGCGATCGCATCCTCGTCCAGTCGCAGAATTGCAACCAGATGCTCGAATCGATGTTCGCCTGCTTTCAGCTCGGAGCGGTCTGGGTTCCAACCAACTTCCGCCAGACACCCGATGAAGTGGCCTATCTCGCCGCCGCGAGCGGCGCGAAGGGCATGATTTGCGGTAATGGGTTTCCGGAGCATGTTTCCGCCTGCCGGGCTGCCAGCTCCGACCTTGCCTTCGCCATCGCCATCGGCGACGCCCCGTTCGGCGAGGATTATGACGCGATTATCGAACGCTTCGAGGGCGAGACGGTAGAGACGGCACCTGTCGATCATAACGACCCATGCTGGTTCTTTTTTACCTCAGGAACAACCGGGCGGCCAAAGGCAGCCGTGCTTACGCATGGTCAGATGGCTTTCGTTGTCACCAACCACCTTTGCGACTTGATGCCGGCGACGACGCGCCTCGACGCGTCGCTCGTTGTCGCCCCGTTGTCGCACGGGGCGGGTATCCACCTTTTGACTCAGGTCGCCCGCGGTTCGAAGACGGTGCTCCTGCCCGGTGAAAAGCTCGATGTCGCCGAGGCCTGGCGCCTCGTTGAAACCTGGCAGGTCAGCAACATGTTCACGGTGCCGACGATCCTCAAACTTCTTGCCGAGCACCCCTCGGTCAACGAGCGCGACCATTCTTCATTGCGCTACGTGATCTATGCTGGCGCACCGATGTATCGCACCGATCAGGTGCACGCATTGAAAGCCCTGGGACCGGTCATCGTTCAATATTTCGGGCTTGGGGAAGTCACGGGAAATATATCCGTTCTGCCTGCAAGCGAACATCACATCGAAGAGACGGATGATAAGCGTCCTGGCACTTGTGGCTATGCGCGCACGGGTATGCAGATCTCGATTCAGGATGATGCCGGCAACGAATTGGAGCCGGGAATGACCGGCGAGATCTGCGTGATCGGCCCGGCAGTCTTTGCCGGTTATTACGAAAATCCGGAAGCGAATGCGAAGGCCTTCCGCAACGGCTGGTTCCGCACCGGTGACCTTGGCCATATGGACACGGCAGGGTATCTCTTCATCACCGGGCGCGCGTCCGACATGTATATTTCGGGCGGTTCAAACATCTATCCGCGCGAGATCGAGGAGAAGATCCTCAGCCATCCCGACATCAGCGAGGTTGCGGTCCTCGGTATCCCAGATCCGATGTGGGGCGAGGTTGGTCTTGCCGTCTGCGTACCGCATGACGGCGCCAGTCCGGATACTGATGCAATGATCGCCTGGATTGACGGCAAAATGGCGCGCTACAAGCTTCCAAAACGCTTTGTCTTCTGGCCGGAAATGCCAAAGTCGGCCCATGGCAAGATAGCCAAGAAACTGATCCGCGAAGAATTGATCAGGCGCGGCGAGCTGGAAGGCCCGACCGCCTAGCGCTCATACGCCGTCAGTTTTCTTTCGGCCAGTGACGACGTGCATGATGATCTTGCTGACGATGGTTCCATCCTTGGCTTTCGCGTGGACCTTCGTTTCGAAGTCTTTTCGCAGCTGCTCGAGCTCTTTAGCCGGTAGCAGGTTGAGTTGGTGCCAGGCGGGATGCGCGAGGGATTTCTCCCAGACGAACAGTGCTTCCTCAGTCAACATTCTATGCTCCTGCATCAATTCCGGGCTGATCTCGGCCACCTCAAATCCGGAACTCTCGAGCAACTCTTTGCATTTTTCGACTGTATTGGCGATCGTGGCATAGGGCAGGTCAATTCCATGCACTTCTGCAACTTCGGCAATGATGCTGTTAATGCCAAAGGGTTCGCCCGGTGCATCGAAAGTCACCATCCCGCCTGACTTCAGCCAGCGGTTCCATTGCCTGAGTGCCGCGTGTGGATCGGACAGAAGTACGAACGCCGAGGAACACAGGATCCTGTCGAACGCGTTATTATCAAACGTCGCCTCCTCGACGTCTCCCTGAATGAACTGGATGTTGCTGAGATTATCCATCCCGGCCTTGAAATGCGCCTGCGTGAGCATTTCCGCCGATAGATCGATGGCGACAACGCCACCTTCATCCCCAACCATTTTCGCGGCCTGCAGCGCCAGTCGCCCTGTGCCCGTGCCGATGTCGAGCACGCAATGCCCCGGTTCGATATCGGCATGTCGAATGATCACAAAAGCGAGTTTCGGGAAAATCGCGTCCTGGTCGTAAGTCTCGCTCCGGCGATCAAAGTAGTCGGTCGTCAAACCCTTGAAATCATGATGATTCTCGGCTTCCTCACGCATGGGACGCCGCACGCCGATATGGAGTTCCAAACGAGAGGACTGCACCGCCGAGGGTGGCGTAGCAATGAGGGGCTGGTTTCAACGATTTTAGTCGAACGCCTGGCGCATTTGACAAGGTTCCGCCCACCTTTCTCTCCTGAAATATAACTTAATTTTGTAAATAGACTCTACATTTAACTCGAATTCGTCTTGAAATGTTCCATTGCCGCTATGTGGACCGCTGCAAGGGTTTTGCCCACCCAGACTGCGTTCAGCAAGCGCCACTATCGGGTGCAAGCTCTACCGCATACCCGGCAATGGCCTTGAGCTTTGGCAAACAATGCTGCGAGCCGGTCGCCAAGATCACCACCCCATCGTAGTTCTCAATCATCTGCCGCAGGTAATCCACCTCGACATGTGCGTAGCGATCATGCGCGTCCTTCACTTCCGAGCGCTTGCCGAAGAGCGCGTCCGCCTCATCAAAGAGCAGCACACCGCCACTTCGCTCTTTCTCATCGAACAACTGCTTAAGGTTGCGCTCGGTTTCACCGATGTACTTGCTGACAACGGCCGAAAGATCGACGCGGAACAGTTCGAGGCCCAGCCCTGCGGCAATGATGGCGGACGCACTAAGCCTGGCTGCACTGTTACCGCCGGTGAGAAGAACTAGACGTGCGCCCGACGACCCGCGCAATGCTTTCCGATCCAGACCGCGCTCTGCCCGAATCCGATCCACCGTCTCGTTCACGCGTTGGGCGGGTCTTTCACCCTGCAAGGCAAAGGCCGTTTTACCGGCAGACGTGTCTATCCGCTCCAAGAAACCTCGCCGCAGGTTTGCCATGGCAATAGTCGCTCCCTTCGGGGGTTGGCACGATGCAAAGCAGCAATATACCCTCGCATCGCAAAGGCCTACTTATGCCGTCTAAACAAGACCATGATCCGGTGTCAATATTTTCTTGTCATTTGCAGTAACGTTTTAAGTGATATTTTATCTCATCTTAAAGTACTATATTTTTCAATCTATTTTGTTGAAACGCCGAGCTGTCCAACGGTTGTGCTTGCATCGCATCGGACTTCAAGGGTAGGAACGTGGGCAATGAATAACGCCTTCCTAGGGGCACCGCTTGCTTACCGCCAACCGGCTTACAATTGCATCTTATGTCTTATCGTTCATAGCGCTTATCGCCGTGCTCGAACTGGGATTGCTTTCGGCGCTTCTTGCCGGCCTCCTCGTCTACAATGTCGTGCATCTCTCGGCACCGCTGCTCGGCAGGGCAGGGGTCGATGGCCGAATTGCCAAGACCGTCGCTCTGGCGCTGCTTGCCCTCGTCTTCATCCTTTTGATCGTGGCGGCCGTGCTTGGCGGCGTCGCATTTCTGAGCGACGGCTCGGAAGGCATCGCATCGCTTTTCAAGAAAATGGCGGAAATCATCGATACGGCGCAGGTACATCTGCCAAGCTGGGCGCGGGATTATTTCCCGTCCAACCTTGAAGAGCTGGAATCGGTTGCCGCCGTCTGGCTGCGTGAACATGCCGGACAGTTGCAGCTTGTCGGCAGAGAGTTCGGTGTCCTTCTCATAAGGATTATCATCGGCATGATCATCGGCGGCATGGTCGCACTGAGTTCGGTTGCGCCGTCACGACAGCTCGGCCCGCTGGCGATCGCACTTACCGATCGTATCGATCACTTCAGCGACGCGTTCCGCAACATCGTCTTCTCGCAGCTGCGTATCTCTGCCTTGAACACGTTCTTTACCGGGATCTTCCTCGTCCTCATTCTACCTTCCTTCGGCGTAGACCTACCACTCGTCAAAACCATGATCGCGGTCACCTTCATCGCCGGCCTGTTGCCCGTCATCGGCAATTTGATCTCGAATACCGTGATCGTCATTGTAGCCCTCAGCGTATCGCTGTTTGCGGCACTCGGATCCCTGGCTTTTCTCATTGTCATCCATAAGCTCGAGTATTTCCTCAATGCGAAGATCATCGGTTCACGCATCAAGGCGCGCGCGTGGGAGTTGCTCTTGGCGATGATTGTCCTGGAGGCCTGGTATGGCATTGCCGGCCTGATCGCTGCGCCGATCTACTACGCCTATTTGAAGGATGAGCTGAAGTTCCGCCAGCTGATCTGACGGCGATTGCACCTTGAGATATACCGGCATTCGCCGAATTTGGTATTGCGGATGCGATTCAAATCTGAGATCGTAATGACAGCCCTGAACAGCAAACAAAAAAGAATGGGGTAAAGGAGGAAACATAGTTCGCAATTCTGTTTTGGAGTTCAACTATGCTTTCACATTCCAGTCATGCCGACATCGTTTACATCCCGGATTCCGCAACATGCCGGACAGCAGTCCAGCAATGTCCAGTGGATACCGGCCCGCAGATCCTGTCGCATAACGCGCCGCACTCCGATCGATGCTTCGTTCGGGGCATCGGGCAAAGTGGTAGGGGGAAGGTGTAATGGACGACAAGTCGTTTTCATCGCCAGTCAGAATAAGTCTTGGCGCCATGGGGCTCCGTTTGGTTGCGACGGCTTGGGAGGCTCTTGAGTGTCTCCGAAATCAATGGCCGCAGCAGGATGGGCTTGAATACAAGCGTGCCGTTCGCATCAATCGCGATGCCCTCGAAGGGTGGATGACGCCGGCAAAAGCCAGGCAGGCCTTTGTCCAGGCAGCGCAACGCGCCGGGGTCTTCATCGACGACCGGACGAACAAATAGTTCTTTGCGTTGCGCACCTGACTTGAGCGGCAGGCGATCGAGGCGCAACTGCACGTGCCGCTCTCCCGCTTGCCAACGTGGCTGTGGCTTCCAAATGGCCACGGGCAATCGTGCGCAATTTTGCCAAGGATGGAAACCGTAGTACTGGTGTCATCAGGTCGGGTTATGACCTGATGATTCAACAGACTGGGTATGCCGATGAGCCACTTCTTCAATCGCAGGGAAAACATCGTCACCGAGGCGCTCGACGGCCTCCTGCTGACCAGCCGCCCGGGTTTATTGGCCCGCCTCGACTCCTATCCGGACATCAAGGTTATCGTGCGGTCCGATTGGGACAGGTCGAAAGTCGCCGTCATTTCGGGCGGCGGCGCAGGCCACGAGCCTGCCCATGCCGGCTTCGTGGGGCGGGGCATGCTTACGGCCGCAGTCTCGGGGGAAATCTTCGCATCGCCAAGCGTTGATGCGGTACTGACGGCCATACGTGCCGTTACTGGCCCTGCAGGTTGCCTCCTTGTCGTCAAGAATTACACGGGCGACCGGCTGAACTTCGGTCTTGCCGCTGAGCGGGCACGCGCCGAAGGGTTCAACGTCGAGATGGTCATCGTTGCCGATGACATAGCGCTCCCGGACCTCGCACAGCCCCGCGGTATCGCCGGCACGCTGTTCGTGCACAAGATCGCAGGTTTTCTCGCCGAGCGTGGTGACGCGTTGCAGGACATCGCAGCAGCCGCCACCACGGCAGCGGCAGAGATCGTTTCGCTCGGCGTTGCCTATTCCACCTGTTCAATTCCAGGCCAGCCGCAGGAGTCGCGGCTCGGCGAGAATGAGGGCGAACTCGGGCTGGGCATTCACGGAGAACCGGGCGTCGAGCGCATCCCCGTCCAGGCCGCGGCGAGTATTGTCGGCATCATGACTGAACGCCTCAGTGCCGCCATTCCCGCTGGCGGCGAATATGCTTTGCTCATCAACAACCTTGGTGCCGTGCCGCCAGTAGAGATGAACCTGATCGCGCGCAATGTTCTTGCAACACCGCTTGGCGCCAGAGTGAAGCTCATCATCGGCCCGGGGCCGATCATGACAGCGCTCAACATGAACGGCTTTTCGCTGTCGCTGATTAAGCTTGATCTGGCGCGCGAAGCGGCTCTTCTCGCGGAGGTTGCACCGCACGCATGGCTAACTCCTGTCGAACGCCATGAGCTAGCCATCGTACCCGCGCCCGCACTGCGAAGCGAAATCGAACATATGGCCGCCAGTCGCGACCCACAAGTCGAAGAAATGCTCGCGACCATCTGCAACAGGCTTGTCGCGCTCGAACCGGATCTCAACCGGCTTGATGCTCGTGCTGGTGACGGCGATACCGGTTCCACGGTTGCAGCAGGCGCGCGCGGCATCCTGGCGCGGATTGATACACTGCCTCTCGCCGACAAGGCGGCAACATTTGCAGCCATAGGTTCGATTCTCGCAACCAGCATGGGCGGTTCGAGCGGCGTGCTTCTCTCGATTTTCTTTACGGCGGCATCGAAGTCGATGGCGGCAGGCGCAAACATACCGGAAGCATTGCTTTCAGGGCTCGATCGCATGACATTCTACGGCGGCGCCAAAGCTGGCGATCGCACGATGATCGACGCACTCGATCCCGCACTGAATGCGCTTGCCGCCAGCGGAGCGCAAGAAGCTTCCGTTGCTGCAAGGTCCGGAGCCCAGGCAACGGCATCGATGACCAAGGCAAAAGCGGGTCGCTCGTCTTATGTCGGCGCGCGCGATCTTGATGGCATAGTCGACCCCGGTGCAGAAGCAGTTGCAGCAGCATTCGAGGCCGCTGCCGCCGTTATGGTGCACGGCAAGACGATGCACCGTCCATGACCGGGCGTACGGCCCGGATCAATTGCCACTTTCTCGCCTGACCTGCGAAGCGTTAGTTCCATAACTACTCTTATGCCATAAATTGCAAATTGTTATAAAATATCAATTACTTAGTACTACACGCGCGCCCGAGTGGTCGAGGCACTTCTCTAGCTGTCGGCCTGCTCGGCGTCACACGTGCCCGCTCTGGTTGCGTCGGACAATCATGAGCACGAGCAGGATGATGCCAAGCGCGATGAACGCGATGCCAATGGTAAGGAACTCTGTCGAACCGTAGCGGTAGCCTGACGCAGTAATCAGGAAACCCAGGATAATGGCGATCAATCCGCCCAGCTTCTTGAAGAGTGAAATCGGTCTGTCATCGTTTAAGGCCATGTCAAACCTCCGACGTTGCAGGCTTGAACGAAGTTCGCCTGGCCGTGCACACGACGGCAGTCCATGCTAGCAGTGGTTGCGGCATTGCTCAATCGCCGCTTTTCGCCGTTGTCTCGAAGAGCCGCCAGTCCGGCGAGCTGATTCAACTCTTGCGTGAAAATATCCTTTGCATCCATTCCGCTTCGGCTAATGTGTTGGCGGGCCAAAAGGCCAGGTACCCAAGAGGATGGAACATGAATAAAACGTTTCTGACGATCGCTGCGGCCATCGTCGCTTTTGCATCTAACGCAGCAGCCCAGGATTGGAAAGAAATCCGCATCGCCACTGAAGGCGCTTATCCACCCTTCAATACCCTGAAGGCCGATGGAACGCTGGCTGGCCTCGATGTCGATATCGCCAATGCGCTCTGCGATGAGATGAAGGCAAAATGCACCATTGTTGCGCAAGACTGGGACGGTATCATCCCGGGTCTGATGGCCAACAAGTATGACGCCATCATTGCGTCCATGAGCATTACCGAAGAGCGCAAGCAGAAGATCGATTTCACCAACAAATACTATACCACGCCTTTGGCGGTCATCGTCCCGAACGACAGCACGCTCGCCGGCGTCGGCGTCGAAGACATGAAGGGCAAGAGCGTCGGCGCGCAGGCGTCAACGACGCAGGGCAACTATGCGACCGACATCTATGGCAAGGCCGGCGTGGACGTAAAGCTCTACCCGACGCAGGAAGAAGCGGCCGCCGACCTCCAGAACGGACGCATCGACGCGCTGATCTCAGACAAATTCGTCGTGGTCGACTGGCTCAACAATGCCGGCAAGGATTGCTGCAAGATGCTTGCAGACGTTCCGGGAACGGCAACTGAAGCCGGCATCGGCATTCGCAAGGGCGACGACGCGCTGCGCGAGAAGTTCAACAAGGCGATCGATGCCATCGTAGCCAATGGAACCTACAAGACAATCGTCTCGAAGTATTTCCCCTTCGATATCTATTGATCAATACAGAGCCATCCGGCCCCGGTCGGGTGGCCCCGCTCTCATCAAATGACTTGATTGGACAGCACAGCGGCCAGATGCCAAGATTGATACGAAAGTCGCATTGGGGACCGCTCAGCACACTCTGTCATCGATCACGAGGAGAGCATCATCATGGCAACCTGGCAACCTGATCCTTCCTTCTATCCCTCGCCGCGCATGGCGGCGAAAGCGCCGGCCGAAAAACTGGCCTATGTCGCCGCCTTCGATCCCGAACGAAAAATCCCCGACGCCATTACCGTCGTGGATGTCGATCCGCAATCGCCCACCTATTCGCAGATTGTCGGCCAGGTCGATATGCCGAATGCCGGTGATGAGTTGCATCACTTCGGCTGGAATGCCTGTTCGTCGTGCCTTTGCCCGAATGCCCCTCACCCGCATATGGAGCGCCGTTATCTGGTCGTACCTGGGTTGCGTTCATCGCGGCTCCATATCATCGATACCAAGCCCGATCCGAAGAACCCGAAAATCGTCCGCGTCATCGAGCCGGAGGAAGTCGCCGAAAAGGCAGGCTACTCCCGCCTTCACACCATTCACTGCGGGCCCGAGGGTATTTATGTGAACGCGCTCGGCAATGCCGAAGGCAAGGCGCCGGGAGGCATCTTCCTCCTTGATCCCACGAGTTTCGACGTCCTTGGACAGTGGGAGATGGACCGCGGCCCGCAGAAACTCGCTTATGATTTCTGGTGGCATCTCGGGCATGACACGATGGTAACCAGCGAATGGGGAACGCCCGACACGTTTGAGAACGGGCTCGTTCCAGAGATACTGCTCGGGAGCAAGTACGGACGCAGATTGCACTTCTGGGACCTCCACAAGCGCAAGCATCTGCAGGAAATCGATCTGGGGGAAGAATACCAGCTGGTGTTCGAACTGCGTCCGGCGCACAACCCGACCAAGGCCTATGGCTTTGTCGGCTGCGTCATCAGCCTCAAGGATCTTTCCGCATCGATCTGGACCTGGTATCGCGACGGCGACAAGTGGGCCGTGAAGAAAATCATCGAAATCCCTGCCGAGCCGGCGGACCCCGACCTGTTGCCGCCCGTGCTGAAGGGGTTCGGCGCGGTCGCGCCGCTTGTCACCGACATCGACCTTTCCATGGATGACCGCTTCCTCTATGTCTCCTGCTGGGGCACCGGCGACATGATCCAATATGACGTCTCCGACCCTTTCAATCCGAAGGAAACCGGCCGGGTCCGCATCGGCGGCATCGTCTCGCGAACGACGCATCCGAAAGCGAAGAACGGCGCCCTGAACGGCGGGCCGCAGATGGTGGAAATCAGCCGCGATGGCAAGCGGGTCTACTTCACCAACTCGCTCTACGGACCCATCGATCCCCAGTTCTATCCGGAAGGGCTCGAAGGCTGGATGGTGAAGCTCGATGTCGGCGAAAATGGCGGCATCACATTCGATGAGAATTTCTTCATCGATTGGCCGAAGAGCCACCGGCCCCACCAGGTGCGGCTCGAAGGTGGCGATTGTTCGTCGGATTCCTACTGCTATCCATGACGGCATCAGGTCAAACGACGAGCAGACACGCAGAATGACATCCATTTCTCCATGGCTGGTGCTTGCCGGCCTTGGCGTTTTTCATGGTCTCAACCCGGCGATGGGCTGGCTGTTCGCGGTAGGGCTCGGGCTCCACCGCGGCAGTCGCATGGTTGTCTTGCGGTCACTCGTGCCGATTGCGCTTGGCCACGCAGCCTCGATCGCGGTGGTTGCCGTCGTTGCCGTATTGCTCGGCTTCATTTTCGACCAGCGCCCACTCGAAATCGCGGCGGGTATCCTGCTGCTCGCCTGGGCGGCATATCAGGCCGCCTATGGTCACCGGCACCGCGTGCGTGTCGGCATGACCACCGGGATGGTCGGTCTCGGCTTCTGGTCGTTCCTGATGGCGAGCGCGCATGGCGCCGGGCTCATGCTTGTGCCGGTTGTGATCCCGCTTTGCCTCGCGTCGATGCCTGGGCAGGACCTGACGGCTTCGGGGTCGCTCTTGATCGCGCTTGCAGCTGTCGGCACCCACATGGCCGCAATGCTGGCGGTCATTCTTGTTATCGCGCTCACGGTCTATGATTGGTTCGGACTCGCGTTCCTGCGGCGCGGGTGGATCAACTTCGATCTAATATGGATCGCGGCGCTGACGGCGACCGGCCTTATCCTGATTGCCTAGCGCACCAGCTTTGCGGGTCCTATGCTTTCAGGCTCAAAGCCCTCTGCACATCCTGGAATTATGATTGAGCTGCCGGAACAGATTTTTCCAGTTGAACGCAAAGCAAGGAGGACGCAGTGACGCGCCCTCCTCGCCTGAAGGTTACTTCTGAATGCAGGTATCGACAGTATCCTTGGTGCATTCGTCAAGACCGGTAAAAACCGGATCCTCGACGGTCTTGCCTTCAATCAGGTTGATCATGACCGAGGGCGCCTTGTAGCCCATTTCGAAAGGCCGCTGACCAACGAGAGCCGTTACGAGGCCTTCCTTGGCAATGGCGACTTCGTCGCCGATCGTATCGGCCGCGCCGATGACGAATTCATTCTTGGCGATCTTGTCAGCCAGTGGCTTGAACAGGTCACGATACGGCTGAGGCGCCCCGAAGAGCGGCCAGCCACCCATGATGCCGAATGCGTCAAGGTCCGGATTGGCGGCCAGGATATCCGTCATCGCCTGGACGCCCTTGGCGCCGTCATCATTGGTAAACACCGGGCAACCGGCAACTTCTGTCCAGCCGCCCTCGCCTTTCAGGGCGGTCAAGCCCTTCTGGCCGCTGAGCGTGTCGCGCATGCCCTGTGCACGGCGCAGGATATTGTCCGCACCGGGGTTGCCTTCGATCGTGCATATCTTGCCGCCACTCGGCTTGCCCTTCTTGATGTACTCGCCGATCTTGGCGCCCATCAGGTAGTTGTCCGTGCCAAGATAGGTCTTGCGCAGGGCAGAGTCTTCTGCAGCAAGGTCGGCATCGAGCGTCATGACCGGAACCGTTGGATTGGCGGTCTTGATCGTCTGCGCGATCAGCTTGGCGTTAGATGGTGAAATGGCAATCGCGGCCGTGTCTGCCTTACCCAACACGTCCTGGACAATCTGCGCCTCGCCTGCCTCATCGGATGTCGAAGCTGGACCGGTGTAGAAGCACTCGTACTCCGAGTTCGCGTTCTCCTTGTTCCACTTCTGGCAGCCCTGGTTGATGGCTTCGAAGAATGGATTGTCGAGACCCTTGACGACGATGACAAGCTGCTTCTTCGCCAGAGCTGGTCCGGCACCGAGAGCGAGCGCAGCGGCGGCTAACAGTAGAATTGATTTCCTCATTTGTTCCTCCCTTGAACCCAACGGACACGAGCGTGCCCGCCACACAGATCAATCTGGATGCCAGACAATACGAGGTTGTTCTGCAATCACACGTATCGCGGAAACCAGTCGATAGTTATTTCAGTCCGATGCAGGCGACCTTTGCCTGATCCCGATGTCTTCCAGGTTCCGGTTCGAACCGGGAACGAGCGGCGAGTACGCGTTACCGCATTGACCGCGAACGGGTTCCGCCCGACTTGCCCCGTCGCTTTCGTGATCAGATATTCCTCCCTGACGCTAGCTAATAACGCCAACGTTTCCCCGTCAACGGGTATTTGTAATATAAAACTATTTTTGGTTGTATGGGCTTGCAATCACCCGAAAGTTGATTGACGCTTGATTGAGCGTTTGCGTAAATTCGACCTACCGCTTTCCTTGGGAGGGGATGGAAGGTCGCGACAATGTCCGCACGAACGAGCGGGATAGCGAGCGCACAGAAAAAGGGAGGCAGGTTAGCTGGTGGCGGTTCTCGAACTCATCAATATTTCGAAGCATTTCGGCGCGATACAAGCGGTCAATGATGTTTCATTCGCGATTGAACCCGGCCAGGTCGTCGGCCTCATGGGGGACAATGGCGCCGGTAAATCAACGCTCGTGAAGATGATCGCCGGGAATTTCCGCCAGAGCGAAGGCACCATGCGCATGGATGGTGCCGAACTCATCATGCACAAGCCGATCGATGCCCGTCAGCATGGAATCGAGATCGTCTATCAGGATCTTGCGCTCTGCGACAATCTCTCGGCGGCGGCAAACGTCTTTCTTGGGCGCGAACTGCGGCGGGGTTTCGGTCCCATCCGCATCCTCGACTACGCCAACATGTACAAGCGCGCCGGCCAGATCTTCGCTGAACTGAAATCCGAGACGCGGCCGCGCGACCTGGTCAAACAGATGTCCGGGGGGCAGCGCCAGGCCGTTGCGATCGCGCGCACGCGTTTATCAGAGGCCAAGATCGTGCTGATGGACGAGCCGACAGCGGCAATCTCGGTCCGCCAGGTTGCTGAGGTCCTCAACTTGATCCGCAACCTGCGCGATCAGGGAATTGCAGTGATCCTCATCAGCCACCGCATGCCAGACGTCTTCGACGTGGCCGACCGGGTCATTGTCATGCGGCGCGGCAGGAAGGTTGCTGACAAGTCGATCGGGGCGACGTCGCCTGAAGAAGTCACGGGATTGATCACCGGCGCGATCGAACAGCTTGCCTGATCCGTCGGGCATCGAACCATTTGGAGGAACCGAGGTCGACCATGGCCATCACACTTGATCAGACAATCAACCAAAGGCAGCACAACTGGCTCTCGTCCGTCCTGGGAAGCCAGACGTTCTGGGTACTGATAGCCGTTATCCTCGCCTGTATCTTCCTCTCGTTCGCCACGGATTCCTTCGCGACGACCAAGAACCTTTACAACATCACGCGCAACGTCACCTTTGTCGCGATCATCGCGCTCGGCATGACACTGGTCATCATCACGGGAGGAATCGATCTCTCGGTCGGATCGGTCCTCTGTTTATGCAGCATGATCCTCGGCGTGGTCATGCATGCCGGCTACAGCATCGAAATCGGCATTGCCGCGTCCATCGCCACCGCTCTCGCCATCGGTGCGTGTCATGGCATCCTGATTGCCTATATTGGCATGCCCCCCTTTGTCGTCACGCTCGGCACCTTGTCGATCGCGCGCAGTCTCGCCATGGTCGCCTCCGGCAACACGGTGGTGTTCCAGTTCGGGCCCGACCATGACAAATTGCTCGCGCTCGGCGGTGGCGCGTGGTTCCTCGGCATCGCCAATCCTGTCCTTTACATGATCGTACTGGCGCTCCTGACCGGCTTTGTGCTGCGCTGGACAAGGTTCGGGCGCCATGTCTATGCGATAGGCGGCAATGAACATGCGGCGACCCTCACCGGCGTGCCGGTCCGGCTCATCAAGGTTGCCGTCTATATGATCTCCTCACTATCGGCCGGCATCGCCGGCATCATCCAGACCGGCTGGCTGGGCGCGATTACCACCAATATCGGCACGGGTCTTGAACTTCAGGTCATCGCCGCGGCCGTCATTGGTGGCGCGGCCCTCGCCGGCGGCGTTGGCACCGCGCTCGGTGCGCTAGTCGGCGCAGCGCTGATCGAGGTGATCCGCAACAGCCTTGGTCTTCTTGGTATCAATGCCTTCTGGCAAGGCTGTTTCATCGGCGGCGCAATCCTCTTCGCCGTCCTCTTCGACAGGCTGCGCAACCTGCGCCAAAGCGACAATTGAGGGCATTGCCGACTCCCAGGCGGCAGTGCCCCGGTACATGGAGAAAACCAGAATGAAGAAGCGTATCGTGTTCACCGGCGGCGCTGGCAAGGCGGGGCGTCACGTCATTCCCTACCTCGTCGAGCACGGCTATGAGGTTCTCAATATCGACCTCGTTGCCCTGGACTATCCAGGCGTCAATACCCTGTTTGCCAATATCACCGACAGCGGTGAAATGTTCAACGCCCTTTCGAGTCACTTCGGCTTCGATGGGTTCGAGACTGGCAATGGTCCGGCGCCGATCGATGCCGTCGTGCATTTTGCCGCGGTGCCTCGCGTTTTGATCAAGCCCGACAACGAAACGTTCCGGGTCAATACGATCGGCACTTACAATGTCATCGAGGCGGCGGTCAAACTCGGTATCCGCAAGGTCATCATCGCCTCAAGCGAAACGACCTATGGCGTTTGCTTTGCCGAGGGCGACAAGGATTTCCACGCGTTCCCGCTCGAAGAAGATTACGACATCGATCCGATGGACAGCTACGGACTGTCGAAGCTCGTCAACGAGAAGACTGCGCGGGCCTTCGCCATGCGCACCGGCGCGGACATTTACGCGCTGCGCATCGGCAATGTGATCGAGCCGCATGAATATGATCGCTTCCCGGATTTCATCGCCAATCCGATGTCGCGCAAACGCAATGCGTGGAGCTACATCGACGCCCGCGATCTCGGGCAGATCGTCGATCTGGCGATCAAGAAGGACGGTCTCGGCTTCCAGGTGTTCAATGCGGTCAACGACACGATCACGGCGACGCTGCCGACGCAGGAATTCCTCGCCAAATACTGCCCCAATGTGACGATCACCCGCGAACTTGGCGAGTTCGAAGCGCCATTGTCCAACCGCAAGACACGCGAAGTCCTCGGGTTCCGCGAAGAGCATGATTGGCGGAAATACGTCAAACAGAGTTGACTTCCCCCTCCCCTCAAAGTCCAATTGCTTCGTCAAGGCAAAGATGACAAGAGCGGAGGGCGGACATGAGCGAGACATTCGTAATTGCGCAAGGCGGCGGCCCTACCGCCGTCATCAACCAGACGTTGGCTGGAGCGGTGATCGAGGCGCGCAAACGCCATAGGGGCGCCCGCATTCTCGGTGCGCTCCATGGCGTGCGCGGCATTCGCGACGGCAATTTCGTCGACCTCTCCGACCTTCCCGAGGAGCAGCTCCGTTTGCTCGGCGCAACGCCCAGCGCCGCATTAGGGAGCACGCGCGACAAGCCGGACGCAGCCTATTGCGAAAAGGTCCTGAAAGGTCTGAGACAGGCGGGCGCCACGGCCTTCATCTATATCGGCGGCAACGATACGGCTGGGACGCAACAGATCCTGAATGACGCGGCAGGCGGCGATATCGCCTTCGTTCACGCGCCGAAGACGATCGACAATGACCTTGAAGAGAACGACCACACTCCGGGGTTCATCTCGGCCGCCGAGTTCGTCGCTACGGCTTTCGCCAGCGTCGATCTCGATTTCCGCGCCTTGCCGGGCATCTATGTCGGCATCGTCATGGGCCGGCACGCCGGCTTTCTGACCGCCGCAGCAGCCGCATGGCAATTTGACGACGAGAGCGGACCGCATCTCCTCTATGTTCCCGAACTCGCCTTCTCGCCAAAGCGTTTCGTCGAGGAGGTACGCTCCGTCATCGATCGTCATGGCCGCTGCATCGTTGCCATGTCCGAAGGCGTTACCGCCGAGGACGGCCGTTCGGTGGTAGAAAATCTCGTGCCGCGCGAGCGCCTTGAATTTGACGCGCATGGCAATGTTCGCCTCTCCGGTGGCGATCTCGGCATGGCGGTGGAACAGGCCTTGCGCGACGGATTGCCCGGCGTACGCGCCCGGGTTGACACATTCGGCTATTTGCCGCGCGGCAATGCCGGGATGATCAACGCGACCGATGCGCAAGAAGCTTTTGATGCGGGCGCATTTGCGGTCGAAGCTGCAGCACAGGGCGGAGGCTCGGTTGCGTTGCAGGAAGAAGGCGGCGTAACACGTATCCGCCTGGTGCCCCTCGCCAATGTCGCGGGAAAGACGCGTCACTTGCCCCCCGGCTTCCTGTCTGCGGAGGGAACGCGTCTTGCTGCCGGCGGCAAGGCCTATTTCGACCGGTTGCTGCCACGGCGGCTCAAACTCGCGAAACCGTTTGTCTAGAGCTACGGGGAACAGCTATTGCGCGACGCGGTCCGCGTCCATTCAGGATAAGTGGGAAATTCACAACTTCCCCGCCGACACGGATTCACTGGATTGACACGAAGCCCAGACGGGTAGGGAAATCAGATCCCCTCGCCTTGGGTGTTCCTCTCCTCATGCGTCAATGTCGCGATGAACCGTTTTGTTCGTTCGCGTTGCGGACGCGTGAAGATATCGCGCGAAGACCCTTGTTCGACGATGACTCCACCGTCGAGAACAATGACCTCATTGGCGATTTTCGATGCGAGCCGCAGATCGTGCGTCGCCATCACCATCGTCGTTCCTTCACGGGCAAGTTGCGCCAGCACGTCGACTACCTCGCCCGATAGTTCGGGGTCGAGCGCCGATGTCGGCTCGTCGCACAGGAGGACCTTTGGCGAAGGCGCGAGCGCCCGCGCGATGGCCACACGCTGCTGCTGGCCGCCCGAAAGCGTCGAGGGCCATACCTCGGCCTTGTGGGCGAGGCCAACCTTTTCGAGAAGCATCATGGCCCGTTCGCGCGCGCGCTCCTTCGGCCATTTCAGTACGGTGGTGAGTCCCTCGGTGACGTTCTCGATGACGGTCCGGTGCGGGAAGAGCTGGAAGTTCTGGAACACCATGCCGGTGTGACGGCGAAGCCTGTGAACGTCCTTGCTGTTGACGCGAAGGTCCGGTCGAAACTCCAACCTGTCGCCGGCTATATCGACGGATCCGGAGGTCGGAATTTCCAGGAGGTTGATGCAGCGCAACAGCGTGCTCTTGCCCCCTCCCGAAGGGCCGACGAGTGCCATGACCGCGCCTTCGGCAACGCTGAGCGAGACCTCATTCAGCACTGTCAGATCGCCGAAACGCTTCACGATATTTTTGAGATCGACCATGCTCATGAGCGCGCCTCCAGGAAGCCGCCATAGCGATTGAGGCGCGTCTCCAGCCGCGCCTGCAGCGATGACAGGACCGAGCTCATCACGAGGTAGATCAACGCCGCCTCGACATAGAGGATCAGTGGTTCATAGGTGGTTGCAACGATGCGCTGCGCTGCCTGGAACAATTCCGGCACCGTGATTGCGGCGGCAAGCGAGGTATCCTTGACCAGCGAGATGAAGGTATTCGACAGGGGCGGAACGGCGACCCGCGCGGCCTGCGGGAGGATCGTGCGACGCATCGCCTGCCCCCAGCTCATGCCGATCGAATAGGCAGCTTCCCATTGCCCCTTGGGCACGGAGGAAATGACCGCACGCAAGATCTCCGACGTGTAGGCACCGATATTGAGCGTGAAGCCGATCAACGCGGCGGTGAACGCATCAAGGACGATACCGACGCTTGGCAGACCGTAGAAGATCAGAAACAACTGGACGAGAAGCGGGGTGCCGCGAATGATCCACACGTAGAACTTGATGACCGCTGCAAAGGGTGCCGGGGCAAACAAGCGGACGAGCGCTGCGATCAGGCCGACAGCCAGCCCCAGGACGAAGGAGAGCAGCGTCAGGGGAATGGTGAAAACCAATCCTGCCCAGAGCAGCGAGGGCAGCGATTCAAGCATCAGTGTCAGCCAATGGGTCAAATCCGGTTCTCCCTGGTGAGCCCGTATTTTAATAGGAAAAAGGCAGGGACAAATGCCCTGCCCTCTTAGAGCGCAAATCGCGCCGGTCGTAAACGGGTGTTACTTGGAGACGTCCTCGCCGAAATACTTGTCGGCAATCTTCTTGTAGGTACCATCCGCCTTGATCGTCTCGAGCGCCTTGTTGATCGCAGCCAGGAGATCCGGCTCGTTCTTGCGAATGATGATGCCGGAAAAGTCGGCATTTTCCTGCTGGGCGGCGATCTTCACATTGGCGTCCGGCTTGTGCTTCTTGAAGTCGAGGAACGAGAGGCTGTCATTGATCGTTGCATCGGCGCGGCCGTTGAGGACGAGCTGGATCGACTGGTCGAAACCATCGGTACCAACGAGCTCGGCGCCCGCTTCCTGCGCGATCTTGCCGAAATTGCTCGACAGGGACTGCGCCGATTTCTTGCCCTTCAGATCAGCGAAGGTCTTGATATCGGCATTGTCGCCCTTGACGATGAGAACAGCCTTGGAGGCGATATAGGGCTCGGAGAAATCATACTTCTGCTTGCGAGCCTCGGTGATGCCAACCTGGTTGATGACAGTGTCGTAGCGGTTCGCGTCAAGACCGGCGATGAGGCCATCCCACTTGCCTTCGAGGAACTGTGGCTTGACGCCGAGGTTCTTGGCGATCGCCTCGCCGATCTCCACGTCGAACCCGACGAGCTTGCCGGCCGCGTCATGATAGGTGAACGGCGCGTAGGTACCTTCGGTGCCGATCTTCAGGACACCCGCCGCCTTGATCTTTTCCAGATTCGATTCTGCATGGGCCTGTGCGGGCACGATTGCGAGAGCGCCGATGACGAGGAGCGATTTCAGCCAGTTCATTTGTTTCCATCCATTGTTTTAGCCTTTTGGCGAATGATCGGAAAATGTCACTTTGCTTGGCTGCTGCATAGGCATTCCCAGCCAGCAAAATCTGCTAAACGGCGAAAGCAATACCAGAAATCGCCGAAACAGCGAAATATTATTCCAGACGCTTTTTCGCGGAAGGCGACGATCGCCTTAGGCCAATCTCATGCCCGACTTGGCGTGGAAGACGTGAACATTTTCCGGCTTGACGCCGAGGCCGATCATATCGCCCGGAGCGCGATCGGTGCGCCCCATGGCGAAGATGCATACCTGCTGATCCGCCATCTTCGTATAGAATTGCGTCGAGAGGCCCAATGGCTCGATGACCTCGATCCTGGCCTTCAAATCATCCGCCCCGCCGATCTCGATGTTTTCCGGCCGTACGCCAACGACAATCCTGTCGCCGTCGGCAAGGTTGAGTTCCTGCCGGAGCGGTACGAACTGGCCATCGGCAAGCTCCGCGGCACTCGTTCCGTTCTGGTTGGTGACAACGGCCGGCAGGAAGTTCATCCCGGGCGAACCAATGAAGCCGGCAACAAAGAGGTTCGCCGGATGGTCGTAGAGTTCGAGAGGCGTTCCGACCTGCTGGATCACGCCATCGTGCATCACAACAATACGGTCGGCCATGGTCATGGCTTCAACCTGATCGTGGGTGACATAAACAGACGTCGTCTTCAACTGCTGGTGCAGCGCCTTGATCTCGGTGCGCATATGTACGCGCAACTTTGCGTCGAGGTTCGACAAGGGCTCGTCGAAGAGGAAGACCTTGGGATCACGCACGATCGCCCGCCCCATGGCGACGCGCTGGCGCTGACCGCCGGAAAGCTGACGCGGAAGCCGCTCGAGGAACACGTCGAGGCCGAGACGCTTGGCGGCGCTGCCGACGCGGCTCATGACGAGGTCCTTGGCCGTCTTGCGCAGCAAGAGGCTGAAGCCCATGTTCGCCGCCACGTCCATATGCGGATAGAGCGCATAGGACTGGAACACCATGGCGATGTCGCGATCCTTGGGCGCGACATCGTTGACGACACGATCGCCGATCTTGATCTCGCCGGCAGAAATTTCTTCCAGCCCCGCAATCATGCGCAACAGCGTGGACTTGCCGCAGCCCGATGGCCCGACGAGGACGACAAACTCGCCGTCGGCGATCGAGAGATCAACGGAGGACAGCACGTTCATGGCGCCGTAGTTTTTCTGAACATTCGATATGGTGACAGAAGCCATGGGATTTATCCTTGGTTAGCCCTTCACTGCGCCGGCGGTGAGGCCGGTGACGAGGTAGCGTTGCAGGAAGGCGAAGAACAGGCAGGCCGGAATCAGCGCGAGCACCGAAGCCGCCATCATCTGCCCCCAGTCCACGGCGAATTTGCCGATGAAGGTGAGGAGCCCGACGGCAAAGGTCTTCTGGCTGTCACTGCTGATCAGCATCAGCGCGAACAGAAGTTCGCTCCATGCGGCGGTGAAGACGAAGCCGAGGGTTGCGCCCATACCGGGCAGTGTAAGCGGAATGATGACCTTGCGCAGCGCTTGTGAGCGGCTGCAGCCGTCGATCATCGCGGCTTCCTCTAGGTCCTTGGGAATACCGTCGAAGAACGACTGCATCAGGAATGTAGCAAAGGCGATGTTGAAGGCGGTGTAGATGATGATGAGCCCGGTGAGACTATTGGTAAGCCCAAGCTGACCCATGATGCGGTAGATCGGCGGAATGACCATCACCAGCGGAAATGTCTGGGTCAGGAGCAGGGTCACGGCGACGGTTGTCTTGCCATGGAATGAGAAGCGCGACATGGCATAGCCAGCCGCCGAGGCTATGATCGTCACCAGCGCAGCGGTTATTACCGACACGATGACGCTGTTGAGGAAGTAGCGCGGGAAATCGGTGGCACGCAGCACGGTGACGTAGTTTTCCCACGTCGAGGTCGACGGCCACATCGTGATGCCTTCCGAATATAGCAGCGATTGCGGCGTCACCGAAATCTTCAGCGTCCAGAACAGCGGGAACAAGGCGAAAATGACATAGGCCCCGACTGCGCCATAGAGACCTATGGCCCCGAAGATCCGGGCATTGCGCGAGCGTCCGGCGATCATCAGGAATACCTCACGAGTGCTTTGCGGATACGGATCAGGACGACCGCGTAGAGGATGAGGAGCGCGAGGAGGAGTACGGCAACCGCCGATGCGTAGCCCTTGTCGAGCGTCTTGAATGCGCTGACATAGATGTAGGTCGCGACAGTATTGGTGGAACCCGCCGGTCCACCCTCGGTCATCACGTAGATGAGGTCGGCGAATGTGGCGATCCAGATTGTCCGCAGCATGACCGTGATGGCGATGGTAGGTGCAAGGAACGGCAAGGTCACTTTGGTGAAACGTTGCCATGGATTGGCGCCGTCGATCGCGGCGGCTTCATGCAGTTCCGACGGGATAGACTTCAGCGCCGCCAGCAGGGTAATCGCAAAGAACGGGATGCCGAACCAGACATTGGCGATGATCGGCCCCCACATGGCTGTCGCGGGATCGGAGAGGATATTGGTCGGCTCTGACTTGAGACCGAGCGCATAGAGCCAGTGTGGCAGAGGCCCGACGATCGGATTGAAAAGCCAGGCCCAGGTAAGACCCGAAAGAAACGAGGGCACCGCCCATGGCAGGAAGACGATGGCCTGGACCAGCTTCTTGCCGGCGAAATTGCGATCGAGGAGCAGTGCGAGGCCAAGCCCAAGGAAGAACTGGAAGAAAAGGCTCGCGACCGTCCACCACAGGGTGTTGATCAGCGCCTCGCCCAGCACCTTGTCGTGTAGCATCGTCTGGTATTGTGCGAGCCCGACAAACTCAGACTTGAAGGCGGAAAACTTGCGGAAGGAATAGCTGATGCCGAAGATCAGCGGTACCACAAGAACGAGGAGCAGAAATACGAGGGCCGGACTCATATAGGCCCATGGTTCAAAGGCATCGGCAAAGCTTCGCTTCTCGCCGGCCCTTCCGCCCTTCTGCGGCAAGCCTGCCGCTGTCGATTGCATGACCATACCTATCGAACCCCTCATCTCGATGTCGTTTCGAATTCGCCGCCTTGTTTCCGGCTTGGCGAACCAAAAGAAATGCTCCGGCACGGTCCGCGCCGGAGCATCGTTGCAGGTGACGTTATTTCTTGTTCTTGGCCATCCAGGCCTGCTGCTGTTCGGTCAGGAACGCAGCCCACTCGTCGGCGACCTCTTTCGCCGTCTTTTGGCCGAGCAGAACTTCCTGGAAATTCTTGACCGAAACCGAGTCATAGAAATTGCCGAGGTTTTCGAGATGCGTCGGCGGCGTGACGAATTCGAAGGTCTTCGGATCGCTCAATTCCTGGAACCAGCCTTTGAAGGCTTCCGAACCGAAATAGGGGTCCTTGTCCGCGCCATTGTGGATCGGCAGGACCCCGACATTCTTGGCGAACTCGATATTGTCCTCGGGCGACAACAAGGTGCCCATGAGCTTCCAGGCCTCGTCCTTGACCTTCGAATTTGCAAACATCGCCCAGCCGGCATAGCCAAGGGTCGGATAGGACTTGCCATTCGGCCCGGTAGGCAGCGGCGCAACGCCGAAATCTTCAGGCTTCATCTTTTCGGCGATACCGATCAGAGCGTCCGGATCCTGGTCGAGCATGGCGCAGGTTCCGGAATAGAAACCGGTCACAACCTCGTTGAAGCCCCAGCTGACGCTATCCTTCGGCGCGTAGCCGCTCTTGTAGATATCGGCCAGCATTTCGAGGCCCTTGACGGCGCCCGGCTCATTGAGTGTCGCGGTACCGTCGGCATTGAAATAGCCACCCTTGCCATTGGCGATGTTCATGAACATCTGCACGCCATTGAAACCGCCGGGTCCGCCACGCAGGCAGTAGCCATACTTGCCCTGGATCGCTGAGATCTTCTTGTTGGCTTCCATGAATTCGTCAAGGGTCTTCGGCGCTTCCTTGAGGCCAGCCTGTTCGAACAGCTTCTTGTTCCAGAACATGGCGCGGACGTAATAGCCGTATGGAATCATGTACTGCTTGTTGTCGACGACGGAGCCGAACTGCTTGGCGCGGTCGCCCAGCGTTGCCGCGTCCTTCCAGTTGGCCATGTAGGGCCCGAGATCCTCAAGCTGGCCATTATTGGCGTAAAGGCCCATCCAGCGCTCCGGCATCTCGACAATATCGGGGGTATCGCCAGCCTGGACCATGGTCAGGAACTTCTCGAACGCCTGGCCCCAGGGCAGCGATACGAGTTCCACTTTCACGCCCGGATTGGCCTGCTCGAATCCGGCGATCTGCTTCTTCAGAAGTTCGGTACGCGGCGGGCTGGAAATCACTTCCACCATCTTGATCGTCGTATCGGCGAAGGCCGCCGATACCGTCATAGACAGTGCCACGATGGCGCCCGCCATAAATGTTCCCATTCGTTTTTGCATTATTGTCTAGCTCCCATTTTTTAGACAGTTCAGAAAGTTCAGCGTTTGGCTTTTGCCAATGCGTTGGTAAGATCCGCCCATAGTTCCTCGACACTTTCGAGCCCCACATGCAGGCGGATGGTTCGCGGGCTTACGCCGAAGCGCCCGATCGAATTGGCGTCCGGCGTCTGCTGCAGCGAGGCCAGCGCCGGTACGACGAGACTTTCGTGACCGCCCCAGCTGACGCCGATGCGGAAGAGTTTCAGCGCATCGACGAAGGTCGGAACATCGATGTCTTCGGTCACCTCAAAGGAAAACAGTCCCGAGTAGCCGGAGAGGGTCGCCTTGCCCGGATGGTTCGAATAGGCCGGATGCATGATGCGGTCGACGCTTTCATGCGCCCTTAACCGCTCAGCGATGGTAAGACCGCTCTTCATGTGGTGCGGCAGGCGCAGGGTCAGGGTGCGCAGGCCGCGCAGCAGGAGCCATGCCTCGAAGGGTGAGAGTTTCGCGCCGAGATAGGAATAGGTGCGGCCGTTGATGCGGTCGATCATCTCGCGCGATCCGGCAACGACACCGGCAACCGTATCGCTATGGCCGCCGAGATATTTCGATGCCGAATGCATCACAAGGTCGATGCCATGGGTGATGGGCTTCTGGAAGAGCGGTGTCGCCCAGGAATTGTCGATGGTCGTAACGACGCCGTGTTGCTTGGCGAGCCGCGCATAGTGGGCGATGTCCTGCAACTCGAACATCATCGAGCTCGGGCTTTCGAGATAGAGCAATTTGGCCCCGGGCAACGCGGCAGCGACCGCATCGGGATCCGAGCCGTCGACATAATCCACCTTGATGCCGAGATGCGGCAACAGGCGCTCGAACAGGCGATAGGCGTCGCCATAGCAGTTGCGCACGGCAACGATCCGATCCCCTGCCCCGACAAAGGCAAGCACCATGGCGCTGATGGCGCCCATGCCGCTCGAAAAGGCGCGCGCTGCCTCCGCGCCTTCCAGCGCGGCGATCTTGCTTTCGAATTCCATCACCGTCGGATTGTCGCCGCGCGAGTACATGGGCTGGCGCTTGCGTCCGGCAAAGGCGTCGGCCATTGCCGCATAATTGTCGAAGGTGAAAAGCGACGTCTGGTAGATCGGCGGCACTACCGAGCCACCCGGGAACGGCTCGTCATGGGCAAGAAGCGTTGCCGCCTGCGCCATTATCTCCTGATCGTGAAAATATGGATTGTCGCTCATTCTTTGCTCTTCTTGGTCTGCTTTTTAAGGTTTGCGTTGCCGCGCTTGAGGTCGTCCTCGACGGTCGCAATGAGTTTCAGCGCCTCGCCGCGGGCAGCGATGGGATTGCGCGCCGCTATCGCGTTGAAAAGCGTGCGGTGATAGGGGAAGCTCGCATGTCCGAAATCGCGCACCCCGAGCGGGTGCTCCCAGAAGCGGTGGAACATCTCGTACATCGCAGCGATTATCTGCTCGAACAGGGGATTGCCGGACGTACGGAACACGGCAAGGTGAAACTCCCAGTCCTCTTCCGCCGACATGCCGTTGCGTTCGTGAAAAACTCGCTCCATGCGGATAAGCTTCTGCTCGATCAGTGCAATATCCGCGTCACTCGCGCGCTCGGCGCACAGCGTGGCGGCCTCCGCCTCCAGCCCGCGTCGAATTTCAAGCGTGTGCATGAGGCTATTGAAGTCGTTGCCCGAAGGCAGGGTCAGCGGCAGGTGAAGCATGTTGCGGGTAACGGCTGCCTTGAGGTAGGTGCCGCTGCCCTGGCGGCGCTCCACGAGGCCGAGTTCCTGCCAGCGCGTCAGCGCCTCCCGCACGGTCGTGCGGCTGACCTTCAAATGCTCGGCAAGGACGCGTTCTGTCGGCAAGCGATCGCCCGGCTTCAGCCTCTCACCCGTCACGAAATTGACCAGCGCGTGCAAAACCGCGTCGTCGCGGGATGATGTGTGCACTGGAGCAAGGATCGGACTGATCACGCGGACAACGCCTAAATTGGTTGGACCATTGTGCCAATTCAACATGAAAGCCAACGGGAGTCAAACCCTGTTTCGCGCTTTTGCGAAATGGACGTGACTATTGACCCAAAGAGCATTTCGCCGTATATGACTACTATAGTCATGAAGGGATTTACAGGTATGCGGGAGATCCAACTAAAGGATGCCAAGGCAACTTTGTCGGCCGTCTTGGATCAGGTGATCGCAGGCGAACCCGCGGTGATCACACGTAGGGGGCGAAAAGAAGCTGTCGTGCTTTCGTTCGAGGAATACGAGCGGCTGTCGCAGGTGCCAAGCCTTGGAAAACTGCTCGCGGCATTCCCCGGCGATAAGGATGACATTCCGGAGCGGAAGCGGAAGCCTATTCGTAATCCGGCGTTTTGAATGTTTTTGATCGACACCAACGTCATATCTGCCCTGTCACCGATGAAAAAAGACCGGCGACAGGAACTCGAGACATGGCTGGACCATGCCAGCCCTTATTTATTCCTGTCCGTTATAACGGCAGCGGAAGTCACGAATGGTATCTTGAAAGCCAAACGTGCCGGTGCCAAACAGAAGGCAACCGCGCTGGCGGCGTGGTGGGAAGCTATCGAACATCTTTATGCCAACAGGCTTCTCGCATTTGATCTTGCTGCCGCGCACGTAGCCGGCACCATTTTAGACTACGCACGCGCTCATGCTCCCGGTTTCGAAGACATTGCCATTGCTGCGACCGCAAAACTGCATGGACTGACAGTCCTAACCGCCAACGAGCGTCACTTCGCACCACTTGGCGTTGTGGTCATCAACCCATTCAAGATGCTTCCGGCGCTGCCCAATCATTAGATTGTAGTCTAGAACGGATTTTCCACCCTCGGCCAGATCTCGCGCGCCAGCTTGCGGTAATTGGTTTTCCGGGGATTCGAAGGATAAGGCGCGCCGGCGTCGATATAGATAATCTCAGCCGCCACCGGCTCGAAGCCCGCATGAAAGTGATTGGTCGATTTGACCAGCAACATATACTTGCGCATCGGGTCGATGCCGAGATTGGAAAAAATATCCGGCTCGAACGTCTGCGTCCGGTTGGTGTTGAGGATAACCTCGATGTCGGTGCCTTCGAGGCGGATAACGGCGGCGGGTCCTAGCGTAACGCGGCTCTTGCCAAAGCTTTGCCATCCCTCCGCGACGGCCTTCACAACTGTCACCCGGGCATCGATCGGCGCGCCGCCATCGGGCCCGGCCTTGCCCCCGAAGCGTAGCTGAATCTGCGCGCCCTCCCCCGCCGCATGGCAGAAGGTGACAGCGATGGGATCCCAGATGGTTGCGACCGCGACATTGTCTATGCCGCGCTCGATGATCCGGCGCAGGATCAGCGTGCCGTCACCGGCGACACCGCCGCCCGGATTATCCCAGACGTCGGCGACAACAACGGGCTTGCCTGATTTCCTGGCAGCGACCGCGATCGCTGCGTCAAGACCGGCTTCAGTGTCGAGCATCGGCATTGCTGTTGTTCCGCGCAGGGCAAAAAGTTCCATGCCAAGCTTTTCGGCCAGTGCGGCACCTTTAGCCGGATCATTGTCGGTGACAACCATCACCTGCGTGCCAAGCTCCGGCACGTCGCCGGCCATGAAGCCATGGATAAGCGACACTGAAAGAATGCCGTTTCGGCCCTGCAATGCTTTCATGCGGTCGACATAGGAACGCATGGGCTCCCGGCTCGTTGGATAGACGCCGATCATCCGGCAATCGAATGTCGAAATTACCGGCTTGATCTCGCCCTTCAGCGCGCGCAAGGCAAGATCGACCACGTGCTCGCCGCGTTCGTAGAAATCGGTGTGCGGAAACTCGAGAAAGGCCGCGAGAATATCGGCATTATGGACACGCTTGGCCGTAAGATGGCTGTGGGGATCCAACTCCGAGGCGATCAGCACGTCTGGACCGACGATGGCGCGAACATGTTCGAGGAGGTCGCCTTCGCAGTCATCATGGCCCTGGGCTACCATGGCTCCGTGCAATCCGAGGATAACACCATCAACAGGCAGCGCCGCGCGGAGCTGGCCGAGGATTTCGTCGCGCAACTCCTCATAGGCCTTGCGCTGCAAGAGTCCGCCCGGCTCGGCCCAGGTCGCCGTGCCCTCGATGAGCTCGAAGCCTTCCTCGCGCGCCCGCTTGCGCAGCACGACCATTGGCGCCGAGCAAAGCGTCGGTGTTTCAGGATGTTCTCCCGGCGCCGCGTAAAACGCCATTTCGAAGCTGGCGCGGTCTGTCGGCACCGGTGAGAACGTGTTGGTTTCGGTCGCGAGCGACGCGGTAAAAATGCGCATGATAGGCCTGTATTTCAGTGTCAGAGCGGTTTGTAGGCGATCGCCTCGATTTCGATTTTGATGTCGATCATCAAGCGCGACTCAATGGTCGTCCGCGCCGGCGGGTCTTTGGGAAAAAAGGTGGCATAGGTCTTGTTGAAAGCGGCGAACTCGCGGGCGTCTTCAAGAATGACGAAGGTCTTGACCACATCCGAAAGCTCCGCGCCGGCAAGGGCAAGCGCCGACTTGACGTTGTCCATGACCTGCTTCGTCTGTGCTTCGATGCCGCCGATGATGACAGTGCCATCGCTCCCTACCGGCACCTGGCCCGAAATGTAGATGAAGTCACCGGCCCGCACGGCAGGTGATAGCGGAACGTGGGACGTGCCGAAGTGCTGCTTCGTCATGATGAAAATCCTTTCTGTTATTTGACGGCGCCGATCGATAGACCCCGCACCAGATAGCGTTGCAGCCAGGCAAAGAGGACCGCAACCGGAACGGAAGCGACGAAAGCGGCGGCCATGACATAGTGCCAGTCGACAGTATAGCGACCCGCGACAAGCGAGAAAACGCGGATCGGCAAAGTGTAGCTGCCCTCGGTCCGCAGCATGGTCAGTGCGATGACGAACTCATTCCACGCATTGATGAAGGTGAAGATCGCCGTGACCACCATCGCCGGCACCGCGAGCGGCAGGAACACGCTGATGAGCGTGCGCCAGCGGCTGGCACCCTCCATCCACGCGGCCTCCTCAAGATCGCGCGGTATGGTCGAAAAATAGCTCTGCAACATCCACACGCAGAACGCGATGTTGAACGCCGTATAGATGACGACGAGCACATTGAGGCTGTCGATCATGCCGGCGCCGGCCACGAGTCGAAACAGGCCGATGACCAACACGATGGGCGAAAGCATTTGCGAGACCAGCAGGAACTGGCGGAAGGCGTCGCGCCCGGCAAACTGGTAGCGGCTCAGGGCATAGGCCGCCGGGATCGAGACAAGGATCGTCAAAGCCGTTGACAACGCCGAAACGTAGAGCGAATTGGCGAGGGCCGGCGCTATGCCGGAGGTCCGCCACATTTCAGGAAAATTCTGCCAGTGCAGTCCGGTCGGCCACCAGTTGGGCGTCAGTACTTCGGTGGCGGATTTCAGCGAACTGATCGTCATCACGGCGTATGGGAAGAGGATCACGACGACGATCGGCGACAGCAAAATCCAGAAGAGAATGGAGCGTTTGAGTTTCGCGCTCATGATTTCGCCTCCCGCATCGCCAGGCGGACATAGATGATCGTAAAGACCAGAAGGATCGCGAACATGATCAGGGAAACGGCCGCAGCCTCGCCGAGTTTACCCACTCGAAAGCCGGTCTTGTAAAGGTAAGTAACAAGGATATCGGTCGAATTGGCCGGACCGCCCTGCGTTGTCGCCCAGATGATAGGAAACGAATTGAACACATAGATCGTGTTGAGGACGAAAGCGATGTTGATGAAGGGGCGCAAGAGCGGCAGCGTGATCAGGCGGAACTGATCCCAGCTCCCCGCACCTTCTGTTGCCGCAGCCTCATAGAGATCGTCGGGCACCGAGGACAGGCCGCCAAGGAAGATGGTCACCGTGAAAGGTATCGAAACCAGGATGCCGATAAATATCTGCATCGGGAATGCCGTCGAAGCTTCCGCCAGCCACTGGATATTGGTGTTGATGAGGCCAAGGCCGCGCAAAGCCGAATTGAGCATGCCGCTTTCACCGTTGAGCGCCCAACGCCAGACGATAGCGGTCATCGTCAGAGAGATCGCCCAAGGCAACATGATCAATATGCGCGCGATACCGCGGCCGTAAAAATCCTCATTGAGAATGAGCGCGATGGGCACCGATATGACCAGCGTTCCAACCACCACGGATGCTGTCCAGAAAAGCGTGCGCCAGGTCGCTGCGATAAAATCGGGATCGGCGAACAGAACGCGGAAATGCTGCAGGCCGATGAAATCGCGGATCATGCCGAAGCGGTTTACATCGTGCAGTGACAGCGAAATGATTTCCTTGAGCGGCCAAAGGATGATGGCGGCGGCCAGGATGAAGCTCGGCAAGATCAGGACATAGGGTGCTGTAGCCCGTTGCATCGGCTTTGAATTCCTCGAGCGTTGAGCGTGAAGGGAAATCGGGAGGCGGCTTGATCCGCCTCCCCGAGCAGACTTACTTCAGCGTCTCGTTGACCTTAGCAGCAGCCTCTTTGAGCGTAGCTTCGGGATCGCCCTGGCCGAGATAGATCTTCTGGATCGCATTAGAGGTCGTCTGCGCAATGTCTTCCCAGCCTGGAATGACCGGCGCGAACCGGGCGTTCGGCAGAAGCGAGGTGAAGACTTTCAGATCCGCATTGTCGGCAAAGTAAGGGTCTTTTGCTTCTTCAGCATTGACCGGCAGGAAGCCCTCAACCTTGTCGAACTTGGTCCGCTGCTCCTTAGTAAAAATGAAGTCGAGGAATTTCCAGGCAGCTTCCTTGTTTTTGGAATTTTCAAAGAGCACGATGGAGTCGGTCACGCCATAGGTGCCCTTGTCGCCGCTTGGCCCTGCCGGGATAGGCGCGACGCCATATTTAAGGTTCGGCGCTTCCGTCTTGATCTGGTTGGAAAGGAACGGTGCAGTGATAACGGTTGCAACCTTGCCTTGCTTGAAGAGGTTCTGCACGTCTTCACGCGAGTAAGAGGTAACGCCAGGCTGCGTCAGGCCTTCGTCGATAAAGCTCTTGTAGAGCTTCGCCGTATCGATCGCCGCCTGGGAGTCGAGGCCCGACTTGCCGTCCTTGACGATCTCGCCGCCGTTCGACCACATGCCGTAGTAGAAATAGACATCGGTCTCGATTTCCTTGCCTTGCAGGCCAAAACCATAGGTCTCGCCGCCGAGCTTTTTGATCTTTTCCGCGTCCGTCTTGAAATCGGCCCATGTGGCCGGCGGTGTATCAATGCCCGCCTTGGCGAAGATATCCTTATTGTAATACATCGCGCGTGCCGAGGCGGCGATCGGCAGGCCATAGACCTTGCCGTTCATGACCGATGGCGACAGGAACGTGTCAATGAAGCGGGCCTTGAAGTCGGGAGTAATGTGGTCGTCGAGCGGTGCGACGATGCCTTCCTTGACGTAGTCGAGAAGCCAGCGCGTGCCGATGATGGAAAGGTCCGCATTTGCGCCCGCGGAAATGTCCGTGGTCAACTTCTGCTGCAGGTTGTCCCACGGAACGACTTCGATCTGGATTTTCGTGTCCGGATTGGCTGCTTCGAATGCCTTTGCAGCCTCTTCGAAGTAAGGACCGGTGCCCTTGCTGTATTCGGCGATGGTAACGCGCACCGTCGTCTCGGCAAGTGCACTGGTGCTGAAAGCAATCAGGCTCGCTCCAGCAAGAAGGCAGATTTTTTGTCTGATCGTCATTGGTAACCCCTTTTTAAAGCTACACGCGGCAGCGCTTTCTCGTTGCAACGCTGTTCGGACTTTTGCTCCAACAGTTCCGTCAGCTTGCTCTTCGGCGACGTCATCTTCAAATGTAATTTAATTTCATGCAAGTGGGATTATTGCGCATAAGCAAGATTTTTGTGTTGCTTTTTTTCACGCACGGTTCTTAGCTGAGGCGGAGCGAGCAGATCGCAAATCAGTCCAGATTCATAGGCCGGTGCATGACTTCAGCAAGTGTCGACGACTTCCTTGGGCTCAGGAACAAGACCGTCCTCATTACCGGAGCGGGGGGTGGCATCGGCCGCGCCCTTGTGGCAGCGTTCCGCTCCGCAGGCGCCGTCGTGTCAGGGGCGGATCAGCATTCAAATACGATGGGCGACCTCGACCTTGCGCATCGCCTGACGTTCGATCTGAGCGAAGCTGGAACAACGACGAATGCCATTCGGGAATTTATCAAGGCGAAGGGTACGCCCGATATCCTCATCAACAATGCGGGTTTCACACGCGGCGAGACGCTCGATCAACTGGATGGCACGATCTGGGATCGCGAGGTAGCGATCAATTTGAACGGCGCCTACCACGTGACGGCTCCGGTCGTCGACGCGATGAGCAAACGAGCCAGCGGCAGCATTGTCTTCGTCTCTTCGGTCAATGGTCTCAGCCACTTCGGCAATCCGGCCTATTCCGCAGCTAAGGCCGGTTTGATCTCCTATGTAAAGGCGCTCGCCGTCGAACGCGGCCGCTACGGAATCCGCGCGAATGCCATCTGCCCCGGCTCTGTCCGTACGCCCGCCTGGGACCACCGTCTGCAGAAGGAGCCGGGCCTTTTGGCCAAGGTGTTGCCGCATTATCCGCTCGGGCGGATGGTGACGCCTGAAGAGGTAGCGAGGGCAGCCGTGTTCCTCGCCTCGCCAGTTGCCTCGGGGATCACCGGCACGGCTCTGGCGGTCGATGCCGGTCTGACTGCCGGCAATCTGCGTTTTATCAACGACGTTCTTGCAGGGGAGTAGCAATATGGCCGGACTGCAGATCAAGAAACTCGTGAAGTCTTACGGTGCGATGAATGTCCTGCATGGCATCGACCTCGACGTCCAAGACGGCGAGTTTCTCGTGCTCATCGGCCCCTCCGGCTGCGGCAAATCCACCCTGCTGCGCATGATCGCCGGGCTCGACGACATTTCCGAGGGCGAGTTGTGGATCGGCGACCGCCTATCGAACAAACTGCCGCCGCAGCAGCGCAATATCTCCATGGTGTTTCAAAGTTATGCGCTTTTCCCGCATATGACGACCCGCAAGAACATTGGATTTGGTCCAAAGATACGGCGGGAAGCTGCCAATGCGATCGACACAAAGGTCAACAAGGCGGCGGAAGTCCTCAATCTTCACGATTATCTCGACCGCCTGCCGCGCCAGCTTTCGGGCGGACAGCGTCAGCGTGTTGCCATGGGCCGCACCATCGTGCGCGAACCCGATCTCTTCCTCTTTGACGAGCCGCTTTCCAATCTCGATGCCAAATTGCGCGTCCAGATGCGCACCGAACTGAAGGCCCTGCACCAGCAATTGAAGACGACCATGGTTTACGTGACACACGACCAGATCGAGGCGATGACCATGGCCGACCGGATCGTCGTCATGAATGGCGGCCGCATCGAGCAGTCAGGTTCGCCGCTCGAACTCTATGACAAGCCGGTGAACAAGTTTGTTGCTGGCTTTCTCGGCTCACCGGCGATGAATTTCATTCCGGGGACCATCGAACGCGGCGACGGCGCGCCGCGCCTGCGCATGGCGGATGGGTCGACCATACCTGTCGGCGCCACAACCGCGGTTTCCGGGCAAGAGGTCGAGGTCGGGATCCGTCCTGAGCATTTCCGACTGGCGGCGGCCGACAGTGAGGGATTTACCTATCAGGTTGTGGTTGTGGAGCCGACAGGTTCGGAAACGCACATCTTCGGTACGATCGACAGCGTTGGCGTTCGCTGCGTCTTCCGCGACAGAATTGCGCCCGAGCCTGGCAGCCTCATGAAGTTGTCGATCGACCCGGACAAAGTGCATGTATTCGATCGCAGAACCGGCAACCGGATCTGATTGAAATGGCCGCCCCGCATTTCGACATCGTCGCCCGTCTGCGGGACATTGCCGATACCGGGCAGCGTTCGGATCAGCGGGTTGCGGCTGCGATTCTAGCCGATGCGGATTTTGCAACGCATGCATCGATCGAGCTTCTCGCCGAGAAGGCGGGGGTCAGCGAGCCGACAATAACCCGCTTCTGCCGCATGCTCGGTTTTGAGGGTACGCGTGAGTTCAAGGTCAAGCTGGCGCAATCGCTGGCCGTAGCCGGACGCTTTATCGTGGCGGCGCCCGCACATAAGGACAACGATATTCCGACGATCATATCCAGCGGTGCCCTTGATGCGATCGGCCATGTGATCCAGCGAATTGACCGCACCGACCTGGAACGCGCAGCCGCGATCGTCGCCGACGCAGGAATGATACGCGCATACGGCTCGGGCGGTGCTTCGTCGATGGCAGCGACGGAACTTGAAAACCGCCTGTTCCGGCTGGGGCTCAGGGCATCATCTTCCATCGACGGCGAAATGCAGCAGATGACTGCCGCTACCAGCAACAAGGAAACGGCAATCGTCGCCTATTCGCTGTCAGGTGAAGTCAGGCCGTTGATCGAAGCCGTAACCATCGCCGGGCGTTACGGGGCAAAGACTATTGCGATAACGGCCCCCGGCTCCTCGCTTGCTGCCGCCGCCCAGGTGGTCCTGCCGCTTAGCATCGATGAGGGCACGAACGTATATCGCCCCTCCCCTGCCCGCTATGCCCTGCTTGCAATGACCGATATGCTGGCGATGACCATTGCCGAGCGCATCGGCGCACCCGCCGTCGAACGCATGCGGCGCATCAAGAACCTGCAGGGCCTGCACAAGACCGGTGCGCCCAACCTACCGCTTGGAGATTAGTCCCGTGAACCTCGCCGAAATCGATACGCCCGCAGTCCTTATTGATGTGGATCGGGCCGACGCCAATCTGCAACGCTTCCAGGCCTATGCCAATCGCCATGGCCTTGCCGTTCGCCCGCATATCAAGACGCACAAGCTGCCACGCTTTGCAAAGCGCCAGGTTGAGCTCGGCGCCGTTGGCATCACCTGCCAGAAGCTTGGGGAGGCCGAGGTCATGGCCGACGCCGGGCTGACGGACATTTTTCTTCCCTACAACATACTCGGCAAGGAAAAGCTCGATCGCCTCGTGGCATTGAACCAGCGCGTCACCCTTGCCGTGACGGCCGACAGCGAGACGACAATCCGGGGCCTCGCCGAAGCATTCGGCGATACGGGCAAGCCGCTTGACGTCCTCATTGAATGCGACACTGGCATGGGCCGATGCGGCGTCCAGACGCCGGACGAAGCATTGACACTCGCCAGGCTCGTCGATGGTTGCACCGGTTTGCGCTTCAGGGGCTTCATGACCTACCCGAAAACCGGTGCCGTTGAAGAAAACGAAGCTTTTCTCGCCGCAGCGAAGCGTCAAGCAACCGAGGCCGGGCTCGATCCGCGCATCATTTCCAATGGCGGATCGCCAGATATGTGGCGAGCGCATGAAGTGACGAGCGCAACCGAGCATCGCCCTGGCACCTACATCTACATGGACCGCTTCCAGGTTGCGCAAGGCGTGGGAACCTGGGACGACTGTGCCCTGACGGTACTTGCTACCGTAGTCAGTTGTCCGACTGAGACGCGCGCTATTATCGATGCGGGCTCAAAATCGCTGTCCAGCGACACTTTCGGCATGGAGGGGTTCGGCCGCATCGCCGAATTTCCAGACGCCGTAATCACCTCCTTGAGTGAAGAGCACGGCATTGTCGATGTGAGTGGTTGCGCCCGCAAGCCGCAGATTGGTGACCGGATTCGGATCATTCCCAACCACGCTTGTGTCGTATCGAACCTTTTTGACGAAGTGGTTTTGATTTCAGGCAACGAGGTTGTCGAAGCCACACCCGTGGCTGCGCGCGGTCGTGTCGGCTAAGATATTTCAGACTGATCATTAATCGGGGTCAAACGCTACGAATGGCTGCCGTGTCCCATATGCTGCCGGAGTTCCAGGGCTTTCTTCACGAAATTATCTAGGAATGCCTCAGCAGAAACCGCGCGTCCGAATAGCGGCCCCATGCCGTAGGTGCAGCCGCATTCAATGAGCGGCTCAATATCAGCTGCATTGTTGACACCAACGGCGGCGGTATACATGCCAAGATCGGCGGCAAGTCTGCAGATCGCCCGTAGAAGCGTCCGTTCCCGTCCGGGCCGGTCAATATTTCGATGCAATGATGGACCGGCTATCAGACATTCGGACTTTACCGCTGTCATCGCCGCCAGGCTGGCATTGTCCAAGCCAAAATAATCGACGGCAAGACGGAAACGAAGTGCTTGCAGCTTGTCCAGGGTCCGCACGATCTGTGCGTCCTCAAGGCTCGAAGCATTGCGGACGATGACAAACATGACGTCCGCACCGTCGACATCCCACTCTTGCTGCAACTCCGTTACGCGTTCGACAAAGAGCGGATCAAAAAGCTGAACCTGCGAGAGATTAATACAAACGACCATGGGCGCTTGCGGATGAAGCGTCTTGAATGTCCGTAGAAATTTGAAAGCCTCGCCGATGATATAAAGCCCGACATCGCGAATGGAGCCGTTCTTCTCGAAAATCGAGAAAAATTCCTTCTGCCTGATCGCACCAAGTTGCGGATGATTCCAAACACCGAAAACCTGAACGGAATCGATCAACCTCGTTTTGAGTTCGGCGATCGGCTGGAATTCAACCGAGAACTCGCCGCCCATAATGGCGAGTGCAACGTTCCCGGTTGCCTCGAGTTCCTCTTCGAGATCATGAAGCAATGCCGGGTTATACCAGACGGCGCCTTCGCTTTGCGTTTTCTCCGCGTAGTGAAGTGCGCCGTTGGCACGCCGCAGCAATAGATCGAAGTCGGTTTGCTCGCTCTGCTTGATGCTGACTGAAGCAACGATCTCAACCGCGCAGCGTATGCCCGCCTGTTCGTAAGGCTCACGCAATGATTTGAGAAGATTGTCGAGCTGGAGATGATCAAGCCCGGAGGCGGTGCAAGCAAGGAGGGCGGTCTCGTGTTCGCTTATGTTGCCGACGATGCTGTCAGGGTATTCGTTCCTTATGCGAGCAACGTTGCGAGCAATGATGTTCGTAAGAGCGGTGCCGCCAAAAACGCCGCCAATATGCGTGTAGTTCGGGATCTTGATCAGAACCAGTTCGATTTGACCGGAGCGCGCAATCATTCCCGAATATTCATTGCTCAATCCGGCGCGGTTGAGCAGGCCCGTTGCAGGATCGTGATAAGCGAGGAATTCAAGACGATTCTGGTTGCGAAGAAGCGCCGCGCGCATACGCTCTACCGCTCCCGCGAGTGCAGCAATCTCCGTTACATTGGTTTCGACATTCACCGGCGTGTCCAGCTTGAGATTACTGACCTCGACGACCGCACGCGACAACCGCTTCACAGGATTGGCAACGTACGAAGCTGTATAGGCAGCAACGGCCAGGCTGGCGAGCAGTCCGACCATCAGGAGGAGCGGTGTACTCGGTCCCCAAAGCGCCGGCTTCGATAGTTCCGGCCCCAGCGTGAGCGTCAGACTCCAACCCTTCAGATCGCTCATCGGCAACGGTACTTCCTTCGAGATCAGCCCGTCCTCGATCTTCGCAGCGCTGGAATCATCGGATATGACCTGAAGCTGGCCGTCCCTGAAAACGATGAATTCCCCTGATCGTGTATGAATCGAAAGATTGGCAAAGGCCTTGCCGGTCATTTGTTGTAGGAATGCACCGATGGGCCGAAGATCCACATCCGCCGTAATGACACCGAGCAGCTTACCGTCGGGGTCATCCACCCTGACGATCCGCGACATTGCCCAAGCGCCGAGCATCTCAGGCGCATTCCCAGGCGCCACATATTTGAACGGGGCGCTCCAGATTGGTTCCTGCCTGATGCTGCCGCCCTGGTACCAGCCGCGGTCGTGAAGAATATAAGGCTTCACAGTCACGGCATTCGTTGGACTGATGAGATCCAGCCGGGTCGGATCATTCGCGTCAGTCTGCGCACGCCCAAGCAGCTTGTCGTCATGCGCATTGATCTTGAAGATCCCGAAGAATTGTCCGCTTTCTGCGCCAAAGGCCACATAGGCTGCTTCGGCTGGGATCGTATCTGGAGCGGCCGCATGTTTCTGAACGATCGCGAAGACACAATCGGCGGTCCGGCACGATGCGGATTTGATCTCGGCGCGCAGGGCCTCGACATAGTCGCTCGTCGGCGAAATGAGCTGGCCTAACTGTCCGGCAATATCTCCAGCCAGTATTTCCGCTGTGCGCTCTGAATAGATGCGACTCTGGTTGGTCCGCTCGGTTTGAACGACCCAGCCTATCCCGAGGAAGACCAGGAATAGAAGGAGCACGAGGGGAAGACCAACGAGCGCAATGAGCGGGATGCCAGGGCCCCTTGCCTGTCGTGGATTATGAGGATCTTGCGCATCCGCGTCCGCAATATTCATGGAACCGATCCTAAAACGCACGAAAAAATCGATAAAATAAAATTGCGGGCCAAACCTCTACAGAAAATGCTGACCGCCCGCTCGCTATCGAAATATCATGCAGATAAATAGCTATCTTAGTATTCATTCCCGGGCCGCACCAGGATTTCACTTGCATGGTGGTTTGCCCGAGAAGCATATGCCTATTCCTTGCAACGCCTAATTGCAAGATTGAATTGTCCAGCCGGGAACGCGCCCGCCGCAACCAACGCCTCCGCATCATTCCAGCCTCGCCGGCGAACTTCCCCCCAGCGCCTTGATTATGGGAACGACGGAGTACAAGCCGTCTTCCGCGCGCTCGGTCAGCGCTCGCAAATATCCGCCGGGGGACCGGATGTCGCCAACGCGTTCCAGGATTGCGGCGACGGTAATGGCGGCATTCACCTCACCCATAGTCGCTTTCGCCCGGTCCCAGGCATCAGGCGAAACACCAAGCATCGACCGGACGACGCCGGCCGCTTGCACCAGATCGCGCCAGTCGGCAATTCCAGCGCGGGCGTAGTCGCCTATCTGCGGACAGGCACTCAACACGGCGGTGAGCGGCACCTGCGCTGTGCCGGGCTCACTCATTGATTTGCGACCATCCGGCTGCGGGTGGTTCCGGTTGCGCCGCGCGGCATTAAGCTGCTTGTGCATTTTAATTAATGCCGCCGTTTTGCCGCTGCTCCCGGTCTCCGCTTGCGGTGCCGCGGATTGCTTCAGCCCTTTTTCTGGGCTTCTATCAAATTGGTGATCTATATTTGAACTCTGAATATGGCGCTCAAAAGAGGAGTCACTGGCGCTCATTTCTTCATCTGAGAGTGACGCCAGATAGCTTTTCTCCACACGCACACGTAACGCCATCAGCGCGTCACGCCGCCGCTCGAGGGTCTCCAGCGGTAAATTGCGCCCTACCCGCCCTGACAGGGCAGCAAGCTCCTCAGCATATTGCATCCAGGCTCCAGGCCGGCCTTCGCTCAATCCAGCCTCTATGGTCTTCGATATGTCGCGCAGGTGAATTGTAATCTCGCTGCGTATGCGGTGGATGGCCCGCGCAAGGTTGCGTGCGTCAGCCGCGTGGGCTTCAATTTCGGCATGGCGCAACGCCAGCGGCGAGATGTCAAAGCCGAACGCACGTTCTATCTCGCCCGTGTCTCCCCGCCGGGCATAGCGCTTGCCATTCGGGCTGTCGCGGCGAATGATCAGGCCGGCCTCAACCAGAGACGCCAGATGTCTGCGGATTGTTGCCGGCGCCATGCCGCGCGTGCGCATCGACAGCTCGGCATTGGATGGAAATACGATCAAGGGCGCGCTGCCGTCGAGCAGCGTCTCGGGATGAAAGCTGAGCAGCGCTTCCAAAACCGCAATGGCTCGGTCGGACAAGAAAAAGGCTGCGCGCGCTTCCGTAAGCGAGCGCAGCAACGGCCATTTTTCTGGATGATCCGCTGTCGCATCTGCCATTCTTTCGCGGGCTCGCGCAGTCTTTTCCTGCGCGGCCAGCATGGCATACGACAGCGATCGCCCGCCAAACGGCGTGGTCGCGAAACGGTCAGTCATGTCTTTACCTCAAATTGAGGCAAGGGAAAGGTGTTGCCGGAACGCGTCCGACTCTTGACAAGTCTGGGCGGAAGTGATTCTCTCGAATTGCTACATTGAAGAGGGCTTCCGGGGCGGTGACGTTCTGGGGGCCTTTTTTCTTGCCGTTGTTCCTTCTCGTTTTCTCTCGGATTTTACGCTTACGCAAAGATCTGTGGCGGGTATCAGCCCCGCTTCTGTTGTTTGAACCTGTTCAAAAGCGCATCGAGCTCGCTGACCACAAACTCGGCAAAGCCCTCCGGCGCGTGCTCGGCAAAGGATAATGTCTTCTTGCCGTTGTCTGTCTGAAGACGAGCGACCGCGGCAGTGTTCCTGCCGGATTGTGGTATCGCCTGAGCCGTCGCAACGGGAAGTACGACAGGCTTTTCCTGCTTCAACAGCAGTTCGAAGAGCCGGTTGAACCGTCCGTTGCTATCCGCACCCTTGAAGACCGGCGTGGCAATTTCGGTAAGTGCCGCCTTGCGCGCTTCTTCCGGCCGCAGCAGTTCGGAAAACCTTATCCAACGCGGGCGGCCGATTTTCGGTGCGGGCCCGATTGCACGAACGATCGGGGCCGGAACAGCCGCAGCAACCTGGAGGAAGCGGGTCATTTCAGCCTTGTCGATCGACAGCGCGTCTTGCACAAGACCGCGCTCGAAGCCTCGTTCCACCAGGTTGCTGGCAAAAAATGCGCGTTCGATGAACGACAGGTCGCGCCGTTCGGTGTTTTCCTTGCCCTGCGCGAGGACGAGTTGCACATCGGTAAGATCGCGAATGATCGCCTGCACCGGTTTGGCAATCCGCGCTGCAGCGCGCAGACGCCGATGTCCATAGGCCGTCTGGTACACTCCGTGCTTGTCCGGATGCGGCCGCACAAGAATTGGTACCTGCTGTCCGTTCGAGCGGATGCTTTCGACGAGTTCTTCGAAGCTTTCATCGAGTGGCGAATCGCTGCTGAGGCGATCCTCGATGAAGGAACTTTCAACCAGGGCAGGATCGAGTTCGACGATGCGTTCGCTGCCTTCAAAACTATCCCTGATGCGGCGGGCATCCTCCAGCTCGCGCGAAATCCCTCCGAGCGAAAGTCCCATGGCTTTCACGGCGCCCGAAGCCGCGTGCGGCTTCAGCGGTTCGACGTTGCCGGGCGGCTGCGCCGCCGGAGCTTCTGCCGGCTTTGCTTCGGGTTGCGGCACCGTTTCAACGGTCCCGAACAAGGCTTTCAACTGATCCCTGCGGTTCTTGTCCATCACCGCCCCCTCACCCTGGCCTGTTCCAGGCCTTGGCGATCAGGCCCTCAATCTCGGCATTGACGGATGTCAGCGACTCAATCGCTCGGTCGTAGGTGGCGCGGGTAAAGCTGTCGCGCGACACTTCGTACAGCGTTTGCTTGGTCAGGCCCGCATCGGAGAATGCGGTCGACTTCACCACGGACGACGTTAGCACCCGGTCGCCGAAAAGCGAGCGCAGGAAGCCTGCAATCTGCTGTTGTGGTGCATCGTTCGGCTCAAAGCGGGTGATGAGATAGCGCATGAAATCGAAGTTCAATTCACCACCGGCTTCGCGGACAACTGCGAGAAGATCTGCCGTCATGAACAGAAACTGGCTCATTGACGCAACATCCAGCATTTGCGGATGCACCGTAACCAGAACCGAGGTCGCGGCACAAAGCGCCGAGAGCGTCAGGAACCCCAACTGCGGCGGGCAGTCGATAACGACGACATCGTAGTCATCGGAGACCGTGTCCAATGCCGCCTGAACCCGGGCGAAAAACAGTTGCTGCTCGACACTCTGGTGCGTTCCGTGTTGGCGATCGGCCAGCATTTGCGGGGTCGTGTGCTCGAATTCCTGGAGTTCAAGATTGCCCGGTACGAGATCGAGGCCGTCAAAATAGGTCTTGCAGATAATGTCCCGCAAATGGCGGCGGTCGCCATCGTAGCGGATCGCGCCGTAGAGCGTGTCATTTCCAGTCAGGTCAAGTTCGGGCTGATAGCCAAACAATGCGGACATCGACGCTTGCGGATCGAGATCGACCGCAAGCACGCGCAAACCGGACATTGCCAGGTACTGGGCGAGGTGAGCGCTGGTCGTTGTCTTGCCGGACCCACCCTTGAAGTTGGTGACGGCAATCACCTGCATATGCTCGCCCGCCTTCGGATCGCGATGCGGCAGGTAGGTTTTCGCCTTGGCGCCGCCGGCCTCGGCGAGGTGACGCCGTAATGCGTTGATCTCGGCGAGGGAATAAAGCCTGCGCCCGCCGCTACCGGTTTCGGGCTGTGGGCCCTCTCCGGCAAGCGAGAGCTGGCGCAGATAGCCGTCCGACACGCCGATGAGCCTTGCAGCCTCGCCACTGGTGAATTTGCGTAAGGTCTTTTGCGCCGTCGGCGGAAACAAACGATTGCGCATGGCCTGCAGCTGCGCCGACAGCATTTCGGCATCGGCGGCAATCGCCCGGTCGGCGGATATGCTAGCAGACAAAGATGCAGCGCTTGCCGGTTGCGCGCTGTCCTGTGGTCCTGTCTGTACCGCGTTCATCATGTTCACGTATTTATCCTGCATCGTCTAAGCCAAATCGTCTCGATGCAGGAAAACCATGCGCCGATTCGATAGAAAAACCAAAGGGGTAACGCCGGACAACAATTTAACGCTGCTTTGCGGCACTAACACCGCCACATTCTTCTAACGTTAAACTAACTGGATACCCCTAAAAACCGTAACCAAACTGGGGAAAGAACCGAGTCGCGTCAAGAACTTTATAGTTAACGCAAATTAACCATTTCGGCAGCGTGAAGCTACTTTGGTGCGGACCGTGTCTCGGCCGCCTGTTCCAAGCCTTCCGGACGATCTTGAGTGCGCAACCCAACGAGTTCGAACACGTCGAGCGCACCCTTGCGCCCTTTGACCGCCCGGGCGCCGAGTGACCGGAAGACAAATCGGTCGGCGCAGGCTTCTACAGTATGGCTGCTCACCAGTATCAGTGTGCCAAACTCCTTGTTGAGGCCCTCGAGCCGCGATGCGACGTTTACTGTATCGCCCATGCCCGTGTATTGCAGCCGGTCCTCCGCACCGACGTTACCGACAACCGCAGCGCCAGTGTGAATACCGAAACGCGTGACGAACTCCGGGGAGCCGGCTTCGCGTTGGCGAGAATTGAACACATCGAGGTCGGCTTTCAATCGCAAGGCGCAGCGGCAGGCGTTGGCCGCGTGATCCTCATCGGCGACGGGCGCGTTCCACATGGCGTAGACCGAATCGCCGAGAAATTGGATAATGGTCCCGTGGTTCTCGCGCACACCCCGGCTTATGAGGTCGAAATAATCGGACAGGAGCGCCACCACCATTTCCGGTTCGTTACTCTCGGAGAGGGTCGTGAAGTCGCGTATGTCAGTGAAGAGCACCGTCACCACCTGGCGCGTGGCGCTCCGATCGCCTAGCAGATCCGACTCAACGACGCGCCGGACAAGTTCCTTCGGCACGTAGAGGCCGAAAGTGGCAATGGCCGCGCGCGCGGAGGCGAGCGCCGATGCGAGGGACCCGATTTCCGAGATTCGAGAGCGGATCGGTTTGACGGGAGCAAAATCCAGATCCTTCAACCGCAGGGCCTGGCCAGTGAGTTTGGTCAGCGAAGCACTGATCATCCGCGAGACGAGGATGGCCATCGCAAGGCCGATGGCCAGAACGGCCAGCGCCGTCAGCAATCCCCGACGCAAGAGCACGTTGGTTTCAGTGGTGAAATCGGACTGTGGCGCCGCCACCACGATCGTGCTGCCTTTCAAGACAGAGGTGAAATCGACGGGAACGAAGAGCATCACATAGGTCTCGTTACCCGCGCTGAATGTGGTCGCACCCTTTCTTTTCCCGCTTCCAATCGTCTGCATCAACGTTGGGAGCAGCGGGTCGAGCGTTGCAAGCGCAGAAACATCCGGAACGGCGCCGCCCTCGGCGCTCGCCAGAAGGCTATTCATTATCCGGGTATCGGAATGAACAATGAGCTTGCCGTCCGTATCGAAAACATAAGCGGTCGAGCGCGGCGAGATGCGTTCGTCGGCGAGGAAATCGGCGATGCTGCCAAGCCGAATATTGGCGGCGACGACGACGCTCGGATCCGATGCGTGGCTAACGGCAAAGGTCTTCACCTGATTGCCGGTTAGTGGCATCGCATATATTGGGCTCACCACATTGCCGTCAGCGGCGATTGCCGCCTTGTACCAAGGGCGCTGGCGCGGATCGTAGTCCGCGCTCACCGGGTCGCGTATCTCAAGAACGTGGCGCTTCTCGTCTAGGAAACGCCAGGTTGACATGGGGTGGCCGCCATTGCCGGGAGCGATGATCTGAATGGCAATCGTTGCGTTTTCCGGGGGCTTCAAGTTCGCCCGCGACTGCTCGTCCTTGTGGAAGTTGAAGGCTCGAATGAACGATCCGTCGGGATAGCCGACCTGCAAACTGTCGAGATCCGGTGCAAGGAGCGCTGCTTCAGCTAAGAATTCGATCTTTTCTGCAAGCTGGTCGGGGGGCGGCGCACGAAATGAGTCGAGGACGCCTACAAGGCCTACAAAAGCCAGTTTATCGGAGAACAGCACCCGATAATGGTCAACGATACGTTCGGAAAGCGAGGCCATCTGCTCGTCGATCGCAGCGAGAGCAGCCTGCCGTGCCCGGTCGAACCCGAGCCACAGCAACGGCGCTGACACGCCGATAAGCAGCAGTACAATGATCACTCCGAGATGGACTCGAAGGGGCCGTGTCCAAAACGATCGAGAAGACGATTTCATATTCTGGCACGACCACGATGTTCGCGAATGACCTATGATAGAAGCAACAGCACCGTTTCTGCAACTTATCGGTGCAACATGCATTTGCCGAGCATTTCGGAGACTGGCAACATGGTACCGTGCAGGTGCGCCACAGGCCCAACTCCCGATGAGGTCCGATCCCCCATGCAAAATATCGAGTTCCCAGGTTTTGTCAGTCTGACAATAGCAATTGTCGTTTTCTTTATCGGCGCTGGTCTCAATGGCCGCATCGCGGCATTGCGGCGATGGAACATCCCTGAAGCCGTGACCGGTGGTCTGCTCGCGGCACTGGTGACGCTTCTTGCCTACCGCGTTCTGGGTATTGCGATTTCGTTTGATCTGGCGGCAAGAGACCTTCTGCTCCTCTACTTTTTTACCGGTATCGGTCTCAACGCGCGCCTTGCCGACTTGATTGCAGGCGGCATGCCGCTCCTTATCCTGCTCGGTTTGACGCTTGTCTATCTCGTCATTCAAAATCTTATAGCCGCTGGAAGCGCAGCCGCGCTGGGTTTGCCTGAAGGCATTATAGTTCTCATCGGTTCAGCTTCCCTGATTGGCGGACACGGCACGACCATCGCTTGGGCGCCCATTCTAGTTGAGCGTTTCGGGCTCACCAATGCGATGGAAATCGGTGTGGCGGCGGCGACACTTGGTCTTGTCATTGCGAGCCTGATAGGTGGTCCTGTCGCCGGTCTTCTGATCGCGCGGTATGGGCTGAAAGGCCCGGACGCTGCCCCCTCGATCGGGTTGCCGAACACGGCCCCGGAAGACGATCTCAATCACATCACGCTGCTGCGTACGATCCTCGTCCTTAACGTCGCCGTCCTTATTGGTTACGCAGTTGACGAACTCCTGGAGGATCTTGGGTTTCGTCTGCCACTCTTCGTTGCCTGCCTTCTGTCAGCAATCGTCTTGACCAATATCGTGCCGCGGATCATGCCGAACCTGTTCTGGCCGACGCGAACGCGCGCGCTGGCGCTCGTCTCCGACCTCTCGCTCAGCATCTTCCTCGCAATGTCGCTGATGGGCATGCAACTATGGACGCTGGGCGGGCTCGGTCCTTCGCTGCTTCTGGTGCTGGCACTCCAGACGATCGCGGCGATCGCCTATATACTCTTTGCGGTCTTCCCTCTCATGGGCGGCAATTATGATGCCGCGGTGATTGCCGGCGGCTTCAGCGGCATAAGCCTTGGGGCGACGCCGACTGCCATCGCCAACATGACCGCCATCACCAAGCTCCACGGCGCTGCGCCGATGGCATTCATCATCCTGCCGCTTGTGTCGGCATTCTTCATCGATATAGCGAACGCCTTCGCGATCGGCCTCTTCGTCAATTGACTAGGCGGTGCGATGAACCATCAACGCCTGCTGCTGATGCGACGCATGTCGACGATGCGGCCATCGCGTTGCCTCAGCGCAACCTCGAAACGGCTGCTGCCGCGCCAGGCGCGATAGACAAAAAAACGGCCCCGGCAATCGACGCGCCGGACATCGCGAAAACCGCGGCTGCGCAGCCGCCGTTCCCCTTCGCTGCAGGAGATCCCACGACCATTGCTGACGCTCGTACCAATGGTGACGGAGACGGTGGTGGCACTCGCCTCGCTTGGCAGCGCGACGGGCGAAAGCAGTATGCCGCAGGCCACGGCAAGCGAGACGAAAGATTGGCGCATGATGAGCTCCCGGATAGGCGGTATTCGAGGCAATCAGCGGCGTTGATGCCGGCCGGACAACTTTGGGACCAGACGCGTCGAAAAGCAAAACAATTGCTTTAGAATTGGCGCTATGAGCGATCGGGTGGTTAATATCAGCGTGACAGCAAACGGAATTGCTACCACTATTCAACGAGATAACGAGTCGGCGAAGTCGGTCGGGGGAAAACCGGTGTGAAAGCTTACCTGGCAGTATTGGCGAAGTCGTTTTCCGCGATCGGTCTTCTGGTTGGCATCCTGTTCTTTGCGGCGTCGCTGACGCCCAGCCTCATGCCGCGTTCGTATCTCGTCCAGGGGGCGCTCTCGGGGTTTTGCGCTGCGCTCGGATACGGTGTCGGCGTCGCCTGCGTCTGGCTCTGGCGTTATCTGGAAATCCCGGTACCCCGTGCCCGCGTTCAGCGCGCCGCCAACTGGATCGCGATCATTGTCTGCATCGGCACCGCAGGCGTTTTCCTGTGGAAGGCCGCGGGATGGCAAAACACGGTGCGCGGGCTCATGGGGCTCGGGCCGGTCGAGAGCGTCGAGCCGATCGAACTTGCCATCATCGCACTCGTTATATTCCTCGTTGTGATCATGCTGGCGCGCCTCTTCCGGCAAACATTCCGCCTGTTTTCCCGCTGGCTGAACCGGCTGGTACCGCGACGCATTTCAAACCTGGTTGGCGGCGTGCTCGCGGTTATCCTCTTCTGGTCAGTGGCACAGGGCATCTTGTTCAAGGGCGTCCTGCGCATGGTCGATACGTCCTTTCGTGAGCTCGACGCCCGCATCGATGACGGTTCGGCGCCTCCGGCGGATCCGAACAAACCCGGGGGCCCCGGCTCGCTTCTCGACTGGCAGAATCTCGGACGGCAAGGGCGCGCCTTCATCGCGACGGGACCCACGGGTGCCGAGATCGGCAGTTTTTTCAACGCAAAAGCACTTGACCCCGTACGGGTCTATGTCGGGCTGAACGCTGCGGAAACCGTCGATGAGCGGGCGCGTCTTGCCCTCGAGGAACTCAAGCGGGACGGCGGCTTCGAGCGATCCGCCTTGCTCGTCATCGTTCCGACAGGAACGGGGTGGGTCGATCCCGAGGGCATCGATACAGTCGAATTCCTTCACCACGGCGATATAGCCAGCGTCGCCATGCAGTACTCCTACCTCAGCAGTTGGTTGTCGCTACTCGTTGAACCGGGCTACGGAGCCGAGGCCGGGCAGGCGCTGTTTCGCGAAGTTTATCGCTACTGGACAACGCTGCCGCGTGACCACCGGCCGAAACTCTATCTTTATGGCCTCAGCCTCGGCGCCATGAACTCCGAACTTTCGGCCCACCTTTACGATATTATTGGCGACCCGTTTCAGGGCGCCCTGTGGAGTGGACCGCCCTTTCAGAGCCGCATCTGGAACTCAGTCACGGCGGATCGCAATCCCGGCTCGCCGGCATGGCTGCCGCGGTTCCGCGACGGATCCGTCATCCGGTTTACCAACCAGGACAACGCACTGAACATTCCTGACGCCGTCTGGGGCCCGCTTCGCATCGTCTATCTGCAATATGCCAGCGACCCGGTGACCTTCTTCGATTTCCACGCGCTCTACCGCGAACCCGCCTGGATGCAAAACCCGCGCGGCCCTGATGTCTCACCGAGCCTGCGCTGGATTCCGGGCGTGACCATGCTGCAACTGCTGTTCGACATGGCTATCGCGACGACCTCGCCCATGGGATATGGCCACGTCTATGCCCCTGAACACTATATCGACGGCTGGATAGCCGTGACCGATCCGCAGGGTGTGACGCCTGAAGATCTTGCTCGACTGAAGACATTTTTCATCAAACGGTCGCGCAGCGCTGATAATCCGCCAGCAAGTGATTGATCAATAGGGCAAATGCGGTGACGCGTCGATGGAAAAAGAAACGCGATGCATGGCCTTGGGATTTATTGCTAATCTCTTGCGCGCGCCGAGCAAGATATAGTTTTTCCAGTGCGCTACGGCGTTCATAACTTTGTGAAATTTGGAGGCAACATGTCTGATCTAATTGTGATCGTCTATCCCACCGAAGAAAAAGCCGAGGAAGTGCGCAATCGCCTTCTCGAGCTCCAGAAGGAATATCTCATTACGCTAGGCGATGCGGTAATCGCGACCAAGACCGACGCCGGCAAGGTCAAGCTGAACCAGATGGTCAGCACGACCGCGGCCGGTGCCGTATCGGGCAGCTTCTGGGGTCTGCTCATTGGCGTCCTCTTCCTCAATCCGCTGATCGGCGCCGCCGTGGGCGCGGCATCAGGTGCGCTCGGCGGAGCGTTGACGGATGTTGGCATCAACGACAACTTCATGAAGGATCTCGCGGCAAGCATCCAGCCCGGTAATGCCGCCTTGTTCGTACTGGTCCAGTCGATGACGGCTGACAAGGTCCTTAAGGACATTTCGCACTTTGGCGGCGTCGTTCTCAAGACCTCACTCGACGAGAGCAAGGAACAGGTCCTGCGCGACGCTTTGCAGAAGGCATCGTCGTGACCGTTTGAAGCGGGGGACGGCCATCAGCGGTTTCCCCTCGCTTCTCCAGCCGCAGTCGGCGGCGCGTTGGGCGCCCCTGACGGGTATTAGTGCTGACTTTTAAGAACAGAAATCAACGGGTAGGCCGGGCAAGGGTTGGGTTGACGAAGACATGACAGTCCAGAACGCCAAACCGATGATCGGCTACATTGCTGCCGGAATCCTGGTACTCGCGCTCCTGCGCTTTGGCCAATCCATATTTGTCCCGCTGGTCTTTTCCCTGTTCGTCATTGCGCTCGTCGGCCCGCTGCAGATCAAGTTGCAGCGCTGGATTCCGCAACTGCTTGCTCTGCTTGTGACGGTATCGGCAACGATCTTCATCATCATCGCCGTCGGTTCGTCCGTCACCTGGGGCTTCAGCAAGCTCGGCCAATGGCTGTTCGTCAATGCCCGCAGGTTCCAGGATGTCTACGTGCATTGGACCGACTGGCTGGAGGGACATGGCATTGCCATCGCGGGGCCTCTTGCCGATCGTTTCGATGTGACGTGGCTCGTCGGCCTTACGCAGGGACTTGCCGGCCGGCTCAACAGTTTTGCCGGATTTGCCTTGCTTGTCTTTGTGTTCGTGATGCTCGGCCTTTTGGAGATCGAGGCTTTCGGCAAGCGGCTGCGCTCTCCTGCCGTCCAGCCACAGGGCATGAGGATGCTTCACGCCAACCGCGAAATCTCGAAGAAGCTGCGCCGTTTCATGCTGGTGCGCACCTTTGCCAGTGTCCTGACTGGTTTGATCGTCTGGGCCTTCGCGTTGATCGCAGGTCTCGAACTTGCGGCAGCCTGGGGCGCTATCGCCTTTACGCTCAACTATATCCCATTCCTCGGGCCGTTTGTGGCAACCTTCCTGCCGACCCTCTTTGCCATAGGTCAGTTCGATTCGTGGCAGATGGCTCTAGCGGTATTCGTCGGGCTGAACCTGATCCAGTTCCTGATAGGCAGCTATCTCGAGCCGTTATTGATCGGCACGTCCTTGGCGATCTCGCCCTTTGCCGTGATTTTCTCGGTGTTCTTCTGGAGCTTCATGTGGGGGGTGCCGGGCGCGTTCATTGGCGTTCCGATTCTGATCGCCTTCATCATCTATTGTGAACAGTCGCCCGGGGCGAGGTGGATTGCGGTATTGTTGTCGGCAAAGCCATCCGACGACGATACGGACGAAGCTGCGACCTGACGCAGCTATCCGCTCAGGGTGTTTTTGTGAATCCTGCCATCCTTCATGATGACGGCGAGATGCTTCTCCGGCTCATTCATAAGATTGATGTTGTCCAGCGGATTCCCATCGACCACCAGGATATCGGCGAACGCGCCCTCCTCCACCACGCCAAGCTTGCCAGGATAGGGATTGCGCAGGTTGGAAAGCGCCAGAAGCTCGGCATTGGTCGATGTCGCCATGCGCAAGATCTCGGCGTTTGTGTACCAGCGGCTGAGATGCGTGAGCATGGTGCCCTGCCTTGCCGTCATCTGCGGAGAGAACAACATGTCGGATCCCCACGCAGTCTTGATGTTATGCTTTTTCGCAAGTTCGTAAGCAGTAAGCGTACCGGCGAAGACCTGCTGCAGCCGGTCGAAACTCGGCCCGGTCAGCGGCACTGAATCCTCCACCGAGAGAAACGGCTGGATGCTTAGCCAGACGCCCTTGTCCGCCATCAGGCGTGCCGTCTCCTCATCCATGAGATGGGCGTGCTCGATGCAGGCCGCCCCGGCATTGATGGCCCGCTGTACTGTATTCGGCGCGTAGGCATGGACCGTTACATAGGTGTTCCAGTCGCGCGCCACCGAAACGCCGGCGCGCAGATCATCCTCACTGAATGTCGACATGTCCAGCGGACTGCGCGGCGACGAAACACCCCCGCCCCCGACAAGCTTGATCTGCGACGCACCCTGCAGCATCTGCTCGCGGACGCGCATGCGCACTTCGTCGGCGCTATCGGCAATCATGGCGCCGCCGGTTTGTTCGATCAGGCTAAGCTGGGCCGGGTTGCGCGGTATCTCCGAAAGCGTGCGCAGATCGCCATGACCGCCGGAGGTCGTAATCATCGCGCCCGACGGGAAGATGCGGGGCCCGGGTATGACGTCGTTGTCGATCGCCTGCTTGAACGTGAATACCGGTCCGCCGACATCGCGCACTGTGGTGAAGCCGCGCATCAGGGTGCGCTCCGCTTCGGCTGTCGATGCCGTGAAAATTGCACCTGGGTCGCCGGTCGTTGCGATGCCGACGGGGACGGCCGCGAAGAGCGTGTGCCAGTGGGCATCGATCAGGCCCGGCATCAGCAAACGGTCGCCGCAATCGATGACAGTCGCATCTGAGGGCGGCGGGCTATTGCCAGTGTCGATTGTGGATATCCTGTTGCCCTCAACCAGGACCTGAACACCGGTTCGCGCGGTGTCGGACTTACCGTCGAACAGCTTCAACTGCCGGAAGAGGACTTTTGCGGGCTGTGCGGCGGCCTGGGCGAATGCCCCGCGCGGCGTCGCGGCGGCGGCAATTGTCGCGGCGACACCAGTCAAGAATCCGCGGCGTGTCAGATCTTCCAGGCGGCGGCATACCTGCTGCAATTCCGGCGACAGGCAGGCGCAACCGGCGCCGTTGACGAGGTGCTGGTACTTCTCACCAAGACGCATTGCGATGCCCCTTTGCACTACTTCAGGTTGAGGTCATCTTATACCAGCTAGCCCGATCCAATGCATTGAAGAAATCGGCAAGTGCGGCCGAATAAATGATGGGCAGTACAGCAGCTTGCAGCACTGCTCGTCGCCGGCCTTATCCGCTACCAGGTCAGATGCGCCTTGAGCAGGGCCTTGCGGCCTTCGCCATAGGAACAGACGAGCAGCCCCTGGCAGCCCGACACATAATCCTTGTCGAAGAGGTTGGTAACGTTGAGATCGACGCCCCAATTGTCCTTCTTGTAACCAACTTTGAGGTCGAGGAGGGTCGCGTCCGGAACCTTCAATGTATTCATGGCGTCCGCATAGCTCGAGCCGACATAGCGCACGCCACCGCCGACCGCGACACCTTCGAGCACCCCGGTCTGGAATGTGTATTGCGCAAAGAGCGAGGCCTGTATTTCGGGGATGAGGTAGGGGCGCTTGCCGATCAAGGCTATATCCGCATCGTCCTTCACTTCCATGTCGAGCGCAGTAAATGCCGCGGTCAGCCTCCAGGCCTCGGTGATATTTGCCTGCGCCTCGATTTCAAAGCCGCGCGAATTGACCTCGCCGACCTGGTATTGCGCCAGGAAAGGACCGGTCAGGACATTCTCCTTGGTCAGATCAAACAGCGCCGCCGTGATCAGACCATCGAACGTGGTCGGGCGGTATTTGACGCCGACCTCATATTGATGGCCGGTCTCTGGCTTCAGGAAATCGAGATTGGCATCGACGCCGATCTCTGGGCTGAAGAAGGTCGAGACGCTGGCATAGGGTGTAAGACCGTTTTCGAACTCATAGGCAATGCCGGCGCGCCCGCTCGTGCTGCCGTCATTGCCGTCATAGGATGGCTTGCCGGTCGCTTCGGTCTTCACGTAGTCGTAGCGGCCGTTGAGGGTAACGAGCCATCCATCGCCAAAACGCAGTTGATCCTGTGCGTAAATGCCGATCTGGTTGCGCTTCAAAACCTGGTCGATATAGGGCGTGAACATCGGACCCTGCGGTGCGCCATAAACCGGATCGACGGCGCTGATTGGCGTCGCACCACCCGTCGCCTGCATCTGGTCGATGTTGAAGTATTTATATTCGGCGCCGAAGAGCAACGTGTGTTCGATGGGACCGGTGTTCACCGTCCCCTCGAGTTGATTGTCGACGATGAAGGTGTTGACAGTCGTGTCGTGAAGGAAGTTGATCCGTGACAAATCGTAGTTGTCGCCCACCGGCTGTTCCGAGAACGGCACATATCCGAACGGATAGAGCGAGTGCTCGCGGACGTCGCCGTAACCATATCGAAGGTTCTGGCGCACCGTCCAGTCATTGTCGAACGTGTGTTCCAATTCGTAGCCGATAGCGGCCTGTTCGCGATTGTAGTCGTCGACCCCCGGCTCGGTGAAATTGGCATCGCGCTTGATCTTGCCGAACGGCGCGTCGACCACCGTTCCATAGTACGGCAGGAAGCTGCCGCCGCCATGGGTCTCATCAAGGTGGGTGTAGTTGGCGAGCACGGTAAATTTGGTCGACTCGTCCGGTTTCCACGTGAGACTTGGCGAAATCACGCCAAGAAACTCCTGTGAGAGATCCGTATAACCGTCGCCGCCCTGAATTTTGCCATTGATGCGGTAATCCACGACGTCGGAAGCCTTGTCGCCAATATCGAAGCCAAGATAACCCGTGCCGAAGCTGTCGATCCCGGTTTCGACATAGCGGAGGCGTTCGCCAGTCGGCCGCTTGCTGATAAAGTTGACGATACCGCCCGGATTGCTGCCGCCATAAAGGACCGAGGCTGGTCCCTTGAGGACTTCGACGCGCTCGATGCCCCATGAATCGATGAAGAAGCCGCCAAACCCATAGCCGAAGTTCTGAAGGCCATCGAGAAAGGTACCCTTTTGGGTAGCGTCGAAGCCACGGATATAGAACCAGTTGGTATCGCTGTCGGAACCGAAAGGCTGAGTGAAGACGCCGCTCGTAAAGCGCAGCGCCTCGTCGATCTTCGTCGCGCCCTGATCATCCATCTGTTCGCGGCCGACGACCGAGACTGCCTGGGGAATTGCTTCGATCGGCGTATTCGTCTTGGAGCCGGTTGTCGTGCGTTTTGGAACGAATCCCTGTACCGGTCCGGTGGCCGATCCGTCGCTCTGGTCGATGACGATCGGATTGAGCTCGATGTTGGAGGTCGTGCTCTGCGCCCTCGCTCCAAGCGATCCGAAACAAACGAGCAACGCAACCCCGCCGCTCAAGGCAAAGGTTGCTGACCGATAAACCCCACGCATTCTACCCTCTTCGACATAGACGGCCGAGCCGACCGCAATAATATTAAGTTGAGTATATATATCAACTTTTAAGAATTGGATTGAAAGTTTCTGTCGCCTTTTGAACGGTTTTGGTCCGAACTTGCCGATGGGAAGCTATTTGCAGAGATCGCGCAGCCAGGCGGCGGGGGTGATTCCAACGATCTTCTTGAACATGCGAGTGAGGTGCGCCTGATCGGAGAAGCCGGTGGCGGAGGCGATGGCCGGCAATGATGAACCGGGCTGTCTTAACAGCGCTTGTACCCGGCGCATCCGTGCCTTCATCTGCCACTGATGCGGCGCGACACCGGTGGAGGCCTTGAAGGCATGGCTGAAATAGGATTGTGACAGGCCAGCAAGGCCAGCAAGTTCCTCGAGGCGAATATTGCGCAGGCAATTATCTTCGATATAGCCGGTCACGGACCGCAACTGGCGCGGCGAGAGCTGGCTGCGTTGACGTTTCTGTTCCTGCGCGATGCCGAAAAGCTGGACGACTAGGGCTGTTGTCAGTCCATCGCCATAAAGGTCGTGTAAGGGCTGCTCCTTCAGGCACTCCTCGGCAATCAGTCTGGCAAGGCTCGCAATGCGGTCATCGAAGAACATGAGGCGGGGAGCGCCGAGCGTTCCGCATTTTCTCGCCTCCGGAAACCGATGCGACAGGACCGCAAGATCGAAATGCAGATCGAGGTGGCGCAGATATTCCACACCTTCGCCGCGACCCCAAACCGGAAGGCCCGCAGGTATGTAGCTCATTGGATAGAAGGCGACGTCGCCAGGCGAGCCATGCGAGGCCGGGCCAAGACCGACACTGAAGGTCCCGGAGCCTGCCTTGTCGAGGGTTACGAACAAACGCGGATCCTCGGATATATACTCGCCCTCGGCGCCAGGCTCGCATTTGACTGACCAGACATCGGCAACGACACCGGTCCAGGCCCGCCACTTCAGCTCGCCAAGAACCGTGACGCCTTCGACTTTGCTCGTCATCCTTGGATGAAACGTCATCGTTTCGCGCTACCCTTCGTGCCCATGGCGCCAGTAAGAGACGACGAGATGTTCCTCCCGCGCCAACTTGCGTTCCTTGCGCACGTGATTGCGAATGGATTTGAACGCCGAAAATTCGCAGCCGGCCCAGACAAAGACCCGCACATCCGTTGGAAACACCACCTTAGCGACTGCTTCGGGAAGCAGATCTGTTGTACCGGCGGCCGCGCCGGAACGATGCAGCCAGACAAGATCGAGATCGCAGGCCGCAGTAAGGTTTTGCTCATCTGCCTCGTCCTCGACTTCAATCCGCACCACGACCTTTGCAGCTGCAGGCAGACGCTCGAGCATGCGACCGATCGCAGGGAGGGCCGTCTCATCGCCGGCAAGAAGATACCAGTCCGCTTCCCCGACATCGCCGCCGCCCGGCCCTGTCATGCCGACAAGGTCACCGGGCATGGCATTGAGAGCCCATTGCGAACCGGGAGTTCCATCATGGATGACGATATCGATATCGACCTCGCCCCTGGCGGCATCAATCTTGCGAATGGTGTAGACGCGCGAGACGAGTTTGTCGCCTCCTTCCGGCCATTCCGGGCGACCGTCTTCGCCCATCACCGGCCATCGTGGTTGCGCGATGCCGTTCGGCGGAAACAGCAGGTGCACATGCAGCCCGCCATATTGGAACCGCGCAAGGTTGTTGCCCCGCAGCGTCACCCTGCGCATCCTCGGCGAGACATTGCGGCTTTCGACCACGCGCATTTCGCGGAAGAATGGCGGCACGCTTCCCACGGCCCCGTCACCCTCCCAGACAATACGTGGCCTTTCCGCCCGCGCAAATTCCAGCACGTGGTTGGCAAGCGCATATTTCATATAGGCAAGTCCGGTCTCGTCCTCGCCTTCGGCTGTCAAGGACAGGCTGTCCCCGTCGGCCGCAAGGTCAGCCTTGCCATACGTTAGACCGATGGTGCCGCCTTCACGACGCCGTGTGACATCCCCATGCTCTGAAAAGTGATCAAGCAGCTTGTTGAGATGCAGTGCAGGATTGGTGAGGGCGATCCGCGCAGATGCGCGCAAAATTGTGTCTGGCATATTGACCTCGGCAAAGGCAATCCCGCGCTGACACGCAGGAAAGCATCTATCGCTCAATACGCGATAATAATATGATAATTCAAGTCATATTATTGACAGGGCAGCTTGAACAGAAGTGGCCCGGCCCGCATGGCTGTGGACTCTGCGGTTACCGGGCCGGTCGTGCGACTGGAAGTCCTCGACGCCCCATGGACGCACAAACAGGTAAATAATTTACCGCGATGCGCCGATTCCACGGCCGACGCCAAGCGACGTCATATCCCTTCCGGCTGCAACGAGGTATAATCCGCCATACACCTTGTTCCGCTCCCCTCAATAGGAACGCCGATGAGCATTGAAGAACAAGTCGCCCGGCACTACACACACGGCTCGCTGGAAAAGGCGATATTGGCGGCACTCATAGCTGCCGGTAAAGACATCGATACATTGACGGCATCTGATCTTGCGCCCATTGACGAGTTTCATTTCGGGTGGCTTCCTGCGACCATAGAACTCGGCAGAAGCTTGCGTATCGAGCCGCAAATGCACCTCCTTGACGTTGGTTGCGGCATAGGCGGCCCGGCCCGCTATCTCGCCGAAACCTATGAGTGCCGCATCACCGGTGTTGATCTTACTGACGAATTCGTCGAAGTCGCCCGGGCGCTGACGGACCGCTGTGGGCTTGATGACCGCATCGATTTTCATCAGGCCAGTGCGCTCGCCCTTCCTTTCGATGAAGGCAGTTTCGACGCTGCTTACATGATCCACGTCGGCATGAACATTGAAGACAAGCACACGCTTTTTGCTGAGGTCTGGCGCGTCTTGAAGCCGGGCGGGCGCTTTGTCGTCTATGACATCATGCGTATGGGCGATGCGCCGCTGAACTATCCCATGCCCTGGGCCATGAACAAGGAAACGAGCTTCGTCGAGACGCCGGGCTTCTATGGCAAGACATTGAGCGCCGCAGGTTTCGAGATACAGGCAAAGAATAGCCGGCGCGATCTCGCTATAAAAATCGTCCGAGAGATGCAGGCCAAGGCCATGGCGGAGGGTCCGCCCGTGCTCAGTGGACAGATCATCATGGGACCAACGGCCAAGCAGCGACTGGCAAACGCTTTTGAAGCCCTCGAAAACGGAATTATCGAACCAATCGAGATTGTTGCACGGGCATAGTCGCGCTTTGATCCTCGCCTATTTCAGCTGGAACCCAAATCCTTCCAGTACGTCGCGAAGCTTGTCGCGGTTCTTCAGCGCCTCCTTCGTGGCGATACGGCGGGAGACCTGTTCCGACCAATCGATCGGTGTCATCGACTGGATTTTTTGGAAGGCGCGCAAAGTCTCATTGTAGAGACCGAGGTCGTCCTTGCTGGGGTTCTCGCTATATCGCTCGCGGTGGAGCACAGTGGGTTGCGGCAGGCGCGGCTTGGCATCTGTCTTGATCGCAGGATCGGGATATCCGACCGTCAGGCCGAACACTGGAAAAACCAATGCGGGCAGATCCAGTTCCCGGGCAACCGTAGCCGGATCGTTGCGCAGCGCGCCGATATAGCAGGTGCCAAGGCCGAGGGACTCAAAGGCGACCAGGGCATTCTGTGCGGCAAGTGCAGCATCGATGATGGCAAGGAGAAAGCCCTCGACATAGTCCAGGCCGTCAGATGTCGATCCTTCCGCATCGGCGATACGGCGCAGCCGGGAAAGGTCCGCAAGCCAAATGAGAAGCAAAGGCGCCTGGTCGATCTGCCTCTGGTTGCCAGCAACGGCGTTGATCCGCGCTTTGCGCTCTCGGTCTTCGACCGCAACGACACTCCATGCCTGCAAGTTCGACGATGTGGGCGCCGATTGCGCTGCGGCAATCGCAAGTTCCACGGCTTCGTTCGGAACAGGCTTTGGCAGGTAGGACCGCACGCTGCGATGATCGAGCAGAACATCAATCGTCTCTGTCGAAATTCCATGGCCAACCAAAGGATGATTTTCGCCGTATCGTTGTTCCAACAGCCTTTCCAGGCGGTCGCGCGGCGTATCGTTCAGGGTTCCGGCTGCAGTGATGGGCATCAATATTGCTTTCAATGGGTGCTTACGCGCCAGCGCAAGAGATAGTTTTCGACCTTAGCGGCGAGCCGGTTGAGAATAAACCCGACAATGCCGAGAATGATCACGCCGACCATAACAAGGGCCATGTCGAAGCGTTCGCGGCCGGCAATGATCAAGCCGCCGATGCCCGGGCCAACAGCAAGAAAATACTCGGCGCCGACCGTTGCCAGCCATGAATAGATCAACCCGAGGTGCACGCCTGTTGCGATCGATGGCAAAGCCGACGGAAGGAAGATGCGCGTGATGCGTTGCGTCGGCGTAAACCGCAGGGCATCGCCCACCTCGATCAGATCCGCCGGCACATTACGCATGCCTTCATAGGTGTTGAGCACGACGGGAATGAAGGCGGCGAGCGCGACGAAGACAATCTTGGCCTGTTCGCCGAAGCCGAACCAGATAGAAATCAGCGGGATCCACGCCAGCAGTGAAATCTGCTTCAGGCCGTTGAATGTGGGGGTAATCAGGGCATCGGCCACGCGCGACAGGGCAAGCAGCGTTGCAAAGAGCACGCCTAGAGCAGAACCGAGGAGAAAGCCCGCAATATTCCGAAACAGGCTGAACCCCAGTTCGCCGATCAGATTGTTGTCGATGAGTTCGCGCTTTGCCGTCAGGAAGACATCTTCGAGCGATGGAAGAAAGCGTGGATCGACGATGCCGCTGCGGCTCGAACCTTCCCACAAGATAAGGAGAAGGATCGGCAAGGTCAGACCACGGCGAATTTTCAGCACACGTTCGGAACTCACATAGGTAATCGCCATCAGCTTTCTTCCTTCTGCTTCCAGCGCTGCACGCGGTTTTCGGCAGCATCGAATCCCTTATCCATGAGGAACCCGACGATCCCGATTGCGATCATGGCGACAATAACGACATCGAGCCAGAACATCTGCCGGCCCCAGACGAGGAGGTACCCGAGCCCCTCGGAGGAGGCGAGCAGCTCGACGCCGACAAGCGCCGTCCACGAATGGGTAAGACCATAGCGAATGCCGGTGAAGATCGAGGGTGCTGCGCCCGGAAGAACGATCAGCCGCAGCGTTTGCCAGCGGTTGAAGCGGAGTGCGTGGCCCACTTCGACAAAATTGGCTGGTACGGAGCGAATGCCAGCCGCGGTGTTCAGGGTCATCGGGACAAGAGCGCCCTTGGCAATCACGATGATCTTCAAGGTTTCGCCGATGCCGAAGATCAGCATCAGCAAGGGGATCCATCCAAGGGTCGGGATTTGGGCGAAGGCGAGGAAGAGCGGGCGCACGTAGTCGTCCACGCGCCGCGACAATCCCATTGCGACGCCAAGTGTAACGCCCGCTACAGCACCAAACAGAAACCCGATCACCACCCGTCGCAGGCTCACCCCGGTGTGGTAGAGGATTTCACCTGACGCGATCATCTCGACCGCGGTGGCATAGACATAGGCGGGCGACGGCAGGATCTGCTCGGGAAGCCATCCCTGGCTTGAAGCCAGCCACCATGCTGCGACCAGCGCCAGCGGCAGGATCAGCGCAACCGCGACGCGGCGAAGCCTCAAACCGCTGCGCCGCAATCGCCATGTTCTGGCCCGCCCTTGCAACGATCTCGGCGCAAGGGCGGTATTATCGGACAGGAGCGTCATGTCGTCTCTTTGGTTGAGGCCAGATCAGGAGCCGAGAGGCTTGCCATTGGCGCCGTAGGACTGCCAAAAATTCTGAAGATTGAGCTTCGCCAGCGCCGCATTCAGATATTTCGGCTCGAACCAGCCATCAGTGCTTACATCACGCCGGATCAAGCCAAACTCCTTGGCTTTGATGGCTTGCTCTTGATACTGGGAAACAAGCAGGTCGTCGATCAGCGGCGAGTTGCGGTACGCGAGCGTGTCGTTGCTAAAGTAGTCCTCGAGGATCGGCACGGGCGTTCCAGACTTGTGCCAGAGCTCGAAAAGCGCAGCCCGGTTCGGCTCGTCCGACGACCACTGCGCCGCCTTGACGAAGGCATCGACGACGCGCTGGGTGATTTCGGGATGCTTGTCGATGAAGTCCTCGCGGCCGACGATGCCGGCATTGCGGCCGAATCGCGGATCATCGCCTTTGGTTGTATAGATCACTTTCGCGTTGCCCTTGGCAGCGAGGTTGATCAGTGGCGTATCGCCGAACGCGGCATCGATATCCTGGCTCGTCAACGCTGCGACCGTACCGGCGCTGTCGAGATTGATGACCTGAATATCCTTTTCCGTCAGACCATTCGCCTCAAGGATCTTGATCGCTGCGAGATGGCCGTTGGTACCGCGCTGATATGCGACCTTCTTACCCTTCAGATCCGCAACTGACTTGATGTCAGAATCCTTGGCAACGGCAAGGTAAAGCGGTTTGCGCGCGCCACTCGCCAGTAGATATTTTGTTTTCAACCCGTTGGCCCGGCCGATCAATGACGGGAGATCGCCCTGATAGGCAAAATCAAGCTGGTTGTTGGCAAAGGCCTCGTTGACCGCAGGTCCCGCACCCTTGAAGAAGAACCATTCGATCTTGACGTCAGGGTCATTGGCAAACTCCTTTTCGAGAAACTCGCCGGCACGCGCCGTCGCGGCAGAAGTCCCTTCCGCATAGGGCCTGCTGTCGACGCCGATCGCGGCGTAACCGATATTGATGGTCACCGGCTCGGCAACGGCCGGAACTGCCAGCAGCGAAGCAGCAAATGCGGCCAGAACCGTGCGGCGGGTGAGTTGCGATAGGCTCATTTCAGATCTCCGTCGTTGAAAGAATGGGGCGCCCCGATGGCTGCGAACGTGGCGCGTTCCGGGCAGCACTGGTGGTCTTGATTGGCGGGCGCTTCACCTGTGCGGGTAGCTTGGCGATTGTCTTCGGCTCGCCGTTCCGCGTCGTGCTGTTGAGAATGTCGAGAACATGGTTGCGGATACTGGCGAGTTGCGCCGAGGTCCGTTCGCGCGGATGTGGCAGGTCGACAGGTACGATCTCCCTGATCCGGCCGGGGCGCGGCGACATGACGACGACGCGATCGCCGAGGTAGACGGCCTCGTCGACATCGTGGGTGACCAACACCATTGTGATTTGCTCCCTCGCCCATATGTCCTGCAACTCGCCTTGCAGATGCGCCTTGGTGATCGCATCCAGGGCGCCGAAGGGCTCGTCGAGGAAAAGGACGTCAGGACGGTTGACGAGCCCGCGCGCAATCCCGGCGCGCTGGGCCATGCCGCCCGAGAGCTGGTGCGGATAGGCCTTTTCGAAACCGGTAAGGCCGACAAGCTCGATCTGTTTGGCAACGAGGTCCCGCTTCTCGGCCTTGGAAAAAGCCGCGTTTTCCAGCCCCAGCGCCACATTGCGCTCGACGGTCAGCCAGGGAAACAGTCGCGGCTCCTGGAATACGATACCGCGATCGAGGCTCGGACCGGTCACTGGCTTGCCCGCATGTTCGACAAGCCCGTCATGCCCGGTATCGAGACCCGCGCCGAGGCGCAGCAGTGTCGACTTGCCGCAGCCACTCGCGCCGACGATGGTGACGAATTCACCGGCCTTGACGTCAAGGCTGACGCGGTCGAGCGCCGTAAGTTCGCCGCCGTTGACACGGAATTGCCGGCTGACATTGCTGATCTTCAGATGGGCTGTGCTGGTCATCGTGGTCGCTCTCTTTCGCGAGTAAATGTTATTCGGCCGCGACGGCGGCATGCGCCGGATGCTGCGGCTCCCGCAGACCGAGGTGGCTGCGCAGCGTCTGGCCTTCATATTCGTTGCGGAAGAGACCGCGACGACGGAGTTCCGGGACGATGTGCTCGACGAAATCGGTCAGTCCGGCCGGCAAATGTGGTGGCATGACGTTGAAGCCGTCCGCCGCGCCAGTCTTGAACCAGTCCTCCATCTGATCGACGATCTGCTCGGGCGTCCCGATCACCTGCCAGTGGCCCCGCGCACCGGCAACCCGCAGATAGAGCTGGCGGATGGTGAGGTTTTCGCGTCGGGCCAGATCGATCATCAGCTTCTGACGGCTCTTGCTGCCATTGGTTTCGGTAACTTCCGGGAGCGGCCCGTCAAGCGGATATTTGGAAAGATCGACGTCACCTGCCATGCCGTTCAAAAGCGAGAGTCCAACTGCGGGATGAATAAGCTCCTGAATCTGCTCGAACTTTTCCCTGGCTTCCGATTCTGTTTTCGCGACGACCGGGAAGATGCCGGGCATGATCTTGAGTTCGTCCGGCGAGCGGCCATAGCGGGCGAGCCTCCCCTTCACATCACTATAAAAAGCGCGTGCATCGTCGGCATTCTGATGTGCGGTAAAAATGACCTCTGCCGTTCGCGCCGCAAGCTCCTTGCCCGGCTCGGATGACCCAGCCTGAACGATTACCGGATGCCCTTGCGGTGCACGTGCAACATTGAGCGGGCCGCGGACCTTGAAATGCTTGCCGCGGTGATTGAGGAGGTGCTGCTTCGACGGGTCGTAATAGATGCCGCTCTCCTTGTCGCGCAGGAAGGCATCTTCTTCCCAAGTGTCCCAAAGACCGCGCACGACGTCAGCGAACTCTTCCGCCCGTTCATAGCGCTCGGCATGGGCAACGTGGTGGTCCCGGTTGAAATTGTGCGCTTCGTCCTCACTGGCGGAGGTCACAAGGTTCCAGCCGGCGCGCCCGCCGCTGATGTGGTCGAGCGAGGCAAATTTGCGGGCGATATGATAGGGCTCGTTGTAGGTCGTCGAGGCGGTTGCGACAAACCCGATCCGCGTCGTGAGTGCGGCAAGCGCCGAGAGCAAGGTGAGCGGCTCGAACTGGGCCACATAGCGGATCGCCGTCCGGCTCAAGGCCTCGGTGTCCGTGCCCCGGGTGCCGACGCCATCGGCCATGAAGATCAGGTCGAACTTTGCGGCCTCGGCAATCCGGGCAAGTTCGGCGTAATGGGCGAAGTTCGAACCCGCATCGGCCTGCGCTTCGGGATGGCGCCAGGCCGCGATGTGATGACCCGTCGGATAGAGGAATGCTCCAAGTTTGATTTGGCCGGTTCGTTTGCCCATGACTTCGCCTTTCGTCCATTGCGTGAAGAAAAGCCTAGGCCGCAAATTTTAATCACGACAGAAATGGTATTCTTTAAAATCCAGTCTACGGGGTTTTATTGATTTAAGATGACTTATCCGCGGAGGTTGATTTTCGATGACGGTGGCGCCGACGTGCCCGCGGTGATTGATTGCCCGCGTCGCGGGTCCGATATCGTGCTAAGCTGATCAAGCGGAGGGTTTGGGATGAACCGCAACGATCACGACGAACATCTCATTGAAACGGTGTTTCGCAACGGCACGATCACTGTCGTCGGCGTCGTCCTGTCATTTTCGCTTGGGTTCCTCACCCAGTGGGCAAGCAATCCGGTACCCTGGAAAATCACGGATTTGCCAACCCTCTTTCTCATATCGATCGGCATTGCATTTCAGCTGCGTTCCCTCGCGCTCCTCTTGAAAACCGAATCCCTGAAAAAGTCCGTCTATGAACGGGCGAGTCGCTATTTCCTGATCGGCATCGTCATAACCGGCTCGGGCGTGTTCGTGGCAATCGTCATCGACTCCGTCCGTCTGCTTTCAGAACGCTACCAATGGATTTGGTAACGCGGAAAACTCGGCTAGTCTTGCTCCTCAGAGAGTTTATTTTGTTAAAACTTTAATAAAAATATAGTAAACATCGATATAAATACGAATATTTAAAGTAATACCTCATTTATTGCAAGGTGTGCTAAAGATTGTTCAACCACATTCTTTAAGGAGTGTGTAAACCGCTGCGACTGAGGTTCAGTGCGTTGCAACACCACCTTTTTCGCACACAGGGATATAGATATGAACAAGCTTTTCAAACGCTTCCTCAGGGATGAATCCGGCGCAACGGCAATCGAATACGGCCTGATCGCAGCCCTCATCTCCGTCGGCATCATCGTCGGAGTGAGGAGCCTCGGCTCAAGCCTCAGCACGACCTTAAACACACTCGGCACCACGATAGAGAAGAACGGCAAGTAAGCCGGTAGGGCGTCTGCTAGCAATTTCATGCAAACCTGCGGTTAAAAGTTAGACCGTCGATTGCGAGTATGAGGATTTGCTCACTTTCTGGCCCCTGAACATTAAAGGGCCACAGATATACGGTGGGAATCAAACAGCAAACTTGACGGCGCGGAAGCCATTTTCATCAACAGCAGGTTTGTCTTCCCAACGGTAATCGCCGATCTTGTGCCGAGCTCCGCACTACCAGACAGACGCTCTATCGTTTCGTTGGACCGAAAGGTGAACTTCGACACGATGGTGAATGGCTCTTGAAACGCAAAAAATGGTCTGATTATGTACAGTTCAAGAATGCAACAGTTGTTGGTCGTTGGTGACATTCATGGGTTTCCCGAAACCTTTGTTGAACTATTGGATGTTGGATCCTTTGAGCAGCGTGTTTTACAATTGGCTGACCTGAGCGGGCGTCCCGGTCTGCGCGGAGACAACCTTCACGATCATCTTGTCAAAAAAGACGGTTTGCAGCATGCCGTTCGGGCACTTCGCGAGACTAACGGACCTCCGTGCTTTGGGATCGGTTTCAGCTCCGGTGGAACTGCTCTGTGGAGTGCGGTCAAAGAGGGGTTGGAGATCCAAGCTCTAATCTGCGTGTCATCAACCAGACTGCGCTTCGAAACGTCTCCCTTGAATATACCCACCATCGTATTTTGGGGGGACCTTGATCCACATCGGCCAACTGAAATCTGGAATGATGCTGTTCCGGAATGTTGCAAAACCTACGCCGGCAAGCATCACGACTTTTATCGTGTTGACGCTCTTGCGCCTAACTCCCCCTTGCGAACAGATATTGGCGCCTTCATCGAGAGCGTTTCCGGTTTGCATAGCGGCGGTCCCGCACCAGCGCGCTGATAACTTCGGCTCGATGCAGCACGTACCGTGTCCCTTTAATGTTCAGGGGCCTTTCTGATCAAGATTCAAAGTAATTGCGCCTCGGCTCCAGCTATTCCAACTCCGTATCAAAGTACGACCTCTAACACTTTTGACAACCGGCCATGCAATGCTCAAGGTATTTTACACAAATACAACCATCTGATGTAATCGCGTGTTAATCACGACGTGGGTTAGCTATTTCTCAACCATGTTCCTTAAGTCGGCCGTAAATGGCCGCCGCCTAAGTTCGAGACGGTTCAACGAAACCGCGTCAACAAACAAACAGGGATACATGATCATGAGCAACCTCTTCGCACGCTTCCTCAAGGATGAATCTGGCGCAACGGCAATCGAATACGGCCTGATTGCAGCCCTCATCTCCGTCGGCATCATCGCTGGTGTACGCAGCCTCGGCTCCAGCCTGAGCTCGACCTTCAATACGCTCGGCACAACGATGACCGACGCTGCCAACTAATTTATTTGAGTGTCGCCTTTACTGGCGACCTCGTACTACCGGAGAGCCGCCGCGAGGTGGCTCTTTCGCTTTTCCAACATATGAATAAAGCGGCGGATTTGCGTGTTCCATATTCAGTCCAATGTCTGGAGGAAATGATGGAAAGATTGCAGGCTCCGCTCGCGCTGCTGGCGCGACTGTTTCTCGCCTATATCTTCGTTGTCGAAGGCTGGAGCAAGATCTCCGCCTATTCGGCGACCGCAAGCTACATGCAGACCAACGGTGTCACGCCCGGTCTGTTGCCACTTGTCATCCTGACCGAGCTTGGCGGTGGATTGCTGATCGCTGCAGGATTTATGACCCGTTATGCCGCGCTCGCGCTTGCCGGCTTCTGTCTACTGACGGCGCTGCTCTTCCACAGCGATTTCGGCAATATCGAGCAGGTCATCAACTTCAACAAGAATATCGCCATTGCCGGCGGATTTCTCGCCCTCATGGCCTTCGGGCCGGGCGCCTGGTCGATCGACGCGATGAAGCGCCGCGTTATCCAAAACTCGATGTCTTGAGAAACTCCGCAAGGCGCTCCGTTTGCGGCTTGTGGAACATTTCACGCGGATTGCCTTCCTCGCCGATACGACCCTGGTTCATGAAGATGACGCGGTTGGAAACCTCATAGGCAAAGCGCATTTCGTGGGTGACGAGCAGCATGCTCATGCCGTCCTGCGCCAGCGCCTTGATCACCTGCAGCACCTCGTTGACGAGTTCGGGGTCAAGCGCGGATGTCACTTCATCGAAGAGCATCAGCCTGGGGTTCATGGCGATGGCGCGGGCGATCGCGACACGCTGCTGCTGCCCGCCTGAAAGCTGACCCGGGAAATGGTCGGCACGTGATCGCAAGCCGACACGATCGAGCCATTTTTCGGCTATGGATCGCGCTTCGTCCTTGCCAAGCTTCTTCACCTTCATCAGCCCCAGCATGACGTTGCGGGCGGCAGTCATGTGCGGAAAGAGATTGAATTGCTGGAAGGCCATCCCGGTCAGGGCGCGTTGGCGGGCAATTTCCTTCTCCTTCTTGCGATGGCGCTGGCCACCAGCTGTTACATATCCGATCTCTTCGCCATCGATGCTGATCGAGCCGCCCTGGAACTCTTCCAGCATGTTGATGCAGCGGAGCATCGTGGTCTTGCCCGAACCGCTCGAACCGATAATGCTGATGACATCTCCCTGCGCCATGGTGCAGTCGACGCCCTTCAGCACTTCCACGTCGCCGTAGCTTTTGTGCAGGTTGCGGATTTCAAGAAGGTTGGACATCGGAGAATGCCTTACGATGGAACGGCGGTCTTGCGCTCGACATAGCGGCCGAAGCGCTCGATGGCGTAGTTGATGACGAAATAGAGGAAACCGGCGAAGAAATAGAACTCAAGGCTCATGAACGAGCGCGAGATCAATTCCTGTGTGCGCAGTAGTAGTTCGGCAACGCCGATGATCGAAAGGAGCGTCGACGCCTTGACCATCTCCGCCGCGGTGTTCACCCAGGCCGGCAGGACCTGGCGCAATGCCTGAGGGCCAAGAACGTAGGCGAAGGTTTGCGGGAAGGTGAGACCAATGGCCTTGGCCGCCTCGGTTTGCCCCTTCGGGATCGATTGCAGGGCGCCCCGGACGATTTCGCCGACATGCGAGCTGCAGAATACCGCAAGGGCAAGAACGCCTGCCTGAAACGGGCCAAGATCAAGCCCGATCGTGCCAAGCACGTAATAGCTCGCAAGGACAAGGACGAGGACCGGCGTGCCCCTGATGAAATCCGTATAGCCGCGAACGATCCAGCGCAGCGGGCGCACACCGTAGGTCAGGGCGAGCCCGACGAATACGCCGAGCACGGTGCCGAAGCAGATGGCGAGGAGCGATATCGATATGGTGACGCCAAGACCCTTGAGGATCGGGAAGCGCGCGAGCCAGAGGACATCGAGGAAGTGGGCTATATCCATCGGCTCACCTCGGCAAGGACAAGCGGCGTTCGACGCTGCGCATCAGCGCCGCGAGGATCGAGCAGGTGAATACATAGAGGCAGCTGGCGACGATCCAGGTCTCGATGACACGGAAGCTTTCGACATTGATCTTGCGCGCTTCGAAGGTCAGTTCCGGAATCGCGATCGCGGCGGCGAGCGAGGTATCCTTGAACAGCGAAATTATCGTGCTGCTTAAGGACGGCAGGATGTTGCGGAACATCAGTGGCGCAATGATCGACGTTCGAATCTGCATTTCCGTAAGGCCGATGGCGAGCCCCGCTTCCCGAAGTCCCGGCGGTATCGACAGAAGTCCGGCGCGAAACACTTCCGCAAGATAGGCGCCGGAATAGAGCGCGAGGGTGAAGACAAAGCTTTCGATCTTGCCGAGTCGCAAACCGAGCTGCGGCAGGGCAAAATAGCTGAAGAGCACCAGCACCAGGATCGGGGTGTTGCGGATGATCGTTACGTAGATACCGGCCGGCCGCTTGATCAAGCCGTTTTTCGAGATCAGTCCGAACGCGGTGATCAGGCCGATGATGGCGCCGATGAGGATTGCACCGAATGCAAGTGCGAGGCTGAGGGCCAGGCCTTGAAGGAGCAGGTCGAAGCTGCGCCAGACGGCAGCGAAATTCAGCGTATATCCCATTGCGTTCCCACCCGATGGAACCGGACCGATGCGCAGCACTCACGCAACGGCACCGGAGAGACCCGGAGCCGTTGCGCGATGCCGGTTACTTGTATTCGACCGGGAAGCCGATCTGCGGCGGGGTAAGGTCCTTGCCGAACCAGGTCTTGAAGGACTTGGCGTAGTAGTCGAACTCGACGCCGGTCATGGCTTCATGCAGGGCCGTATTGACGAAGTTCAGCCAATCCTGATCGCCGCGCTTCACACCGCAGGCATAGGTCTGCGGGTTCCAGCCATAGCCACCGTCCTTGTAGCGACCGGGATTCTGCGTCATGTACCAGGCAAGCGACGACTGGTCGGTTGCGGCAGCGTCGGCACGTCCGGATTCGAGCGCCTGATAGATGAGATCGACCGATTCATATTGGTCGACCTTGGCTTCGGGGAGCGCCGCGTGGACCATGCTTTCGGCATAGACGTTCTGCAGAACCGAAATCGTCACGCCGGAGCCGCCCGCCTTGAGCGCGGCGTAGTCGGCATATTTGCCGTCGGCCTTCAGCATGAGGCCGACGCCTTCGCGATAATAGGGGATTGTAAATGCGATCTGCTGCGCCCGCTCGCCGGTCACCGTCATGAACTGGCAGGTGATGTCCACCTTATCCGTGGTAATGTTGGGAATGCGCGCATCGGAAGACTGGTTGACGAATTCGATCTTGTCCGGGTCGTTGAACAGGGCCTTGGCGATGATGTGGCCCATATCGATATCGAAGCCCTGCAACTTGTCGTCGGCACTCTTGAAATGCCAGGGCGCATTGGTGCTGCCGGTTCCCAGGACCAGATGGCCGCGCGCCAACACTTCGTCGAGCTTGCTTTTGGTTTCTTGAGCGAATGCGCCAATCGAAGGCAGCGCAACGAGAGCGGCTGCAAGGGCCGCAATGTAAAGTCGTTTGGACATTTTGTTCCCCTATTCGTCAAAGCGAATCTTGTGTCGTTATCCATTATAGTGGAATATAATACCTAATAATGGATGACATATAGAATTACAGCGGCTTGAACTTGTCAAGCGGGATTTACCGCTGCTCTCTGGGCGCTTGGGGGTGCTTGAAATGGGCGCTCGCGCGGCCCAAAAGAAAAGCTCGCATCGGCGGATGCGAGCTTGAATTTTTACCTTGATTGTTCGTCTTATGCTGCGGCCGCAGCGTTGACGTGACCCTCGGCAATCTTTGTCAAGGCCTTGTCGGCATTCATCTCTTCGTTAAGGTTCTGCTGGAGAAGCGAAGCGCAATCTTCGCGTCCAAGCTGCTTTGCCCACGCGATCAACGTACCGTAGCGCGTAATCTCGTAGTGTTCGACGGCCTGACCGGCGGCGATGAGCGCGGCATCGAGCACCTGATCGTCATCGACTTCGCCGCTGACCTCGTCGGCCTCTTCGAGAATACCGTCGATTGCCGGGCAGTTCACGCCGCTGACGTCCACGCCATGCAGCTTGAAGACCTGCTCAAGCCTGTCGATCTGGGTCTCGGTTTCCTGCAGGTGTTTTTCAAACCCCATCTTCAGTTCTTGATCCGATGCCTTGTCGATCATTTCAGGCAAGGCTTTCACGATCTGGTTCTCGGCATAATAAATGTCGCGCAGTGTATGAACGAAAAGATCGTCCATCGTTTTGATGTCTTTCGAAAAGAAACCCATATCATTCTCCCTTGTTAGGACATGCATCGACATTCGGCGCCTAAAAGGCGCCGGCATGCAGTCAGTGTGTTTCGATTGCCCAGAGGAAACGGGAGGTATTGCTTATTGTTCCGAGATAATTTTCAGGTTTTTAAATTCTCACTTGCGGGTCCAGCCTGCCCTTCCCTGCGATCTCGATGCGGAAGGTTTTGCCGGCATCGGGATACGCCAAGCGTGAAGCCTCATCCATCTCGGCATAGGCACTGGTCACGACCAGGCTCGCGCTATCCGTGCCGATGAATGCGGGACAGGTCGGCTGCGGAATGGGCAGTTCAATCGTTCGGATGCGATTTCCCGATGGAGCAAAGACATCGATACGGGAGCCGCCCCAGGAGGCATTCCAAAGGTTGCCGTCAGCATCAGCCACCGAACCGTCAAAGCCCCCGCTCCCGGTATTCCTGAGAAACTCGGTGGGCTCGCCGTTCGGCAGTCCCGTCTCAGGATCCGTATTCACCCGCCAGACGATATTGAGCGCCAAATCCGCGAAATAGGCAGCACGCCCATCAGGTGCGAAACAGATCGAATTGGCGATCGAAATATTGCCGTACAGTTTGCGCAGCTCGCCCTCGCGATACCAATAAATGGCGCCCGCGCCCGGCTCGGCCTTCTTGCCCATGGTGCTGACCCAGAACGCGCCGGCCGGATGGACGCGCGCATCATTGGACCGCGTTGCGGGATTATCGGCTTCAATCGGCTGGTGCATGATCGTGTGCCCTGTCGAGCGATCGCGAACGAAGAGCCCGGTCTCCGTCAGGACGAGTTGGCGCTCCTTGTCGACGACTGCAAGCGCGCTCGCCATCTGACCGAGGCTATGCATGCGCGCTTCGCCGCCGGCGAGCGGCTTTTCAAAGAGCCGACCGGCAAGAATGTCAAACCACCACACCGTATTGGTCAGTGGATCAAAACCCGGCCCTTCTCCAAGTTCACAGGGTTCGTCATGAAATATGCTGATCTTCGTCATCGATGGCCCTTAGGCGGCGAACACGCGGTCATAGGCCGCCACAGTAACCCTTGCGCGTTCGCCGACAAGGGCGGCCGATGCGCCCACCTTGTAAAGGCTGGAGCCTAGGCCGAACGTTCGCACCCCGACCTTCGAATAGGCTGCAAAGCCATTTTCGTCGACACCGCCAACGGCGCCGATGACCGTTCCCCTGGGCAAGATCGCGCTGATGGCCTTGATACCGTCAGGCCCGAGGACGCTTGCAGGAAAGAATTTCAAGCCGGATGCACCAGCGCTCAGGGCGGCCAGGGCTTCGGTAGGCGTGAAAACGCCAGGCATGGTCACCATGCCTGCCGCGACCGCCGCTCTCAATACGGCCAAATCGACATTCGGGCTGATCATCAGACGTCCACCCGCTTCCGCCAGACGCGCGACATCCGCGGCGTCAAGCACCGTTCCGGCACCAACCAGAACGGAGGACGGCAATTTCTTCGCCAGCAACTCAATCGATCGAAACGGATCAGGTGAATTCAGTGGGACTTCGATCGCTTCAATGCCGGCTCTCACCAGTTCCTCAGCAATGCCCAGAACTTCATCCGGCTTCACGCCGCGCAAAATGGCGATTAGATCGCGTTGCAGCTTGGGCCATGGGGTGGATGCGCTTGTCATTGCATAGTCCTTATCAACGGGGCCAGATGGCCGAGGCGGCGACAAACAGGCCCTTTCGAACGGCTTCATCGGCGTCGACCACACCGAACTCGATGCTCGCGAGCGAAAGTGCCTTGCCGTAAAGCGTAGCCATGCTGCCAGAAGCAACGAGCGCGACCCTACCCTGGTGCTTCGATCTTGCGCCGGCAATTTCCGCGCCGATAAGCAGACCAGAAAGTCGTGAGGCCGCCCCTTCAGGCGAAAGGTTTTCGAGCAGCATCGCCGCGCGAATAGGAAAGAGTTCGCCGAGCATTGCTTCTCCAGACAGCATCAACTCCACTGCTGCCGTAAATTGCGGATGATCGGCAGAGGCGGAACTCGCAGCACCCTGCACCGAGTGCCGCAGGATCGACTGCGATGCGAGGAGCGCATAAAGTTCGCCCGTTAAATAGGTTGAAAACGTTTTCGCCCTGCCGCTCTGGAGTTCGACCCATTTCGAGTGGGTACCGGGCATGGCGACGACACCGTCCGTGATATTTCGTGCCAGCATGGCGCCAAGGAGTTGGGTTTCCTCGCCGCGCATGACGTTGGGAAAGCGCCCGGATTGCGACAAACCAGGGATGATCCGCACGTCACGGTCGATCCCGGTAATTTTCACGGCACCAGAAAGAATCGCATTGAGATCCGCCGGGACGGCAACGTAGTTGGCCTCGACCCAACCCTGGCGTGAGCCCGCCATGCCGCAGACGATAACCGGCAACTGCACGGGCGCACCGAGCTCGGAAAGGTGAGCTTCGAGTGTCGTGGCGAATCCGCGTTCCCGCGACGCGTCGAGCCCATCATCCGAACGCTTCTCGGCGATGATGTTCCCCGTGCCATCCACAAGCCAGAGGCGAAAACGGCTCGTTCCCCAATCGGCGAGGCCATAGGCGGGTGCAGACGTCACAGGCAGCCTCCATCGACGATCAGCGTTTGTGCTGTCAGCATGCGTGATGCGTCCGAGGCCAGGAAGAGGCAAGGTCCCACCATGTCGCCGGGCAGCAATTCCTCCGGGATGGCCTGCCTTTTCATATACGCTTCCAGCCCTTCTTGCGTGACCCAATGCGTGCGTTGCCGTTCCGTCATCACCCAGCCGGGCGCGATGGCATTGACACGGATCTTCTCGGGTCCGAGCCGACCCGCCAATCCCTTTGTCAGGCCTATGATTCCAGCCTTGGCAGCGGTGTAGGCTGGCAGGTTGCCCTGGTTGATCATGAAGGAGATCGAGGTGAAATTAATGATCGATCCGCCACCTGCCGTTCGCATGCCGGGTACGACAGCCTGGGCGGTAAAGAAGTGCGGGCGGAGATTTATCGCCTGGTTCCCGTCCCAGTAGTTCTCTGTCAAATCGTCAATGTCATGCCGGTCATCCCAGGCAGCATTGTTGACGAGAACGGTAACCGGCCCGTTCTTCGAAATTGCCGTGGCAACAGCGTTGCGCAGGGCCTCGATGTCAGTGAGATCGGCCTTCAAATAAAGCGGGCGGTTGCCGTATTTCTTGTCAAGCGCGTTGGCCAGGTCCTCGGAAGCAGCCTCAGCAATGTCGATGAAAGCAACGCGTGCACCTTGCGCGACGAAACCCTCCGTGAGGGCAGCGCCGATGCCGGACCCGCCACCCGTTATGAGCACGGAGCGGTTCTTCAGGTCGGGGAAAACGGCAGAAGGCATCATGGCTCGAACTCACAGCATAAGTTCCATTATTTGGAACAGTGTTTGACTATATCGAATTGATCTCCTAGGCTCCCGGAAGTCAAGATGTGACTCTGAATTCCGCACCCGGACAACTCACATTTGTTTAGTGAGCCCAGATTCAAGGTGAAGGTGCATGGAGAGCGCGAGTGAGCAAGAGCCGAACGACTGCTAGCGCCAGAGATACGGGCACACTCGGCAAGGCGGTCAGGGTGCTCGATATCATCGCCAACGCGAGCGAGCCGCTGCGATTTACCGATGTTCTGCGTCTTACCCGTCAACCGCGCGGCACGCTTCACCGGCAGATTTCAAACCTCATTGAAGAGGGCCTGCTCACGGTCAATCGCGATCAGTCCTACGGCCTTGGCCTTCGGCTGCTGCAGTTTGCATCACGGGCATGGGCGAGCAACGAATTGCGCGCTATCGCAGAACCGCATATCCGCAAACTGCACGAGGCGACGGGCGAAACCGTGCATCTCGGTGTTTTGCAGGGCACCGAGGTCGTCTACCTCGACAAGATCGAAAGCCGGCAAAATATCCGACTCGTCTCGCGCATCGGCAATACGGCGCCAGCCTGGTGTACCGGTGTCGGCAAGGCCGCACTGTCGGCGATGGCCGATGAAGATTTGCACGACCGTATCCGAAAAATTCATTTTACTCGCTTTACACCGCATACGATTACCGACGTACCGAGCTTGCTGAACGAGATTTCCGCGATCCGCAGGGCGGGCAACGCCTATGATCGAGAGGAACATGAACTCGGGATATGCTGCGTGGCCGCACCCGTCTCGTCGACTGACAAAAAGCTCATCGCTGGCGTATCGGTGACGGGGCCCGCATACCGTATCACGCCGGAAATCCTCTCCTCCTGGGCCGGAATCACCCGCGCAGCGGCGGCAGCAATCATGCATGACATGGCGATCCAGTTCTCGCCACGCCGTTCAGCCTGAGCGACTAGTTGCGGATGGTAAAATCCGCCTCGCGCGACTCTTCGAGAACGAGTTCGGCATTGGGCATGTCGTTGGAAAGTGCCCGTTGCTGGGCCGAGCCGACATTGTGGCCGAGGCCCAGCCAGCGCTGGACGAGACGGTTTTCGAGTTCGAGGCGATCGACCTCGAGAAAGACGGTAACGTCGAAGAGCGGCGCAAGCCGGTCCCATGGAGCCTGATCCAGAAGAAGGTAGTTGCCCTCGACGAGCAGGATACGCTGCCCGGCACGCACGATGTCGGCACCCGCACGCGCCAGATCGAGCTTGCGGTCGAATAGCGGGATGACCACATCATCGCCGATGTGCCGCAGGCGTTTCAGCAGCGCCTCAAAGCCGGCACAATCGAAGGTTGGCGGCGAACCCTTGCGCTTGCGCAGGTTCATGGCGTCGAGAATGGCGTTGTCGAGGTGAAACCCGTCCATCGGCACGACGATTGCCGCACCGGGTTCGCGAGCATTGATAGCTTCGCAAAGCGCCGCCGAAGCAGTCGATTTACCGGCGCCGGGCGCGCCCGCAATCGCGACGATCAGACGGTCGGTCCTTGCCGCCCGGGCAAAAAGTTCGGGAACCAGATCTTCGACGGTGATCATCATGGGGCGATACTCTGCGATGTTCTACGCTACCGCTTCTACCGTTCCCAACGATGCGGAGGAAGTATTTTCTTGGGACTAGCGGTCGAAGACGAGATAGTTTTCCCATGCACGCATTCTGAGTAGTATCCTGCGGATGATGGCGAGCGCCGCCATGCTTTTGGTATAAACAGCAACCTCCGCCGTTGCGCCACCCGGCAGATTATAGGCGGCGGCCTCCTCGCCAAGATCGATCACCGTAATCATGCGTCCAGGCGCTTGGCGGTCGTCGGGAGCAAGGAGCGTACCCGAGGGTTCAAGCTGTCCCGTCGCCATGGTTTCAACCACGGTCGTTACCGTGCCGCGAAAGACCTGGCCTGGAACAGCTGCAAAGGAGATCTCTGCTTCGTCGCCGGCCGCGACCCGTTGCAGCGACAATTGATTGAAGGCCGCTGCAAAGACGCGTCGGTCGGTGTGCACAAAAGTCATGACAGGACGGAGCGGCAGGGAGACGGCCATCATCCCCGGATGCAGGAACACCTGCGCCGCATAGCCATCCGTTGGCGCGCGGTAGACGCTCTGCTCGAGATCGAACTCCGCTCGCGCCACCTCGGCCTCGAGCTGTGCGACCGTCGTATCGACACCCCCACTCTGCGCGTTGGCGGCAAGGCGCGCCTGATCGGCCTGCGCGGCGGCGCTAGTAAGCGCGCTTTCCGCTGCCAGATAGAGATCACGCCGGTTGACCACGTCAGCCTCAGAAAACGGCGCATCTCCTTTCCTGCCCGCCCGCGCGTTGGCCGTCGCATGCCGGTCGTAGTCATCCTTGGCGCGGTCGCGTGAATCGCGCGCGCCATCGACGGCTGCGTTGGCAGCCTTAAGCGCCGCCTGGCGTTCGAGCGCGTCCTGCTGTGCTTTGGCCAGAGCGGCTTTCCGGTGGGCGAGCGCATATTCGAAGGGGCGCGGATCGAGCCGGAACAGGACGTCGCCTTTCTTCACATGGGTATTGGGTGCGACGGGAACGTCGACCACCTGGCCGTTGACGGCCGGGCTGATAGGCGTCGCATAAAAATAGAGCCGGGCCTCGGTCGTGAACGGGTGGTTATAGTTCATAGCGATGACGATGCCGCCGATGAGAACGACGCCGCCGAGCACGGTCGTCGTCAGTGTCCACTGATTGACCGGCAGCCGCAGCAGCCGGAATGCAGCGATGCAGAGAGCCGCATAAAGGAGGCAAAGGAGCGTGGTCATTTCGCGGAGGATCCGCCAACCAGTCGGCGTTCCAGGGCGGCAATCCTGTCTTCAAGCGCTTTCGACCCGCTGGAACCCATGCCCCATCCCCGGTCCGGCCGGTACATCATCGCCCAGATCCAGAGGAACGGCCAAATCGCGTGCAGCGTAAAGAGACTGACCCAACCTGCAGCTTCGATCGCATCCTGGTGCGGATGGTCGCGCGCCTTGGCTATCTTGTAGGGAACATCGTGGATCGCGATAATGCCGTAGACGAGAGTAACGGCCAGAAAAAACAGAAGCGCGAGCGCAACATAGTCAAGCACAATATCAACCTCGCAATGGGTATATCAAATGCGAAGCGATTAGCTCGGATTGGTATGTTTAAAAAGTACGTAACCGTAACAAGGACCGAATCCCCGCCGCAAAAAAGCGGCGGGGAAGGTATCAACTCAGGCGGCGAGCCACTTGTCGTAATCGGAAACCAGCAGATGCAGCGGCGCTTCGTCTTCGTCGATCGACGAGAAACGGCCGATAGGCTCGCGAAAGATATTGTCGGTCAGATCGTCGTTGACGGTCGACACTTCGCCGATCAGCACGTCACCGCCTTCGCCCCAGAATGCATGCCAGTTGCCCGGCAGGAGAGTTACGCTTTCACCCGGCTGCAGCTTCAGCAAACCTCCAGCTTTCAGCTTGACGATACGTCCATCCGTCGCGACTTCGACATCGGTCTTCTCATCGACACTGCCGTCGACATTGGAATTGAAAAGTTCGAGCACAAGCGTGCCGCCGCCGCGGTTGATGATGTCTTCCGCTTTGACGATATGGCGGTGCATCGGCGACAACTGCTTTTCGCGCGAGATCATGATCTTTTCCGCGTAGAGCATGCCGCCGCCCTTCTTCAGGTCTTCCTGGTTGCCATTGCGGGTCGTGAACAGAAAGAGGCCGAGTTCATCGAACTTGCCCTGCCCGTAGTCGGTAATGTCCCAACCGAGGCGGGCCTGCAGAATGGCCTTTGAATCGCTGGCGGTACGCGCCTTCAATTCCTCCGGTGACCAATAAGCGAAGGGCGGCATAACATAGCCGAAAGAGCGGATGAACTTGTCGCTCTCGCGGATGATTTCATTGACTTCGGAACGCTTCATTTTTCAAATTCTTCCTTCATGTAAATTACGCAACCAGTTCGGCCGGCGGGCTCTTTGCGCCAGTCATGAAAGCGACGGCATCGGACATCGTATATTCCTTCGGATTGATGACGCAAAGACGTTTTCCGAGGCGATGGATATGAATTCTGTCGGCCACCTCGAAGACGTGCGGCATGTTGTGCGAAATCAGGACGATCGGAAGTCCGCGTTTCTTCACGTCCTGAATGAGTTCAAGCACGCGCCGCGATTCCTTGACGCCGAGGGCAGCCGTCGGTTCGTCCATGATCACCACCTTGGAGCCAAACGCCGCGGCACGGGCGACCGCAACGCCCTGGCGCTGCCCGCCCGAAAGCGTCTCCACCGCCTGGCCGATATTCTGGATGGTCATCAGGCCGAGCTCCGTCAACTTGTCGCGCGCTCGCTTCTCCATGGCCTTGCGGTCAAGCATGCGGAACCACTTGCCCATGATGCCGGGCTTGCGGATCTCGCGGCCGAGAAACATGTTGTCGGCGATCGAAAGCGCCGGCGACAGGGCAAGATTCTGATACACCGTCTCGATGCCTGCGTCGCGGGCTTCCATGGGAGAGCGGAAGTGGATGGGCTTGCCATCCAGCTTGATCTCGCCGTCATCGGGGTGGATAGCGCCGGAAATCGCCTTGATGAGCGAGGATTTTCCAGCGCCATTGTCGCCAATCACCGCCAGGACCTCGCCCTTATAGAGGTCGAAATCCGCGTAATCGAGGGCTGTGACCCGGCCATAACGCTTTACCAGTCCACGCGCGGTTAGAAGGGGTTCGCTTTGCATCAGCCTGCTACCTTTCTGATCCACTGATCGATTGCGACGGCAAGGATGATCAGGACGCCGATGATCAGGTACGTCCATTGCACGTCAGTGCCGTACATGCGCATTCCGAACGAGAACACGCCGACGATGAGCGCGCCGAAGAGCATGCCGAGGATGGAGCCGCGTCCGCCGAAGAGCGACATACCGCCGATCACCACGGCGGTGATCGATTCGATGTTGGCAAACTGGCCGATCTGCGGCGAAACCGAACCGTTGCGCCCGATGGAGGCCCACCCGGCTAGTGCACAGATAAGACCGGCAAGCACGTAGACGGTGATCACGACGCGCTTCGTCCTGACGCCGGAAAGCTTCGCCGCCTCGGGATCGTCGCCGATGGCGTATACGTGGCGGCCCCACGCCGTATGGTTGAGGACATACCAGAGGACGGCAATCAGAATGAGCATGGCAAAGACGCCATAGGTGAAAGTGGCCCCGCCAATATTGATCTTCTGACCGAAGAACTGCAGCAAGGGCGCGTTTGTCTCAATATCCTGGGCCCGGATCGTCTCATTGGCGGAATAGATGTATGTCGTTGCGAGGAAAATCTGCCATGTGCCGAGGGTGACGATGAAGGGCGGCAGCTTCACGGTCGCGATAAGAAAACCGTTGATGAAGCCGCACAATGCGCCGAGCGCAACGCCGCAGAGGATCGCAAGTTCAACCGGCATTCCGTATCGAAAGGTGAACTGGCCCATGACCACTGAAGTCAGCACCATGATCGCGCCGACCGAAAGGTCGATGCCGGCGGTAAGCACGACCAAGGTTTGCGCCGCGCCGACGATACCGACAATCGCCACCTGCTGAAGAATAAGCGACAGCGCGAAGGGCGTGAAAAATCGCGACCCGACGATGACGGCGAAGATCAGCAGTGACAGAACGAGAACGATCAGAGGTACCGAGGCCGGACTCGAATGCAGGAAGTGCCGCAGTTTTTCGAGGGGGCTTCGCTCATGCTGATCGAAGCTCGCGACCGTCGTCGCACTTTGCGACAGCACGCGCTCGAACTCTTGCCCGGTCTGAGATGTGGTGTTGGTTTCCGTCATGGCTGGGCCCTCCCTGAACCGCTGAAGTCGGAGAGAGGAGGTTACACCCTCCTCTCTCCCCCTGCTTGCTTTATTGCTGGCTCAAACCCTGGATCAGCCCCAGCACTTGCCCATGCCGGTCTTGACATCAATGGACTCGAGGCCCTGAACCGGCTTGTCAGTAACGAGCGCAACGCCGGTGTCAAAGAACGACTTGCCTTCCGTGGGCTTCGGCTTTTCGCCGGTATCGGCGAATTTCTTGATCGCCTCGATGCCGAGGGATGCCATCAGCAGCGGATATTGCTGTGACGTCGCGCCAATGACGCCGGCCTCGACGTTCTTGACGCCTGGGCAGCCGCCGTCGACGGAAACGATGAGAACGTCTTTCTCCTTGCCAACAGCCTTCAGAGCCTCATAGGCGCCGGCAGCTGCCGGTTCATTGATCGTATGGACGACGGTGATGCTTGGGTCTTTCTGCAGAAGGCTTTCCATCGCCTTGCGGCCGCCTTCTTCATTGCCGTTGGTGACGTCATGGCCGACGATACGCGGATCCTTTTCGTCGCCGATCTTGTTGATGTCGACAACATCGATGCCGAAGCCCTTCATGAAGCCCTGATCGCGCAAGACATCGACCGTTGGCTGCGACGGCGTCAGATCGAGGAAGGCAATCTTCGCGTCCTTCGCCTTGTCACCGAGCGTACCGGCGGCCCACTTGCCGATCAGTTCGCCCGCGAGGAGGTTGTCGGTGGCGAAGGTTGCGTCGGCCGCATCAGCAGGGTCGAGCGGCGTATCCAGTGCGATGACCAGAAGGCCTGCGTCGCGCGCCTGCTTGACGGACGAAACGATGCCGGCCGTATCGGACGCAGTCAGCAGAATACCCTTGGCGCCGTCAGCGATACACGTCTCGATTGCAGCGACCTGGCTTTCGCTGTCGCCGTCGATCTTGCCGGCGTAAGTCTTCAGATTAACGCCTAGTTCCTTGGCTTTGGCGACAGCGCCTTCTTTCATTTTGACGAAGAAGGGATTGGTGTCCGTCTTGGTGATCAGGCAGGCGCCGACATCCGCCGCCTGCGCCGGAGCAGCAAAAGCGGTAATCGCCAAAGCGGCGGCACCAAAAACGCTTGATTTCAGATAAATGCTTCTGAGCATGTCACTTCCTCCCAAAAAATCGCGCCAGTCCGCGATAGGCCGGCGCCCTGCCGGTCCCTTGTTCAACTCCTAACACCTCGGACAGTTATCCTCCCGGCCAAGTGTTCCGCCTAGCAAATACCACTCGCCTCGGGCTGTCAACATTAATAAATCACTCTGATTTAATATTGACACTCCGGCTTCATGCCGCCATTGTCGGTGTACATCGGGAGGAGTCCCACTTGGGCATTCGAGCTACTGAGCGGGCAGGCATGGGAGGAACCAGGCCACCGCTTCACCACGGCACAAATCAAAGCGGGATGCGCGAGCACAATGAGCGCGTTGTGCTGTCGTTGCTGCGCCAGCATGGCAGCCTTGCCAAAACTGCGATCGCTCGGATGACGGGCCTCTCGGCTCAAACGAGCTCTATAATCATGCGCATGCTTGAAGCGGATGAACTCCTGACCCGCGAAGAGCCCCTGCGCGGACGGATCGGTCAGCCACTTATTCCGATGTCCCTCAATCCGGAAGGTGCCTTCTTCTTCGGACTTAAGATCGGGCGGCGCAGCGCACATCTCGTTTTGATCGATTTTGTCGGCAACATCCGCTCGCTGTTGCATATTTCCTACGACTATCCAGCCCCTGAGCCGATCTTCGCATTTGCCGAGGAGGCGATCGACGATATGACAAAGGACCTGACGGAGAGGCAGCGGGACAGAATTGCCGGCATCGGCATCGCCGCTCCGTTCGAACTCTGGAAATGGGCCGACACGCTCGGAGGTCCACAGGAAGTCATGGATCAATGGCGCGACTGCGATATCCGCGCGCGCATCGAAGCGCTGTGTCCCTATCCCGTTTACCTGCAGAACGACATGACGGCCGCCTGCGGCGCGGAACTCGTGTTCGGCAAGACCAAGGACATCAGCGATTTCGTCTACTTCTATATCGGTTCGTTCATCGGCGGCGGCATCGTCATCAGCGGCAATCTCTATCCGGGGCGCAGCGGCAATGCCGGCGCGCTCGGCTCGATGCCGGTACCGGGACCCGACGGCGCGCCGCGCCAGCTGATCGATGTGGCCTCGATCACCGCCCTCGAGAAGGTTGTCGCGAGCCTCGGCCGTGACCCCTCCCCGCTTTGGGCTTCGCCCGAGGATTGGGGGCCGATGGGCGGCGAACTCGACGCATGGATCAACCAGGCTGCCAAAGCGATCGCGCAGGCGGTTGTCGCTGCTTCATCCGTGGTGGATTTCGAGGCGGCGATCATCGACGGCTGGATGCCTGCAGACGTGCGCGCGCGAATCGTTGCCGCTGTACGCCTCCATGTCGGGACTTTCGATCTTGAAGGGCTGCAACTGCCGGCGATTTTCGAGGGGACTGTCGGCATCCACGCCCGCGCCATCGGGGCGGCTAGCCTTCCGCTCGCCGACCGCTTCCTGATCGGGCAGAAGATCTACAGAAAGGTGGACTGACATGCTCATCGGAATCCCGCCGATGCTGGGGCCGGAACTGCTTTTCACCCTGCGCTCCATGGGCCACGGCGACGAGATCGCACTTGTCGACGGCAATTACCCAGCGCTGGAACACGCAAGGCGCCTTATTCGTGCGGACGGCCTGCCGCTCATTCCCCTCCTCGACGCCATTCTGCAAGTCTTGCCCGTCGACGATTTCGTCGCGGAGGCGCTGTTTCGTGCTTCGGTAAAAGGCGATCCCGCCCTTGCAGATCCGGTACACGAGGAAATGACGCAAGTCTGTGCCCGCCGTGCCAAGGGTTTCAAGCTTGTTGCACTGGCCGGCGATGCCTTCTATGCACGTGTGAAAGCCGCGCACACGATTATTGCGACAAGTGAACCGCGGCTCTATGCCAATATTATCATCCGCAAGGGTGTCATATATCCAAGAGAGATTGACCTATGATTTTATGTTGTGGCGAGGCCCTGATCGACATGTTGCAGCGCAAGAGCGAGGCAGGAGAGCCTGCCTTTGCACCCTATGTGGGCGGCGCTGTTTTCAATACCGCCATCGCGCTCGGCCGGCTCGGAATTGCAACGGAGTTCTTTTCCGGAATTTCGTCGGATTTTTTCGGGCAGATGCTGCTCGACAGTCTCGCCGCCAACAAGGTCGGCACCACCTATGCCCATATTTCGGAGCAGCCGACGACCCTCGCTTTCGTCCGTTTGACCGACGGCCAGGCAAGCTACATGTTCTATGATGAGAACAGCGCCGGACGTTCGCTTGCAGTCGAACACCTGCCACAGCTGGGCGACGATATAACCGCCCTACAGTTCGGCGCCATCAGCCTTATCCCGGAGCCCTGCGGCTCGACCTATGAAGCGTTGTTGGCACGCGAGCACGAGAAGCGTGTCACCATTCTTGACCCCAACATTCGCCCTGGCTTCATTCCCGACCGGGAAAAGCACATGGCCCGTATGCGTCGCATGATCGCCATGACCGACATCCTCAAGATCTCCGATGAGGACATGCGCTGGTTTGGCGAGAGCGGAACGATGGACGAGATCGCCCGGCGCTGGATCGTGCCGGCGAATAAGAGCGGACCGAAACTAATCCTCGTTACCCACGGCGCCGACGGTGTCACAGGTTATACGGCGGACCTCACAGTGCACGTCTCGGCCCAGAAAGTTCCCGTCGTCGATACGGTCGGCGCTGGCGATACCTTTACCGCCGGTGTCCTTGCTTCACTTGAAGAAGCGGGCCTTTTAACCAAGAACGCGGTCACGCGCCTCACCGAAGGCCAAGTCCGCGAGGCGTTGTCGCTGGGGGTGAAAGCGGCGGCGGTGACGGTATCGCGCGCGGGCGCTAACCCGCCGTGGCGATCGGAGTTGGTGTAGTTCGTCAAACAATTCTAGCGATATGGATACTTATTGACTTTAGTATCTATTTGGATACTTATATGTATAGATTCCTTTGTCCACGCAGATCAAAAAATGGTTGGCGGGTCTTTCGGACATAAAGGCCAAAGCGCGCATTCTGGCAAGAATTCGCTCTGCTGAGGCAGGAAACTTCGGAGATTGTGCGGCCGTTGGCGACGGCGTGTCGGAGATGATAATTCACTACGGGCCCGGCTACCGCGTTTACTATGCGCGATAAGGCGAACATATCTTTTTGCTGTTGGTCGGTGGTGACAAAAGATCGCAAAAACGCGACATAGCGCTGGCCCGGGAGATGGCAAAGGACATGGGAAAGGCAACGGATGACCGAGTTTACCAAGTTCGACGCATCGGAGTTTCTCGATAGCGACGACATGATCGCTGAATATCTTGCCGCCGCCCTTGAAGACGGCAATCCTGACGTATTTATCGCAGCGCTCGGAGACGTCGCCAAGGCCCGAGGAATGGCCAAAATCGCCGAAGTATCGGGCCTGGGTCGAGAGAGCCTTTATAAAGCGCTCAGGCCCAGTTCAAAGCTTCGATACGAAACTGTCCAAAAAATTGTCAGCGCACTCGGGGTAAAGCTGACCGTTACCACGACGCGCGCTGCTTGAACTCTCATATTTCCAGATCGAACGCGGCGGCCATCAGGGTCTTCGTATAGTTCTGGGTCGGCGTTTCAAAAATGTCCTCGGTATCGCCTTCCTCGACAATCTTGCCGTTCTTCATGACGATGACGTAGTCGGACATTGCCTTGATCACTGCAAGGTCATGGCTGATGAATATGTAGGAGAGGTCGTGCTTATCCTGGAGGTCTCGGAGAAGATCGATGACCTGTCCCTGCACGGAACGGTCGAGCGCTGACGTCGGCTCGTCGAGTATGACCACCTTCGGCTTGAGGATCACGGCGCGGGCAATGGCGATGCGCTGGCGCTGGCCGCCCGAAAACTCGTGCGGATAGCGATTGCGCGCTGCGGGATCGAGCCCGACCTCCTTGAGCGCAGCAATTGCCCGTTTGTCGCGCTCGGCGCGTGATAATTGCGGCTCGTGGATGAACAGGCCCTCGGTTATGATCTCACCGACGGTCTGGCGCGGCGACAGGGAACCGTATGGGTCCTGAAATACCAGCTGCAATTCGCGCCGCAGCGGGCGCATGGCAGATCGGTCGAAATTGGAGATATTCTTCGAGCCGAAATGATATTGGCCGCTGCTTGGCAGGAGCCGCAGCAGCGCCCTGCCCAGGGTCGATTTGCCTGAACCGGATTCGCCGACAATCCCGATTGTCTGGCCCTTTTTCAGCCGGACGCTTACGCCGTCTACCGCGCGGAACATGGTCTTCGCGCTGGTAAAGAATCCGCCGCCAATGGCGAAGTCGACCGCGACATTGCGCCCCTCAAGGATGATTGGCGCATTGTCGGCCGGCGGCTCCTTGGTGCCGCTCGGCTCGGCGGCAAGCAGCATCTTGGTATAATCCTCCTGCGGATTTTCAAAGATATCCTTGATGCTGCCGCGTTCGACGACGTCGCCGCGGCGCATAACGACGACGCGATCGGCGAAGTGCTTGACGATCCCGAGATCATGGGTGATCAGCACGATGGCCATGCCGAAACGCTTTTGCAGTGATCGCAACAGGTCGAGGATTTGGGCCTGGATCGTCACATCGAGGGCCGTGGTGGGCTCGTCGGCGATCAGCAGATCCGGTTCGTTGGCAAGGGCCATGGCGATCATGACGCGCTGGCGCTGTCCGCCTGACATTTCATGCGGATAGCTGTTGATGCGCCGCTCCGGGTCGGGGATGCCGACGAGCTTCAACAACTCCAGGACACGCACCTTTGCCTGCTTGAAGGTCATTCCCTTGTGGTGGACGAGAGGCTCGGCGATCTGGCGGCCAACAGTATAGAGCGGATCGAGCGAGGTCATCGGTTCCTGAAAGATCATGGTGATCTTCGAACCGCGCACCTCGTTGAGTTGCTTAAGCGGCAGACCGACCAGTTCCCTGCCGCGGTATTTCGCTGAACCCGTCACCCTGCCGTTCCTGGCAAGGAGGCCCATGATGCCCATCATGGTCTGGCTCTTGCCCGACCCGGATTCACCGACGACCGCAAGCGTTTCGCCCGCCTTGACGTCAAGATCGATCCCTTTGACAGCATTTACGTCGCCGTCGGGTGTCGTGAAGTCGACCTTCAGCCCGCGTACGGACAAGATATTTTCTTTGGTGTCCGTCATATCAGCGGTCCTTCGGGTCGAGAGCATCGCGCAATCCGTCGCCAATGAAGTTGAGCGAGAACAGCGTCAGGACAAAGAAAATCGCGGGGAAGATCAGGAACCACGGTGAAGACTGCATCTTGTTGGCGCCGGCCGAGATCAATGCGCCCCAACTCGTCAACGGCTCCTGCACGCCCAATCCGAGGAAGGAAAGGAAACTTTCGAGCAGGATGACTTTCGGCACCACCACAGTGACGAAAACGATGACCGGACCGATCGTGTTGGGAATGATGTGGCGGCGAATGATCTGCCAATCGGTCAGTCCCAGGGCTTGCGCAGCGCCGATGAATTCGCGGCGCTTCAGCGCGAGCGTCTGGCCGCGCACGATGCGGGCCATGTCGAGCCATTCCACCGCGCCGATTACCAGGAATATCAGGATAAAGCTGCGTCCGAAGAAAACGACAAGTACGACGACGAGAAAGACGAAGGGCAGCGAATAGAGAATTTCCACAAGACGCATCATCACATTGTCGAGACGCCCGCCGATATAACCGGAGATGGCGCCGTAGACGACGCCGACAACCAGGGAAACCAGGCTGGCAAGCAAACCAACGGCGAGCGAGATTTGTCCGCCCAGCATGACGCGCGCCATGAGATCGCGGCCATTGTCGTCCGTGCCGAAAAGGAAGTATTCGCGCTTGACCTCGCCCGCGAGCTTCAGGGTCTTGCCGTCATTTTCCGTGGCCGTGACCTTGGTGTTGTCGAACTCGTTGGCCCGGTCGAAATAGCGCGTCACGCGGGGATCGATCGGCTGCTCGGAGCTGACGCTCGCGGTGAAGTTGTTACCATCCACGGCAAACTCGTTGAGCTCGACGCGAGCCCGGCTTGCTACGCCCTTCATCACGTCATTGAGGGTATCGGCCTTCGGATAGGCCTCGAGGCTCGGACCCATGTTTACGTAGGACGGAAACACCTGGTCATAGGTGTGGCTCAGGAAATAGGGACCGACAAAGGAAAAGATCGTGATAAGCGCAAGCATGACGCAGCCGGCCATCGCCGCGTAGTTGCGGCGAAAGCGCATGACCGCAAGTTGGAACAGGCTGCGACCCTTTGATTCCTCTGGAGGAATGATGGTGGTGGGAACATCGATCAGATCAGTCATGACGAACCCTCGGATCAAGAAGGCCGTAGAGAATATCGACCACAAGATTGAAAACAATGACAAAAATGGCGACGAGTACGACCGTTCCCATCACTAGCGTATAGTCGCGATTGATTGCGCCCAGAACGAAATAGCGACCGACGCCGGGAATTGTGAAGATGGACTCGACGACCGCCGAGCCAGTCAGCAAGGCGGCGGCGCAAGGCGCGAGATAGGAGACGACCGGGAGGAGCGCGCCGCGCATAGCGTGGGTTACGACCACCACCTTCGCAGGCAGGCCGTAGGCGCGCGCGGTGCGGATGTGATCCGCATGGAGGGCCTCGATCATCGACCCGCGCGTGAGGCGAGCAAACACCGCGAGCTGGGGCAGGCCCAGCGTGATCACCGGGAGGATGAGGAACTTAAGCGATCCGTCGCCCCAGCCGCCGGCAGGAACCCAGGCAAGCATGAGCGCGAAGATCAGGGTCATGATTGGGCCGACGACAAAATTTGGCACGGTGACGCCGGTCGTTGCCACGGACATGACGAGGAAATCGATAAAACTGTTCTGCCTGAGCGCCGCGATCGTTCCGATCAGCACCCCGCCGATCAAGGCAAACAGCAAGGCGTAGGTACCGAGCTGGACCGAGTAAGGAAGACCTTTGCCAATGAGCTCGGCAATGGTGTTATCCTTGTAGATGTAGCTCGGCCCGAAATCGCCGGTAACCGCGTTCTTCAGGTACTGCAGATATTGGTTCCATAACGGCTGATCGAGATGGTAGGCCCGCATCAGGTTTTCCATCGTCGCCGGCGGCAAAGGTCGTTCCAGGTTGAATGGTCCGCCTGGCGCAAAGCGCATGAGAAAAAAGGAAATCGTGACGACAATAAACAGCGTCGGCACGGCGCTCGCCAGTCGGCGAAGGACGAAATGAAACATCGAACTAGTCTCTTCTTCTTGTCGGAACAGTTCAAGAATGAGGTTGTGTTTCTCTCAACTTGAAGACTGCATCATCCCGTTGCACGGCGCAAATGGTTCCGCTCGGCCGACCCATGAGGATCACCGGTTTGGCGCTCTTGACTGTTGTTCTGTCGGAACGTGCCGCATTGCGAGCCGGGCAAACGAACGGCGCAACCCGGGAAAAACCGGGTTGCGCCCACGATGCTATTCGACGCTCAGATACTTGCTCAGATGTTCATTGTTGGCGTTGTCACCCCAACCCTTCACCTTGTCGGAGACGAGCCAGAGATTGGCATCGTTCATCAAGGGGGCGATGGGCTGATCCTTCATGATCAGCGCCTCGGCCTCATGCAGGATCTTGGAGCGGGCCGCGGGGTCGCGCTCCTCATAGGACTTCTTCATCAGCGCATCGAATTCCGGGTTCTCATAGTGCCCGTAATTGAAGGTCTTGTTGGTGCTGACGTTCAGATTGAGGAAGTTCTCGGCGTCGGCATAGTCGGCGGTCCAGCCGGCGCGCGCAACGTTGAACTTGCCGCCTTCCTGCAGGTAGGCGTAGTGCGACGAAATATCGAGATTCATCAGCGTTACATTGGCGCCGAAGGTCTTCTTCCACATGTCGGCGACGGCTGTCGCAACCTTCTGGTGGTTCGGGTTGGTGTTGTAGCGGATTTCGATGTTGAGCGGCTTGCCGCCCTCGCCGTATCCGGCTTCCTTCATCAACTCGATAGCCTTGTCTTCGCGGTCGAGCTGCGACATGCCGGCGAAATCGGCCTTGGACGGCTCGCCATAATTTTCAAGGCCCGGAGGCACCAGCGAATAGACCGGAAGTTTCGTGCCGTCGTAAATGTCCTTGGCGAGGAAGTCGCGATCAACCGCCATCGACAAGGCACGTCGTACGCGGGCATCGTTGAAGGGTTCGGTACGCGTGTCGAACGGATAATAATAGGTCGCGGCGGCGGGCGTCACATGAACCTGCTTCGGATTGGCGTCGCGCAGGCGCTTGATCTGGTCGGAGGAGAAATTATAGACGAGATCGAGTTCGCCGGCCTCGTAGCGGCGCAGGCCAGCGGCCTGGTCTTCGAGCGGGTAGAAGATGACCTTGTCGAGCTTTACGTTGGCAGCGTCCCAGTAGTTTTCGTTCTTCACGACCGTGAGGTGGTCATTCGGAACGTGCTCCACCAGCTTGAAGGCGCCATTGCCGACCAGCTTGCCTGGCTTGACGAATTCGGCGCCGTTCTTCTCGAAGCTCGCCTTGTTGACTGGCAGCGCGGACTGGTGCGACAGAAGTTCGATAAAGAACGGCGTCGGGCGCTCCAGCGTGATTTCAAGCGTCTTGTCGTTGACGGCCTTCATGCCGAGCTGGTCCACCGGCATCTTGCCCTTGTTGATCGCTTCGGCATTCTTGATCGGATAAAGAATGTTGGCATAGCCGGCAGCCGTCTTCGGATCTTCCTCACGCTGCATCGAGAAGATGAAATCTTCAGCAACGACCGGCGAACCATCGGACCACTTGGCGTTTTCACGCAGCTTGAACGTATAGACGAGGCCGTCGTCGGATACAGTCCAGCTTTCGGCTGCGCCCGGAACGATCTTGCCATTGGCGTCATAGATCGTCAGGCCTTCGTAAAGATCCTTCAGAATAAAGGCTTCGATATCGATGGAAGTCTGCGACTGATCGAGGGTCTGTGGCTCACCGCTATTGCCGCGATGCAGCACAGCTTCGGCCAGCGCCGGGCTTGCCGCCATCATCAGCGATCCAAGCAGCATTGCCGCGCGGATATTCAGTTTCATAAAGGTCATTTTTCTTTTCCTTCCCCTCTAAGAGAATTGCGAAGGCATGAACAAATGACAAAATTTTCCCAAACGCAAGGAGGGTATAATACTTTAGTCGTAATATTTTGATCCCACGGAGCTTACGAGCACGTCAAAAAATTGTTGCACCATATGGACCAAATGGTCATTTGGCGGCGCTTTATCGGGAAAATGCGGCAGATTCGGAATCGGGACAGAACAACCGCGGATCATGTGGAAAACTGCCGTCTAGGACACGATTTCGGACGCGAAACCCATCGGATCGGCTGCCGGATAGCATAAATTCGTAGCACTTAGGTCGTATTTCATGGCTCCCACCTCCTGTTGCATAGTGGGTTACTCAAGACTTTTTCATAATGAATTTTGAAAGCGGCCCATGCTTAACGTCGATTGGAACGACCGGAACGGCGGAATGCCGCCACGCGAAACCTTCTGGAGCGCATACAGCTTCATTATCATCGTCATCTTGCTCATCGCAGCCGGTGGAATCGCGCTTTATTTTTTCGGCGAAGACCTCTTGAATAGTCGTCCGTCGAAGGGCGTTGCAAGCCAAGCTCAGAGCGGGATTTCACCGGAATTTTACGCGCGCTTCGATATTCAGCCCCTGCCTGCCGAGGTTGCAGGCAGCGGTTCCATGGCCAGGAATCTCGCCATTCTCGTAAGAGAACCGTGCGATTGGCAAGCCACTTATAAGTTTACGGACGACCTTCGCGAAGCAGGCTATCGCCGCGAGGCCGCGAAGGTCTTTCTCGCGTTTACCGCCAAGTGCAATCCCTCGGACGTCGCGCTCTACAATGCCGCGGACATATTGTATGGCCTGAGCGATCTGGATGCGGCGTTGAAGGTGTCGAACGATCTCATCGTTATGTCGCCCGATTTGGCCCAGAACCATTACATGAGGGCACAAATTCTCGAGGACGCCAAGCGCTACCAGGAAGCCATAGACGAGTACGACTCGACAATTGGCCTGACCGATGATCTGAAATCGCTCAACAGCACCGTTTTTCGTAGATTGTCGCTGAGCTATGCGGCTCTCGGTCAATATTGCCAGGCCATCACGCCGATCCAGACATGGATCTCCATTGATCCATCTGAAAACGATACGCCGCGCACCCAATCGATCATCAAGGACTATAGCCGCAAGGGTAAATGTGCCGAAAGCTATGCCACGGGCAGCGATCGATTTCCCACCCAGGGCAAGGATGTCATCACCGCCCAGGTCAGTGTAAACGGCGTGACCGGAACATTCGTCGTCGATACAGGTGCAAGCTCAGTCTCGTTGACCAAGTCGTTTGCCGAAAGGGCCAAGATACGCCTTGGACGCGATCACATGGTCCGGTTGCAAACGGCGAACGGGATCGCCATGGCGCAGCGCACTTCGCTGGAAAAAGTGAAGCTTGGAAAAGTCGAGGCCGACGATGTAGCAGCTGTTGTTCATGCCGACGACCATGCCTTGGGCGAGGGTACCGACGGCTTGCTCGGGCGCTCGTTCCTGTCGCGCTTCGACGTAACGTTCGGCGCCAAGGAATGGCGTATCGAGAGCAAGAAGCAGCGCGAGTGATTTCCCTGGCCAGACAGCGCGCTAGTCCCTTTTGTAGCCGGTAGTCCGAATTGTCGGGCGTGACGTATACTCATGAGCGGTGAGTCGCTCCTTCCAGTGCGAGCTTCACTTCACGCGCAAGTTGGAAAGGGGTTGTGGTTCCAATGTCGGCAGTTGCCATTCTAATTACCGCGACGATTGCCTTCTCGGCCGTTATGGCGGCGGCGTGGCTGGTGCAGCGGGTAACTGGCAACGACGGATGGGCCGACGTATTCTGGTCTTTCGGTGTCGGAACGATAGCGGCGCTCGCCGTTTCTGCCTCAAGCGATATGGTTTCTGCCGACCGCAAATATCTGGTGATTGCCCTCGTCCTCATCTGGTCCCTCCGACTCGGCGGCCACATTCTCGTCCGGACGTTGAAGAATGGCGACGATCCCCGCTATGTCAGGCTGCGGCACGAATGGGGACCCAATGCCGCTTCGCGCATGTTCTTCTTCCTGCAAAGCCAGGCCTTCGCCGGGGCGATGCTCGTAATCTGCGTCTACGTAGCGGCTTCACGTCCCGATGCGGAGCTCGAATTTCCGGATTATCTCGGCGCGCTGATCATGCTTGTTGCGCTCCTCGGCGAGGCGGTCGCCGATTGGCAGCTAAGAACATTTGCCAGAGATCCCGCTAACTACGGTAAGGTCTGCGATGTCGGACTTTGGGCATGGTCGCGCCATCCCAATTATTTCTTCGAGTGGCTTGGATGGACCTCCTATGTCTTTATCGGCGCCGATTTCGACGGCGACTATGCTCATGGCTGGCTGACATTGGTCGCGCCCGTCCTGATGTATGTGCTTCTGCGTCACGTTTCCGGGGTTCCGCCACTCGAGCAGCACATGCTGGCAACACGGGGCAGTGCCTTTCGCGACTACCAACGGCGCACCAGCATTTTCTTCCCGCGCCCGCCACGTTGACCAGTCAGTCGACCGCCTCGGTATCGCGCAGCAAGGCTTCAAGGGTTTCGAGCCGATCCGCCTCGATGGGTGGTTTGTCCCAGCGCAGGCGGGAGATACGCGGAAACCGCATGGCGACGCCCGACTTGTGGCGCTTCGAACGATTGAGCCCCTCGAAGGCGACTTCAAGCACAAGTCCGTGTTCGGGCTCGGCCCGCACCGATCTCACCGGGCCAAAGCGTTCGGTGGTGTTGTTGCGCACATAGGCGTCGAGCCGTTTCAATTCCTCGTCGGTGAAACCGAAATAGGCCTTGCCGACAGGCACGAGATGCGGCTCCGTCTCAGGACCCGTCCAGACCGCAAAAGTATAGTCCGAATAGTAGCTCGAGCGCTTGCCATGGCCGCGCTGCGCGTAAACGAGCACAGCATCGATGATGAACGGATCGCGCTTCCATTTGAACCACAGCCCCTTCGGCCTGCCGGGAACATAGGAGGACGAGCGCTGCTTGAGCATAAGTCCTTCAATGATCGGATGTGGCGGGTTGCGCCGCAGTTCGACAAGATCTTCAAAACCAGCAAATGGAACGAGCGGTGATAGATCGAAGCGCGTTGGGTCGAGTTTCTCGACGAACGTCTCGAGGCGTTCGCGGCGCTCGGCAAAGGGTAAAGCGCGGACATCATCAGGTCCGTCGAAAAGAATATCATAGACCCGCACGAAAGCCGGATGCGTTTCAAGTTGCCTGACCGAGACCGCCTTGCGGTTCAGCCTTTGCTGCAGGTCGCCAAATGCACCAATCTCGATACCGTCTACGGCACTGCGACCGACGAGAAGTTCGCCATCGAGCGTGCCTTCGAAATCCATGGCATCGGCGATATCCGGGAAGGCATGGGAGATATCGTCCCCCGTGCGCGAGTAGATGCGCCTTTGCCCGCCCTCCGCCGTCAACTGCACGCGGATACCGTCCCATTTCCATTCCGCCGCATAGTCTTCAGCATTGATGCGGGTATAGTCCGGCTCCTCCAGCGGCGTCGAGAGCATGACCGGACGGAAGGGAGCGGCGGCAAGACTTTGCGGCTTCTCCGCGGTATTTTCCAGCCAGGCGAACAGCGGCTCATAGGGCGGCTTCAAGCCGTGCCAAAGTTCCTCGATCTCTACGACATCGACGTTGCCGAACTGCGCCAGCGCCTGCTTGGCAAGGCGCGCGGACACGCCGATACGCAGGCCGCCGGTGGCGAGCTTGATCAGGGCATAGCGCGCCGAAGCGTCGAGTTGGTCGAGCCAGCGCTCGACCAGTCGGAGGGCGTCGCTGCGCGATGCCCGAGCGAGAGATGCGACGACATCGCCGAGCGAAGGCGCCGCATTGGCGCGCACCGCCTCATCCGCCGACCAGACAAGCGAAATGGTCTCGGCAAGGTCGCCGACATAGTCGTAGGAATAGGCGAAGAGCTGCTCATCGATGCGCTCATTTACCAGCGCGCGCAGCATGGCCGGCTTGACATTGGCAATGTCGAGATCGCCAGTGATCGCCGCTAGCGCAAGACCGCGATCGGGGTCCGGCGTCACTCGGAAGTAATCGACCAGCAAGGTGATCTTGCCGTTGCGTGCCGGGGTAAGAACAAGCCGGTCGAGGAGTTGTGCAAATTCTTCCATCAGTCGCCCTCGTCCTCATAGCCGACGAGATGCAGCGGCCGCGCCGCGATATGGTTGAGGTCGCACCAGCGCACCAGCGCCTCCTCGCGGCCATGGGTGACCCAAACCTGCTTCGGCCCGAGATCGCCGATGGTCTGCGTGAGCTCATCCCAGTCGCAATGGTCCGACAGGATGATCGGCAGTTCGACGCCCTGCTGACGCGCCCGCTGGCGGATGCGCATCCAGCCCGAGGCGAAGCATGACACCGGATCAGGAAAGCGGCGGGCCCAGCGGTCGAGAAACGCCGATGGCGGCCCGACAATGATGGCTCCGCGAAAATCGGAACTTCCGTTCTCGACCGTCGCGGGCGCAAGCTTGCCGAGGTGGATGCCCTGCGACTGGTAATAGTCGCACAGCTTTGCCAGCGCGCCATGAATGTAGATCGTCTGGTCATAGCCGGCATCTCGGAGCATACGGATAACCCGCTGCGCCTTGCCGAGCGCATAGGCACCGACGAGGTGCGAACGCTCGGGAAACTGCTCGACAGATTTCAACAGCTTGGCGATCTCATCGCGACTGTCTGGATGGCGAAAGACCGGCAAAGCGAAGGTTGCTTCGGTGATGAAAACATCGCATGCGACTGGCTCGAAACCGAGGCAGGTCGGATCAGGACGCCGCTTGTAATCACCCGAGGCAACGATCCGCATTCCTTCCTTTTCAACAGCAATTTGGGCGGAACCAAGCACATGCCCCGCCGGATGGAAACTCACGGATACGCCATTGATTTCCGTGGTCTGGCCAAGCTCTGCTGCCTGGGTCTGGCCGGCGAAGCCCGCACCATAGCGCAGGGCCATGATATCGAGCGTCTGCCTTGTGGCCATGACCTTCGCATGTCCAGAGCGGGCATGATCGGAATGTCCGTGAGTGATCAACGCGCGGTCAACTGGGCGTACCGGATCGATATAGAAATTACCGGCGGGCGAGTAGAGCCCGGCGGGGGTCGAGCATAGGAGTGCTTCGGGGCGCATCATTGCAAATTGGGAGCGCGATAAAGACACCCCCCTCTGTCCTGCCGGACATCTCCCCCACAAGGGGGGAGATTATACTGATGCAAACGAAATTGTTCTTTCGCGAACGTCGCCGGTTGATTGCGAGATTTCTGCAAGTCGATCTCCCCCCTTGTGGGGGAGATGTCCGGCAGGACAGAGGGGGGTAATATTGCCATCATCATCTCATCAATCACTTGGACCTTGCGACAACGAACATAGGTCGCATTTGGCTCCGTACAATCCTGACAAAGAAAACTTGGCGCATCGACACCGCGCCATTACATTCGCGCAAGTGAGCACCAGCAAAGCCGCCATAGCCGAGACCGGCACACCCATGCTGCCGCCGGCCTTTCTCGACTGGTTCCAGTCGAAGGGCTGGTCGCCGCGCGCGCATCAGCTCGAACTTCTCGAGGAGGCGCAGGCGGGAAGATCGACGCTTCTGATTGCCCCGACCGGCGCCGGCAAGACCCTCGCAGGATTTCTGCCCGCTCTCGTTGACCTGTCCGCCCGCGGCAAGAGCAATGCGCCAAGCCGCGGCGTCCATACGTTGTACATCTCGCCGCTGAAGGCCCTTGCCGTCGATATCCACCGCAACCTCGAAAAGCCGATCGACGAGATGGGCCTCGATATTTCGCTGGAAACACGCACCGGCGATACGCCCGCCTATAAGCGCCAGAGGCAAAAACTCGCGCCCCCGGACATTCTGTTGACCACCCCCGAGCAACTCGCTCTGCTCATATCCGGCAAGGATGCCGGCAAGTTCTTCGAAGACCTGCGCTACGTCATCCTCGACGAGCTTCATTCGCTCGTCACCTCGAAACGTGGTCATCTGCTTGCCCTCGGCCTTGCACGCCTACGGCAACTGCAGCCCGGATTACAAGCGGTGGGCTTGTCCGCGACCGTCGCCGACCCAGACGGATTGCGGCGATGGCTGCTGCCACAGACTGAGGATGCGCCAAAAGCGAGCCTCGTGACCGTGGAGGGCGGCGCCAAACCCCATATCACTATCCTAGATACCGAGGACCACGTGCCCTGGGCCGGACATTCGGCGATTTATGCGATCCCCGGTATTTATGAGGCGATCAAGGCGCACCGGACAACACTGATCTTCGTCAATACCCGCAGTCAGGCTGAGCGCCTGTTCCATGACCTTTGGATGGCGAACGAAGACAACATGCCAATCGCCGTACACCACGGTTCGCTCGATGTCAGCAAACGCCGCAGGGTCGAACAGGCGATGGCCGCTAATACCCTGCGTGCCGTCGTTGCCACCTCGACCCTCGATCTCGGCATCGACTGGGGCGACGTCGACCTCGTCATCCATGTCGGCGCGCCGAAGGGCGCCAGCCGCCTTGCGCAGCGCATCGGCCGCTCAAATCACCGCATGGACGAGCCGTCGCGCGCGATCCTCGTTCCTGCAAATCGCTTCGAGGTGATGGAATGCCAGGCCGCGCTCGATGCGAACTATATCGGCGCACAGGATACCCCGCCGCTTGGCGCGGGTTCGCTCGATGTGCTGGCGCAGCACGTTCTCGGCATGGCCTGCGCCGCGCCGTTCCGCGCCGACGATCTCTATGCTGAAGTGATCACGGCCCTTCCCTATGCCGAACTGGCGCGCGAAACCTTCGACCGGATCATCGATTTCGTGGCAACCGGCGGCTACGCTCTCAAGAGCTATGAGCGCTTCGCCAAGATAAGGCAGACCGCCGACGGCACATGGCGGGTGACGCATCCGCGTTTCGCGCAGCAATATCGGCTCAATGTCGGCACGATCATCGAAGCTCCGGCGCTCAATGTCAGGCTCGTCCGGCAAGGGAGCAAGGGCGCTGTGCGCGGCGGGCCGGTTCTCGGCAAGGTGGAGGAATCGTTTATCGAAGCATTGTCGCGGGGCGATACGTTCTTCTTTTCCGGGCGCGTGCTGCGGTTCGAAGGCATTCGCGAAAACGAGTGCCTCGTATCGAAAGCGGACGGCTTCGACGCAAAGATACCCTCCTATGCCGGTGGCAAGTTCCCGCTGACCACCTATCTCGCGGATCAAGTGCGAGGAATGCTCGCCGACCCGAAGCGTTGGGGCGCGCTCCCGGATCAGGTGAGCGACTGGCTGCGCATCCAGAGGGACAGGTCGATCATTCCACAACCCGGCAGCCTGCTTGTCGAGACGTTCCCGCGCGGCGAGCGCTCCTATATGGTGGCTTATCCCTTCGAAGGAAGACTGGCGCACCAGACGCTCGGGATGCTTTTGACCCGGCGTCTTGAACGGGCCAAGGCGCGTCCACTCGGTTTTGTCGCAACGGACTATGCGTTGACGATCTGGGGCATGCGCGACATGGGCCGCATGTTCAAGAAGGGCGAACTGCCGCTGGCCGAGCTTTTCGACGAGGACATGCTGGGCGATGACCTCGAAGCCTGGCTGGCGGAAAGCTGGATGCTGAAGCGCACGTTTCGCAACTGCGCGCTAATATCGGGCCTTGTCGAAAAGCGTCATCCCGGGCAGGAGAAGACGGGCAGGCAGGTGACGGTTTCGACCGATCTTATCTACGATGTCCTGCGCGAGCACGAGCCGGATCACATTCTTATTCAGGCGACGCGGGCCGATGCGGCGACCGGCCTTCTCGACATTCGCCGACTTGCCGATATGCTTGGGCGAATCAAGGGCAATATCGTTCACAAGGATCTTGATCAGATCTCGCCGCTTGCCGTTCCCGTCATGCTGGAAATCGGCAGGGAACGCGTTCCGGGCGAGGCGCATGAGAGGATCCTCGAGGAGATTGCCGACGAGCTTACCCGCGAGATGGAACAGAAGTGAATCCGGCATTCCACACAACGAAGACAGCACTGCACGGCTCGGCGCAGATTGCCGTTGCAGGACATCCGGCGATCGGGGATCCCTCAGGCGCGCTGTATCTCGAAGACGACCGTGTCCTCATCGTTTCGGATCTGCACTTCGAGAAGGGATCGTCGTTCGCGCGGCGCGGCATGATGCTGCCGCCATATGATACAGCGTCGACGCTCGCGGCGCTTGCCAAGGTGATGGCGCGCTATGATCCGGCCTGCGTCATCAGCCTCGGCGACAGTTTTCATGACGGCAAGGCCGCGGCGCGCCTGCCAGCGGTCTATGCGGCGCAGCTTGCCGCATTGATGGCGGGGCGCGAATGGATATGGATCACAGGCAACCACGACCCCGAACATCCGGCCGACCTTCCGGGCGAAACCTTCACGGAACTTGCATTCGGCAATCTCATTTTCCGCCATGAGCCTTCGAAATTCGCGTGCCGGGGTGAAATCGCCGGACACCTCCACCCGGCAGCCAAGGTGGTGCACCGCGGCCAGTCAGTGCAGCGGCGCTGCTTCGTCAGCGACCATTCGCGGCTGATCATGCCGGCATTCGGCGCCTATACGGGCGGGATGAACATCATGAGCCGCGCATTCCACGGCCTCTTCGATATCCATGCCCTCACCGCCTATATGCTCGGGCGCGCCCGCGTTTACGCGATGGCCGGCAAGGCGCTTTATCTTTAGATTGGCAACCGCCCATCCTCTTTCAGCGTGTCGAGCACGATAGCGGTTTTGACATTCTGCACTGATTCATGCGGCAGCAATACATCATTGACGAAGGCGGAGAGCGCCCGCAGATCAGGCGTCACTACTTTGATAAAGTAATCCATTTCGCCTGTGAGCGCATGGGCCTCCATCACTTGCGGCAATCTCGAGATAAGGTCGGAGAAGCGCCGGGCGTTGTCGCGATTGTGTGTCGCGAGCGTCACCGAAATAATGTTGACGATGCCAAGGCCGAGTTTTTCGCGGTCGATCTCCGCGCGGTAGCCGCGAATATAGCCCTCCTCCTCAAGGCGAGACCGGCGGCGCGAACACTGCGAGGGCGAGAGATTGATCTTTTCCGAAAGCTCGTTGTTTGTCAGCCGCCCATCCTCCTGCAAGCTGAACAGTATCTTGCGGTCGAATGCGTCAAGATGCTCCATTCGTGCTCCTTGTAACGCCAATATGCATACAACGTGCATTATTTACGTCCAGAGGGCGTTGAAATGCAAGCACCATGCGGCTGATTTGCGCGATAATGAGGGTGGTACATGGAGGATGATATGGGACCTTTTCCGCACGACGCACCGAAAGCCGCAATCACCAAGGCAAACCCAGCTGGCACCGACGGATTCGAGTTCGTGGAATTTGCCCATCCCGAGCCGGAAAAGCTCGAAGAGTTGTTCGCACGCATGGGCTATGTGCCGGTTGCGCGCCACGAGAGCAAGAACATCACAGTTTGGCGCCAAGGCGACATCAATTACGTTCTCAACGCCGAACCAAATTCTCATGCGACCAATTTCGTCTCGAAGCATGGCCCCTGCGCCCCTTCCATGGCCTGGCGCGTGGTCGATGCCAATCATGCCTTCAATCACGCGGTCGCCAAGGGTGCGACCCCGTATGAAGGCGAGGACAAGACCCTGGACGTTCCTGCCATCGTAGGGATCGGCGGTTCGCTTTTGTACTTCATCGAAACGTATGCCGAGCGCGGATCGGCTTACGACGCCGAATTCGAATGGCTCGGCGAACGCGATGCGAAGCCGGAAGGCGTCGGGTTCTATTACCTCGACCACCTCACCCACAATGTCTATCGCGGCAACATGGACAAATGGTGGGCATTCTACCGCGAGCTCTTTGGCTTCAAGCAGATCCACTTCTTCGATATAGCCGGGAAGCTGACGGGGCTCGTCTCCCGCGCGATCACGTCGCCTTGCGGAAAGATCCGCATCCCGCTCAATGAATCGACGGACGACAAGAGCCAGATCGAGGAGTATCTGCGGAAATACAAGGGCGAAGGCATCCAGCACATCGCGGTCGGTACCGAGGCGATTTACGATGCTACCGACAAGCTGTCCGTAAACGGGCTCAAATTCATGCCCGGCCCGCCCGAAACCTATTACGAGAAGTCGCACGAGCGTGTGCAGGGCCATGACGAGCCGATCGAGCGCATGAAGACGCACGGCATTCTGATCGACGGCGAAGGTGTCATCGATGGCGGCATGACGAAGATCCTTCTGCAGATCTTCTCCAAGACCGTGATCGGCCCGATCTTCTTCGAATTCATTCAGCGCAAGGGCGACGAAGGCTTTGGCGAAGGCAATTTCCGCGCCTTGTTTGAATCGATCGAAGAAGACCAGATTCGGCGCGGCGTCATCAAGATCGAAGCGGCGGAGTAGGTATAGATTGGAGCTTTAAAGATCCGCAGTCCACATTTATATTGGATGCATTATGAAACCAGCGATAATCGCCCCTATTGTACCAGCCGATTTCCCGCAGCTTAAGCAGCTTGCCTGGAACCGCGATGTTGCGCGCGCGATACCGGCACAAGAAGCGTTTGAAATCTACGAGCGCAATTGGCGGTTTATCGATACGGATAAGCTGACGGGACCTGAAGCGGATCTCATCAAAGATTTGACCGATACTTTCGGCAATGGCGTATTGCTGAATTCCTGACTTTCGGATCCATGCTTGCTGCTGCATAGTACCAATGCACAGCGAGAACAAATATGACCGAACTAAAAAGGGCGGAACACCGCGTTATCCTTGAGGCGCTGCGCCTGATGGATGCTTCGTTTCTGGCGACCAACCAGTGCTGGTTCGGTGGTGGCACGTCAATCGTCCTCAAACTCGGCGAATATCGGCAGTCGCTGGATGTTGATTTCCTTTGCGCTGACCCGGACGGATATCGCGAACTGCGCAGCGCAGCTGTCGAGCGGGGTATTCGCGCGTTCTTTCCAGCACCTGTCGAACCGCTGCGCACATTCAAAATCGATCAATACGGATTGCGAACCGCGCTACGGCATAACGAACAGGTGATCAAATTCGAAATCATCCGCGAAGCGCGGATTGAGCTGCGTGGCCATATCGATACGGAGCTTGGACTACCGATGCTTGTCGAAGAGGATTTGTTTGCGGAGAAGCTCCTGGCAAATGCCGACAGGTGTCACGATCGCTCCGTTGCATATCGGGATGCCATCGACCTTGGCATGCTCGTGCACCATCATAAAAACATACCCGATAATGCGATCGCCAAGGCCGAAGGTGCCTATGGTGCCGACATTGTCCGCAAACTCGCATGGGTCGTTACGAAATTGCACTCGACCGGCGAATTGCAACGTGCAAGCGAAGCACTGCAAATGGAAATGACCGATGCGAGGAGATCTATCAGAGCTTTGACGGGCGAAGTCATGCGTCGCTGGCCAGACCAAGTCCAAAACCCTACCGGATCTTTCAGCGGCGTCTAATCTCCGGACACTTTTCCCAACGCGGTCCCGAAACCGATGGCTACAAGTAACCGCGAGACCCGTCCGGCGATTTAACCAGGTAATCCCGGCCTCAGCCGATCAGGATGCGCCGCGGCAAAAGCACCGATCGCGTCGCAACGGGCAGCGATGGCATTGACGCGCTCCAGACTTTCGATTTTGGCTCCCCAGCGCTTCGCATTGAAGACCTGCGGCACGAGGCAGAAATCGGCCATGGAAGGGGTATCGCCATGGCAAAAGTGCCCGGTTTCGGGGTGGTCGAGCATGGTCTCGAATGCGCCCAGACCTTCAGAGATGAACTTATGCATCCAGTTGCGCCGCGCCGCTTCATCGCCCCCTGCAAGCTGCATGACATGCGATGCCACACCCAGATTGCAGACGGGATGGATTTCCATCGCGATTGCGTAGGAAAGCGCGCGAACCCGTTGTCGCCCCAAAGGATCGTCAGGCAGGAAGCGAGCCTCGGGGTGGGATTCGTTGAGGTATTCGATGATCGCAAGCGACTGGGTTATCATATGCCCGTCGATCGCGAGTGTCGGCACGAGCCCCTGCGGATTGCGACAGAGGTGATCGATGCCTTTATGCTCCTGGCTCAAGAGGTCGACCGGCACCCTGTCATACTCACGCCCGAGCATGTTAAGGGCAATGCGCACGCGGTAGCTCGCCGACGAGCGCCAATAATCATAGAGGATGGCTTTAGCGCTCATGGCGGGTCACCTGCTGTTCGATGGCGCCGAAGATCGAATGGCCGTATGCGTCTTTCATCTCTATGCGAACTGTGTCGCCGAAACGCATGAATGGCGTTCGCGGACTGCCGGTGGCAATCGTCTCGATCATGCGGATTTCGGCGATGCACGAGTATCCGGCGCCATCCTCTTCAATGGGTTTGCCCGCTTCGCCGTCAAGCTTGTTCGACACCGTCCCCGATCCGATGATCGTGCCGGCGCAAAGCGGGCGTGTCTTCGCCGCGTGGGCAATCAACGTCGGAAAATCGAACGTCATGTCGATGCCGGCGTTGGCGCGGCCAAAGGGCCGGCCGTTGAGATCGACGCAGAGCGGCAGGCGCACTTTGCCGCCATCCCAGGTCTCGCCGAGTTCATCGGGCGTGACCGCCACCGGCGAGAAGGCCGACGACGGCTTTGACTGATAAAAGCCGAACCCTTTGGCAAGCTCGGCCGGAATGAGATTTCGCAGGCTGACATCGTTGACCAACATGATCAGGCGGATCGCGGCCCGCGCTTCGTCGTGACCCGCGCCCATCGGCACGTCGTCGACGATCACCGCAACCTCTCCCTCCATGTCGATGCCATAGGCTTCGTCGGCCATGCGGATGGGTTCGCGCGGAGCAAGGAAACTGTCGGACCCACCCTGATAGATGAGCGGGTCGGTCCAGAAGCTCTCGGGCATCGGCGCATTGCGCGCCTTGCGGACCAGTTCGACATGATTGACATAGGCTGATCCGTCGGCCCACTGGTAGGCGCGCGGCAGGGGCGACAGCGCATCATGTTCGTGAAAGCGCTCCAGGGGAACAGCGCGCAGTTCTAGGCTGGAGGCAAGCGCCGCGAGGTGCGGGGCGATACGCGACCAGTCGTCCAGCGCGGACTGCAACGTCGGCGCGAGGAACGAGGCATCGGTATATTGGGTCAGATCCCTCGACACGATGACCAGTTTGCCATCGCGCGTTCCATTATTGAGAGAGGCGAGTTTCATTTACTTTACGATCTCCTCCGACCAGTCGCCTTCCGGCGTCCCGTTGAACCGCTTGCGGAGACCTTTCCAACAGTCGGCGTAATTGTCTTGCAGCGTCGGCGTATCAGCTGCATAGCGGGTAAGATGCTGGGGGAAGCGCGTCTCGAACATGAAGGCAAGCGTGTTGTCCAGCCGCTGCGGCTTGAGCTCCACCGTGGATGCCTTGTTGAACCCCATCGTGTCCGGTCCATGCGGCAGCATCATGTTGTGAAGGCTTATGCCCCCAGGCACGAACCCCTCCTCCTTGGCATCGTATTGACCATACACCAGCCCCATGAATTCGGACATGATGTTGCGGTGGTACCAGGGCGGCCGGAAACTGTGCTCGGCAACCAGCCAGCGCGGCGGGAAAATAACGAAATCGACATTGGCCGTTCCCTCCTCGCCCGACGGCGCGGTGAGCACGGTGAAGATCGATGGATCGGGATGATCGAACAGGATCGCTCCGACCGGCGAGAACGTGCGCAGGTCATATTTGTAGGGCGCATAATTCCCGTGCCAAGCCACGACGTCCAACGGGGAATGATCGAGTGTCGTCTGATAGAACTTGCCGCACCATTTCACATGCAGACGGCAAGGAACTTCCTTGTCTTCGAAGGCTGCAACCGGTGTCTTGAAGTCGCGCGGGTTGGCCAGGCAGTTGGCACCAATCGGACCGCGATCCGGCAGGGCGAATTTTGCCCCGTAATTCTCGCAAATATAGCCCCTGGCCTCGCCGTCAGGCGCCGACACCTTGAACATCATCCCGCGTGGGATCACGCAGATTTCCGAAGGTTCGATTTCGATTTTGCCCATCTCGGTGAAAATGTTGAGCTTGCCCTTCTCGGGCAAAAGCAGCATTTCGCCATCCGCATTGAAGAAGTAGTCGTCGTCCATGCCAGTATTGAACGCGTACACATGTGCGGACATGCCCACCTGACCGTGGACATCGCCAGCCGTGGTCATGGTGCGAATGCCATCAATAAAGTTGATGGAATCGCGCGGCATTGGCGTCGGATTCCAGCGTAACTGTCCAATCGGCAATTCATGGTCATCGAGGTTTGGCGCGGTCTTCCAGTGTTCGCGCTTTGCCGGCGAAAAGCGCCCGCTATGCTTGACCGATGGGCGAATGCGATAGAGCCAGGATCGCTCGTTCGTGCCGCGCGGCGCAGTAAAGGGGGAGCCGGAAAGTTGCTCGGCGTAAAGGCCGTAAGCGCAGCGCTGCGGCGAGTTTTGTCCCTGCGGCAGGGCGCCTGGAAGCGATTCCGTCTCAAAGTCGTTGCCGAAGCCCGGCATATAGTGAAGAGCCATGATCGAACCTCCAATTTAGTTGCAATTGTGACGATCTATTTTGTAACTATCAATGACAATCGGGATTGTGGACATGAACAACCAGATCGACATCGACCCGCCGCTTATACTGGAGGCGTTCACCCCATACCGTCTCAACAAGGCGGCAGAAGCCGTGAGCCATCGTTTCGCGAGCCGTTACCGGGATCAGTATGGACTGACACGGCCGGAGTGGCGAACACTTGCAACGCTGGGCCAGTTTGGCACCATCACCGCCACGGCGGTCGGGACTCATTCGTCAATGCACAAAACAAAAGTCTCGCGTGCGGTGCTCGCCCTCGAACAGCGGCGCTGGCTGTTGCGAAAGCGCGATGAGACCGACCGCCGTGTCGAAAATCTTGTGCTGACGCCGGCCGGGCGGAAGGCCTATCTCGACCTTGTGAAAGTTGCGCATGACTTCGAGGCTGAACTGCTGCAGCAACTGGGACCGCGTGGAGCAGCAGCGTTGAAGCATGGCCTCGAGGCGCTGGAGAAACTCGCGGGATAGACCGCTGGAAGCGGCGCCGCAATTGATTTGGGCAACGATCTCGCATATATGATGCGTGATGTTTGACGCGTGATGAGGGGCAGACGATGCGAACAACGCTTGCCATTGATGATGACGTCCTCGCCGCCGCAAAGGGCCTTGCGGAGCGCCAGCGCAAAACTGTAGGTGAAGTCATATCGACACTCGCCCGCAAAGGTCTGCAAGCTCCAACGGCACGTCAAGCGACGCGAAACGGCGTGCCGCTCCTTCCGGCAGGCACCAATTCCGCGCCGGTAACGATGGAACTGGTGAACCAACTTCGCGATGAATTGCCGTGACGCCATATCTCCTGGACGTCAATGTGCTGATTGCCCTATTCGATCCCGCACATGTCCATCACGATCCTGCACATGAGTGGTTTGCTGATATTGGACGGTCCAGTTGGGCCACTTGCCCAATAACCGAGAACGGTGCGATCCGTATTATCAGCAGCGCCCGCTACCCTAACTCACCGGGCACGCCAGCCGCGGTTGTTGCGCTTCTGGCCGGATTGCGTGCCATTCCGGGTCATGTCTTTTGGCCAGATGACATCAGCTTGATGGACAATTCCATTGATCCGTCGCGGCTGTTGAATGCCGGTCAGGTCACGGATACATACCTCCTGGCGCTTGCTCAGGCACACCAAGGGAAATTGGCGACCTTTGATCGGCGCCTCGTAACCGATGCAGTACGGGATGGCCGAAATTGTCTGCATGTCATTGGCGAACGAACCACTTAGCTCTTCAGCCTGTACCCCGTCCTGAATATCCAGCGCAGGATCAGAATGCACGCAAGGAGAAACACGGCTGTCATGACAAGGCTCGTTCCGATATGCACATCTGAAAGGCCAAAGAAGCTCCAGCGAAACCCGCTGATAAGATAGACCACCGGATTGAACAGCGTCACGGTCTGCCAGAATGGCGGCAACATGTCGATCGAATAGAAACTACCGCCGAGAAACGTCAGCGGTGTGATGATCATCAGCGGCACGAGCTGCAGCTTCTCAAAGCCATCCGCCCAGATGCCGATAATGAAACCGAACATGCTGAAGGTTACCGCTGTCAGCACCAGGAACAGCAGCATCACGAAGGGGTGTTCGATGCGCAGTGGTACAAATAGCGCCGCAGTCGCAAGGATGATCACCCCGAGAATGATCGACTTCGTCGCCGCAGCCCCGACATAGGCGATCACGATCTCCACGTAGGAGACTGGTGCCGAGAGGAGTTCGTAGATCGTGCCGACGAACTTCGGGAAATAGATGCCGAACGACGCGTTGGAAATGCTCTGCGTCAACAGCGACAACATGATCAGGCCCGGCACGATGAACGCACCGTAGCTTACGCCGTTGATCTCGGGGATACGGCCGCCGATCGCCGAACCGAAAACCACGAAGTAAAGGCTCGTCGACAGAACCGGCGAAATGACGCTCTGCATGAGCGTGCGCCAGGTGCGATGCATTTCGAAGAGATAGATCGCCTTTATCGCGTAAAGGTTCATTTGCGTTCCCTCACAAGGTTGACGAAAATTTCCTCGAGCGAACTTTCCCGCGTCTGAATATCGCTGAACCGGACACCCGCCTTGTCGAGATCCTTCAGGAGCGCCGTAATGCCCGTTCGTTCCTTGCGCGTATCGTAGTGATAAACGAGTTCGCTCCCGTCGGGCGAAAGTTCAAGCCCGTAGGCCGCCAAAGCTTCGGGTATTTCCTCGCGTTTCTCCTGGAGAAGCAGGCGCAACTCCTTCTTGCCGAGCGAGCGCATCAATGCGTCCTTCTCCTCGACGAGAATGATCTCGCCATGGCTTATGACGCCGATGCGATCGGCCATCTGTTCGGCCTCCTCGATATAGTGAGTCGTGAGGATGATGGTAACGCCCGATTCGCGCAGGGCCCGCACCACATTCCACATGTCGCGCCGCAATTCGACATCGACGCCAGCGCTCGGCTCATCGAGAAAGAGTATTTCCGGCTCGTGCGACAGCGCCTTGGCAATCATGACGCGCCGCTTCATGCCGCCCGAGAGCGTCATGATCTTGCTGTCCTTCTTGTCCCATAGCGAAAGTTCCCTGAGGATCTTCTCAATGTGGACGGGATTGGCCGGCTTGCCGAAAAGGCCACGGCTGAAACTGACCGTCGCCCACACGGTCTCGAATGCATCCGTCGTCAACTCCTGGGGGACGAGACCGATCTTGGAACGCGCCGCGCGGTATTCCTTGATGATATCATGACCATCGGCGAGGATCGTGCCGGAGGTCGGATTGACGATGCCGCAAATGGTGCTGATCAGCGTCGTCTTGCCTGCGCCATTCGGCCCGAGCAGTGCGAAGATTTCGCCGTGGCGGATATCGAGATTGATATTCTTCAGCGCTTCAAAACCGGACTCATAGGTTTTGTTGAGGCTGGAGACGGAAATGGCTGAGGACATGAAGCTTCCCGGGGAGGACTTTGGGTCTGAATGCGGCGAGCGAAACGAAACCCTTTGGCGGAGGCCGCCAAGGGAATGGTGTTCCTTATATGGGGTTAAGCCGGGATTTTCAAACCACCTCTCCTGACATTCGGCGTCAGCAGAGCCCAGGATCTGGTTAATCGAGAAAAAGGCCCGGATAATACCGGGCCTTCAATTGTTAAGCCTGTTCGCCGCGCACTTCCTTCATGCTCGGCAGGAAGATTGTGAGCAGGCCGAGGAAGGGCAGGAACGAGCAGATCATGTAAACGTAGTCGATGCCCTTGTTGTCGGCGACGAAACCGAGCACCGCCGCCGCTATGCCGGCCATGCCGAAGGCGAAGCCGAAGAAGATGCCGGCAATCATGCCGACACGGCCCGGTACCAGTTCTTGAGCGAAAACAACGATCGCCGGGAAGGCTGACGACAGGATAAGGCCGATCAGGACCGTGAGAACGCCTGTCCAGAAGAGGTCCGCATAGGGCATGATTAGCGTGAAGGGCAAGACACCGAGAATCGAGAACCAGATCACGGCTTTTGTGCCGATCTTGTCGCCTATCGGCCCGCCGACAATGGTGCCGACTGCCGCTGCGCCAAGGAACAGGAACAGCATCATCTGGGACTGCTGCACCGAGATCCCGAACTTGTGGATGACATAGAATGTGTAATAGCTCGATATGCTTGCGAGATAGATGTTCTTGGAAAAGACAAGCAAGGTCAGGATGATCAGCGACATGGCAACTTTGCCGCGCGGCAGTTTGAGTTGCTTGCTTGCAGCCGGCCTGTTCGCGTTGGCCTTGCGATAGCGCTGGTACCAGTTGCCGACCTGATAAAGGACGATCATTCCGATGAGGGCCGCGGCGGAAAACCACGCAATGCTCTGCTGGCCGCGAGGCAGCACGATGAAAGCTGCGAGCAGCGGACCGAGTGCGGTACCGAAATTGCCGCCTACCTGAAAGAAGGATTGCGCAAGACCGTGGCGGCCGCCCGAGGCAAGACGCGCCACCCGCGATGATTCCGGGTGAAAAATGGATGAACCGATGCCGATGAAGGCTGCGCCGGCAAGAAGCATCGCGTAGTGGGTCGCCACAGAAAGAAGTCCGAGGCCGACGAGCGAAAACGCCATGCCAACCGGGAGCGAATACGGCATGGGCCGCTTGTCGGTATACGTTCCGACGATCGGCTGCAGCAGCGAGGCGGTGACCTGGAAGGTCAGCGTCAGAAAGCCGATCTGCTTGAAATCGAGACCGTAATTTTGCTTGAGCATCGGATAGATCGCGGCAAGCAGCGACTGCATCATGTCGTTGAGCAAATGGCAGAAGCTGACGGCGAAAATTATCGCAAAGACGGTCGTGTCAGCGGAGGTCCGCTGTGCGGGCAAGGTCGTATCGGTCATCAAGGCGTTCCATCGAAAAACAAGGGCGTTGTCGCAAGGATTGCCCCGCCCTTTTTCAAACTGATATATCGGTTGCTACCAACCTGCTTTCGTGGTTTGGTCCAATTCTTTCGCAAGTGGGCCAAAACATGCGTTACCAAACCTTCGTTGCTCGCAATGCCGCCGGATTGGAGCTCGAACAGCTGCACCGGTTGCGGCTGCAATGGCTGGAGCAGGCCGAAGGCGATGTTTTCGCGCTGGCCACGCTTTATCCGTCAGGCCACCACATTCCCGACCACCATCATATCCAGGCGCAATTGCTCCACGCAATTTCCGGCGTCGCGATGGTGACCACGAAATTCGGCCGCTGGATGGTGCCGCCGCACCACGCGCTGTGGCTGCCTGCCGGCGTCGAACACGCGGTGGACATGCTTGGCGATGTTTCGATGCATTCGATTTATGTGCGGCCGGATGCCGTGGCGGGATTGAAGGATCACCTGCACGTCGTCGGCCTGACACCGCTGATGGACAATCTTATTCGCGAAGCAGTCGCCGTTGCGCCCGAGAGGCAGGCGGAGGAACGCACGATGTTCGTCATGGGACTGTTGTTGCATGAGATTCCGAACCTTGAGGAGCGCCCACTTGGCCTGCCGTTTCCCGAGGATCGGCGGCTTGCCATGCTCTGTCGGGGTTTCCTGAAAGATCCCTCACCGCACACCAATATCGACAATTGGGCGGACCGGCTCGGCATGAGCCGGCGCACGTTTACCCGTATGTTCCGCCGCGAAACAGGATTAAGCCTCTCGACGTGGCGTCAGCAGGCCTGTCTGCTCGCGGCTCTGCCCCGCCTTACCGAGGGCGAACCTGTGACCAGCGTGGCACTTGATCTCGGCTACAGCGTTCCCGCCTTCACGACCATGTTCAAACGCATGCTGGGCGCCCCGCCGCGCCATTATCTTCACTCCGCCGCCTGAACGCGGGGGCCCGGAACATAGTTGAGGATCGGACCCAGCCAACGCTCAACCTCTTCAACCGGCATGGACTTGCGGTTCGCATAGTCAGCCACCTGGTCGCGCTCCACCTTGGCAACGCCGAAATAATAGGATTCCGGGTGGGCAATATATATGCCCGACACGGAGGAGCCCGGCCACATCGCATAGCTTTCCGTCAGCCGCACGCCAATCTTGTCTTCCGCGTCAAGCAGACGGAAGAGCGTATCCTTTTCTGTGTGGTCCGGCTGCGCCGGATAGCCGGGAGCGGGACGGATGCCACGATAGGGCTCGCCGATAAGCTCATCCGCCGCAAATGTTTCTTCCGGCGCATAGCCCCAGAATTCCTTGCGGACGCGCTCGTGCATGAGTTCGGCAAAGGCTTCGGCAAAGCGATCGGCGAGCGCTTTGACGAGGATCGAGGAATAATCATCATTTGCCCGCTCGAACCGTTCGGCGATGGCGATTTCCTCAATGCCTGCCGTGACGACGAAGCCGCCGACATAGTCTTGCGCACCGCTCGACACCGGCGCGACAAAATCAGCAAGAGCGAGATTCGGCCGGCCATCGCGTTTTGAAAGCTGCTGGCGCAGCGTGAACAGCGTTGCGATCTCCTTATCGCGGACGTTGTCGGCAAAGAGGCGAATGTCATCCCCGACGGACCCTGCGGGCCAGAACCCGATGACGGCCTTTGGATTGAACCATTTCTCATCGATGATCTTTGTCAGCATCGCCTGCGCATCCGCAAAGAGCTGGCGCGCCGCTTCGCCTTGTGCTTCGTCCTGCAAGATAGCCGGGTAGCGACCCTTGAGCTCCCAGGTCTGGAAGAAAGGCGTCCAATCGATGTAACGGGCAATTTCCGCAAGATCGTAATTTTCGAAAACGCGAGTGCCCGTAAATTGCGGCTCGGGCGACACATAGGATGACCAGTCAACCTTATGCGCGTTGCCGCGGGCCTTCTCTAGGCTCAACCTTTGCTTGTCGGCTTCGTTGCGGGCATGCGCTTCCGCAACTTTCTCATATTCCGCGCGGATCGTATCGACAAAGCCGGGCTTCGCATCCATCGACAGAAGGTTCGAAACGACACCCACCGCCCGGCTTGCATCGGTCACATATACGGTCTGGCCATTGCTGTAGCGCGGATTGATCTTGACCGCCGTATGTACACGGCTCGTGGTTGCGCCTCCGATCAGCAGCGGAACATCGAAGCCCTCGCGCTCGAGTTCAGACGCAACATGCACCATCTCGTCGAGCGAGGGCGTGATGAGGCCCGAAAGGCCGATAATATCGACATTCTCGTCGCGCGCCGTCTGCAAAATCTTCGTTGACGGCACCATGACCCCGAGATCGATGATCTCGTAATTGTTGCAGGCGAGGACAACGCCGACAATGTTCTTGCCGATGTCGTGTACATCGCCCTTGACGGTCGCCATCAGCACCTTGCCGGCACTTTCGCGTTTTCCCGATCCGCCATTGGCAAGCTTCTCCGCCTCCATGTGGGGCAGCAGCACGGCGACGGCCTGCTTCATGACGCGGGCGGATTTCACTACCTGCGGCAGGAACATCTTGCCGGAACCAAACAGGTCGCCAACGACATTCATGCCGGCCATCAGCGGCCCCTCGATGACATGAAGCGGGCGCTCGGCCCGTGCACGCGCTTCTTCTGTGTCGGCTTCGATGAATTCGGTTATGCCATTGACGAGCGCGTGTTCGAGCCGCTTTTCGACGCTCCATTCGCGCCAGGCAAGATCGCGCTCGCGTGCTTCCCTGCCCGCCGAGCCCTTGTAGCGCTCGGCAAGGTCTAGCAGGCGTTCAGTCGCATCGTCGCGCCGGTTGAGGACCACATCCTCGCAGGCCTCGCGCAGTTCCGGATCGATCGATTCGTAAACCGCCAGTTGTCCCGCGTTGACGATGCCCATGTCCATGCCGGCCTGAATGGCATGGTAGAGGAAAACGGCGTGCATCGCTTCGCGCACCGGTTCATTCCCACGGAACGAGAAGGAAAGATTGGAAACGCCGCCGGAAATATGAGCGTGCGGCAAGGTCTGCGTGATCTGCCGTGTGGCTTCGATGAAGGCGACGCCATAACCGTTGTGCTCTTCGATGCCGGTAGCGACCGCGAAAATGTTCGGGTCGAACACGATATCCTCAGGCGCGAAACCAGCCTCACGTGTCAGGAGTTCATAGGCGCGCGTACAAATCTCCACCTTGCGCTTGAGCGTATCGGCCTGGCCCTCGGTATCGAACGCCATGACGACGACAGCCGCCCCATAGGCGCGAACCTTCCTTGCATGAGCGATGAAGGCGTCTTCACCTTCCTTCATTGAGATCGAATTAACGAGCGGCTTGCCCTGGACACATTTGAGGCCGGCCTCGATCACGTCCCACTTCGACGAATCGATCATTACCGGCACGCGTGCGATGTCGGGTTCGGCGGCGATCAGATTGAGGAAGTCGACCATGGCCTTCTCGCTGTCGATCAGTCCCTCGTCCATGTTGATGTCGATGATCTGCGCGCCATTTGCGACCTGGTCGCGCGCAACATCGAGCGCCGCCGGCAGATCGCCTGCGGTAATCAGCTTCCGGAACTTCGCCGAGCCGGTAATATTGGTGCGTTCGCCAACATTGACGAAGGCGATATCCCTGGTCAGCGTGAATGGCTCCAGACCGGATAGCCGCATATGGGTTTCGGTCTCGGGAATGGGGCGCGGCCGGTATTTGCCGACCGCTTCGGCAATGGCTCTTATGTGTTCCGGAGTCGAGCCACAGCAGCCGCCGACAATATTCAGCAGGCCGTCCTTGGCGAACTCTTCGAGCTGCGCCGCCATCGCTTCAGGACTCTCGTCATATTGACCGAATTCATTCGGGAGCCCTGCATTGGGATAGGCGCACACGAACGTATCGGCAACTGCCGCGATCTCGGCCAGATGGTCGCGCATGGCGCTCGCCCCGAGCGCACAATTGAGACCGATGGTGAAGGGCCTGGCATGACGTACGGAGTACCAGAAGGCGGTCGGCGTCTGTCCCGACAGGGTGCGTCCGGAAAGATCTGTGATGGTCCCGGAGATCATGACCGGCAGGTTGATTGCCTTTTCCTCGAAAACTTCCTGCGTCGCGAAGATGGCCGCCTTGGCATTCAGCGTGTCGAAGATCGTCTCGATGAGGATGATGTCGGCGCCACCGTCGATCAATCCCCTCACCTGTTCGGCATAGGCCGCCCGCAGGGTATCGAACGTCACCGCGCGGTAGCCCGGATTGTTCACGTCAGGCGATATCGATGCCGTGCGGTTCGTCGGTCCGAGCGCGCCCGCAACGAAGCGGCGCTTGCCGTCCTTCTGCTCCGCCTTCAGCGCGGCGCGGCGCGCAAGCCGGGCGCCATCGCGATTGAGCTCATAGACCACATCCTCCATGCTGTAGTCGGCCTGGGCGATCGTGGTCGAGGAAAAGGTATTGGTCTCGAGTATGTCGGCGCCGGCCATGGCGTAGGCGTAGTGGATGTCTTCAATCGCCTGCGGTTCGGTCAAGATGAGAAGATCGTTGTTGCCCTGGAGGTGGCAGGCGCAATCGGCGAAGCGCTCGCCGCGAAAGTTTTCCTCCTTCAGGCCGAGGCCCTGGATCTGCGTCCCCATGGCGCCGTCAAGGATAAGGATTCGCTCTTTTGCTGCCTGCGTCAGCGCTGCAAAAACCTCGGAACCGTCGCGGGGTGCCGCTTCCGCGCCGAGCAATTTTTCGCCAATGGTTCCAGATGCAATACCCATGACTCGAAATGCCTCATAATGATTTTTAGAGAGGCGCCACGGTCACATAAAGATATCTTTATGTCAACAAGTCAGTTCTAATGGCGGCAAAAAATGTCGCAACGCCGCGCAGGCGCGCACCATCCTGCCGACGCGGCCCTCGCGATGCTCGTCCAAGACATAGGAATCGCTCGGTTACTTGTTGAGAATGAGTTTGCCCTGGCGCGTGATCTTCAACCGATACAAGGAGCCGCCATGTTCGATACCAACTTCCTTATTGCCTTTGAAAAGCACTTCACTACCTAGAACGCGGAATTCAGGCGCTAATGGCTGGACAGGCGCGGCAGGCCGCGAGACAGGATTTGGAAGGCGGACCTGAAGGTCGATGATCTGGCGGCGGGACATTTTGAGCCTCTCGTTGAACGGCAACCCGCGTCGGTCGCCGTTCAATAAACTTGATAACTATACTCATATTTAATCCGAACACTCAGATCAAGTCAATCAGTCGAAAGTCAGACAACATAGCTGGACCCGGATTTCAGTCAAAAAGAAAGGCCCTTGCGGGCCTTTCGATTGCAAGCTGGACAGACCAGCCTTAATCAGAACGGTGAATCCGGGAAGTAGAATTCCTTGGCGTTGTCCTTGGTCACAAGGGTTGCGTCGAGGATGTACTTGCCGCGCACCGGAACCTGATCGTAGAAGTTCGCAACCGTCAGTTCCATCGCCGTTGCAACCATTGATGGTGGGTAGAGAACGTTGATCGGGGTCATCTTGTCGCCGTCGGCAACGCGCTTGATCATGTCCTTCATGCCGGCGCCGCCGATGACCATCTTGATGTCGGTGCGCTTGGCCTGATCGATGGCTTCGAGCACGCCAACCGCCATGTCATCGTCCTGGCACCATACGGCGTCGATCTTCGGGAACTTGGTCAGATAGTCCTGCATGATCTTGAAGGCGTCATCGCGCGACCAATTGCCGAACTGCTTGTCGAGAACCTTGATCCCGCTGCCGGCAATCGCATCGTCGAAACCCTTCTGGCGCTCTTCATCGATGACGATCGGGAGGCCGCGGATGACAACGACATCGCCGGTCTTCAACGTATCCTTCAGGTATTCACCCGCGACGCGGCCGAGCTCCGGATTGTTGCCGGCAACGTAGAGATCCTGGATCGTCGGATCGGAAAGAGCGCGGTCAACGACCGTCACGAAGACGCCCTTTTCCTTTACCGCGCGGATCGGATCGGTCAGTTCGTCCGAATTGTGCGGCAGGGTTACGAGCGCGTCGATGCCTTGTGTGGTCAGGTCTTCGAGCGCGTTTGCCTGCGCAGCACCGTCCGGCGAAGTCTTGATGGTGATCTTCAGGCCTGGGTGAGCGGCTTCTAGAAGCTTGGCGGCCCGTTCTGCATGATAGACGACGCCGCCGGTCCAGCCGTGGTCGGCCGCAGGTATAGAGACGGCGATATTGACCTTCTTGTCCTGCGCGTAGGCGAAGGTCATCGTCGAAGCGAGCGCCGCTCCAACAAGACCGATCAATAGTTTACGCATTTGTCTTCTCCCAATTTTCTGCTCGGGCCTTGATTGCGGCGCGGTGGGTGGCCCTGTTCCCCCGTCCGGTCTCGTTGCGGTGGCCCTGCCACCGGTTTGCCTCTGCCAGCGTCACGCCTTCTTCTTCTGCAGCGTGCGCTGCACCAGCATGGCGATGATGATGATCGTGCCCTGAACGGCACCGATCAGGTATTCACTGACAATGTTGGAGAGCACCATGATGTTGCCGACGACTTCCAGCATGAAGGCGCCGCAGATCGTTCCCCAGATGCGACCGACGCCGCCGCGCAGCGCCGTACCGCCGATGACGACGGCAGTGATCGCCTGCAATTCCCACAGCATGCCCGTTGTCGTCGTCGCTGCGCCGAGACGCGGCACATAGACGACGACCGCAATGGCGACGCAAATGCCCTGAAGAATATAGGTCATGGCGCGTACGCGATTGACGTGAATGCCCGAATAGCGCGCGACGTCTTCGTTCGAGCCGACAGCAATCACGTGGCGGCCGAAGGACGTCTTATAGAGAATGAAGGCGCCAAGAACGCCGACGATGATGATGATCCAGACCGGTATCGGCAGGCCGAGAAAAACGCCGGTGTAGACGGGGCGGAACATGTTGCGCATCGCGATCGATTTCATGGCGATCGAGCCGCCATCCGCCAGCCACACGGTCACGGAACGAAAGATCGCCATGGTGCCAAGCGTCACGATGAAGGGCTCGATCTTGCCGATGGTGATGACAGCACCGTTGAGCAGACCCGCCAGCGCACCGACGCCGATGGCAACAACGACGCCTGCCGCAAGCATCGCCATGTCGCCGTCGACCGCACCTGAATTCAGGAACAGGATCATGATGCCGGCGACGAGCGCCGCCATCGAGCCGACCGAAAGATCGAGCCCGCCCGCGGAAATCACGAAAGTCGCGCCAACGGCAATGATGGCGATGAAGGACGAGCGCGTTAAGACATTGAGCAAGTTGTCGATCGAAAGGAAGTTCGGATTGACAAGCGCGCCGAGGACGAACAGCGCCGCCAACGCCAGGAATGGCGCAACCGCCGTCTTGTCGAGATCCGCCAGTTTGCGGCCAAAACCGCGTGCGTCGGTGATTACCTTGGTGTCGCTCATGCGTTCCCCGCACTGTAAAGCTCTGCTTCGTTGATCTTGACGCCGGTGGCGTAGACGACGATCTCGTCTTCCGTCATAGCGTCGCCGGTAACCTCGCCGACAATGCGCGACGAACGCATGACGAGAATGCGGTGGCAGATGCCGATGAGTTCCTGCATTTCGGAGGATATGACGACGACGGATTTGCCTGCCTTCGCGAGGTCGGCAATGAACCTGTAGATCTGTTCCTTGGTGCCGATGTCGATACCGCGCGTCGGCTCATCAATGATGACGATGCTCGGCTCGAGCAGCATCATCTTGGCGAGGAGCAGTTTCTGCTGGTTGCCGCCTGAAAGCTGTCCAGCAAGAAGGTCGCGCCGGCGCGCCCTGATGTCGAAATCAGCGATTGCCTTGTCGAGGCTCTTGTCCTCGCGCTTGCGCTCGATGAGCGGCCCGTTGGTAAATTTGCCGAGCGTCGCCAGCGTCAGGTTGGTGCGCAGGTCTTGCGCCAGCAACAGGCCTTTGCCCTTGCGATCTTCACTCAGGTATACGATGCCCGCTGACATGCTGTCGCGCACGCTGTGAAACTTGACCGGCTTGCCATTGAGTTTGACCTCGCCATGGGCAGTGCGCAGGCCGACAAGACCCTCGAACAATTCCGTGCGCCCGGCGCCGATCAGGCCTGCGAAGCCGAGGATTTCACCCTTGCGCAAGACAAAGCTCGCATCGCTGGCATAGCCCGGCACGTCAAAATTCTTTACCTCGAGAACGTTTTGCCGCGTCGCAGTATCCTCGCGTTCGGGATAGAGCTTCGACATGTCGCGCCCGACCATGAGGCGCGCCATGTCGACTGGCTGCAGTTCGGCCGCATGGCGGGTTGCAATCAGCTTGCCGTCGCGCAGCACGGTGATCCGGTCGGCGATTGCCGCGACTTCCGGCAGGCGATGCGAGATATAGAGCACGGCGACGCCCTTGTCGCGCAGATCGCGGATGACCTTGAGCAGGGCTTCCGTCTCGAAGGGCGTCAGCGAGGCAGTGGGTTCGTCGAAGATGACGACACGATGCGGCACCTGCAGGGCGCGCGCGATCTGGACCAACTGGCGGCGGGCAATCGAAAGCCGCGCAATCTGCGTCGTCGGCTCAATTTCTGCACCGAGGCTACGAACCGCCTCTGCGGACTGGCGGTTCATTTCGCGGTCATTGACCATCAGACCGCGCTTCAGTTCCCGGCCCATGAAGATGTTCTGGGCAACCGTCAAATCCGGCGCGAGCAAAATCTCCTGGTGGACGAGCACGAGGCCGCGGTGTTCTGCATCTACGGGACCGTTGAATATGACGGGCTCTCCGTCAATCGCCACCGTTCCACGCGTCGGCGTAAGGTGGCCGCTCAGGAGCTTCATCAGGGTCGACTTGCCGGCGCCATTCTCGCCGATGATGGCATGCACCTCGCCCGGCATGACCGACAGGGTTATATCGGTCAGGACCTCGACCGGGCCGAATGCCTTGGCGATGCCACGCGCCTCGAGGACGGGGAGCAAAGTGCTGGTCTCTCCTGTGGGTGCCACGCTCATGATTGGCACCTCCCTCTGTCCTGCCGATTGCCCATCACACCTTCGTCCAGACGCCGCCGGCTTTCGACGATTTCACCGCGGCTTCGATGAATTCCATGCCTATGAGACCATCTTCCACGGTTGGGAATACTACATCCTTTGGCGCCTTCTTGCCGGTGCGCGCAGCGAAGATTGCCTGCGCCGCCTCGCTGTAAATATTGGCGAAACCTTCCAGATAGCCTTCAGGATGGCCACTTGGCACGCGCGTCAGGCGCGCCGCCTCGGGCGAAGCCCCCGCCCCGCCCCGGGTCAGCAACTGCTTGGGCTTGCCGAATGGCGTGTACCAGAGATAGTTCGGGTCGGCCTGGGTCCATTCGAGACCGCCCTTGGTGCCGTAGACGCGCAGCTTGAGCCCGTTTTCGTTGCCGGGCGCCACCTGGCTTGCCCAGATCATGCCCTTTGCTCCACCGTCAAAGCGGAGCAGGATTTGCACGTCATCGTCGAGCACCCTGCCCTCGCCGAAACTGGTCAACTCGGCACATAGCTGCTTGAGCTTCAGCCCCGAAACGAAACAGGCAAGGTTATACGCGTGCGTGCCGATATCGCCGATGGCTCCGCCAGCGCCCGAGCGTTTCGGATCGACGCGCCATTCAGCCTGCTTGGAACCCGTGGCCTCGGTCTTTTCGGTCATCCAGTCCTGCGGATACTCAGCCTGCACCACGCGCAGGTCGCCGAGCAGACCCTTTGCCACCATGGCCCGCGCCTGTCGGATCATTGGGTACCCGGTGTAATTGTGGGTGAGGATGAACAGCTTGCCGCTCTTGCCGGCAAGCGAGACCAGTTCCTTGGCTTCCTTCACCGTCGTCGTCAGCGGCTTGTCGCAGATGACATGAATGCCGGCCTTCAGGAATGCCTTGGCGGCTGGCGCGTGCATGTGGTTGGGCGTGACGATGGAAACCGCCTCGATGCCGTCCGACCGCTTTGCCTCCTGCTTGGCCATATCCTCGAAGGAGGTATAGGCGCGGTCCTCGGCGATGCCGATCTCGCGTGCCGAAGCCTTGGCTCGTTCCGGATCGGACGACAGCGCGCCGGCGACCAGCTCATATTGGTCGTCGATACGCAAGGCGATGCGGTGCACCGCCCCTATGAAGGCGCCTTGCCCGCCGCCGACCATGCCGATGCGAATGCGGCGTGACGCCGGCTTTTCCTTCGATGCTCCGATGACCATCTCGTTCCCCCTACTTCAAGCCAAGTATGCGGCGATTTGCGGCCTCATCGGTGCCGGCTCCGGCAAAGTCGTCGAATGCGCGTTCGGTCACACGGATGAGATGCGCATTAATGAACTCGGCGCCCTCGCGCGCACCGTCCTCGGGGTGCTTCAGCGCGCATTCCCATTCCAGAACAGCCCAGCCATCAAAATCATGGGCAGTCAATTTCGAGAACACCGCGCCAAAATCCACCTGACCGTCGCCCAGCGAACGGAAGCGACCGGCGCGGTTGACCCATGACTGGAACCCGCCATAGACGCCCTGGCGTCCCGTCGGATTGAACTCTGCATCCTTGACGTGGAACGCCTTGATCCGCTCGTGATAGATGTCGATGTAGTCGAGATAGTCGAGCTGCTGCAGTACGAAATGCGAGGGATCGTAGAGCAGATTGGCACGCGTGTGATTGTTCACGCGCTCCAGGAACATTTCGTAGCTTATGCCGTCATGGAGATCCTCCGAAGGATGAATCTCATAGGCGGCGTCGATACCCTGCTCGTCGAGATAGTTGAGGATGGGCGTCCAGCGTTTGGCAAGTTCATCGAACGCTGTTTCGACCAGACCGGCCGGACGCTGCGGAAACGGATAAATATACGGCCATGCAAGGGCGCCGGAGAAGGTCGGCATGGATTTCAGGCCGAGATGTTTTGACGCCCGCGCAGCGCGCTTCAATTGATCAACCGCCCATTCCTGACGCGCCTTGGGATTGCCATGCACTTCCGGTGCTGCAAATCCATCCATCATTTCGTCATAGGCGGGATGAACGGCGACGAGCTGCCCCTGAAGATGGGTGGCAAGCTCGGTGATGGTCAGGCCATGCGCCGACGCCGTACCGGCGAGTTCGTCGCAATAATCCTTGGAATCCGACGCTTTCTTCAGGTCGATCAAGCGCGCATCCCAAGCCGGAATCTGCACCCCTTTATAGCCGAGGGATGCAGCCCATCCGCAGATGGCATCGAAGGAATTGAATGGCGCCGCATCGCCCGCGAACTGTGCGAGAAAAATGGCTGGTCCCTTGATCGTCTTCATGAATTCCTCCCTTAAGTCTCCTGCCGTCAGGGCATGTTGTCCCTGAGAAAAATATCGATGCGAATGTGCTCTTGCCCCGGAACGATGGGGCGTCCCTCGCGCAGCGCCGTCAGGATGCGTGCGGTGCTGCGCGCCATATGGCCTGCATCCTGGTTGATAAGCGCATCGACGGTGCCGCGCACCAGATGCCGCCGCGTCGAGGGCGTCAGTTCGTGGGCAACGAAAATCACGTCGGAGACGTGGCCGCTTGCCTCAAGCGCCTTGATCACGCCCGCCTGTCCGCCGCCGGCATTATAGATTGCGACAAGATCCGAATGGTCCTTCAAAAGCGCGCCTGCCGCCGCTTCGACGCGGGCGTTCTCGTCGCGGGCTTCGCGCACCGGCAATACTTCGAGGTTCGGGTACTCGCGTGAAATGATCTGCTCAAAGCCAAACTGGCGTTCGATGTGATCGCGCAGGGCGAGCGAACCCGCGATCATGCCGACCTTGCCCTTGCGCGGCCCGACAAAGCGGCCAATGAGCGAGGCTGCCGTGCGACCGGCAGCAAAATTGTCGATGCCGACATAGTGGGCGCGGCGGGAATTCGGAACGTCCGATACGAGTGTCAGTACAACGACCCCGGAATCGGCGAGCGCGTTGATCGCCTCGGTCACGGCCGGATGATCGAGCGCGACGACGGCGACGCCATCTATTCCGGAAGGAAGGCTTTCCAGCGCCGCTGCAACGGCGACGCCGTCAAAGGTATCGACATGCTCGATCGAAAGTCGCACGCGCTCCTGCAGCTGGCGCTCGCGTGTTGCGCGAAACTCGGCGGCGAGGCTCTGCATGAATTCGTTTTCGCCGGTCGGCAGAATGATGCGGAAGTCGTAGTCACGCACGCGTGCAAGGCGCGAGGCATGTGGGTCCGACAGGAAACCAAGCTGTTTTATGGCCGCATTGACGCGCTCGATGGTGCGTGCATGCACGCCCATCCTCCCGTTCACGACGCGATCAACCGTTGCGAGACTTACACCGGCTTCTCGGGCGACGTCTTCAAGCGTCATTTTCCCCACGAGAATTCTCCTCCGGCTAAAGTCTTAGATCAACCCGTTGAGGTGTGCAACTCTTTTTGACTTGTTTTGATGGGCTATTTGATGTGTCCACAGCGTTGCCGGCAAATGGGCACACACAGCTAGGCGGATTGAAACCCGACCACCAGAATCGTTACCTCATCGCCGTGGAATAGGCATCCAGCGCTCGGCGGCGGGAAGCTTGATGATCGACGATGGGCCGCGGATAAGTCTCGCCGAGACTGATATTCGCCTCCCTCAAAACGGCTTCCGGCGCATTCCACGGCTGATGCACAAATTTTGCAGGGAGCGCCTTCAGTTCCGGCACGAATTTTCGAACATAGTCTCCCTTCGGATCGAATTTCTCACCCTGAAGGACGGGATTGAAGATGCGGAAATAGGGAGCGGCGTCGGCGCCGGACCCAGCCACCCATTGCCAGCTCGCAGAATTGTTGGCGGGATCCGCATCGACGAGCGTATCCCAGAACCACGCTTCGCCCTCGCGCCAGTCAACGAGCAGGTGCTTGATGAGGAAGGAAGCGACGACCATTCGCACGCGGTTGTGCATCCATCCCGTCTGCCAAAGCTGACGCATGCCGGCATCGACGATAGGGTAGCCGGTCAGCCCGCGCTTCCAGGCGGTGAACTGGCTACCGGCATCGCCCGCCCATGCGAAATTGTCGAAGGCCGGCTTGAAGTTTTCCGAATGCAGGTTCGGATTGTGGAAAAGGAGATGCCAGGAGAATTCCCGCCAGCCTACCTCTGCGCGGAACTTTTCCACGCCCGATCGATGATCGAGCACTTCTGGCGCCTTTAGGGCATGCCATATCTGGAAGGGCGTTACCTCGCCATGCGCAAGGTGCGGCGACAGCCGCGATGTCGCCTCCATGTCAGGACGATTGCGCTTGGCTACGTAGCGGTCGATCGACCTGTCGAGGAAGTCCGCAAGCCGCTCATGGGCTCCTTCTTCACCAGGCGTCCAGTCTCTGGAAAAGCCATTGGTCCAATCGGGCTCATGGGGCAGAAGCGCCCAGTCGTCGAGACTGTCCGTCGTTACCGGGTGCGGCCAGGCCAATAGTTCTCGCGGCGCGGCCAGTGGATCGCGGGGCTCGGGCTGCGCATTCAGCGCGCGCCAGAACGGCGAATAAACGCGGTAATACCCACCGGAGCCTGTCTTCAGCGCATATGGCTCGTGCAGCAGATGGCCCTCGAAGCTCTCGGCCACGATTCCCCGGTTTGATGATCCAGCCTTGAGTGCCGTATCAATGGCAATGCCGGGTGGATCGTAACGACGGTTCCACAGCACGACATCGGCTCCGGTGTCATCCAATACTTCGTCGACAATCGCCGCAGTTTTTCCCCGCCGCAGAATGAGACGGCCGCCGAGTTTCTCGAGCGAAGCGCCCAGCGCTTTCAGTGAATGGTGCAGCCACCACTTCCGCGCGCCGCCGATTGGCCGCGAAGCCTCATTCGTCTCATCCCAAAGGAAAATCGGGATAACCGGCTTGCCGGAGCCGGCAGCAGCTAGCAGAGCGCGGTTATCGCGGATGCGTAGGTCGTGACGAAAGAGCACGATCGCCGGCTTATCAGTGTTGTCGTCAGTCATTCTGCCCGGGTCGATCGCGCTATGATGGTTTTGGTCTGAACGGGTGTCTGCGGCCGAGGCTTGAGGCCGACGCCCTTCAACCATATCCGCAGCGCTTCCCAATGTATGCCGGCAATGACTTTAAGGGTCAGCAGGGGATAGGCGAAACACAATTTCGCTAGTTGCCAGTCGCTGAATTCCTTCCGCCTGCCGGCAAAAGCGGTGGCGATGATCAGGCCCTCGCGGTCGCTGGCATTGATCACGATCGAGGCGGCGTCATCGGGAATCTTGATGGTGAAATCGTAGCCCAGCGCCATCTCCATGAAGGGCGAGACATAAAACGCCTTGGCACACTCCTGATGCAATGGTCCGGCGCTGCCGGTGCCTTTGTCGAGGGGGAAGACATAGCTGTGACGCTGGCCAAACGTGTTATCCACCTCATAGATCAATGCGGCCAATGCGCCGGCGCGATCATGGCAGAAATAGACACTGAGGGGATTGAACACATAGCCGAGGATACGCGGCATCGACATCAGGCGGATTGCGCCGCCATCGGGCTCTGCTCCCGCCGCGCGAAGATGATCCTCGACGTAGCTTCGCAGCGGCGAGCCGTCATTGGCGACCTCGGACTTATTGCCATGATCGCGGTCGTAGAAGCTGAAGAGATTGAAGCGGTTGCGCGAAAACAGCCAGTGCTCCCGGGCGATCCGGTCAATCTCATCAATGTCGAACAGCATGTAAAACATGCGGTAGCGCAGGAAGTGCTGCCGGGGCCGCAAACGCTTGTGCGTCACCTTGCCCGTATAAATTGCCGAGGAAATTGCGCTCATGCCGCAACCTCTACCGGACTAGCCAATGGCTGGCGATGGATGCGCGCCGATTCATCGGCAACGGTCCAAGGACGGCGTAAGCCACCCAAATCTTCGGCAACGACAAGGCCTGCCTGGAGCCCGTCTTCATGGAAGCCCGCGCCGAAATAAGCGCCGCAGAACCAGGTATTGCGAGCCCCTTGCAACTGCCAGAGCTGGCGCTGCGCCTGCATGGCCTCACTGTCGAAGAGTGGATGCGTATAGGTCTGGGTATGCAGCACCTTGCACGGGTCCGGCGCATGGCGAGGATTGAGGGTAACGAAGAACTGGCGATCGGTTTCGAGGGGCTGAAGCCTGTTCATCCAATAGCTGACACAGAGTTGACTTGGGGGCTGCATCTCCTTGCGTTCGCCAAGATAATTCCAGCTCGACCACACCGAACGCCGCTTCGGCATGAGCGTTTCATCCTCGTGCAGCACGGCGCGATTAACCGAGTAGCGAAAGGCGGAAAGCAGTCTTTTCTCGAGTGCCGACGGGTCGGCGAGCAGGGCAAGCGTCTCGTCGGCGTGACCCGCCATCACGACATGATCGAATATGGCGGTCACTCCGTGGATATCTGAGACCGTCACATGATCGCCGGCACGCCGGACCGATGCGACGGCGCAGCCGGTACGGACGCGGTTTCTGTAATTCGCCGTCAGGCGCTCAACGTAGTTTCGGCTTCCGCCCTTGACCGTGCGCCAGACGGGCCGGTTGGCAAGCTTGAGCAATCCATGATTGTCGCAGAAGCGGATGAATGCTTCGGCCGGATAGTCGAGAAGACTCGCAGCCGGCGCCGACCAGATGGCCGATGCCATTGGCAACAGATGATCGTCACGGAACGCGCGGCCGTAACCTTCGCGTTTGAGGAAATCGCCAAGCGCAATGAGGCCAAGCTTGCCCGCATGGGCTGGAGTTTCGCGATAAAAGCGCAAGAGGTCGCGCAGCATGAGCCAAAACCGCGGATTGACGAGGTTGCGTTGCTGGGCAAAAAGGCCGCTGAAGCCCGTTCCGGAATATTCGAGCCTGCCGCTATCGAGCGAGACGGCGAAAGACATTTCCGACGCCGCGGTTTCAACGCCGAGCAAGGCAAACAGCGCGGTCAGGTTGGGATAGGTCTGTTCATTGTAGACGATAAAGCCGGTATCGACGGCCACACCACCTTCACCGGGTACAATCACGGTATTGCTGTGCCCGCCAATGCGCGTTTCGCGTTCGTAGACGGTGATTTCGTGTTTCTGCGAAAGAAGCCATGCGGCCGACATGCCGGATATACCGGACCCTATGACTGCGATTTTCAACCCTGTTCTCCCGAAGTCATCCTGCAAACACCGACAGCCAAGGGAAATCAGACGTTGTCTCCCTGTGCTGCAATCAATACGTTGCAGATACGGGAATGGATCATTGATAGTTTCGCTGGTCCCGAAGCGATGATCCGATTGCGGTGGGCCTGCGTATAGAGCGGTATGAATGACGTCGGTACGTTTGGCTTTTACAATTTCGAGACCCTCTGGCGGAGGCAACTTCGAGCGATGTCGGCGCGTCGGGTTAAGGGCCCGAGTGCCGGCGGGTGCGCTGTCGTGACGGAAAAGGCGGAGCAGTCGGCGAGGCTGGTGGCCATAGCGCAGCAGGCCGACAAGGCGGCATTCGCGGAACTCTTCGGCTACTTTGCACCTCGCCTGAAAGGTTTTTTCATGCGTGGTGGCATGGCCGCCGGACAGGCGGAGGAACTTGCACAGGAAACCATGCTGATGGTATGGCGCAAGGCGGCGCTATACGATCCGGCGAAAGCCTCCGCTTCGACCTGGATATTCACTATCGCACGCAATTTGCGCGTGGATTCAGTACGCCGTGAGCGCTATCCGGCGCAGCATCTGCTTGAAGATCCGGCGCCCGAACTTCCAGCCTCCCCCTCCGACGAGGTGCTGAGAACCGAGAGCGAACACCGGGTTCGCACTGCGATCGATCTGCTCTCGGCGGACCAGCTGAACGTCATACGTCTGCATTACTTCGATGACAAACCCCACAGTGAAATCGCCAAAGTGCTCGGCTTGCCGCTCGGTACGGTGAAATCCCGCTTGCGGCTAGCCATGCAGCGCTTGCGCGGCCTGCTGGGGGAGGAACAGTAACGATGTCCCACCGTCCATCCGACGACCTTTTGATGGCCTATGCCGCCGGAACCCTGGCGCCGGGTCCGGCGCTCGTGGTCGCGGCACACCTGACGATGTGTCCGGAAAGCGCCGAGCGCGTCCGCGCCTTCGAAATCTTTGGCGGGATCGCGCTTGAGGACGCGTCCGAAAGCGCTCTTTCGCCCGACGCGTTGGAGAAGACGCTTGCGCGGATCGATTCAGGCCCGCGTGCCATGGTGGTTGAACGGGGCAAATGGCTCGCTGAGTTGCCAGAAGGGATGCGCCTGCCACAGCCGCTTGAACATTACGATATCGGCAAGTGGAGATTCCTTGCGCCCGGCGTACGCTGGAGCTCGATCGGCCGCGGTGGCTCCGCCCGCAACCGCCCCATGCTGCTGCGCTCGAAACCGGGCATGGTGCTGCCCGAACATTCCCATGCGGGTACCGAATACACGCTCATTCTCAAGGGTTCACTGCATGATGCGGACGGCGACTACCACGTCGGCGATCTGATCGTTGCCGATGCCAGTCTCGAGCACGAGCCAGCAGCGGGTCCTGATGAGGAATGCATTTGTCTCGCCGTGGTCGATGGCCGCTTGCGGATGAAGAGCCTCGTTGGCCGGCTTGTCCAACCCCTCATGGGGTTTTGAGCACTTGAGCCCCTTTTTGGCAATCGCGGCGGTCGCTGGTGCGGCCATGGTCTTGGCGGCGTGCTCGCCGGGAACAATCTTGAACATCGCCACCACTTCCAATGGTGCTCGAGTCGAGCAGGACGTCGCCTATGGCGAAGGGCCGAGGCACACGCTCGATGTTTACGCACCGGCCGGTGCGCATGCCGCCCCGGTGGCCGTCTTCTTCTACGGCGGCAGCTGGCAGAACGGCGACAAGAAAACCTATCAATTCGTGGGATCGGCTTTGGCCGCCAAGGGGATCGTTACGGTGATACCCGATTATCGGCTTTACCCCCAGGTTCATTATGAAGGCTTTCTTGACGACGGCGCCAAGGCCGTTCGCTGGGCCAGGGATCATGCACGCCAATACGGTGGCGATCCGGCAAAGCTGTTCGTCGTCGGCCACTCCGCCGGCGCTTACATTGCCGCGATGCTCGCACTCGACAAGACGTGGCTCGGGAGGGAGGGCATGACGCCGAACAGGGACCTCGGGGGTTTTGTCGGTATTGCCGGACCCTATGATTTCCTGCCATCGCAGGACGAAAAGATAGCGGCCATATTCAGCACCGCCGAAACGACGACGCTGGCCGAACCCGTGGCGTTTGCCGGACGCCACGAGCCGCCTACGCTGCTCCTGCACGGCAAAAGCGACACGACGGTCTTTCCGCGAAACAGCACGCGGCTTGCCGAGAAGTTGAGCGCTGGCGGAAACAACGTTGATATAAAGCTCTACCCGGGCGTTGGACACCTCGGCATCATCGGCGCGATGGGGTCGCCCATGCGCTTCGTCGCTCCGACTTTGGACGATACGGCAAATTTCGTCCGCGCGCATTCCAACCGCAACTGAACAGACGCAATGCTTCGTGGCGAGTAAGTGATGTGTTAGCTTAGCCTCGCCAGCAGCCAGTTCGTCGCCAGAAAGCTCAAGGTCGCCGACAAACCGGAAGCAAAAGTGCCCCAGGCAATATCCACGACCGTAAGGGCGGTCGACCATTGTTTCAAAGTCGCCTGGCTGGTCAGATCATAGGTGGCATAGGCAAAAAAGCCGAAAAGCGCGCCATAAATCAGCGCGGTGTGCCATCGGCCGGTCTCCATGGCCGGGCTTAAGGCGAAGATCACGATGCCGACCGCGTAGATCAGATAGAACAGGATGGCCGGTGCGTAATTCACATCCGACGCCACTATGTCTGGGATGCGGGCGCGGTAAAAGCTCGTCGCCATCGTGCCAAGCCACAACATGTCGAGCGCAAGGAAAATTACTGCGGTAACGAAATATGCCAGTCCGTATTTAAGCATGTTTGATCCCTGTTTTGGATGTATACGCTGGCAGCGCCCCGGCGGATCTTTGGATGGTACCGCGGGACAATTATTGCCGCGGCCATAAACACGCTGACGATATACGCGGCTTGCATGAACGGCTATTTCAGGGGAAACTTTCTGCTGAGAAATGGCGAAGCGCGGGCGCCGAAACGCCACGGCGTTTCGACGGCCTTGGTCAGACCGATCCGTGGTCCTATGCTGATCTCGAAGGCATCCGTTGCCGCCTCCAGCAAAAAAGGCGGCTCAAACAGAGATTTGCCGTCATACGACTTGTCTACAGCAAGCGCCTGGGCAAGTTTTCCCGGTCCCGAGCACAATAGCCTTATGTCATCGACGGCGCGGCGGCGCTGCATGATCTCGATGTTACGAACAGGTTCTATTGCCCGGATAAGCACTGCTGACGCCTCGAGACACACAAAATTCAGACACCAGTGGATACCATACGACCGGTAGACGTAGGCGCGACCTGCTGGACCGAACATCGTCCGGTTCGCGATCCCGGGCCCGCGATAACTGTGCGAGGCAGGATCGTTCGGGGCGTAGGCTTCGGTTTCGATGATCGGTCCGCCCACCCCATCGACAACCAGAGAAACGCCAATGAGGGCGCGGGCAACCTCCTCCGAACCTCGTTGGAAAAAGCTCTCGTCGAGCATGGTGGTGATTTTTTCCATCGCGTCAAATTGTTCCTTTCCGAACCCACTCTTAGCAAAGTCACGAACACGTTCTTGACACTGCGAAACTGGCCCATTCGCTACCGCACATACAAGCGCTGTGTCCGCTACCGTACAGTTCCGATCTGCAATTCAATTAGCAGGAACATTCGTCACCGCGCCGGATTGATTGAATGCGGGGTTAACAAAACGGAGAAGACAAATGCCTAATAGTCAAAAGAGCGGAAGTTCACAGAGCGGCAAGGGCACGTCCAAGCAGCAGGAACAGGGACAAGGTTCCCGCGGCTCCCAGCAGGGATCCGGTTCCTCCAAGAGCGGTGAACAACAGGGCAAGGCCGGCGAGCAGAGCCACAAGAATAAATAGTCTGTTCGGTAATCGATGCAGTTAATGAAAGCGGCTGGGAAAATTCCCGGCCGTTTTCATATACCCACAAGTCCGCTTCATAGGCTGTTCCACGGTGGAAATCGTCGGGTCAGACCGAGCGGAAAAGCGGCTTGCCGCGCCAGCCCGTCAATCTTTCGGCTTCCCGCTCGGCAAGACCATAAGCACCATCGGCTATCGCTGCAAGGCCATGGCGGTCGCGGATGACAATTTCCGAGCGCCTCGAGATCACGAGATGTTCGCCTTCAAGAATATGCAGCGCATCGGTGACACTGGGACGCCTGACGCCAAGCATCGTTGCAAGGAATTCATGGGTCACACCGAGATATTCGCCTGAGATCCGGTCGTGCATCATGAGCAGCCATCGTGCGAGACGTGCCTCGATCGTCGACCGACCATTGGCAAGCGCGGTCGATCCGGTCTGGATGGAGAAGGAGCGCGCGTATTTCAGGAACAATCGCATCAGGTCGCTGTTGCCCTCGATAGCTCTGCGAAATCGGTCCGCAGCGATCCTGTTGCCCTTTCCCGCCACTTGAACAACGGTGCGGTAAGGGCTCAGTTCGTCGCCCAACACTGCGCCGACATGTGACATCCCGTCTGCGCCGAACAGTCCGATCTCGATATCGCGGCCATCGGACAGGGAAGTGATCATCGATCCAATGCCACTTTCTGGAAAATAGATATGCGGGATCGTCCGGTTCGGCTCGTTGAGGAGCATGCCGAGCGGGAGGTCGACCGTTTCGAGATTGGCAAACAGTTCGTCGCCCTTGCAAGCCCTGCTCATTGCAAGGAGATGGTTGGCGAAGTTGCCGGCTGCCAAACTCATCACGTGCTCCTGTCTCTATCGGAATCGGCCTGCGAAAGCATTGCGAACAACGTCCGAAAACGTACAGACTCTGCCATCTGTTGCAGGAACGCGATAAAATTTTGGACGAGTATGGAAGGGAGAAACGAGCTGCTGACGGCATCTCATGCAACCCGCTTTCAGTCGCACTTCAAACCGTCGAGACATATCCTGCAATATCGGCGATCAAGAGCGCTAGGAGAAGCACGCACCCCGCGCGAATAAACGTTTTTGCTCATTTGCCGCGCAGCAAATTCGGTACGATTGCGGACCAAGCCGGAACGAGCATTTTTCGCGGGCGTTCATTGTGCGCTGATTTTCCAGGTCAGCGCGCCCTGGCTCAACGGTTACACCGAGCTTTCTGGGGCCCATAGCTGGCGGTGAGCGAAAGTTCACCGCCCTTTTGCGACCAAGGCAACTGGAACAATAACGCGATAGCCCGGTTTACCGATATTGAACCTATAGGGAGGAAATCACATGAAAGCGCTTGCACCGATCATCGCCGCTGCCGCACTGGCTTTTGCCCCCGGTATCGCATTTGCCGCATGCCCCACGACAACGGGATCGATAAATTCCGATGCAAAGCCGGGCATCGCCCAGGATGGCACGCACGTTCCCTTAGAAAATTCGGGCAACAGCACGGTACAAAAAGGTGCGGCCAGTACGGGTACAACAACGAATAATAGCCCCCAGACCGCTCAGAAGGACGGCCAAACCATGCCACTCGCCGGCACGGAAGGCGCAGGTGACAAGAATTTAGCCACCTCAGCGCAGGACGTGCAGGCGCAGCAGAAGGGCGAACCGACCGCCATGGCCAAGGCCGAGGACTGCAAGAACTAGTTTCCAACCAACGGCTGGACTTAGGCCGTCCGGGAGTTCAACCATGAAGATAGCTGGCGCGTTATTTGTTTGCCTCGGCATACTGTACGCAGTGTGGGTGGCAATCAGTGCGCGCCGGCTGAGCTCTCCGCCCAGGCATCCCGACAATCAAAATGCACCAACACTGGAGCCAAAACGGCAAGGTCTCGGATTCCTCCGCGCGGGTCGCAACTGGCCCGCCTTGGCGCTGATCGCAATCGGCGTCCTGATGCTGATCTATCCCATATAATCATTTCCCCGCCGAACCCTGCCGCGGCTTTGCGAATTAGCAGCAACGTGGCATGATTTGTCCGCCTCGGCCTTTACCCAGCGAGGAAAGCCGCATGGAGGGTTAACATGCGCCCGTTGCTTCTGATGATATTGGGCTTGATGATGTGCACCCCGGCCGGCGCTCAGCAAAACCCGCCTGCCTCGATCGCAGTATTTCCCATTGAGCTTGAAGACAGGAGTGCGGGCGCCGGCATCATTGCGCCCGATGAGCACGACAAGCGCTATCTTTTCGAGTCAGAACAAATGGCAAAGGACATGCTCACGGGCTCGGGCCGCTATACTGTGGTGGGCGTTACGGTGCCTGCGGAGGCAGAGGCGAAGGGGCTGCGCTATTGCGGGGGCTGCGAGGCAGCTATCGCTCGCGAGAATGGCGCATCGCTCGCACTCCTCGGCGTCGTCACCCGTGTCAACCGCACCGAACATGCCGTATTCATTCGCATCCTTGATGCGAAAAGCGGGAAGACCGTTGCGGAGGGCTTCACCGATCTGCGAATGGGCGCAAATTATGCGTGGCCTCGGTCGGTGAAATGGGTGATGACCAATAAAATTCTGCGCTGATTATTCAGCCACGCTTTCACCCAGCGTATCGGCAACGACTGCGCCCCGCTTGCCCATGGGCTGCGGCGGACCTGTCGTACTGTCGACTGCGGTTTGGTGTTCAAGCTCCGCATTGAGTTCTGCGCCGAGAATAAGAATGATCAATGTGATCCACATCCACATCATCAGGCCGGCTACTGCGCCCAAGGCGCCATAGGTGGCGTTATAATCGGCAAAGTTTGTAAGATACGATGTGAACGCTGCAGAGGCGGCGATGCCGATCACGGCGGACAATACGGCACCCCACGAAAGCCACCGCCATTTCGCATATTCCCGGTCCGGGCCGTAGCGATAGACGATCGAGATCGCAGCCACGGTAACGCCCATCATAACCGGCCAGCGGGCGAGGCTCAGTAAACCGGCGCTCCACCCTTCGAGCCCCATCGCGTCAAGAAGTTTCGGCATGATGCCCAGCGCGAGAAGCAGCACGATTCCGAAAAAGATTCCACCCAGAGTAACGACGAATGAAACGAGGTTCAGTTTGACGAAGCTGCGGGTCTCATTCTGTCCGTAGGCGACGTTCAACGCTTCGAAAATGCCTTTGACGCCATTATTGGCGCTCCAGAGCGCGATGACTAAACCGAACAGGAAGCCGATGCTCAGCAACTTCGTATCCTGCGCGGCAAGTGCCTCGAGTTGAGCACGTATCAGAGCTATCGCGTCATTGGGCAAGATGCCGGCAAGCAGCGAAACATTACCTGCAACAGAGGCACGATCGGCAAGAAAGCCATAAAGCGACACAAAGGCTGTCAAGGCGGGAAAAAGGGCGAGCAGCAAATAAAACGCGGCACCTGCCGCTATCAGCATGATGCGGTCTTGTGACAGCGACTGCCACACCCGGTAAAGGACGTCCTTCCATCCGAGACCCGGAATCTCGGAAGGCTTCTTGGCGCGACGGCCGCGGGCTTTTTGTCGCGCACGGGCGTTACGCACTTGTTCCTTAGTTCGCTTTGTGGATGCCTTCATGCGCGGGACCGATATCTTTGCCTCTATCCTGCAATTCACAGATACGAGCAATGTTCCGGCGACCACCATGAAAAATGGAGGACGTAAGGTTCGGTGACAGTGGCGGCCGGACGGGTTATGCGCTCGCCTGCCGTTTCGTTGGCCAGGACCGGAAACCAGAAAAACTGTCCTGTCCGCCCTACCGTCGCGTCTGGTTAACACGGCCACCGCTGTCTAGCGTGAAAACGGCCGTGGTAAAGTCGGGTTCCATTCTACGCGGCAAAAATCTTCTAACTGGCGGAGCATGCCGCCGGCGCTTGTAGCGCCGTTCGCTTGCCCCGAATTTTCGCGGCAGCAAAGCCCGAGTTGGTGAGGGTTGTCACTTCTTCTGGAACCAAACGGGCCTATTGCCGGTTTCTTGCCCAGGGACACACAAGGAGACAAAACTTATGAAACGCATCGTTGCAATAACCACCGCATTGCTCCTCGCCGGCTCGACTTATGCCTTTGCGCAGGACGCTGTCATCGTGGAAGTTCCACAGCCAGCGCGCGACTATGTCATCGCCCATCCTTCGGATCCTGTTGTGATCGATGGCGATGTTGCCGTTGGAACCGTCGTTCCCCAAGAGGTTCAGCTGGTACCGATTCCCGATAGCCCGGACTACGCCTATGTCTACGTCGACAAGCAGCCGATCATCGTATCGCGCAAGGACCGCAAGGTTGTTTATCTATCGCAGTAACGCTGCCATGTGAGCTATATGGAGGGCCTCGTGGGGGGCCCTCTTCGCCAGGATTGGCAATTAAAGAGCTATTCGGTTTTTGTACGCAGGAGGTCAGACACGAAAATCGTCTTCAAAAGTTCGCCTGGTTCATTATAGATGCGCACGACCCATGTCGTTGGATCGTAGCCTTCAATGACCGCGTCGATGAGCGATTCCTTTGCTGCCTTGTGCGCAGCGTCGATCGCAGCTTCATGGTCAGGAAATGCGATCGGTGTAATGGCATCAAGCCCCTCACCTTCATCGAAAACGAAACGAAACAGCGGCATGTGGGACCTCGCACTTCCTTTGTCGAGAATGAACTCTCCGCACCACCATTCGTTCCCTAGGTGAGACCATGAAAGTCGTCGTTGGCTCGTTCTGCCTAGTCCAAACATGCGCGGGCGGATCACGGACCTCGTCAGGATTGGGCAAAGGCACTTCGTCCGGCAGCTGATCCGGAGATGGCGGCTCGACAATGGGCGGCACCGGGCCGGGTCCCGGCGCGGGCACCGGCGGCCTGTCAGGGATTGGCGGATCGGGATTTGGACGAGGACCAGGATCACCCATCAGATTGCTCTCTACTGTTGCTCGAATTTGCGTCATTGCAGTGAGTGTCAATTGGCGTCGTAATTTTCAGTGAAACACATGGAGGAAACGGAGGTTCCACCTTTGCGTACGCATCAGAGAGTGGGAGACTCCGGGAACGCAACGACTGGAAAATCGTTCACGGGAAGTAGTCGCCAAGCGGATGAGGGTGTCATGAGCAACGAGCCTACAATAGCGGATTTGCGCGAAGAACTGGCGCGGCTGAAGGATGATCTCGCCGTTGCCGAAGGCAGCCAAACCTTCGGCATTGCCACGGAAGGTGATTCAGTACCGGGTGACAGTGCCGCAGAGGTCATACGGCGCAGGATCGCCGAACTGGAAGAAGTCCTGAACCGCGCCGGAAATTAACCGGAGCTAGTGTTGCTCCTGATCCCTGAGGTCGAGCCCGAGCAACTTGTTGAGAGCGAGCCGCGCTTCGCGCATGGTCCAACCTGCCGCCATCGCCTCCCTGATGAGATCGATGTAATCTTCACCCGGATCGTGCAGTTCTTCGAACCTTGCCCTGATGGCTTCGACGCAATCCGACTCGCGAACCGAATGGGTTGCCAAACGCGAGGGCGGAGAAATCTGCACCGTCATCATGACGCCTCCAGTCAAGACCAGAACCTTATACCATCAGAAGTTGTAGCAAAATGTAACGGCCCGCGGGTTCGAAAGTTCCAACCCCTGCACTCAGGTTGATCTCCTTTCAGGCTACCAGTAGAGGCTGTGAAAACGCGAAAGTGCTTTGGCCAACGTCTCGGGCACCTCCTCCGCCATATGGTGCCCGCAAGGCAGGGACTGGCCGGACAGTTCCGTTGCCCACCGCCGCCAGACGCCAAGAACATCGCCGTAGAGGTCCTCGAGATCGTCCTGCCCCGACCATAAAACCTGCAACGGACAGGCCAAGCGCCGTCCGGCGCTCCGGTCGTCCTCGTCGTGGCGCCAGTCGATCTCAAGGCCGGCACGGTAATCCTCGATCATGCCGTGGACCGTCGCCGGATCATGAATGGCTGTGCTGTAATCCGCGAAGTTCGCTTCTCCCATTTTGTCGGCCGTACCACCGTACCATGCGAGCGGATCGGCCAGGATGGCCCGTTCAGGCTTCTCTGCCTGAGCGAAGAAAAACCAGTGCCACCAGGCTTTCGCGAATTTGGCGTCGCATCGCTCGACAGCCTCGATGATTGGAACTCCATCGAGGATTGATAGAGATCTGATCGTCTGCGGATGATCCATCGCACAGCGAAAAGCCGTATAGCTGCCGCGATCGTGGCCGGCGATCGAGAATGTTTCGAACCCCAGTCCACCCATCAGCTCGACGCAGTCACGCGCTTTCGCTCGTTTGGACGACCCGGCATGATTGGGATGGTCCGCAGGCTTGGACGAACCGCCGAATCCGCGCAGGTCAGGACAGACAACGGTAAACTCATCCGCGAGCAGAGGAGCGACGCGGTACCAGGTGGTGTGCGTGCGCGGATGCCCGTGCAGCAAAAGCAGCGGCGGTCCGTTACCCCCGTGACGAACCCGCAAGGTGGCCTCGCTGAGAACGATCGTCTCCAAAGCGAATCCCGGAAATATCCCGCCTGTCTGATACGACATCTGATCGCTACCGCGCCTCGACCGAAAGATTGAGATAAAGCGGGTTGAATTCCGCGAACTCCTTCAAGGCTTCCCAGTCGACAATTGTCACTGTCCGATTGATCCAGGTCACGAGCTTTTCGCGGCGCAGTGATTGCAGTGTCTTGTTGAGATGGACCACCGAGATACCGACGACATCGGCAAGCTCGACCTGCGACAGCGGCAGGTGGAAGCTTTGATCGGTGGTCAGCCGGACGACCTGCAGGCGGACGTAAAGCTCGCAGATCAGATGAGCAAGATGCGCCTTCTTTGATCTTCGCCCCATCGCGACGATCCATTCGCGATGGATGGCGCCGTCGATCAGGGTGGAAAGCCAGAGCAACCGCGTCAGGTGCGGGACAGTTTCGGTGACGGTCTTGAGAGCGCTGTGGTCGGCGAAGGCGACGCGGCACGGGGACAAGGCGACAATACCGTGGTCCATGATTTTCAGGGGGAATGCGTGAAGATCGACGAAGTCGCCGGGAATATGCAGGGACGTAATCTGCCGGCTTCCGTCATCGAGCACCTTATAGCGCGCGGCGAAGCCTTCCAGCATCAAGGTGCTAGATGTCGGCCGTGATCCTTCCCGGACCAGATCTTCATCGATTTCAAATTGTCGCCCGCGTGTGATGATTGATCGAAGAAGCGATTTCTCCTCCTCGGAAACAATATCGCGACTTTCAAGATTCAGAAGCAGTGATTCAATCAAAGAAACCTCCATCCAATTTTCCAGAATAGTGACGAATGACGGAACTGATTGGCCCACGAACGATTACTATCCTTACGAAACCAGCAGCGTGTACACACAAATGTCCCGATATTACTTCGACTTGCACAATGGCGCCGGCCCCCTGCGCGACGACCACGGGGTGGAACTGGCGACGCTCAATGCCGTAACCCAGGAGGCAACGCGCATCCTGCTTGATATTGCTCGCGACGAAGTCGGCGACACCGGGCGTCTGATTGTCACCGTGACTGTGAGAGACGAGGAAGGGAATCCCATTTCAATCGCGAGCCTGACGTTTTCCAATGAGTGGCTGGAAAATCCGAAGACAGTGCCGTCTCGGTAAGATTGCGTTGCTTATCTAGCTACAAGTCGCCGCGAAACCTTTTGTTCCGATTCAATGCGGTTCGCTCATAATCCAGCGATCATCGTGCAGTTTCGCAAAGATTGTTTCGACGATTCCGTTAAACAATTTGAATGACACCCACCGGCGCCGCGTCCAGTGTTCGGCTTAATACTTGACGACGATGAGGAGGCATTCATGCGACGTGCAAGGAAAGCAATATATTCCCGCGAAGACTGGAACCTCATGGAACACGCACACCGCATCGCGTGCCGCGATCTCCATGTACCGAGTACAAGCCTGGACGAAATCCACAGGGTTGCCAGACGGGTGATGACCCTTTTCGATGGGGGCTTGCGTGACGAAAACCTGATCGCCGCCACTGCGGCGAGCCAGGAGCGTTTCATTGCCGATACGCTTTCCCTTCGCCACAAGAAGGTGCCGGCCTAATGCACGACTGACCGGAGCTGCTCGTACGTGCATTGGCGAGGGCTCTTGTCGGGGCGCCATCGCAACAATTTGGTCCCGTGGCGAAACCGATCACCGCTGACATGATCAAATCTTACCTCGACGACGAGTTGCGGCTTCAACGGTTGCCATTCGCCGCTCCGCTCTGTGCTCCAGCGGCTCGGCCCACCTGGAGCCTTGCCGGTAAAGCCGGGAGGCCCGACCAATGCCTCCAGCTTCTCTGTCAGTTCCCCGCGCTCTTTATCCGTAATGGTTGACGTATAGCCAACGTGATCGAGCTTGCCGTCACTGTTATAGAGGCCAAGAAGAAGAGAACCGACTTGCTTGCTGTCATGTTCGTAACGGAACCCGCCAACCACGCAATCCGCTGACTTAAGACGCTTCACCTTGATCATGACGCGCTCGCCCGGGAGATAGAGGCCATCCAGGCGCTTGCACACGACGCCGTCGGTTCCGGCATAACCATTTTCGAGCCAGATACGTGCTTCGTCGATATCGCTCGAATGCGGCGATTGCGTCAGTGCGGCTTCGCGCGCGAGCGCCAGGAAGGCGGACAATTGCGCATTACGAACGGTAAGGGGACTATCCATGATTAACTTGCCGTCGGGATTCATCAGCATGTCGAAGACGACGAGCCTCGACGGCGTTTCAGCCGCGAGCTTTCTGACACGGCTTTCCGCAGGATGAAGTCGCATTTGCAGGGCTTGAAAGGAGAGCGCGCCGCCGCTCTCGATGACGAGTTCGCCGTCGATGACAAAACGTTGAACCGGCAGCGCCGCCAGCAACTCGACCATCTCCGGAAAGAAGCGCCCCAGCGGCTTCCCGGATTTGGCGCGCAAATCAACCTCGGTTCCGTCCTTGAATGCCAGGCAGCGAAATCCATCCCATTTCGGTTCATATTGCCAGCCGCCGTCGGCAGGCAGGGTCTCGGCCGATCGGGCCTCCATCGGCTGCGTATCGAGAGGCAGGGCCCACGCAGATCGTGACATCTTCCGTTTCGCCACTTCGATCATGCTGCTGCTTTCACGGACTTTCCCAGAAGCTTGATGGCCTTTTCCAATGAACGTTCTCCATCGAGATAATCCGCCCAAGCGTCGGTTTTTTCGAGAAGTGCGGGGACCGTTCGCACGGTAAAACGCTTGGGGTCGAGATCGGCCCTTACGTCCCCCCAGGCCAAGGGCATGGACACAGTTGCGCCGGGACGAGCCCGAGGCGAGAGCGGCGCCACCGCGGTAGCCATGCGATCGTTGCGCAAATAATCGAGAAAGATCCGCCCGTTGCGCAGTTTCTTAGCCATCTTGACGAGATAGCGGTCCGGGTGATCATTGGCCATTATCTGGCAGACATCGTGGGCGAATGCCTTTGCCTCGCTCCAGGTGAGCTTGCTCTTCTTGCTGGTCGCAAGTGGCGTGACGACGTGCAGGCCCTTGCCGCCCGTGGTCTTGCAGAAGCAGACGAGGTCCAGCGCTTCGAGACGTTCCCGCATTTCCTTCGCTGCCGCGACCACCACTGAGAATGGCACATCGGGGCCGGGATCCAGATCGAATACCAGCCGTCCTGGAACGTCCGGATTTCCAGGTGCGCAATTCCATGGATGGAGTTCGAGGGCAGCGATCTGGGCGACGGCGATCAATCCCTCCACCCGGTCGATTTGCAGATAGGGTTTTCGATCGCCCGAAACCGTTACCAATTCGATCAGATTCGACGCGCCTTGCATGGCATGACGCTGGAAAAACTGTTCTCCACCAATGCCGTCCGGGGCGCGGATGATCGAACATGGCCTCCCCTTGATATGATCAAGCAGCCATGGGCCGACCGCCCGGTAATACTCGGCAAGATCAAGCTTGGTGACAGGCCTCTTATCGCCGGCGTCCGGCCACAGAGGTTTGTCTGGATTGGACAAAACAACACCCATGATTTCGGCCTTCGCTCCACGTCGCTTGCCGATGCTCCGCGCCTGTTTCCCGGGATCGGGAACGTCCGTGGTTTCAGGTTTCGCCGGCTTCTCCGCCTCGACTTCCAGGGCAGGTTTGTCTTCACGAATACCTTTGAACGAAGCCTGCCGCACGAGACTGTCGGCAGTCCAGCCTTCGAATTCGATCTCCGCCACGAGTTCGGGTTTCACCCATTCGACATCGGGATCGACCTTCTTGGCCATGTTCCCCCCGGTGAAGGGCGACTTTTCGGCGCGAAGTGCCTCGAGTCGGGGCAGCAGCGACTTCACTTTTGCCGCTCCGTACCCTGTGCCGACGCGGCCGACATAAATGAAGTGGTCCTCACGAAAGACACCGACGAGCAGCGAGCGGAATCTTCCGTTGGTCTTCGACCAACCGCCGATGACGACTTCGTGCCCGGCGCGACACTTCGCTTTAACCCACATATCGGTTCGCCCCGAACGGTAGGTAGCGTTGGACTGCTTCGACACAATTCCTTCCAGCGAAAGCTTGCAGGCGGACTTCAGGACCGCGTCACCGCCCGTCTCGAAGTGGTCGACATATCTGAGCCTCGGATCACCGCCCGCGTCGTCGAGGATCGACCGCAGCCGTGCCTTTCGTTCGGTCAAGGGGCGGTCGCGCCAATCCTGACCGGCTTCGAACAACAGATCAAAGGCGAAGTAGACAAGGTCGCCGGTCTTGCCATCGGCCTGTGCCGCCTGCAGCGCGGCAAAGTCGGGTGCGCCATGATCATCGAGAGCGCATATCTCCCCATCGATAATCACATCCGGCAATGCCGAGAATGCCTTGGCGATTGCCGTGTACTTCTTCGTCCAGTCAAGACCCTTGCGGGTCCTCAGCGTCGCATCTCCGTCCTTGACCCGGGCTTGAATGCGATAGCCATCGAACTTGATCTCATGCACCCATCCAGCGTCAGAAGGAGGACGCGCAACGCTTTCGCAAAGCTGTGGAGGGATGAAGTCCGGCATCGTCGCTTCACTTGAGGCGGCAGGCGTTCCTCGCTTGCGCGTAGTCGGCGCTGCGGAGCCGTTGCGATTGCTCTCCCAAGTTGCGTCCGCTGCCGCGTCAGAACCCTCCGTCATGAACGGCTTGGGCTTGCGCCCTTTTCCCGAGGCTATTGCCTCCATGGTCCGGCCCGACGCCACCGAGGCTGCTTCCTTGAGGATCGCGTCACCGTTTCCATCTACCGAGTGGTCGTCGCGATGCTTGATCAGCAACCAGTTGTTGCGCTTGCCGCCGTCCCGGTCATTCTTCATGCGCACGAGTACGAAGCTGCCGTGCAGTTTCTTGCCATCCAACGCGAATTTGAGATCGCCCTCCTCGAGCGCCTCCTGAGGGGATTTGGTACCCTCCGGTTCCCAATAACCCCGATCCCACAGCATCACGGTTCCACCGCCATACTGGCCCTTCGGTATCGTGCCTTCGAAGTCGCCATATTCGAGCGGATGATCTTCGACCTCGACCGCAAGGCGCTTGTCCTTTGGATCAAGCGAGGGCCCCCGCGTCACCGCCCAGGATTTGAAAACGCCGTCGAGTTCCAGCCGGAGATCGTAGTGCAGCCTTGAAGCATCGTGCTTTTGGACGATGAAGCGAAGCTTGTTCGACGCATTGACTTCGCCGCCTCCGCTTGGCTCCTGTGTGAGCTTGAAGTCGCGTTTGGACGTGTAACGGGAGAGCTTGCCGCTTGCCATGATAACCTCGACCGCGCTTGATACCATGGCAGACAAACGCGCCTGATCGCGAAAAGATGCAGGCGCCCGACGTTTCTGGCGCCAATCTCTCAAACGATAAGCATTACCACGGGATCACAGTTGCTTCTGCGCACGCGATGCCGGGCGATATCATAAAAATCGTTATTTGACGGCAAGCGAGAGCCTTGCGCCTTTGCGAAACGCCGACCCGCCTGAACTGCTTCGTGCAATCATCCGCTTTTGCGCGTCCTGCAATTCGCGGACGGCCCCCTGATAGTCGAGATTGGCCACGGCGTGATTGCGGACGACGGCAGATCCGTCGACAAAGACATCCCGGACCGCACGATCGGCTGCGCAGTGCAAAAGATTACGCAGGGGATCATGCACAGGCTGCATGCCGGGCGTCGCGATGTCGATCAGGACCAGATCAGCCTTGGCTCCGACTTCAAGCCTGCCAATATCGTCCCGTCCAAGCGCCTTGGCGCCGCCGATCGTTGCCGCATTGAAGACGCCTTGCGTATCGATTTCCGCGAAGTTGCGCCCGGCGATGCGCGCGCAGATCAGCGCCTGGCGCATCTCTTCGAGCATATTGAATGGATAGCTGTCAGTGCCGATCCCGATGGTCACCCCCGCGCGTTGATAGGCGCCGATCGTTTCAAGCGTCATGCCGCTGCGCGCAAAAGTTACCGGGCAGTGGGCAACCGCTGTCCCAGTCTCGGACAGGCGGACAATGTCGTTGCGGGTGCGCTGGCGCGTCCAGGAATGGTGATCGGCAAAAATGCAATGGCCGAGGATGAGATCGGGACCGAGTACGCCGATCGCGTCGAGATGCTGGATTGCGGTGCGACCGTGGCGCCGCAAGAGTTCCTCATGCTCCGTCATGGTTTGCGCCGCATGGATGGTAATCGGCGCGCCTCGCCGGCGCGCCTCGTCGGCGGCTTCGGCCATAAGTTCCGGCCGGCAGGTCTCGATCTGCGAGGGCGCGACCACGCCCTGAAGCCGGCCGCTCTCGTGGGCACTGATTTCGTCGACGAGCGCCAAGGCCTGCCGGAATCGATCGTTCCCCGCTGCATCGTCCCAGTCGAAATCCAGGCGGTGGCTTTCGACGACGCGCCACTGCGCCTGGCGAAATCCCGGAGCCAGATATCCGCGCAAGCCGCTTTCCGCCATGGTCGAAATCCAGCGCGGATGATCGCCCGCAATGTCGAGCATCGTCGTCACACCGCTGCGCATCAGATCGCCAAGCATGACAGTCTGCGCCGCGGCCTGCGCGTCCTCATCCGCACCGAGCAAGGCCGAAAATTCGTAAAGCGCATTGCCCCAGAGTGCGGGCGTGCCGGCATCCTCGAACAGTCCCTTGGCGAGCGGCTCGTCGCCTGAATGGCAATGAATATTGACGAGGCCGGGCATAACCATGAGGTTCGTCCCAGAAATCTCCTCGTTTATCGCACCGACGTAATGGCCGCCGACTTGCATAACCCCCGCGCTAGAGAAAGCTACGTCACCGTCATTCATGTAGATGTGAGCATCGGTTTCCGCGTCCCAGGCGACAATCCAGGCAGCGTCCCGGATGACAGTAACTTTCTCAGTCATGACCAACTCTAAATCTCCCTTCAAGAAAGCGGCTGTAGGCGCCCATGATGGCGCTGAAAACGAGGTAGACAAAAGCCGCAAACACATAACCTTCGAGCACGGCAATACCCTGCCACTGAGGATCGCGCATCGCTGCGCGTACCGTGTCGAGGAAATCGAGAAGCCCGACGATCGTCACGAGCGTCGTATCCTGGAAAAAGCCGATGAACAGCGACACAAGCGGCGGAATGACGATCTTCAGGGCTTGCGGGAGAACGATAAGGCGCATCGTCTGCCAGTAATGCAGTCCTATTGCCGAGGCAGCCTCGACCTGCCCCTTGGGCAGCGCCTGCAATCCGCCGCGAACGACTTCAGCGATATAGGCGGCGGCAAAGAGAATGATTGCGACCTGCGCCCGCAACAGATTGTCGATGTTGACGCCAGTCGGCAGGAAGAGCGGCAGCATGACCGAAGCCATGAACAGAATGCTGATCAACGGGACGCCGCGGACGAGCTCAATGAAGACAACGGCAAGGACACGGATGGCCGGCAGGTTTGACGCGCGCGCAAGCGCCAGCAGCACGCCGAGCGGGAAGGCGCAGACGAGACCGACGGCAGACAGCATGAACGAAAGCGGAAGGCCGCCCCATTTGGACGTCGGCACATAGACAAGGCCTGCAAATCCACCGAGCATAAGCCAGAAAATGACGATGCACGCCGCGGCACCGAGTACGAGGAGCCGGCGCCCCCAGAACATCGGGATCATGGCGATGCCGCATGTGCCGAAGAACATCAGCAAGGCAAGAAGCGGCCGCCACTGTTCTTCGAAGGGGTAGAAGCCGAACAGCATGAAGCGCATCTTGGCAACGAGGAAGGGCCAGCATGCCCCGCCCTGCTGCTGGCAAACAGCAGGCGCTCCCGTAAAGACAGCATCTACCAACAGCCAGGCGATGACATGCTTCAGTGCCCAGGCGATGATGAGGATGCAGCCGACGGTGATAGCGCCATTGACCGGCGTGCCGAAATAGGGCTTGAGCTTGCTCTTCAGGGAGAGCGAGGGCCGATAGCGCTGAACGGAGATGGAGACGTCTTCTGCGGTCATGTCACCTCTCCCGCAATGCGACGCGCGCATTGTACCAGTTCATGAACAGCGAGATGGTGATCGAGAGGCTGAGATAGACCAGCATGAACAGGGCGATCGGCTCTATTGCCTGCCCGGTCTGGTTCATTGTGGTGTTGGAAACCATTACCACGTCGGGATAGCCGATGGCTATCGCCAGCGACGAGTTCTTGAAGACGTTGAGATAGGCGCTCGTCATTGGTGGAATGATGACGCGCAGGGCCTGGGGCAAGATGACCAGCCGCATGATACGCGAGGGTCTGAGCCCGAGCGCGGCCGCGGCTTCACGCTGGCCCTTGCGGATCGAAAGGATGCCGCTGCGGACGATCTCGGCAACGTTGGCCGATGCGCTGAGGGCGAGCCCGACGAAGAGAGCGACAAACTCGGGCGTTAGCTGCGCACCACCAGCGAGGCGAAAGCGGCCGAGTTCCGGCAGGCTGAGATCGAGCTCGGGACGCAGGATTAGCCAGGCGACAAGCGGTGGAATGGCAATGATTGCGCTGATGAGCGGCCAGTTGGACTGGTCGGTCCCACTTTCAATACGCCGCAGCCGAAGATGGCGCGCATAGAGGTAGGTCAATCCGCAACCAAACAGGAATGCCGCTGCGATCATCGTGTGATCGTTGCTCCAGGCGATGGATGGAACTGCGAGGCCGCTATTGCTGAGAAAGACGAACGGCAGAAGCTGCAAGGCCTCGCGGACCGGCGGAAGGATGGTGACGATGACCGCATAGCAGAGAAACAGCAACAATAGCAGCGGGACGTTGCGCAGAGCCTCGACATAGAGGAGCATCAGACGGGCGAATAAAGGGTTGGACGAGAGCCGGCCAATCCCCACCAGAGTGCCGATGATCGTGGCGGCAACCGATGCGAGGATGGAGACGCGTATCGTGTTGAGGATGCCGACAAGCAGCGCCCTCGCATAGCTGTCGGATGGCTGATAGTCGATCGGCGATTGGCTGATGACGAATCCAGCCTCACGCCAGAGATAGGAAAAGCCAGTGGCGATGCTTTGCCGTGCAAGATTCTCCGAAACGTTATTGAAGAGATAGAGGCCTGCGGCAACGACGCTGGCGACGCACATGCATTGATAAAGAATGCCCCGCGTCCGCTTATCGCGGAAATTCAAGCGGAACGGTGCCTGCGCGACACGCATCGAAGCCTCCCAGCATGCAAGATCCGATTGAAATGGATGAGCCGATGCGGAGATTTATCCCGCACCGGCTCGCTTTAGCTCAGCGGAACGGCGCCGCGTAAAGCAGGCCGCCATTGGTCCATTGATTATTGGGACCGCGGGTCAGGCCGAGGGCGGTTTTTTCGCCAAGATTGCGCTCGAACATTTCGCCGTAATTGCCTACGCCCTTGATGGCATTGTAGAGCCACTTGTTGTCGAGGCCGAGCATGGGTCCAAGATCCCCGGTCACGCCAAGCATGCGCTGGATCTCAGGGTCTTCGCTCTTTGTCTTGTCGTCGATATTGGCTTGGGTAATCCCCTTCTCTTCCGCGGCAATGATGCCATAGGTGGTGAAGGAAACGATATCGCGCCAATTGTCGTCGCCCTGCCGTACGGCCGGAGCAAGCGGTTCCTTCGAGATCGTATCCGGGAGGATGATGTAGTCGGCCGGGTTCTGGGCGACAGCGCGAATGGATGCGAGATCGGAGCGATCACTGCTCAGCGCGTCGCAACGCCCGGAGAAGAATGTGTTGCGCAGTTCATCGGGATTTTCGAAGACGACGGATTCAAACTTGCCGTTGTTGGTGCGGAAGAAATCGGCAAGGTTCTGTAGGGTCGTCGTGCCCGGAAGAATACAGATCGCTGCATCGTTCAATTCCTTGGCGCTCTTCACGCCAAGCTTGGCCGGAACCATGATTCCCTGTCCGTCATAGAAGACGGTCGGTCCGAAATCGAGCCCGAGCGACGCTTCGCGCGAAAAAGTCATCGTCGTCTGGCGCGAGAGAATGTCGATCTCGCCCGACTGAAGCGCCTGAAAGCGCGTATTGATGTTGGTGAGAACGAAATCGACCTTGTCAGGCGACCCGAAGACTGCGGCAGCAACAGCGCGGCACACATCCGCATCGAAGCCCTGCATGACGCCCTTGCTGTCTGCGTAGGCAAATCCGGCGACATTCATCGAAACACCGCAAATGAGTTTGCCGCGCTTCTTGACCGTGTCGAGTGTCTGTTGTGCTGAGGCCGACGTACTGCCCATCGCAGCAAGAGCCGCCAGCGACGCGAATACAAAACTCCTAACCCATTTTGATTTCATTTTGTTCCCTCGTGTTTGTATTTTTGTATACGATAATCACACTTATTGCATCCTGTCACGCACTGATTTTGCCGGGCGAATGGTCTTCCCGGTTGCCAAAATCAGCAGCGTTCAGAATCTCCGAGTTCTCGATTGCGCCGGTCGCCGTAGGCCGGCCATGGCCTCGGCCTGAACGAGCCCCGCATGGAATGAACAGACGAGCGGAAGATCCCATTCCGGCTGCAGATCTTGAGCAATTCCGGCGAGCGCAGCCCCGCCAATGATGACGACATCAGCGCCCTGCTCCCGGATTGCCTTGTCAACGAGCACTCGCACCGCACTGCGCGCCTCCGCGGGCCGCGCGGCCAGATCGAGCGCCCTTCCCGGAATGGCGTACATGCCGCAGCAGCGATCTTCCAGCCGCTGCTGGCGCATCAGTTCGCGCAACATTCCCGGCCAGCGCTCGCCGATGGTTACGATCGCAAAGCGTTCACCGAGCTGCAAGGCAGATACAATGGAGGCTTCCGCCATGCCGACGACAGGGAAATCAAAGACTTCCTTGGCGGCTCCGATGCCGGGTTCACCAAAACAGGCCAACAGACAGGCATCGTATTTATTGTCGCTGGCCTCGGCCAAATGTTCCTTGACTGTATCGATGATGGCATGAGCCGCGACCGCCGCACTTTCGCGATCGCTGATATACTCAGCGCCAAACCGTGCGGTGAGCGCTGTGACATTGCGTTCGGATGGCAGCATGGCGCGCGCCTGATCACGCAACCGTTCGGTCAGGGCCAGGTTGGTATTACCATTGACAATCAGGAGTTTCGAACTCTGACTCTCAAGCATGGCCAGCCCTGCCGGAAGCTGCGCTCGTCGCCCGCCGAATGAAGATTACGCTTGTCCCTGGCGATGCCGTGAACATGACCGTGTGCTCCCCCTATTCCCGCTGCTTATGGTCGAATGCACCGGGCCTCTTTACGAAGACTATATACCGCTCGCGAAAAATAGTATACAAAAATAAATCGAAATAGCATACACTATTGCCAATTCACGGATTCCGTCTGATACGATATAAGTTGGTGATCAACAGATGGGTTGCACATGAACGAACAGACCTTGACCACCGGTAAAAAGCGCCAGCGTCTCCCAAGCAGCAATACAATGTATGAAGCCTTGCGGCGGGCGATCATCGAGCGCGCCCTGCGCCCCGGCGACAAATTGCCGGAGGACGTCATCGGCGATCGCTTCGGTGTCAGTCGCACCATCGTGCGAAGCGTGCTTGGGCGTTTGCACGGCGAGGGTTTGATCGACCTGAAGCCAAATCGCGGCGCGACCGTGGCTCAGCCGACGCTCGAAGAAGCCTATGACATCTTCGAAACGCGGCGGAGCCTCGAACGCGATGTGGTGCGCCGCCTCGTCGAGCGCATCACACCGGCAGAGATCAAGCGCCTCAAGGACCATGTTGCGCGCGAGGAAACCGCCCGCACCCAGGATTCACCCGACTCGATCCGGCTCGCCGGCGAGTTCCACATTCTTCTCGCGGAGATGGCGGGCAATGCCGTAACGGCACGCTACGTAAACGAACTCGTGTCGCGCTGTTCGCTCATTCTCGCCCTTTATGGCCGGCCGCACTCTTCGGACTGCGCGGTCAACGAGCATCTTGAAATCGTTGCCGCTTTGCAGAAGGGCGATAGCGAGAGGGCTTTTGCCGTCATGGATCATCACCTTGAGGCGGTCACCGAACGCGCTTTGCTGACGTCAAGCAATCACCAGCGCGATATCCGGTCGATATTGGACGACTATGTGAAATGATGCCATTCCCGGCAAAGGGAATGGCACGGTTCTATCAGGAGGCCTTCGCCTCGATAGTCGTCTCGATCTTTGCCTTGTAATCGGCCACCGACATGGTCTTCAGCTCGAAATAATCGCGCGTCGTCGCATAGCCATGCCCGCCCATGCGGCCGACCGCATCGAGCACCGTGGCATCTACGTAGAGCTTATCGGCGTCGATAGCATTCTCGTGGAAATGCGCGTAGACGACCTCTCCAAGCACGATTTCACGGCTTTCACCGATATTGAGGAATGAATGCAACCGGCATTCCAAAGCTGCGGGCGCTTCGGCGATACGGCCAGCCGCGATAGCTTTACCTGGCGCAATCGTCAGACCTGCCTCGGCGATCTCGTCGACGCTCGCGTCAAAGGGCACTGCGCAGATGTTCATCTCGTCCATGATCGATCCCGATACAACATTGACCGTGAAGCAGCCGGTGTCCCTTATGTTGCGAACCGTATCCTTGGAATGGCCGCTCGGCGAATACTCAACCCCAAGCGCGACAATGGCGGGGTCCGACGAAAGGCAATTGAAGAAGCTGAATGGCGCTGCGTTGGCGCGTCCCTCGCGGTCGACGGTGGATACCAATGCGATCGGGCGGGGAACAACTGTGCCGATCAGGATCTTGTACCGTTCACGCGGCGTAAGGGTATTGAAATCAAAGGAAACGCTGTTCATCGGAAGTCTTTCAAAAGGTTGATGGTTGTACGACACGCCGCTCATTCGATGAGATCGGTGTCGCGGGCATGGCCCCAGAACATGGGTGGCGTGCGAACGAGACCGTGCAGATCGAGGCGCTCGATCATGCGCTCGGTTTCGCGCTGCGCCGCATCGAGAACGGCATCCTGATCGACATGGACGGGATTGCGATCCCGCAACAACACGCGGCCGCCGACAAGGACTGTGTGAACGTCATTGCCATTGGCGAAATAGGTGACGCGGAACTCCGGCATGTTTGCCGGATAAAGATGCGGCCGTCGCAGGTCCAGGAGGATTATATCGGCCTTCTTGCCGGGCTCGAGCGAACCGATTTCGTTGTCGAGACCAAGTGCCCGCGCGCCGTCGATCGTGCACATTTCGAGGACCTTGCCCGGCGGCATCCAGCTCGGGTCTTGGAAATGCGTCCGGTGGTAATGCATGCATTGCTGCATGTGACGAAACATATCGGCCGAGCGGTCCGGCGCCGTTGCGTCGGATCCCATTGCAACGAGCACACCAGCCTGCATGAGCTCGGGCACCGGGCAGCGGGCGAGGATCGAGGCAATCGCACTCGGATTGTGAACGATGCGCGTATCGGTGCGCGCGCAGATCGCGATCTCATCGTCGTCAAGCCCGGTCGCGTGCGAAAGCAGCGTCCGCGGTCCAAGGATACCGATTTCGTCGGCAATCCGCACGCTCCCCTTGGTATGGCCGTCCTGCATGAAGACCAGTCCGCGTTCCTCGGCGAAAGTCTTTACGGCGCGCGATTGGGAAACAGCATCATCGGCGCCCGGCGCGTCCAGATTTTCCTGATGCAGGGTCGGCGTCAGCATGGCGACGTGAAGACGTCCTTCATGGCTATCGTGCCAGCGCCCGGTCAACTCCTCGCAGGTAGCAAACTGCTGCTCGAACGAGACGGGGTAATCGGTCCGTTCAGAACCCTTCCAGCGCGCATAGGTCAGGGGATGAGGTGGTCGGGTCGTGCCAACCGCGACGACAGAGCGTGTACCGATGCCAAGGACGCCTTCCATATGTGCGTCGCCATACACTGCTTCGTCCGTCCGCATGACGGAATCACCGCCGCCGAGCAGTGAAACGCCGGTCGTCACACCGAAGCGCAGACGCTCCAGCGCGGCAAGCTGGGCCTCGGCATGCCAGAACTCCGGGGTCGAGCCGACCGTATAGGCGCCCTGGCAGGCGCGGTACCAAAGGTCGCTGCGCCCGCCGCCGAGGGTCTTGATAAGGCCGTGGCCGGCATGGGCATGGCTGTCGACGAGTCCCGGCATGATGGCCATGCCGCGCGCGTCGATGACTTCACGGGCAGGATGATTGCGCGCTACAATATCGGTCGGACCGACGGCGACGATACGATCGCCCTCGATCGCCACCGCGCCGTCAGCAATGATGCGCCGATCCAGATCGATGGCGATAACGGTTCCGTTTTTTATGAGAATATCTGCCATTGCCTGGTCCTTATGCGGCGGTATTTTCGGCTTTGAGAATACGGTCGAGCGAGGGCGCGAGGCGCAAAAGCTCACGCGTATAATCGTGCTGCGGGGATGAGAACAGCGTCTCGGTTTCGGCGAGTTCGACGATTTCTCCGCCCTTCATGACGGCGACGCGGTCGCACATCTGCCGGATCACAGCGAGGTCATGGCTGATGAACAGCATGGAAAGGCCGGCAAGATCGCGCAGATCCTTCAACAGGTTAAGAAGCTGCGCCTGTACCGAGACATCGAGTGCCGAGGTCGGCTCGTCGCAGATCAGCATTGAAGGCTGCGGCCCGAGGGCCCGGGCAATCGCGATGCGTTGGCGTTGCCCGCCGGAGAATGCATGCGCGAACCGCTCGCCCGACTGGCCGCTCAGCCCGACAGCCTCAAGCAGGATGGATGCGTCTTCACGGGCCTCGGCAGCGTTGGAAGCAAGTTCGTAGAACAGAATGGGCTCAGCGATTGCGGCATTGATCCGCAGGCGCGGGTTGAGGGCTGAATAAGGGTCCTGGAACACCATCTGCATTGACTGGCGGACGGATTTTGTCCTGCGGGCCTCCAGGGCAACTCCCTGGAAATGCACGGAACCTGAAGTCGGGGCAACGAGCCCGGCGATGGTATTCGCAACCGTCGTCTTGCCGCAGCCGGATTCGCCGACGAGGCCGAAAATCTCGCCGCGCTTGACGTCGAACGACACGCTCTTTACGGCCTTGAACGCTGTCCTGCGGCTTGGCAGAAACGAACGCTGGCCATATTCGACGCAAAGTTCGCGCACCGCCAGCACCGGCTCATCACCCCTGCTCTCCGCGGCCGACCTTGTCTTGCCGCGCACCGCCTCGCGCGCCTTGAGTGTTGCGGGCGTCTCTTCGCTCGGGACCGGCAGTCGCTCCAGCCGGTGTTCGATTGGCGGCACCGCAGCGATCAGCGTGCGTGCATAGGGTGCCTTGGGCGACGTGAGAACGCCGCGCGCCGAACCGCTTTCGACAACGCTGCCGTTCTGCATGATTGTCACCCGGTCGGCAATTTCCGCGACGACACCCATATTGTGCGTCACGAGGAGCACGCCGACGCGCCGCTCGTCGGCAAGATCACGGATGAGCTTGAGAATTTGCGCTTGCACCGAAACGTCGAGCGCCGTGGTCGGCTCGTCGGCGACGATCAATCGCGGATCGCAGGCGAGCGCCGTGGCGATGACGACGCGCTGCCGCTGGCCGCCGGAGAGCTGATGCGGGTAGCTTCCAAGGCGGCGTTCCGGTTCGGGAATGCCGACTGCCTTGAGAAGATCGAGCGCACGTGCGCGGGCTTCCTTGCGGCTGATCTTCAAATGGGCAAGCATCCCCTCGCAGAGCTGGCTTTCCACCGTGAACAGCGGGTTGAGGCTGGTCATGGGATCCTGGAAGATCGCGCCCACGTCTCGGCCGGGAACGATGCCTTCGGTGCGACCGGTGCGCGTGTTGATCTGCTTGCCGGCGATGGAAATCGACCCGCCCGCGATGCGGCCTGGCGCCTGCAGAAGACCCATCAGCGCATTGCCGACCGTGGTCTTTCCAGCGCCGGACTCGCCGACCAGCGCATGGATTTCGCCGGGGCGGATGGTCAGATCGATATCGTTGACGGCGACGAGCGTGCCGCCATTGGTGAGCGGATACTCGACCCTGAGGTTCTTGATGTCGAGTACAGGTGGCATTTGCGTGTCCATCAGTGCGCCATCAGTTTGGGGTTGAAGCGGTCGCGCAGGTAATCGCCGATCACATTGACCGCGAGTACAAGCACAACGAGGACGGCAGCGGGCATGACCGCAATCCACCAGAGGCCCGAGAACAGGAACTGGTTGCCGATGCGGATCAGCGTGCCGAGCGAGGGATAGGTGGCGGGCATGCCGGCGCCGAGGAACGACAGCGTCGCCTCGGTGAGGATGGCGCCAGCCAGGTTGATCGTCGCAATCACCATCACCGAACTCATCACATTCGGGAGGATGTGACGCAGCATGATGCGGCGCGACGGAAGTCCGATCACCTTGGCGGCACGCACATAATCGCGCGCGTTCTCCACCATGGTCGAGGCACGTACCGTGCGGGCATACTGGACCCACTCATTGAGGGCGATGGCGCAGATAAGGATGACCGGGGCCCACTCGGACACCCTCGCGCCACTCAGCTGCGCGCGGGCGACACCGCTGATCAGCAGTGCGACGAGGATCGTCGGAAAACTGACGAGTACGTCGCCGACACGCATCAGGATCGTATCGATGATCCCGCCGAAATAGCCCGCGATCAATCCAAGGGTGACACCGATAATCGCGGCGAGCAGCACCGCCCCGATGCCGATGATGATGGAAATACGCAGGCCGAATAGGATAACCGATACAAGATCGCGGCCCTGATTGTCCGTGCCGAGCAGAAAGCGCGGATCGCCGCCGTCCATGAAGGAGGGCGGAATTTCCATATCGATGAGCGAATAGGATGAGACGTCGCGCGGATCCATCGGTGCGATCAGCGGAGCGAAAATCACGAGTACAATCATCGTGGCGAGCACAAGGCCGGCAATGATGACCGAGATCGGCGGCAGTCGGTGCTGGAGAAAAGCGCGCGTTGTCATCACTTCGTCCTCAATCGCGGATCGATGAATGTGTAGAGAATGTCGACGACCATGTTGATCATGACGAACAGGAAGCCGACGAAGAGGAGGTAGGCGGCGAGAACCGGAACGTCCGGATAGCCAACCGCATTGGTGAAGAGTAGGCCCATGCCCGGCCACTGGAACACTGTCTCGGTGACGATGGCGAAGGCGATCAATTGCCCTATCTGGAGACCCGTAACGGTCACGACGGGCATCAATGCGTTGCGCAGAGCGAGCCGCCCGTAAATATGCGAGCGCGGCAAGCCGCGGGCAAAGGCGAAGCGGATATAGTCGGACGAAAGGACGTCGATCATTTCCGAGCGGACAAGGCGCATGATCAGCGTCAGCTGGAACAACGCGAGCGTGATGGAGGGCAGGATAAGCGATTTCAGACCCGAAACGGTGAGGAAGCCGGTCTGCCAGCCACCGAGATTGACCAGTTCGCCGCGTCCCGACGAAGGCAGCCAGCGCAGGTTGACGGCGAAAATCAATATGAGAAGCAAGCCCGTCACGAAAGTCGGCATCGAAATGCCGACGAGCGTTGCCGACTGGATGGTACGCGACAGAAATCCCGTGGGCTTCAATGCGCAGACCACGCCGAGCGGAATGCCGAGCGCCAGCGACATCACCGTCGCGACCAGCACGAGTTCCAGCGTCGCCGGCAGCCTGTTCATCAATAATTCGGCGACGGGCTGCTGGTAGCGGAAGCTGGTGCCGAGATCGCCGTGCAGGACACGGCCGAAAAACTCGACGAACTGAATGAGCATGGGTTTGTCGAGGCCGAGCGCTGCGCGCAGCGCATCCTTTTCGGCCTGGCTTGCCCCTTCCCGCACCATCATCGCGACAGGATCGCCGACGAAGCGGAACATGATGAAGGCGACGGCTGTGACGGCGATCATAACGAGGATCGCCTGAAAGAGCCGCATAGAAACAATTTTGATCATCGGACCATGCCTTCCATGGAGCGCGAAGCAGCTTCACCGGCCCTTCGCGGATGCGCCTCTAAGCCCTAAAGGGACCAGCGCAGCGGTTCCAATTGGCGAGGCACGTGCCGCATGTGCGGCACGTGCCACCAGTTTAGTTCATGTGTGCGAACCACGGGCGAACATATTCGTCCGGGAATTGCGGCATGTCGACCTTGTCGCTCATCGCCCAGGCGACCGGCTGCTGATGCAGCGGCAGATAGAGCACCTCGTCGTGGGTGATGGTGAAGGCTTCCTTCAACATCGCGACGCGCTTGTCCTGGTCGAGTTCGGTCGATGCCTTGCGAGCCAGTTCATCGATTTTCGGGTTCGACAGGCCGTTGGAATTGCTGCCACCGAACTTGCCGTCGGTGGTGGCAAGCAGGGCCTGCAGGACGCTGTAACCATCCATCGGCGGAAGCGACGCCCAGCCGAGCATGTACATGTCGAATTCGCCCTTATCCATGCGCGGGAAATAGGTGGTCTTGCTCTCGACACCCACATCGGCCTGAACGCCGATCTTCGCCCACATCGACGCGATCGCAAGGCAGATCTGCTCGTCGGCGATATAACGGTCGTTGGAGCAGTTCAGGCCAACCTTGAAGCCATCGGGATATCCGGCTTCGGCAAGAAGCGACTTCGCCTTGTCGATATCGTAGGCAAGCGGGGCATCGATGCCTTCGTCATACCCGGTGACGGGCGGCGCCACCATCATGCCGGTCGTGCGGGACTTGCCGCGCATGAGCCGCTTCTGGATCGTTGCCAGATCGACTGCGTGCCACAGCGCCTGGCGAACCTTGACGTCGAGGAGCGGATTGGGCTTGCCGGGTTCGGCGTGCAATTCCTTCTTCCAGTTGAAGCCGAGGAAAATGACGCGGAGGGACGGATTCTCCACCACCTTGAAGCCCTGCGTGTTGGCGACGCGGTCGATGTCCTGCAGCGGGACCGGGGCGATCATGTCGAGTTCGCCGGAAAGCAGCGCGGCAACGCGGGTCGCGTCGGACGCGATGGGGCGGAATTCGACGCTCTTCAGATTGTGTTGCGGCTTGTCCCACCACTCTTCATTGACTGCAAACACGGACTTCGAATCCGGCTCGTAGGTGACGAGCTTGAAGGGACCGGTGCCATTGGCATGGTTGTTTGCATATGTCGTGACGCCGGTGGATGTGTTGCCGGGCTTCAGCGCGTTATGCTCTTCCATCCATGGCTTGCTCATCATGTAGATCGCGGCCAAATCGTTGAGGAGCAGCGGATAGGGGCCGCTCAGGATAAGATCGACCGTATAGTCATCGACCTTCTCGACACCGATGACGGCCGAAAGATTTTCGCGGTTGCGCGCACCTGGATCGATCTGGCGCTGGATCGTCGCGACGACGTCGTCCGCGTTGAAGGGCTGGCCTTCGTGGAATTTCACACCCTGCCGCAACTTGAAGCGCCAGCGATCAGGAGCAACGACTTCCCAGGATGTCGCCAGGGCAGGCTCCAGTTGCAGCTCCTTGTTACGGCGCACCAACGGATCGAAAACCATGTGGTGGACGCTTTGGGTAAAGCTGTCGACCTGAGCGTTCGGATCGTAGGAAATGACATCGCCGGCGGACGACCACCGCAGTGTCTGAGCCACGGAAGGCATGGTCATCGACACGACAAGCGCGAGACCGGCCAATAATGTCTTGAGATATTTCTTCACGGGGTATCTCCCATTTTGTATACACATGTTCCCGCTATTATGGTACACGGATTGTACACAATTTCAAGGTGACAATTTCACTTTTCGCTGATTTGATGTCACCGACATGCACTTCAACATTGGGGAGCCAAATAGAATGGCCAATGCATTGCTCATCGAGAACGGCGTCATCGTCACCATGGATGGCGATGGCCGCATCATCGAAGGCGGCAGCGTTCTGATCGAGAACGGTATTATTACATCAGTTTGCAATGGACAGGTTGTAGATGTCGACGCCGAACGCATCGACGCGCGCGGAATGGTCGTGATGCCCGGCCTGATCGACACTCACGCGCATGCCGGACACACCTTGACCAAGGGCCTTGGCGACGATTCGGAACAGTGGATGAACGTCACGGGCCGTATCTATGCGAGTGCTGTGGATACGGAATTCTGGACCGCAGAAGCATGCCTTTCCGCGCTGGAGCGCATAAAATGCGGCACGACGACCGCAGCGCTGCTCTTTGGCGGTGGTCCAGATATCATGCGCACGGAAGGCCCTGAGGCTGCGGAGGCCCATCTGGCGGCGGTCGCCGACATGGGCGTGCGCGAGATCTTGGCTGTTGGCCCGAACCGGCCAACGTCCCGACACGTGTATACCGACTACGCGGTTGGCACTGGCCGGGAAATTGCGGTATCGCCGTCAGAGCAATTGGCAGTCTGCGGCCGCCTCATCGACGCATGGGCCGGACGCAACGATTTGCTTCGCCTTGCGATTTCCCTGCCGGTGTTCACTGCCAGCGAACTTGAAGACGAATCCGTATACAAGATTTCGGCGGATGCGCGCGACATGGCGCGTGAAAAAGGCGTTTTGCTGGTTCAGGACGGGCACCGCGAGGGCTCAATCGCAGCCAACGCCACGCGCCTGGATCTCTTCGACGGACATTCACTGCTCGCGCACTGCATCGAGCTGACCGAGGCGGACATCGCGGTCTTGAAGCAAACCGGGGCGAAAGTCGCACACAATCCAAGCGCGCTCATGTCGGTATCGGGACGCTGTCCCGCACCGGAATTGATGGAACAGGGCGTCACCGTTTCGCTAGGCACCGATGCCGCCGCGCCCGACCGTCCATTCGATATGTTCCGCAACATGTTTCAGGCGCATCGTTACCATGCGCGTCACTTGCGTGACGATACGGTGCTGCCGCCCATGCAACTTCTTGCGATGGCAACGATTGAAGGCGCGCGCGCACTTTCGATGGAAAACGAAATTGGTTCGATAGAAGTGGGAAAGCGCGCCGATATCATTCTCGTGAATATGCGCCAGCCGCATTTGTGGCCGCCGGTCAACCCGGTGCAGCGGCTTGCCCGCTTCGCCAATGGCGCTGACGTCGATACGACGATTGTCGGTGGACGCGTCCTTATGCGTGGACGCAAACTGGTCGATCAAGATGAGAATGCCATTCTGGAGCGAGCCGAAACCGCGTTTCATCGGATGAGCGCGCGCTTGCCTGCGCTCTGACCGTGACCGCCTTCCATTAGCTGGAGTTACTGATGACCACTGACCTTATCATTCGCAACGTTCGCCCGCTCGGCGCTGCGCCAACCGACCTTTTCATCCGCGACGGTCGCTTTGTCGAGGCTGCCGCACACAATGGCACGGATGCAATCGACGCCGGCGGACAAATCGCCCTTCCAGGACTGGTTGAAGCCCACACGCATCTCGACAAGACGCTGATCGGCATGGACTGGTATCGTAACGAGGTAGGCCCGACACGCAACGACCGTATCCTTGCCGACCGCAGGGCCAAGCGTGAGCTGGGCATTGACGCACAACGGCAATCCGCCCGCCAGATCATACAGACACTGCCCTTCGGCGTTACCCATATTCGCACCCATGTCGATGTGGACACGGAGATCGGCATCGCCAACGTCCAGGGCCTCGTAGCAACGCGCGCGGCCTTTGCAGGTCTTGTCGATGTGCAGATCGTGGCGTTTCCGCAAAGCGGCATGCTGGTCCGCCCCGGCACATTGGCGCTGATGGAAGAAGCGCTCAAGGCTGGTGCCGATATCGTCGGCGGCATCGATCCGGCATCGATCGACCGCGATCCGGTGCGCCATCTCGATGCAATTTTTGCGCTTGCCGATCGTCACAGCAAACCGATCGACATCCACTTGCATGAGCCGGGTGAGCTTGGCGCATTCTGCCTCGAACTCATCATCGAGCGGACGCGCGCGCTTGGCCTGCAAGGCCGGGTGATGGCCAGTCACGCCTACTGTCTCGGCACGCTCGATGCGAAGCGGCAGGGAACGCTGATCGATGCGCTCGCTGCGGAAAAGATTGCCGTCATGACTGTCGGCAGCCCCTCTGCACCTGCACTGCCACTGAAGCTGCTGCGCCAATCGGGCGTGATTGTCGCCTCGGGATCTGATGGCATTCAAGGGACGTGGGAGCCTTGGGGCAGCGGCGACATGCTGGAACGGGCCAAATTCCTTGCCCAGCGCAACGGCATGACCGCAGACGCCGATCTCGAGGCAGCCGTGGAGGTCTGTACGTTTGGCGGCGCGAGCGGCATCGGACTGCGCGACTACGGCCTCGCACCCGGTTGTCACGGCGATCTCGTTCTCGTTGCGGCGCAAACGCCGGCTGAGGCTGTTGCCCTCACCCCGCATGAGCGCACTGTCATTCGCGGTGGTCGTATCCTCGTGCGCAACGGTCAATTGAGCGAGGACCTGCCGCATGTCGATTGAACCGGAAAAGAACCAGGGCTCAGAAGGTCCGGTGCTCTTGACGGCGCGCTGGATCGTCGGTCACGCCGACGGGCGGCACGTCCTCTATGAAAACGGTGAGGTCGTCTATGACGGGAACGAGATCATCTTCGTAGGCCAGCACTATGCCGGGCCCGTGAGCCGGCGCATCGATTATGGCATGGCGCTCATCGGACCTGGCTTCATCGACCTCGATGCGCTTTCCGACCTCGACACCGGCGTCCTCGGCCTCGATCACCAGCCGGGCTGGAAGAAGGGCCGGGTTTGGCCGCGCGACTACGTTAACGCCGGGCCGGTGGAGATGCTCGATCCGGACGAACTGGCATTCCAGAAACGCTATGCCTTTGCGCAACTCATCCGCAACGGCATCACCACGGCATTGCCGATCGCTTCGCTGTTCTATCGCGCCTGGAACGAGACGACCGACGAATTTGCATCTGCGGCCAACAGCGCCGGCGAATTGGGCTTGCGCGTCTATCTCGGGCCTGCTTTCCGGGCCGGTCATTCGGTTGTCGAGGAGGACGGTAGTATCGTCGTCGAGATCGATGAAGCGCGGGGGGCCGAGGGGCTTCAGCAGGCTATTGCATTCTGCCAGGAACATGAGGGGCGACATGGCGGCCTCGTGCGCACGATGCTGGCGCCGGACCGGATCGAGTTCTGGACCGAAGGCCTTTTGCGGGAGACGGCGGCCGCCGCTCGCGACCTCGACGTGCCCCTGCGCCTGCATTGCTGCCAGTCGGAATTCGAGGTCAACACCATGCGCGAGCGCTTTGGCACAACTTCGGCGCGTTGGCTGCAGAGCATCGGATTCCTGGGTGAGAAGGTACTCTTGCCGCATGGTACGAACGCCGAGCGCGCGGACCTTGACCTCATCGCAGCGTCCGGCGCGACGCTTGTTCATTGTCCGATCGTGATGGCTCGTCATGGGGTGGCGCTCGACAATTTTTCCGACCTGCGACGCGCCGGATTGCGTATCGGCATGGGCACAGACACCTGGCCGCCCGACATGGTACTCAACATGCAGGTCGGGCTCATGCTCGGACGCGTGATGTCCGGCGATACGGCGCGCCCAGCATCCACCGATCTTTACGATGCGGCGACAACCGGAGGCGCCGATGCGCTCGGCCGAAGCGACCTCGGACGTTTGTGCAAGGGGGCTAAGGCCGACATTGTCGTCTTCAACCTTGGGGCGGATCATCTCGGTCAAATAACGGATCCGATCGCCGGACTCATGACTTCGGTAAGCGGCCGCGATGTCGACACCGTCGTCATCGATGGGCGGACGGTCATGCAAAATGGCATCATACCGGGCTTCGACTTCGAAGCGGCGCATGGACGGGCCCAACGCCAGTTTGAACGTCTGGTTGCGCGCTATCCGGAACGGACCTGGAGCCACCCACCGGTCGAGGCGATCTTTCCGCCCTCTTATCCAACCATTCGTTCAACCGGAGTTGCGAAAGAGTAACAACCAGATTTTTCCGCTGGGGATTGGCCACTCAAGGCTACCACCAGAGGTCGCAACTCCCGGATAAAGATGATAGTTAGCAAAACATCAACTCGATTCCGGGAGTGCCGAAATGAGATTTGCCTGCTACGTTGTGATGACCGCCGTGCTTGTCTTCGCATCTTCGTGCACAACACCCGGCATGGATACCAATCTCGCCAGCACCTCGCTGCGCAACTCCATATTCGACGAGTGCGGTTGGGCGGCGGAGTCATCCACGCTCGGTGGCCTGCTTCCCAAAATCTCGTCAGGCCGGGACGGCTTTCATCGGATCACCGTAGAGGTATGTACGGCTGCCAGGAGCGCGGGCACCGCGCCCGGAGAAACCGCTACCGTGAGTGTTGAAGGAAAGTCTGTGCGCGGGCGATTCTTACTGCCGGGCGAGAATCCCTAGAGGCGGCGGCAAACCGCACCGCCGGGCGGCATGCCTGGAAATCAATCGTCAGGATCGTGCGGGTGCCCGTGGTCGTCGACAATCGGCAAGTCAAGTTTGAACTCCCGCACGAGGTCTTTTACTTGCGCCGGGGTCAGGTAGCGCGGATTTAGGTTCCTCAGCATGAGGTAAAGCTTGGCGCCCTCCTCAAGTTCCTCGGTGGCGAAAACCGCGGCCTCGAGAGTATCACCGGCAACGACCGGGCCATGATTTGAGAGAAGCACCGACGCATATTTGCCGGCAAGACCACGTATTGCATCGGCAACAGCCGGATCCCCCGGTCGATAATAGGGTAGCAGCGCAATCTGACCGGCGCGCATGAGACAATAGGGCGTCATCGGCGGCAATGCTGCGCGCGGGTCGATTTCGGGAAGCATCGACAGTGCGACAGCGTTCGTTGAATGAAGGTGCACGATGGCACGCGCGGCCCCACGCGTTTCGTAGAGCGCGCTGTGCAGCGGGATCTCCTTGGTTGGTTTATCGCCCGAAACGTGTCGACCGCCAGCGTCGAGGTGCGCGAGCCTGGCGGGATCAAGAAACCCGAGCGAGGCATTGGTCGGCGTGACCAGCCAGCCGCCATCATCAAGCCGAACCGAAATGTTCCCCGAGGAACCCGGAGTTAATCCTCGCTCGAAGAGCGACCTGCCATATCGGCATATATCTTCCCGCAAACGCGCATTGGACATCAGGCTGTTTCCCCTTCAATCAATTCAAAGCCGAGGTCGATGACCTGCGACGGCGCGTCGTCAACCACCAACTGCGCCGCCACCTGGCCAATTGTAACGCGCGGGGTGAGCAGGGTCGAAAGCCGCTGCGGGGTGGCACGGCCAATATCGAGCCCATTATAGCCGAGGATCGCAAGGTCGTCGGGCACCATTATCCCGTGCGAAAGACAATGGAAGTAGCCACCGAGCGCCATGTCATCGTTGGAAAAGTAAACGGCATCGACGTCGGGGGTTCGTGCAAGCAGTTGTTCCAGCCCTATTCTTCCGTTTTCCACGGACGATGGCCCGGCATGAATCTGCCGGTCGGCGAGTGGAGCACCAGCTGCGCCCAGCGTCTCACAAAAGCTCGCAAAGCGCTTGCTAGCCCTTGTGTCGCGGTTAAGGTCATGCCCGACGTAACCGATACGCCGATAGCCACGCTGCAGCATGAAATTGGCGCTTTCCCGCCCGGCCGCGTGATTGGAGAAACCCACGGCGAGATCAAGCGCGACACCGTCTATATCCAGCACCTCGACGACGCGGCATTTTGCGGCGCGCAGCATCTTGACAGTGCCGTCCGCATGCTCGTAGCCCGCCAGCATCACCGCTGTCGGCCGCCAGGCAAGCATTGAGGCGACCAATGCTTCCTCCTTCTCAGGATCATAGTCCGTCACCGCGAAAACTGCCTGATAGCCATGGTCTTCGAGCGTAGCACTCGCGCCGCCCAGCACATCCGTGAAGACGATGTTCGAAAGCGATGGGATAACGAACGCCACGAGCCGCGAGCCTGCCGATGCCAGCGTGCCGGCGATCCTGTTTGGCACATAACCGAGGTGCTGGACCGCCGCCAGGACACGGTCCCTGGTCTTGGTGGTAAAGGAGCCGTGATTACGCAGGACACGTGACACTGTGCTCTCGCCGACGCCGGCCGCCTTGGCGACTTCGGCCAGGGTTACACCTTCCTGCTGCTTGAATTCCATGCTTCCTTGTTCCATTGCCGCGCGCCGCACTGGTGCATTCTCCCGTCTTTCCAGCACTAATCAAGATATTTTGGCAGCGCTACCAATTTCGATTGGCAGCGCTGCCAAAATGCAATACCGTGCCTGCGTGACGTGAGCCCAGGGAGGCATCGTGATGGTATCACTGCCGGACAATGCAAGCGCAGCATCGAAGATTGCGGTGATCGGTCTCGGTTCGATGGGCTTTGGCATGGCGCGATCGCTGAAACGCGCCGGCCTCGACGTCACCGGATACGACGTTGAATCCGCGACCGTCGAACGTTTTGTTGCCGAAGGCGGGCTTGGCGCGCGCACCCTCGCGGAGGCGGTAAAGGATGCCGACATCGTCGTTTCAGTCGTGGTGAATGCGGTGCAAACCGAGTCGGTTCTGTTCGGGCCGGAAGGCGTTGGCCAGGCAATGCGGCCAGGGGCAGTTTTCGTCTCGTCGGCGACAATGGATCCGGCCTTTGCCCGTGGTTTGGCAAAGCGGGTCGAAGCGCTCGGCCTTCACTACCTCGACGCCCCGATCTCGGGGGGAGCAAGCAAGGCCGCGTCGGGCGAGCTGACCATAATGGCCTCCGGCTCGAAACAGGCTTTCGCAACCGCGCGCCCTGCCCTCGATGCCATGGCCGCAAGGGTCTACGAACTCGGCGAGGAAGCCGGAACCGGCGCAGCATTCAAGATTATCAACCAGTTGCTCGCCGGCGTTCATATCGCGGCCGCATGTGAGGCCATCACATTCGCTGCCAAGCAGGGACTTGACCTTGGCAAGGTCTATGAGGTCATCACGGCATCTGCCGGCAATTCATGGATGTTCGAAAATCGCGTCCCGCATGTGCTTGCCGGCGATTATACCCCGCTCAGCGCCATCGAGATTTTCGTGAAGGATCTTGGTATCATCCAGGATATGGCTCGTGCGGAGCGCTATCCGGTACCGTTGGCGGCGGCGGCGTTGCAAATGTATCTCGCCGCCTCGGGAGCCGGCATGGGCCATGACGACGACTCGTCCCTTGCCCGCCTTTACGCGCAGCTCTCGGGCGCCACCCTGCCGGCAGCGGCAAAGTAATTGCAGGATCAAACGCATGCCCGTATTTGCCGCCAACCTGACGATGATGTTCAATGAATGGCCGTTCCTCGATCGCTTCGATGCGGCAGCCGATGCAGGCTTCAGTGCAGTCGAATATCTTTTCCCCTACGACGCCGCGCCGGAAGCACTGGCCGAGCGGCTCGAGCGCAACAGGTTGCAACAGGCGCTGTTCAACCTGCCGCCGGGCGATTGGGCCGCGGGCGAACGCGGCATTGCTGCGCTGCCCGGACGGTTCGACGAGTTGCGTTCAGGCGTCGGTCGCGCACTCGAATACGCCGCGGCGACGGGAGCAAAAAAACTGCATCTGATGGCGGGCATCGCCGATCCGGCCGAGCCCGAAGCGCGATCACGCTATGGGCAGTCAGTCACTTACACGGCTGAACGGCTGGCGGAAAAAGGCATCGAACTGATGCTCGAACCCATCAATGCGCGCAATATGCCCGGTTATTTCCTCAACGATTTCAACAACGCGGTTGCGATGATCAAGGAACTCGAACTTCCAAACCTCAAACTGCAGTTTGACATTTACCACCGCCAGATCATGCATGGCGACGTAACGGTTGCACTGCGCGAGTTGATGGCGATGATCGGCCATATCCAGATCGCCAGCGTCCCGTCGCGCCACGAACCGGAGCGGGAAGAATTGAATTATCCCTGGGTGTTCGATGAAATCGACCGGTTGGGCTATCAAGGTTTCGTCGGCTGCGAGTACAACCCGCGCGGCGCCACCCTTGATGGACTAGGCTGGTTCAAGCCCTATGCAAGGACCCTGCCATGACGGTAGTGCTGGGGTGCATCGCCGACGATTACACCGGAGCGTCGGACCTTGCCAACACGCTGACGAAGAATGGCCTGCGGACTGTTCAGACGGTCGGAATCCCTGATCCAGCACTCCATCTCCCTGATGTCGATGCCGTCGTGGTCGCATTGAAGATCCGCTCGATCCCGGCGAGTGAAGCCATCGCAGCTGCGATGGCCGCCGATATATGGTTGCGCAGGCACGGCGCGTATCATGTCCTCTATAAAATCTGCTCGACGTTCGATTCAACGGCTGCCGGCAATATCGGACCAGTTACGGAAGCGCTCATCGGCTCGGATATGCAGACGGCTGTCTTGGTCACGCCGGCTTTTCCGGAGACGCGTCGCACCGTCTATCTCGGTCATCTTTTTGTCGGCGACCAGCCGCTGAACGAGAGCCCGCTCAAGGACCATCCACTCAATCCGATGCATGACGCCAATCTCGTGCGCGTGATGCAAGCGCAATCGCGGGGACCTGTCGGACTTGTCGAGCTGCCAACCGTCGCAAAAGGTCCGGGTGCTGTGCGGGAAAAGCTGATGGCACTACGCGGCCGGGGCGTCACTATTGCGATTGCCGATGCGGTTTTCGAACGAGATCTCGAGATTCTTGGTGAAGTCGCACTGGAGAACAGTGTTTCAACCGGGGCGTCCGGCCTTGGGCTAGGCCTGGCACGCGCCTTGGTGCGCTCAGGCCAGTTACCGAAGCCCAAGGATGCCCAAGCAGAAGTGGCGGGTGCTATTGGCGGTCTTGCTGCAGTCATTGCGGGCAGCTGCTCGGCGATGACGCTCAAGCAACTTGCATTCGCCGAGAAATCGATGCCGGTGCTGCGGCTCGATCCTGAGCGCCTGCTTGCCGGGCCGGAAGAAGTGGCTGCTGCAATTGCTTGGGCAGGCGATCGCATTCATGAAGGTCCGATTGTTATCGCAGCCAGCGCCGAGCCGGAGACGGTCGCGCGCTTGCAATCGCGCTATGGGCGCGAAGCATCGGGTCATGGCATCGAGGCGGCTACCTCGACCATTGCTGGCGAGCTTGTCGCGCGCGGTGTACGCCGTCTCGTCATTGCCGGCGGCGAGACATCGGGAGCGGCTGTGGACAGGCTCGCCATTCCCGCCTTTCTGATCGGCCCCGAGATTGCGCCCGGCGTTCCGGTCCTGAAATCGATCGGCAACAAACAGGGCGACATGCTTCTCGCCCTGAAATCGGGGAATTTCGGCGGCGAGGATTTCTTCCCGGCTGCACTCGCCATGATGCGTTGATATAATTTGTCGACCGCTGTCGGCATCGCCCACACTCCGGCGTCCTTGGTGCGGATGGAAATTTTCCGGGAAGGATAGCGGAATGCGAAAAGTGATTGTCGGTGCTTTTGTCAGTCTCGATGGCGTGATGCAGGCGCCGGGCGGGCCCGAGGAGGACCCTGTTGGCGGGTTCGAATATGGCGGGTGGGTTGCCCCCTATTTCGACGAGAAAATGGGCGAGGCGGTGGGCGAAATGTTTGCGAAGCCCTTCGATCTCCTGCTCGGGCGCAAGACCTACGACATTTTCGCGGCCCATTGGCCCTATGCAGGTGCTGACGATCCCATCGGGCCACTCTTCGATCGCATCACCAAATTCGTCGCTACCCGTAACGCGGATTTCAAGCTTGAGTGGCAGAACAGCCAGAGTCTGGGTCCGGATGTTGTCGCCGCGGTCAAAAAGCTGAAGGCCGAGGAAGGGCGGGATCTCTTGACGCAGGGATCGAGCGACTTCCTGCAAACACTCTTCAAGCATGATCTCGTCGACGAAATGTACGTTTCGATATTTCCACTCATACTTGGCAAGGGCAAGCGGCTGTTTGGGTCAGGCGCCACCCCTAATGCACTGAAACTCGTCAGTTCGAAAACGTCCGGAACCGGGACGACGATCAATAAATACATTCGCGACGGCGACGTCAGAACCGGTTCCTTCGAGTTCGATCAGCCAACGGAAGCCGAACTTCGACGTCGCAAAAACCTGACCTAGAATCTCCGCACGTCAGGCCACCTGCCCCCGGCATGCCCAGGCAACATTTGCAAAGGAACGCGGGCCATCCGGCCGACCCGCCTCGTAGGCATCGCGCACTGCGGCATCGGTGCGCGCCCGGCCCGCCTTGTCCAGGGCTGCGACGTACTTGCCGAGCGGTCCCTCCCCTGCGGCAATCGGCGCCCAGTAGTCGTCGAAGTCGCGGTAGTCCATGCGGATCATGAGCTCTGTCTCGGTCACGTCCACAAGCCCCTGTTCGACGAACGTCTGCTTCAGTTCGCCGGGCTGCATCATCGGCTGAAAGCAATAGCGGCTGCGCAACTGGCGTCCGCTGTCGCTGAGCGCTGCCACGGTATCTATCATCATGCGCATGCCCGGCATTCCGCCGAGATGATCCCAGACGGTCGCCGCAACGACGCCCCCCGGACGCACCACGCGGCGCATTTCGGTCACCGCCTTTGCGGTTTCGGGCACGAAGTGCAGCACGAGAAGCGCCATAGCACGGTCGAACGCGGCATCCTTGAAGGGCAAGGCACAAGCATCCGCCTGCTGGATATGGATGCGAGGATCCGTATTGCGCCGGTTCGCTTCCGCCACAAAAACCTCAGAAAAATCAATCGCCGCTATCTCGCTGAGATTGGGGTTCCGGGCCAGCGCGAATGTCAGGCTGCCGGTTCCACAGCCAACGTCGAGAATCTTTTCCCCATCGGCCAGTCCCGCAAAGTCAATAAATTGAAGCGCAAGCTTCTGGCTCCAGCGGCCCATAAGCTGCTCATAGCCGGCTGCGTCATGCACGTTAAAACTTGATGTCATCGAAACCTCCCCAAGATGCGACCGGCAAATACCGGCCCGCATCAAGCGTTTTGACGCTCCATCCGGACTTCGGCGTCCAGACTCTCCAGGTCCCGGTAAATCGTGACCGTGGCGAGCACCCGTCCGTTGCGTTTGTATTGAACTGCGCAGTCCTTCGCCCTTATGTCGCCACTGATGAAAACCTCGTCCCAGCTTTCGGCGTGCCCTACATAGTTGATCGGGATGTCATAATGCTGGCTCCAGAAGAAAGGCACAGCTTCGAACTTTTGCTGCCGTCCCAGCATGTTGAGTGCAGCAACCTGTCCCTGACGTTCCGCTACCACCCAATGTTCAACACGGATGGCTTGACCGGTATGCGGATCGGGCCAGCGCGCGATGTCGCCTGCCGCATAAATCCCCGGGACAGTTGTCTCGAGATAAGTATCGACCACAACGCCGTTGTCGATGGCGAGGCCGGCCTGTTCGGCTAGAGCAAGGCGGGGTCGCACCCCGATGCCGGCGACGATAAGGTCTATCTCATGCAGTTCGCCGCTCTTCAGCCGGACTTTTGAACCCTCGATTGCAATGACCGCATCTTCAAGGTGGAATATAACCCCGTGCTCCTCATGAAGGGCCCGGATGAAGTCGCCCATCTCCGCGCCGAGTACCCGTTCCATCGGCCGTTTGGAAGGGGCGACAACATGGACCTCAATATCGCGTGCCCGGAGCGCCGCAGCAACCTCGAGTCCGATAAAACTGGCGCCTATAACGAGGGCGCGTCGGGCGCTCCCGGTGGCTGCAATGATTGCGCGGCTGTCGTCGAGCGTGCGCAGCATATGGACGTTGGGCTGATCGGAGCCGGGTGTGGTCAAGCGTACCGGTTCGGCCCCCGTGGCCAGGAGCAGCCGATCATACGGCACCTTGTCGCCATCGGCGGTGATTACCTGCCCTGCGGCAACGTCGATCGCAGTAACTTCCGTTTGCAAACGAAGGTCGATACCCGCCTTGCTGTAGTACTTGTCCGATCGCAACGGCAACCAGTCTTCCGGCGCGCTGCCAGCGAGATAATCCTTCGACAGATTCGGTCTATCGACCGGTACGGAAGTGTCAGCGCTCAGCATGACGATGCTGCCCTGATAATTGTGCCGCCGAAGCATCTCTGCGGCCGCAAAACCCGCCGCGCCACCACCAATGATGACAACTCTCGCAGGCACGTCCTGTCCTGCGGGCTTTTCTTGCTTTTCCAGTTTGCTGTGAACAAAGAGCTTGCCGTCTCGTTGCTCAACTTTCCAGCACGACAATGGGCTTAAAGCAGGCGCCCGGACGGCTTCCCCGCTGCGCAGGTCAAAACAGGCATGGTGCCACGGGCAGCGAACGGTACTTCCGTCTACCAGCCCATCGACGAGCGGACCATGATAGTGGCTGCATTGTGCATCAATGGCGAATATTTCATCCCCGGTTCGCACCACGAGAATGTCCTTTTCCCCGACATGCCCGAGAAGCTTTCCTCCATCGAGGGCAATGACGGGAACACCCTGCGTCAGGTCGGGGCCGCTCGGGGACTGGTCTTGAGCCATGGGTGTCTCCTTCTTTAAAGAACATCAACCCCTTTAAGCCAATGCCAATTGCCGCACTTCGACAACTGAGCGCCCGGCTCAGCGACGCTGAAAATGCGCCCTGGCTGCGCGAAATGATGGTGACATTCCGCGCTCGCTCAATGCCGCACTTCAGTCCAATCGGAAGCCTGCTTTGAGGACGACCTGAAAGCGGGCCACCTCGCCATCCTGAATGTGGCCACGGATCTGGTCGACTTCAAACCAGTCGAGTTGCCTCGCGCTCTTGGATGTACGCGCGATGGCGTTCTTGATCGCTGAATCGACAGAATCGGTTGAACTGCCAACGAGTTCGATCTTCTTGTAGACGTGATCCTCACCCATAGGGTCCTCCTCTTGCGCTTTTCGTGTCGGCTTTCGGTACCTTCTTATTTCAAAGTACCGACATTCTGGGCCGACCGGGCGCAAATGTGAAGTTCATTCCGAGTGAAGGCCAATATCCTGTAGCCGGCACGCTATCACCTCGCCGAATGGCATGCTGATAGAGACCGTCGCCCCTGGATCAAGGCGCGCGTCTGGCCGAACACAAGCTCAGATATCCTTTGCGATACGCAAAGCGTCGTAGATCGCGGCGTGGGTATTTCGCGCTGCTACAGCATCACCGATGCGAAACAATTGGAAATTGCCCTGCGGATTGCGCATGACGCTCTGCGGTTCGCCAGCGAGAAGCTGGTCGTGCGAGACCTCCCCCAGATTGCTCGAGGCAGGCTTCAACTCAAAATAAAGCTCGTCAAGCGGAATTGTCCCGTGATTTATGACGATCTGATCAACGGTGCGTTGCTTGGCGACACCGCCGTAGTCGCTACCGATATGAGCGATGATCTGGTTGCCGCCCTTCTCGGCCCGTTCCAGCCGATACGTCACGGTGAACGTCACGTCGAGCTTCTGAAGCCATCGCATATAAGGCACGAGGTTCATCGCCATGACTTCCGGCGCAAAGGAGCGGTCCGGGGTCATGACTTCTACTCTCGCACCTGCCTTGGCCAGGAACTCAGCGGCCTGGAGACCGGTATGGTCGCCGGCATCGTCAAAGATTAACACGTTCGAGCCGGGCTTTGCATCGCCAGCGATGATATCCCAGGCGGAAACGACCAGTTCATTGCCGCTGGAAAGAACCTCCGTATGTGGCACGCCACCGGTTGCGATGATCACCACATCCGGTTTTTCGGCCGCTATCGTCTCGGCCTCCGCCCAAGTGTTGAAGCGGAAAATCACTCCAAGCTTTTCACACTGGCTCATTCGCCAATCGATGATGCTGATCATTTCGCGGCGGCGCTCGCTTTGCGCGGTCAGCCGGACCTGGCCGCCCGGATCGTCGGCAGCCTCGAGCACGACAACCTCATGGCCACGCTCGCCGGCCACGCGCGCAGCTTCAAGACCAGCAGGACCCGCTCCGACAATAACGACCTTTTTGCGGACGTCCGCTCGCTTGACGATATGCGGCATGGTCTCCTCACGCCCCGTCGCGGCGTTGTGGATGCAGAACGCCATTCCGCCTTGGTAGATGCGGTCGAGACAATAGTTGGCGCCCACACAAGGGCGAATGTCGTCCTCGCGCTTCTCGATGATCTTTCGCACGATATGTGGATCGGTCATATGAGCTCGCGTCATGCCGACCATGTCGACCTTGCCCGCCGCGATCGCGTAACGGGCGGTCGCGACGTCCGGAATCTTCGCCGCGTGAAACACCGGAAAATTCGTGGCAGCGCGAATCTCGCCTGCGAAATCGAGATGCGGCGCGTTTGCCATGCCCTGAATAGGGATTACGTCCGTCAGGCCGGCGTCCGTATCGATATGACCGCGAATGACGTTCAGATAGTCGACAAGGCCACTTTCCTTAAGCCGCTTGGAGATTTCGAGGCCCTCGGCCTTTCCTGTTCCGCCAGGAAGACTCTCATCTGCAGTGTAGCGCACGCCAAGGATAAACTCGTCACCAACCCGTTCGCGCATTGCCTTGAACACGTCGAAACAAAAGCGGAGCCGATTGTCCAGCGAACCCCCATAGGGACCATCCAGCTCATTTGTGAGCGGCGAAGTGAACTGGTCGATGAGATGGCCATAAGCCTCCAGTTCCACCCCATCCATTCCGCCGGCCTTCATGCGTTCAGCGGCGTCGGCAAAGTCCTTTATGATGCGCTCAATGTCCCAATCCTCCAATTTCTTCGGAAAGGCGCGGTGAGCCGCTTCACGGTGATGCGATGGCGCGACCACGGGCAGCCAATCGCCCTTGTCCCAGCGCGTCCGGCGCCCGAGATGGGTCAGCTGGATCATGATCGCTGCGCCCTCTTCATGCACGGCGTCGCTCATGCGCCTGATCCAGGGAACGATTTCATCCTTGTAGGCGAGGAGATTGTTGAACACCGGAGGACTGTCCCGCGACACCGCTGCTGAGCCTGCCGTCATGGTAAGTGCGATACCCCCTTTTGCTCTCTCAACCGTATAGGCGAGATACCGCTCCTTGGGCATGCCGTCTTCCGGATAGGCCGGCTCGTGCGAGGTCACGATGATGCGGTTGCGCAGCGTCAGATGCTTGAGCTGATAAGGCTGAAGAAGAGGATCGTCCGACATGAGCCGTCTCCAAACTGGATGTATCAACGCAGACGCTATGCCCAATGTACATATGTGTCAATATTCGAAACATCATCGTCCATTTTTACGACATAGCTGTACATTTTGGTTGTATGACAATTGTCATTTTGCTAGGATTCAATTCATGGAGCAGTCAGTAAACGACAGCGGTTGGCGAGGATCCCAGGAAGGATGGCTCGACGCAGCCTATGCCTCACTTCTCGAGTCCGGCATCGACTCCGTGAAGATATTGCCACTGGCCAAGAAGCTCGGCCTTTCGCGCACCAGTTTCTACTGGTTCTTCAAGGACCGCGAGGAATTGCTTGCCGCGCTTGTCGCAAAGTGGCGCGAGAAAAATACCGGCAATATGGTCAAGCAGTCCGAGGCCTATGCCGAGTCGCTGGTTGAAGCGATGTTGAACGTCTTCGACTGCTGGATCAATTTCGACCTGTTCGATGCGAAATTCGAGTTCGCCGTCCGCAGTTGGGCATTGCAATCGCCGGAAATCCTGGCGGAGGTGCAATTGGCCGACCAGACGCGCCTCGAGGCCCTGAAGCAAATGTTCGTTCGTTTCGGCCATTCGGAAATAACCGCCGACGTGCGCGCTCGAACGACGTACCTGGTTCAGATCGGATACATCTCGATGCAGTCCGAAGAAGATCTCGGAACCCGCATGAAGCGCATTCCCGAGTACATCGCAATTTATACCGGCCAGGAGCCGCAGCAGAGGGAGCTTGACCGCTTTTTCGCAAGGCATGGCCATAAACCCGCATGACACTCTGGCGAAGCGGGCAGATAATTGGATTGGCAGGATTGGCGCGAACGATTGATCGATCCCAAACATGCGCGCCCCGCCAAGTTGGACTGCATCAGGCTATCGGTGAGGATGGGAGATAATCCCTGACAGTCGCCGGGCGGGCGTTCGCGGCAACCCGCTCAGAATTGAAGTCCGCACACAAAGGGAACGACAATGAAAAAACTACTTGCATCAACATGCCTGGTTTTTGGCCTGCTGGGTGGAGCCTCCTTTGCCAACGCAGCCGAATGCGGCAGCATAACAATCGCAAGCATGAATTGGCAGAGTGCCGAAGTGCTTTCAAATCTCGACAAGATCATCCTTAACGAAGGCTACGGTTGCCAGGCCGATATCACCATCGGTGATACAGTGCCGACAATCACGTCCATGGCGGAAAAAGGTCAGCCGGATATCGCCCCCGAAGCATGGGTCGATCTGCTGCCTGAAATCGTCAAGAAAGGAACGGACGAGGGCAAGATCGTAGCCGTCGGTTCGCCGCTTCCCGATGGCGGCAATCAGGGTTGGTGGATTCCGAAATACCTTGCCGAAGCCCACCCGGATATCAAGACGATACCGGACATGCTGAAGCATCCGGAACTGTTCCCCGATCCCGAGGACGCTTCAAAGGGGGCAATCTTCAACGGACCGTCCGGTTGGGGCGGCACACTCGTTACAACGCAGCTCTATAAGGCATTTGACGCCGAGAAAGCGGGCTTCAGGCTCGTTGATACTGGCTCGGCAGCTGGTCTCGATGGCGCCATCGCCAAGGCCTATGAGCGCAAGCAGGGTTGGGTAGGTTATTACTGGGCGCCGACCGCTTTGCTCGGCAAATACCCAATGGTGAAGCTCGAGCCAGGCGCTCCGGCGGACCCGGCGGAGTGGAAGCGCTGCAACACGGTCGCAGATTGCCCGGACCCCAAGCCGAATGCATGGCCGATTGACAAGATTGTTACCCTGCTGGCCAAGCCCTTCTCGGAAAAGGTTGATCCGGCAGTATTGGATTATCTCAAGAAGCGCTCCTGGAGCAACGAGACGGTCAACAAGCTCATGGCCTGGATGACCGACAATCAGGCGACTGGCGAAGATGGCGCCAAGCACTTCCTGAAGGAAAACAAGGACATGTGGACCAAATGGGTCTCGCCGGAGGCCGCCAAGAAAATCGAAGCTTCCCTCTAACATCTACAGAAGTGCGGTGCGCCAAGGCTCACCGCACTTTGTTTGCTGCCCGACGCAGATGACTATTAAGCTGCTTTGTCCGTGCACAGGGCCCAGAATGCAAAGAGAGGTTTGTCGAGGGACCGCATGGCGTGCTTGATGTTCGGCACATTGTAGAACGAGCCGCCAATTCCGGGCGAAAACCACTCACCCTCGCCCTGCCTGAACTCACCCTCCGAAAGTACGAGATAAACCTCCTCGGGCGAATGGTCATGGTCCGGGTAGCGCACATTCGGCGCCAACAAGGTAGCGCCGAGCCAGATATCGGTGCGTTGTTCGAGCCCGCCAGGACCAAGAATCATCGCATTTGCATGGCCATCGACAAAATTGTCGCTCGCAGTCTTGTTGCTGGAACGGCGACGCCATTCGACAGACGGCTCGATCTGCCTGAACCGATCGACAAGTCGGGCCAGGGACGCGTGCCCGACATCGACGCCAAGTGCGCTGTCCAGATTGGAGCATGCGGGCAACCTGCTTCCCGCGCGCGACGCCGGCGTCCCGGGTGTATCAAGTGCTGAGAATAACTTCTGGATCGATTGGCGCGACTCCGGCCCTTGCGAAAACTCATTGAAAGCTGTGAACGCGGCATCGACGAACGACTGGAGAGCTTCGTTGCGGCCCTTCATTGCACTACCCCTCTTCAAGCGCAGCAAGCCGCAGCTAGCGGTCCACGACAAGGTCGGTCAGCGGCTTTGAACAGCATGGCAAGAACATGCCGGCGTCAATTTCGCGCTGACGGATCCCGCCGCCATGTTGCATGTCGACCTTGCCGCTGACCAGCTTGGACTTGCACGTTCCACAAATTCCGCTTGCGCAGGAAGAAGGGAGGCGGATGCCGGATTTCTTTGCCGCGGACAATATCGATTGGCTTGCAGAAACCTCGATTGCCTTTGCCTGCCGCGCAAATGTCACCTTGAATTTCGGGACGATAGCCTCGCCAACGCTTTCCGCAGCGACTGCAATGTCATCGGACACAGGATCGAAGCTTTCCTCGAGGTACCGCGTCGGATCTGCGCCAAGTTCACCCAATATTCCGCGGACGGTCGCCATGAATGGCGCGGGTCCGCAGCACATGGTGAAGCGCTCCGCAAGATCCGGCACGGCGGAACCGAGATATTCTTTCGACAGTCTGCCAACGGCACCTACAAATCCGGGCTTGCTACCCATCCTCTCCGGCAGAAGGATCAATCGAAAATTCCGCATCGTCCCGGCGCGGAATTCGAGCTCGTCGTGGAAGATGAAATCCTGCGGCGTTCTTCCCGCGTGCAGAAAAACGATGTCGGGAAACACATGCGCGTCGTCATAGGCCCGCACAATTGACATCAATGGCGTGATGCCGGAGCCGCCTGACAGGAACAGATACTTGCCTTCCGACTCAGTCGGCACCCTAAAGTTGCCCACCGGACCTTGCGCCTGAATTTCCATTCCCGGAGCAAGATTGTCGTGCAGCCAATTCGAGACAAGGCCGCCTTCGACGCGCTTCACCGTGATTGAAATCGATCTCGGCCGCAACGGCGAGGACGATATGCTGTAGCAACGACGTTCAACGATCCCGCCGGTTTCGACTTCGAAGCTGAAATACTGTCCGGCGCTGAAATTGAAGTAACGCCTCTCGCTGCACACAAAGGTGAACGTTTTTACATCATGGGTTTCGTCGCGGACATCAGCGCAGGTCATCCTTTGGTTGAGCGCTGGATCCCAGTAAAGGCCGTCCTGGCTGCACGATAGTGGAGACAGCATATTCAGTATCCGTTCTCACGCATCTGATCGACATACCAGGTGGCAAAGTTATCGAGCTGCTGTTCGGTGAACCTGGAGTAAGGGCCAGGTTCGTAGGCCGGATCGAGAACACCGGAATGCGCCCGGGCAACCAGTTCCGCATCCTGTTCAGTTGTCGCGACCCACACGCTGGTCAGCTTCTCGATATCGTAATCCACGCCTTCGACGGCATCCTTGTGAACGATCCACTTTGTTCTGACCATCGTGGTATCGGGGCTCAACGGAATTATCATCGAGATCACCGCATGGTCGCCCATGAAATGATGCCAGCAATTGTGACCCCATAGATGCGTATCCCCCAGATCCTTCCGTGTCATGGACCCGAGAAGTTTATTTGAAGCCGCAGTTGCATCAGGTGTCTGGGATTCTCCGGCGCCGGCAATGATCAGGCGCTGCGTTCGGAAATTCGTGGTGCAATTGATAACACCTTCAACGACCGCCGATTTGTGCCCCTCTTCCTCCCAGATACGGGTGCGCTCCTCATAAAGCGCCTGATGTTCTTCAGCTTCGGCCCGCTCCTCCTCGCTCAAACTTGCAGGGTCAAATCCGAAATCGAGGTCGATGAAGGAGACGCAAAGCTCAGGATGATTGGCCGAGCAATGGTAGCACTCGCGATTGTTTTCGATCGTCAATTTCCAGTTGCCGCGTTCGATGACCTCTGACTGGTATGCCACCTTGGCATTGCCGATGTCGTAGAGCGCCAGTCTTTCTTCCATTGTGTCGGCAAGGCGCTGCACATCGGCGGGCGGGTTGTCGGATAGACAAACATAAATCAGGCCGCCGATTGATTTGAAATTTACGGGCTTGAGGTTGTGACATGAGCGGTCAAAATCGGAACCCATGTGCGGGGCATGAATGAGTTCACCCGTGAGTTCATAAGTCCACTGGTGATAGGGACAGACGAGTTTTGAAATCACGGTCGATCCCGCGTCGAGAAGGCGGGAGCCCCTGTGCCTGCAGACATTGTGCACGACCTGAATCTCGTTGTCGTCATCGCGCAAAAGAATGACGCTGGACTGTCCGATATCGATGACTTGAGCGTCGCCCGGTTCAGGCACGTCGCACTCGAGCCCAACACAGATCCAATGGCGACGGAAAAAGACGTCCATGTCGGCTTCAAAAATATCCTGACGGGCATAGAACTCGGCGGGCAGCGAATATCCCGCGCGACGGCTGTCCAGCAGCGTCGAAATTTCAGTGCGCGTCTGAAGCATGGTCGATCTCTCCTGGTTTTGAAAATAATCCTCTTGATCAACACAACCTTCAACGGCAGAAATATTCATAATTCGCTTGAGAAAATATCATGCAAATCCGACACTGGCTGATGATTGGCGTGTCGTTTCAACAGGTGCCCTTTGGCTGGCTTTCGAAAGAACGTTCCTTCTTTGAATGCATTGGTCGCCCTTGAGGCGGCGTCCCGGCATAAAAGTATCACGCTCGCAGCGGCTGAACTCGGCGTGACGCAGTCTGCGGTTAGCAGGCAAATAAGCTCGCTCGAAACGGACCTTGGAACCAAGCTGTTCGTGCGAAAGCACAGATCCATAGAGCCGACATCCAATTGCCTCATGCTGGCTTCGTCGCTCGCCAACAGCTTTTCGGCGATCAGCGAAAGCGTCGACCTTATAAGATCAAGCAATCGCACCGAGACAGTCACGATCGGCGCCACACTTGCTTTCTCCACACTCTGGCTTCTGCCCCGGCTGAGTGAATTTCGACAGCGGTTTCCCTCGGTACAGATGCGCGTGGTTTCGCAGGATGCCCGTATTCAACTTGAATCCGGCGAAGTCGATGTGGCTATCCGCTTTGGAATTCCGCCATTCGAAGATGCGGAAGTGATTGCTTCGAGGCCCGATACGATTTTTCCTGTCTGCTCGCCTGAATATGCAATGCGCCTCGAAAATCCCGCGCACTTCTACGATTCGAACGCCGACCTCATTGCAAACGATGTCTCCGAAAGAACCTGGTATTCGTGGGGCGACTGGTTCTCACGCGCTGGTATCAAGGCGCATGTTCCAAAACCGAGCCTGCGATTCAATCATTACGCGGACGCTTTGCAGGCCGCGCGGGCCGGACAGGGAATCATGCTTGGATGGAACGTCCTCGTGAATGGTTTTCTGCAAGACGGATCGCTCGTTCGCCTGGGCGATCTCGTTGTCACACCCGAAGGACGGTACAATGTGCTCGTCCCGAAACGAGCCAAGCGTATGCCAATTCGCGAGATCGCGGCTGAATGGATTGCAAGCAATCTTTGAGTAGGGATGACAGACACGCATTGGGTGGCAACTTGACCCGCGTCACCATAGTTTCGAGGATCTGGAACGCGACGGGCGCACGGTCGCGGAGGTGTGGTTCTGAACATCCGTCACCGCCGAAGCCGAATTCAGGTCAGGAACATCGCGGCGAACAGCAGGGCAACGATGGCAATCGCGCCGACCCGCAATTTCCAGTTGGCTGTGCGTGCCCGTTTCGGGGGTTCCTGGTCGGCGGGTGGCCGATCATCGACCTCGGCCTGGTAGGCCAGGAAGGCGACCACCACAATCGCCAGGATCAAGGTAAGGTCATGCATTTCTTAAACTCTCCGAAATCAATCTCGCGACCGAGGAGAACGCTGAGGCAGCACCGGAGACCAGCATTTGCCAGTCTCCGGCACGATCACAATTATGGCGCCTTTACCGCATCGAGCGCGAGGTTGAGGGCCAGCACATTCACCACCGGTTCCCCCATAAAGCCGAGTTCGCGACCCTCGACTTGCCGGTCCACCAGCTGGCGCAGGCTCGCCTCGTCCATTCCCCGTGCCTTGGCGACACGCGGCACCTGGAAATAGGCGGCTTCCGGCGAGATGTGAGGGTCGAGCCCGCTGCCGGAGGTCGTCACCAGATCCATCGGTACTGCCGCATCAGGATTGGTTTCCTTGAGCGCTGCAGCATCGGCCTTGATCCGCTCGATCAGCTTCGGATTGGTCGGGCCGAGGTTGGAGCCGCTGGAAGCGGCAGCGTTATAGCCGTCGCCGGCCGCCGACGGCCTGCCGTGGAAGTATTGTTCGCCCGTAAAGGCCTGACCGATCAATTCGGAGCCGACGACAGTGCCACCCTTTTCGATCAGGCTTCCATTGGCCTGACGCGGGAAGATCGCTTGGGCGAGACCTGTCATGCCGAGCGGGTAGATGAGGCCGGTGATGACGGTCAGCGCCACGATCATGACCAGCGCGGGTTTGAGTTGTTTCAACATTGGAATGATCCTTATGCGAGGCCGAGGCTGGTTATGATCACGTCGATGGCCTTGATGCCAACGAAGGGAACGATCACGCCGCCAAGGCCGTAGATGAGAAGATTGCGCCGCAAGAGCGAGGCGGCGCCGACCGCCCGGTATTTGACGCCCTTCAGCGACAGCGGGATGAGCGCGACGATGATCAGCGCATTGAAGATGATCGCCGAAAGGATCGCACTCTGCGGCGTCTGCAGGCCCATGATATTGAGCGCGCCGAGTTGCGGATAGAAGGCAAGGAACATCGCCGGAATAATGGCGAAGTACTTGGCTATGTCGTTGGCGATCGAAAACGTCGTCAGCGCGCCGCGGGTCATCAGCAACTGCTTGCCGATGCCGACGATCTCGATGAGCTTGGTCGGATCGCTGTCGAGATCGACCATGTTGCCGGCCTCGCGGGCTGCGACTGTGCCAGTGTTCATTGCCACGCCGACATCCGCCTGCGCGAGAGCCGGAGCGTCGTTGGTACCGTCGCCGCACATGGCAACGAGCTTGCCCTTCGCCTGTTCATCACGGATGAGGGTCAGCTTGTTCTCCGGGGTTGCCTGCGCGAGGAAATCATCGACGCCGGCTTCAGCAGCGATGGCAGCAGCGGTCAACGGGTTGTCGCCGGTGATCATCACAGTACGGATGCCCATGCGCCGCAATTCGGCAAAACGCTCGCGGATGCCGCCCTTGACGATATCCTTGAGGTGAACGATGCCGAGCAGCCTGCCGTCGCGCGCGACGGCAAGCGGGGTCCCGCCGGCTTTGGCGATACGGTCGGCGATAGACTGCAGATCGCGGACGACGTCGGCGCCAAGTCGCGGCACGATCGTCGCCACATTGCCGCCGACAGCTGCAACTGAAGCTACGGTCGACTGGTCGACATAGGCGAGCACGGCATCAACTGCACCCTTGCGGATCGAGGAGCCGTCGATATCGACG